>JAZSRY010000029.1:0-22684 GCA_045538735.1 Oscillospiraceae bacterium
GCCTTTGAACCATTTTGGGTGGAAGGAAAAAAAAACCTCCCGGATGTGTTTGCACCGGGGAGCTTTTGTTATGACGAAGCTTATTTGATTTTAACATCCCAGGCGCTGATGAGCTCGCCTTCGCCTTCTGCGGCGGAGAGAGTTACAGCGTCTCCAAGGTTCAGTATGGCGGCGATGGGGGCATCGGCCACGCTTACAACATAGTAAACGCTCTGACCTTCGAAGCGGATGAAGACATGGGTGTTGCCGTCAATAACTGCGGAGCGGAGCTCGCCCACTCTGCCGCTGACGGTGTTGGTGCTGGGGGTCTGTTCTTCAACGAGATTTGCATTATTGAGCAGGCGGATATAATTGGCCTCGCACTCGGCAACGGTTGCGCCGGTGGCAACTATCTGGTACTGCTGAACGTTGACCATTGCGTACATCTTGACCAGCTGAGCATCGTCCTTCAAAGCCATGAAATAGGTGGGCTGACCGGAGATGTTGAGAAGCAGGGGGAAGGTGGAGACATATTCATACTGCTGAACAACACCTTCTGCGCTGGCGCGGGCGGAATATTCTTCGGCACCTGCAACGGGGTAGAACTTTGTCTCCTTGGTGCGCTGGTTTGTGAGGATAAAGCCGATGTTGCTCTCATCGCTCATAACGGAGGTGATGCCGGTGTACATATAAACGTCGTCGCCGTTTACGATGTAGTTGTATCCTCTTGTGGTCTGGGTCACGTTCTTCTGTCCGAAGATGGAGTTGAGCCAGCCGCTCTGGTACTTGCCGTGGTAGTCATACTGCTGGATAATGATGTCGGCGGTGTAAACGCGGTCAACCCATTCGGGAACCTCCTCGTAGTAGGTGCTCTCACCGGTGAGGGCATTGGTGAGAACTGCGCCGCGGATATCGGTGCCGGAGAAGAGGCCGATACGCTTGACTATGCGGGGGCTGACCCAGTAGGGGATGCCTTCCTCGTCGATTTCAAAGTTGGCATCGTCAAACATAAAGGTGGGGAACTGGAAGCGGATATGGCGGGCAAGATTGCGGCCGAAGTGTTCGGCGGTGGTATACTTGATACCTACGCCCTGTGCGTCCAGACGGACAACCTCAACATTCTGGGTCACCATGTCGATGATAAGATAGGCGGGGAGACCATCGGAGCGGTTGGTGGCCCACTTGATTATATCGCCGTAGACAAGGGGGGTCACACGGACGGGACGGCCCTTATAGTTGATCTGGGTGTAATCCTCGGCCACCTCGAACTGACTGACATACTCGCTGAGCTCGCCCAGCTTGCGGTTGCCGAGACGCTTGGCGCTGTCCTCATCCAGCATGGGAATCTGGTTATAGCTTATCTCGTCCACCTCTTCAACGAAGTCGCCTTCGGAGAGCGCAAGGAGATTTGCGTATGCGTTTGCGCGGAAAATGGGAAGACCGATAATGCTGCCGCCGATGAGGATGACAACAAAAAGCGCACAGATTATTACGGGGACAGCGCAGTGCGCCTTCAGTCCGCGCCAAAGCTCGCCGCCGCTGGTGACCTTGTGGAGGCCGACGCTGACGGCGCTGAGCACGCAGTAGACAAGAGCCAGCAGGAAGAAAAAGCTGTAAAAGCCCTGATTCTGAAGGTTAATTGCGGGGAGCTTGAAGTAGAAATAAACTGCTCCGAAAAGGAGAGTTATTATCAGGTTGATAATTATGCTTTTTGCGGTTCTGGATTTCATAGATGTCCTCCTTGGTGTTCCGGTATTTTCAGACCTATGTGTATTATATCATTTTTATTTATATATTCAATAATTTTCGCTTGACATTCATAATAAATTCAATTATAATAGCAAAGCTGACAAAAAAATATATTTTTGTTCGACGCAAACACGTGGAGAAGTCGCGTAGCCCGGTCGAGCGCGCACGATTGGAAATCGTGTAACGGCAAAAAACCGTTCGAGGGTTCGAATCCCTCCTTCTCCGCCAAAAAGAACCGCCTGTAAGGGCGGTTCTTTTTTTATCGGAGGGATTCGAAGTTTATGCCCTTCGGGTAAATCCCTCCTTCTCCGCCATAAAGAACTGCCTGTAAGGGCAGTTCTTTTTTGTTATACAGTGACTACATCACGGAGTTGCGGGAAAGCTTTTGATATACTATAATAGGAAAAGTAAACGACAGGAAAGGAGGAAGAGCAAATGCAATATGCAATCGCATTTCTGGAGGGCATCATCACCTTCATTTCCCCCTGCCTTTTGCCTATGCTGCCCATATATATCTCTTATTTCGCAGGCGGCGGAGAGCGCTCCACCGCAAAAACTCTGCGGGGCGCACTTGGCTTCGTGGCGGGCTTTACAATAATTTTCTCTCTTATGGGCGCCCTGGCGGGCACTGTGGGCAGCTTCCTCAAGACCCATCAGACCGCCGTGAATATTGTAAGCGGCGCAATCGTAATTTTCTTCGGACTGAGCTATCTTGGAGTTTTCAAGCTGAATATTTTCAAAGGCAGCAGAAGAATGTCTCCCGCTGCCGCGGGCTTTTTTCCCAGTCTCCTTTTCGGAATGATATTTTCCGTGGGCTGGACTCCCTGCGTGGGGGCGTTTCTCGGTTCAGCGCTTATTCTTGCGTCTCAGCAGGGGCATGTGCTTGAGGGAGTGATTATGCTTTTGGTCTATTCTCTGGGTCTGGGAATCCCCTTTATTATCAGCGCGGTGCTTATTGATTATCTTAAGGGCGCATTCGACTTCATCAAGAAAAACTACAAGGCGATAAACGCCGTCTGCGGCTGTCTGCTGATTGTTATCGGTCTTATGATGGCAACGGGCACTTTGGGTCATCTTATCAATCTTTTGGCGAGGTAAAAGGATATGAATAAAAAGAAAGCTTTGCTTATAGTTGTTATTTTGCTGATTGTCGTGCTGGTGGGAGCATCCGTGCTTTATAAAAATCTGGGCGAGACCGCCGCACCCGAGCAGCTTGCAGCTTCCGAAACTCCCGTGCCCGCCGCCTCTGCGGAAGGAGGAGAGAGCGAAAGCCCCGCCCCCGAAAAGGAGCAGGCTCCCGACTTCATCGTCTATGATGCCGACGGCAACGCCGTCCGTCTCAGCGATTATTTCGGCAAGCCCATAGTGCTGAATTTCTGGGCAAGCTGGTGCGGACCCTGCAAGATGGAGATGCCCGACTTCAACGAGATGTATCTTGAGCTTGGAGATGAGGTTCATTTCCTGATTGTGAATGTGACGGACGGCGCTCAGGAGACTTTTGCCAGCGCCTCCGCCTTCGTGGAGGAGAGCGGCTACGCTTTCCCCGTGCTTTACGATATGGATCAGACTGCCGCCTATGTCTACGCGGTGTATTCTCTGCCCACCACATATTTCATCGATGCGGAGGGCTATGCCGTTGCCTACGGAATGGGCGCGCTGAGTATGGAAGACCTTCAGCGCGGTCTGGATATGATAATGGAATAAAAAAAGCCGCCCATTGGGCGGCTTTTTGCTTTTATATATGCAGGATCTCTTTTGCTTTTTCGAGTTTCTTTCGGGGGACGAAGAGGGTATAGGTGTAGCCGTAATGCTGAGGATTGCCCACGAATGCCTGATTATACTGCATATATGAGCCCACATCTATGCGCATTCCCACGGTGCTGCGAAGGCGTTTGGTGTGTAATTCGCAGGGGACGCCACCTTTTTTCAGCTTCTCAAAAGCCGCAGCTGCCGCGGAGGCATCGCTTTCCACCAGAAGCTTAGTTCTGTTAAAAATGTTGACGGAGAAAAATCCCATATGTCAAGCTCCTTTCGATCCAAAACGGGCGATTCGTGACTCGCCCCTACATTTATTATAAACCTTCCACAAAGGGGCGAGTCAAGTTTTTTTAGCCTGACCTCAAAAATCCGCCTCGCGGAGCGTGTTCGGATTATATCGCTCAGGCTGAAAGGGCATACTAATTTCAAAAAGGAGAGATTTGTATGTCCGAAATTCTGAAAGAGGCTCTCAGTCTGAGCGATTATCTGAAAAGCTGCCGACGCAGACTCCACTGTGCTGCGGAGACGGGCTTTGAGCTTTCGGAGACTTTGGCTTTTGTGGAAGACGAGCTGAGGGCAATGGGGATAGAGTTTATTCGCTGCGGAAGGGCGGGAATAAGCGCCATCATCGGCAAAGGGGAGGGAGAGTGTTTCCTCCTGAGGGCAGATATGGATGCCCTACCTATTGAGGAGGAAACGGCCTTGCCCTTTGCTTCGCCCCGCGCTTTCCACGGATGCGGCCACGATATGCACACAGCAATGCTGCTTGGAGCGGCAAAGCTTCTGAAAAAGCGGGAGAAGGAGCTTCAGGGGCAGGTGAAGCTGATGTTCCAGGGGGCGGAGGAAATTTTGGAGGGGGCGAAGGATATGATTGCCGCGGGGATTTTGCGCTCTCCCCATGTGGGCGGTGCAATGATGCTGCATGTTTTGACCGCATCGGAGCTGCCCACGGGCAGCATAGTTATACCACCTGCGGGGAAATGCGCGCCCTCTGCGGATTTTTTCACCCTTGAATTTCGGGGCAAGGGCTGCCACGGGGCGGAGCCCGACCGGGGAATTGACCCAATCGGCGCCGCGCTGGCCTTCACCGCCCTTTTCTGGAGGATAAAAGCTTCAGAGCTTGGTATGATGGAGCAGGCGGCACTGAGCCTTGGGAGCATAGACTGCGGCAGCGCAGCAAATGTCATTCCAGAAAAAGCTGTTTTGAAGGGCAGCATAAGGGCTATGGAGGATTCCGTGCGGGAGAAAATTAAGGTTCGAATGAGAGAGATAGCGAATGGAGTTGCCGCCGCCACAAAAACGGAAGCGAAGCTGAAGTTCGACAGAGGCTGCCCCGCCTTTTTGGAGGATGGGGAGCTTGCATCCGCTTTGGGGGTTTGGACAAGAGAGCTATTGGGGGCGGGTAAGGTTTTCAAGGCGGAGAATTTTCCCGGCGGAGGCAAAAGCGCGGGAAGCGAGGATTTTGCCTATGTGAGCCGGGAAGTGCCTTCGGCAATGCTGGTGCTTGCAGCGGGAGAGAAAAAGGGCTTTAATTATCCCCTCCATCACCCTAAGGCGGACTTTGACGAGGAGGCGCTGCCCATAGGCGCGGCTGTGCTTGCAAATTCTGCCGTAAGATGGCTGGAAGAACGGCGGTCTTGACCTCAGCGTAATAAACACCTCATCCGTCTGCCTTCTGCAGACACCTTCCCCTCAAGGGGTAGGCTTTAAATGACGGAGGCTGTCCCTATATACAAAAATCCTCCCCGTGGTTTCCACGGGGAGGATTGATTTTTTATTTGGCTTTGGATTAATACATACCGCCCATGCCGCCCATACCGGCTGCAGCTGCGGCTGCGCCGTCATTGGCTTCGGGGAGGTCGGCAACGAGGCTCTCGGTGGTGAGAACAACGCTGGCGATGGATGCAGCGTTTTCAAGAGCGCTGCGGCAAACCTTGGTGGGGTCAACAATGCCTGCGGCGATCATGTCGCAATATTCCTCGCTTGCGGCATTGAAGCCGAAGTGAGCGCAGTCGGAGGAGCTGACTCTGTCATAGACAACAGCGCCTTCAACACCTGCGTTGGCTGCGATCTGGCGGATGGGAGCCTGCAGAGCGAGAGCAACGATTTCTGCACCGGTGCGCTCGTCACCGCTGAGGGTCTTTGCGGTTTCGGCAGCTGCCTTGCCTGCGTTGACATATGCGGTGCCGCCGCCGGCTACGATGCCCTCCTCAACTGCTGCGCGGGTGGCGTTGAGAGCGTCCTCAATGCGGAGCTTCTTTTCCTTCATCTCAACCTCGGTGGCTGCGCCGACCTTGATAACGGCAACGCCGCCGGCCAGCTTTGCAAGACGCTCCTGAAGCTTCTCGCGGTCATAGTCACTCTTGGTGGTGGAAATGAGGTGCTTGATGGAGCTTACGCGGTCTGCGATTTCCTGCTTGTCGCCCATACCGTCAACGATGGTGGTATCGTCGCGGGTGACCTTGACCTGATGTGCAAAGCCGCACAGCTCAAGGGAGGCGTCGGAGAGCTGGAGACCCTTTTCCTCGCTGATGACGGTACCGCCGGTGAGGATGGCGATATCCTGCATCATATCTGCGCGGCGGTCGCCGAAGCCGGGAGCCTTGACGCAGACGCAGGTGAAGGTGCCGCGGAGCTTGTTGAGAACGAGGGTTGCAAGAGCGTCGCCTTCAACATCCTCAGCGATGATGAGGAGCTTTGCGCCCTGCTTTACGATGCTCTCCAGGAGGGGGAGCATATCCTGAATGGAGGTGATCTTCTTTTCGTAGAGGAGGATGTAGCAATCATCCATAATTGCTTCCATCTTGTCGGGGTCGGTGACCATGTAGGGGCTGAGATAGCCGCGGTCGAACTGCATACCCTCAACAACCTCGGTGTAGGTCTCGGCGGTCTTGGCTTCCTCGATGGTGATAACGCCGGCCTGACCAACCTTATCCATAGCCTCTGCAATCAGCTTGCCGATGACCTCGTCGCCGGAGGAGACAGTGCCTACACGGGCGATATCGCTGGTGCCGGAAACGGGCTGGCTTGCTGCGCGGATAGCCTCAACGGCAGCGGTGGTGGCCTTCTGGATGCCGCGGCGCATAACCATGGGGTTTGCACCTGCTGCAAGGTTCTTGACGCCTTCGCCGATCATGGCCTGAGCCAGAACGGTTGCGGTGGTAGTGCCGTCACCGGCAACATCGTTGGTCTTGGTGGAAACTTCGCGGATGAGCTGTGCGCCCATGTTCTCGAAAGCATCCTCAAGCTCGATCTCCTTTGCGATGGTAACACCGTCGTTGGTGATCAGGGGAGCGCCGAACTTCTTGCCCAGAACAACATTGCGACCCTTGGGTCCGAGGGTTATTTTAACGGTATCGGCCAGCTTGTCGACACCGGTCTGAAGGCTCTTGCGGGCTTCTTCGCCGAAAATAATCTGCTTTGCCATGCTTAAAAATTCTCCTTTAATTACTCAACTATTGCCA
Source organism: Oscillospiraceae bacterium (assembly GCA_045538735.1). Taxonomy (GTDB): domain Bacteria; phylum Bacillota; class Clostridia; order Oscillospirales; family Oscillospiraceae; genus SIG459. The sequence goes on from JAZSRY010000029.1 coordinate 6,951, forward strand.
GAATGTCGTTCTGACGGATGATGATATACTCTTCGCCGTCCAGCTTCACGCTGGTGCCGGAATACTTGCCCATAATGACCTTGTCGCCGGCCTTGACTTCCATCTTGACTTCCTTGCCGTCAACCATTCCGCCGGGGCCAACTACCAGAACCTCGTAAATTTCGGGCTTCTCCTGTGCGGCGCTGGTGAGGATAATGCCGCCCTTGGTCTTCTCTTCAGCCTTGCTCTGCTTGACAACAACTCTGTCAGCCAAAGGTTTAAGATTCATGTTTCTTCCTCCTATATGCATTAATTATTTTATTTAGATTTTCAGCGTGTTAGCACTCTTTATATGTGAGTGCTAACACGCTTATTATAATAGTCCATATATTGGATTTTTGCAAGCGTTATTTTAATAATAATCGGCAAATTTCAGGGGTAAAAGGGGTGAAATTTTAATTTACACTCTGCTTTTATCCAAAAAGCTTATCCTAGCTTCAGTTTACGGCGATTTTCTCCTTTTCGGAAGCGAAAAACTCCATGCCTGTGGGGAAGATGAAGTTCACACCGCCGGGGATAACCTTCATGCTGACCTTCTTATCCCGGATGATTTCGCCGTCTACGTTTACAACAAGCTCATCCTGACTGTCTATGTCAATGGATGTGGAGCGGACATGGGTTATGTACTTGGGGAAGTCGGCATATTTTCCCTTGGCATAGCCGCCAACAAGCTTCAGGAAGGTGAAGCGGGAGACGCCCTTGATGATGAGGAAGTCAAGGAGACCGTCATCAAGCCGAGCATCGGGGACGGGGTTGAAGCCGCCGCCGTAGAAGCGTCCGTTGCAGGCGCAGATGAGTGTCATCTCGCCGTAATAGAGCTTGCCGTCGCAGATAACGCGAAGGGGGCCGGTGATGCCCTTGAGAAGGTTTGCTACAAGGCTGGTAACGTAGCCGGTGGCTCCGCCGATTACGGGTATTTTGCTGTATTTATGAACATCGGCTGCGATGCGGGCATCTATGCCCACGGAGCAGATGTTGACACTGTATCTTCCGTTGCAGTCGATAAGGTCGATGGGGCGCACTTCGCCATTGATGAGAGCTTCAAGCTCGAAGAAGAGCTTGCCCTCATCGCCGAAGGTTTTGATAAAGTCATTTCCTGTGCCGGTGGGGAAATGGGTGACAGCCACATGATCCCAGCCAGCAGCGCCGCAGATGCATTCGTTGAGGGTGCCGTCGCCTCCGCAGGCGTAGACACGAAGAGCATCGCAGTGGTCGGCTTCATACTTTATCTTTTTTTCGGCATCCATGGGAGCCTTGGTGGTGTATATTTCAAAGTCGCCTTCCTTGCCGGAGAAAAATTGGGCAACCTTTGCGGACACAAAATCGGTGCTGTCCTTGCCGCCTGCGGCGGGGTTGACTATAAACAGGTGCTTCATAAGTTTACCTCACAAATTTGTTTCTTATTCCTCTTTGTGAAAATGAGCGTGCCGTTACAGGTACATAAAGAGATCACACTTTATCATTCCGTTGTAAAGCTTTCTCTTCTTGTCGGCGGTTTTGCCAAAGGTGCGCTCAAACTCGGTGTGGGAGGAGAGAAGATAAAGCTTCCAATTTTCTGTGGCGAAATATGCCTTGCCGAAGCCGGCATAAAGCCCCTCCGCCTCGCGGCGCTCCATAATGCGCTCGCCGTAAGGGGGATTGGTGACGATAATGCCTTTTTCTGTTTTGCGGCTGAAGCTCATGGCATCGGCAACTTCAAACTTAACAACATCGGCAACCCCTGCGCGAAGGGCATTTTCCTTTGCAATCTCAATGGCGTGGGGGTCTAGGTCGGAGGCGAAGATGCGGTAATCGCCGTTGAATTCCTTTGCTCTGGCTTCATCCCGAACTCTGGCCCACATCAGCTTGTCAAAGCCGGGCCAGCTCATTGCGGTGAAGTCTCTTTTGAGACCGGGGGCGCGGTTTTTGGCGATGAGAGCCGCCTCGATGGCTATGGTGCCGCTGCCGCAGAAGGGGTCGGCGAAGTCCTCGCGGCCACGATAGCGGGAAAGGGTAACCATGGCTGCTGCCATGGTCTCCTTCAGGGGGGCGGCATTATGGGCGGGGCGGTAGCCGCGCTTATGGAGCCCGAAGCCGGAGGTGTCGATGCAGAGGCTTGCTCTGTCCTTCATAATGGAAAACTGCACCTGATAGAGAGGGCCGCTTTCGTCGAACCACTCGATGCGGTAGACCTTTTTAAGACGTTCCACGATTGCCTTTTTGATTATCTTCTGGCAGTCGGAAACGGAGAAAAGCTTAGAGTTGAGGCTGTAGCCCTTCACGGGGAAGGCGCCGTTTTTGGGGATGAGCATCTCCCAGGGGAGAGCCTTGGTGCCCTCAAAAAGCTGGTCAAAGGTGAAGGCGTCAAAGCTGCCCACTTCAATGAGCACGCGCTCGCCTATGCGCAGATTTATATTGGCTCTTGCAATGTCCTCCTCATTGCCGGTGAAGAACACGCGGCCGTTTTCCGCGGCAACATCTCTCATCTTCATTCGGCGCAGCTCGTCGGCAATGGGACCTTCAAGACCCAGAAGACAGGGCACACAAAGTTTATAATCCATAATACTTACTCCGAAATTGGCCTGAGGGATATAATCCGAACCCGTTTCTGAAGTCATCTCCGTCGGCATTGCTGCGTTATCGGCTTTTGAAAGGCACAAAGCCTGTCTTCAAGCCTCTGGCCTTGCACTGCCTTAGCATTTGACTTCAGAAATCTCCGACACCACGGGAGGGGATTTTTGTGTCAGGCAAAATTGAATTATGCAGATGGGTCGTAACCCATCAAAGGATGAAATGAAGTCTGGCGCTAAAATCCAACCCGTGGTGCGGGCGCGGATTATATCGCTCAGGCTACATTTGTTCCAGCTATTATACACCTAAAAAATTACCGATGTAAATAAATAAACTGTAAATAAAATGGCACCGAAGGAAAAATCCGGTGCCATTGCGCGCTTGTTGTGGGCTGTTTACTCTGCGGTCATTTCCGCCACGATGCGGCTGCAGTTTGCATAAACCTCTTCCGCGCTGTCGGGAAGGAAGAACTTTCCGTCCTCATAGAGAACCTTGCCCGCAATCATAGTGAGCTTAACGCAGTCTTTGCTGCCGGAATAAACTATGTTTTTCGCAATGTTGTTGATAGGCTGCATTGCGGGGCGGCTCAGGTCAATGACTATCATATCCGCCTGCTTGCCCTCGGCAATGCAGTCGCAGTCATTCAGTCCCATTGCAAGGGCGGAGCCGCTGCAGGCCATTCTGAGAACCTTGAGGGCATCCATTGCGGCGGCATCTCCCAGAGAGAGCTTCTGAAGCACGCAGGCCAGATACATCTCCCGGAACATATCGAGGCTGTTGTTGCTGCTGGGGCCGTCGGTGCCGATTGCCAGATTCATTCCCGCCTCATCGAACTTTACAAGGGGAGCAATGCCGCTTGCCAGCTTAGCATTGCTGGCGGGGCAGGTGACCGCCCAGAGACCACGCTTTTTGAATATTTCAATATCATTATCGCTGAGATAGACGCAGTGGTAGCCGCCTCCGCCGTAATCAAAGAGACCGAGAGAGTCAAAAAGCTCGGTGGGGGTCATACCGTGGCGGCCTATACACTCATTGTGCTCCGCTGCGGTTTCGGAAATATGGGTGAAGAAGGGGAGCTTTCTGTCGTGGCAGAAGCGGGAAACCTCCTTCATAGTTTCTACGGAGGTAGTGTATTCAGCGTGGATGGAGGGGATCATGCTCACAAGGGGATGCATATTGTTCACCTTGTCGCACTCCTCGGCAATGGTCTCGTAGGTATCATTCAGGGAGCAGAAAACGCTGCGGAAGCCGTATTCGGTGCAGGTTTCGGCGGCTTTGGGTCTGAAGAAATACATATCGAAGTCCGCGGTTATGCCGCTTGTGAGGTATTCCATAATTGCCAGCTTATAGAGCCAGCTTACTCTTTCGGGGCTCAGCTTTGCCTCCAAAGGGAAGATGCGGTCAAAAAGCCAGGGTTGGAGAGGCATGTCGTCGGCAATGGAGCGGCCGAAGGTCATTGCGGAATGGGTATGGGCATTTTTGAAGCCGGGCATAAGCAGATTGCCCTGCAGGTCAATTTCTCTTTCAAAAGCGGGGGCATCGGCTTTTTCGGGGCCTACGTATGCGATTTTGTCGCCGTCCACCCAGACCTCACAGCCGGTGACATCGAAATTTCCGTTCAGGGCAAGGATCTTGCCGTTATAAAAGCGTATCATAGCGTTTTTCCTTTCATTCTTCGGTGAAGAAGCAGTCTTTTTCCCACGTGGCGGGGTTAGTGTCGATGTAGTTCCAAATCCGCAGATAATCTTCTTTGCTTCGGATTATGTGGTCGTGGTAAGAGCGCTGAAAAATGTTTGCTCCACACTCGCGGTTTACCATGCGTTTGAAGCTTGATACCAGCTGGGGAATAATTGCGTTTGTAGGGGACGGCGTCCCCGACGTCCCGTCTTGTTCGGACAGAAAAACAAGCATATGTATATGATTGGGCATGATTACATATTTGTCAATTCGGATATGAGTATAAACCTCGTTAATTTCCAATATCCGAGTTTCTGCAAGCTTTCCCCATTTGGTGAGTTGAGTTTGCGGGACGTCGAGGACGCCGTCCCCTACAGATATTTCAGACAAACAACAGTCCCTGTTTTTTGTACACACGGTAATAAAATACGCGCCGGGGCTGCTGTAATCATAGTTTTGCAGTCGGGTTCGTTTTCGCTGCGGAAAATCCATCGGATGCTCCTTTCGGAACGGTTATAGTTCCTAACCTCATTCAAAGAGCTTTTTCAGGCTTTCGCTGTAAGGGGGACGGCAGATGCCCTTTTCCGTGATTATGCCGCTTATAAGCTCATGGTCGGTGACATCAAAGGCGGGGTTATAGCATTTCACACCCTCGGGAGCCATGGGCTCGCTATACCATTTCTCTCTTATCTCGCTGCCCTCACGAAGCTCTATTTCAATATGCTCGCCGTCGGGGCAATTCATATCAACGGTGCTGGTGGGACCGAGGACATAGAAGGGTATGCCGTAATGCTTTGCCAGAATAGCAACACCTGAGGTGCCTATCTTGTTGGCGGCATCGCCGTTGGCGGCTATGCGGTCGCAGCCCACGAAGCAATACTGAACCCAGCCGTTTTTCATAACGATGGATGCCATATTGTCGCAGATGAGGGTAACATCAACCCCCGCCTTTTGCAGCTCATAGCTGGTGAGACGGGCGCCCTGAAGCAAAGGGCGGGTCTCGTCGGCAAAGGCGCGGAGGGCGATGCCCTTTTCCGCGGCCAGGATGAGAGGTCCGATGGCGGTGCCGTAGCGGCTGGTGGCAATGGGGCCAGCGTTGCAATGGGTCAGCACGCCGTCGCCTTCCTTGAGAAGGCTGAGGCCGTATTCGCTGATGGCCCTGCACATGGCGATGTCTTCGTCCAATATGGCCTGAGCTTCTGCCTTGAGGAGGGGGAGAAGTTCGGCGGGGGCTTTTTCGGGATTGGCGCTGAGGACGGCTTCCATGCGCTTCAATGCCCAGCTCAGATTAACCGCGGTGGGGCGGGAGGAGTTGAGATAGGCGCTTTTTTCAAAAAACTCCTTATCGAAGGCGGCGCGGTTTTCCGTGTCCATGCGGCGGGTGAGGACATACATGGCGAAGCCAGCGAAAATGCCTATTGCGGGTGCGCCTCTCACACGTAGGGACTTGATGGCCTCATACATGGCCTCGGCGGAGGCCAGAACTATGTATTCGCTGTGGTTGGGCAGGCGGCTTTGGTCGAGAATTATAAGACTTTTTCCGTCGCGGCTGAGACGGACATGGTCAACGGTTTGGGGCATATCCTTCACCTCAATACTTTTCCCAATGTATTTTTTCGGGGTCAAAGCGGTCGTCAAAGCGTTTTTCATACTGCTTGTAGCCTATGGATATAACGGCGTAGGGGATAACGTGGTCGGGGATGGAGAGGGCGTTTTTAACGTGAGCCATTCTCTCTGGATAGGGCCAGTTGGCTATCCAGCAGGCGCCCAAGCCTTCCTCCTCAACCTGCAGGAGTATAGTCTGGCAAACAGCGCCCATATTGCTGGGCCATGTGCCGCCGTGCCATGCCTTTTCCTGGTTGGCACAGACGACTATCTGCAGGGGAGCTTCCGCGGCGAAGCCCGAATAAGGGCCGAGTTCGCTTATATTTTTCAGCATATCCTTTTCCGTCACCACGATGAACTCCCAATCCTGAGCGTTGTGGCCTGTGGGAGACTGCATGGCGGCGCGGAGTATGCGCTCTATCTTGTCGGCCTCAACTGCCTTGTCCAGATATTTTCTTATGCTGCGGCGCTTCATAATGCTGTTCATAGTGCTTCTTCCTTTCGTGATTCAATGGCGGCGGCAAGTGCTATGGATATACCTTTTGCCATTTCCTCTATTTCCATTGAGGGGGGAGGGGGAGATTTTTTCTCTGCCTGTTGCGGGCAAAGGGGCAGATGGATGAAACCGGCGGTAATGCCTGTGCCTTGTGTGCTGCGAAGGAGGGTATAGAAAATGTCGTTGCAGACGAAGCTGCCTGCGCTGAGACTGAGCTCAGCGGGAATGCCCGCCTCCTTCAGCGCGGCAAGCATGGCTTTCACCGGCAAGGTGACAAAATACGCCGCCTCGCCCCGGGCTGAAACGGGCTCGTCCACGGGGGTGAACTCCGCGTTATCCGCAATGGAGGCATCCCGAAGATTTATTGCCACACGCTCAATGCTCACGGCGGCTCTTCCCGCCGCCTGACCTGTGCAAATGACGAGGGAGGGCTCGGCGCCCTCCAGAGCGGAAAGAAGCTCTTTTTCACCCGCGATAAACTCCGTGGGCAGCTGCTTTTTTATTATTTTTGCCCCTGCAATCTCATCGGGAAGCATTTTCACAGCCTCCCAAGAGGGGTTGATGGCTTCGCCGCCAAAGGGATTGAAGCCCGTTACAAGCACATTCATATCAAAGCTCCATTTTGTTGTATCTCTTGAAACCGTCGCCCAAAACCTGATGGGCATCGCTGAGAATGATAAAGGCATCGGGGTCTATCTCGCTGACAAGAGCCTTCAGCTCCGCTGACTGACGCTTTTTCATGGCGGAGAGAAGCACGTTTTTCTCATTGCCCGTGTAGAAGCCGCGGCCTTCCAGAACGGTTACACCTCGCTCGAGGCGGCTGTTGATTGCCTTGCCTATCTCCTCGTATTTCTCGGAGACGATGATGACCATGGTGGAGTAATCCAAGCCATAGATGATGGAGTCAATGACTATGGAACTGACATAAAGGCAGACGGCGGAATAAAGGGCGCGGCTGATGTCGCCAAAGACGATGCCGGTAAGGGCAACGATCACGATATCGATTATCAACATAAGTCTGCCGATGGGAAGTTCGGGGAGTACGGGACGGAGAAGCCTTGCGGCAATATCGCTGCCGCCGGTGCTTGCGCCTGCGATAAACACAAGACCAAGGCCTGCGCCTATGCCTGCGCCGCCGAAAACGGCCCGCATCAAAGGCTCAAGCTCGGGGACGGGGATGTTCTCCGAAAGGCTCAGGAAAAGGCTGCTGAGGAGCATGCCCGCCAAAGAGCCGATGAAGAAGTTTCTGCCTATGCTCTTGAGACCAAGCAGGAAGAGGGGAATGTTCAGAATGAAAGACCATAAAGCTACGCTGCCGAAACCGCTGAGGTGGCTTATAAGCTGGCCGATACCGCTGACTCCACCTGCGTTTATATGGGCGCTCTGGAGAAAAATATTGAAGCTGAGCGCAAAAATGGCGCTGCCCATCACTATCAAAGAAGAAGAACGCAAAAGTGTTTTAAGGTTTATCTTTCTTATGGTCACTCACCTCTGAAAACCGAAATTATATTTATAACAGAATATCATTTAAATACGCGCTTATCAAGAATCAGCTCCCTTTTCGGCGATAAATAAAGAAACAAAGGGGTATGCTCAGGGCAAGAGCGCCGAGGACATCGAGGGCGCTGTGCTGTTTGATGAACATTGTGGAAAGGCAGACGGCAAGGGCGAGGGCAATCCATATATATCGCAGCCTTCGCATGGAGGGGCTTATAAGCGCAGCCCCCGCCGCGGCAACTGAGCCAAGGACATGCATGCTTGGGAAAACATTGGTGGGGGTGTCGGCGCGATAGAGTGCGCCCACAAGCGCCGTCAGAAGGTTTTCGCGGGGGAAAAGGGCGGGGCGAAGAGCCTGACCGTTGGGTATTATGAGGCAGATAAGCAGCGCCGCACCGAAGCTCAGGGACAGAAAAAGCATATATTTTTTGAATGCCGCTGCGTCACGGAAAAGGAGAATCAGCCCCGTTGAGAGAAGGAGAGGATACCAAAGGCAGTAGGGGATCACGAAAATTTCCGCAAAGGGAATGGCGGTATCCATGGGAGTTGACACCCACCAGCGCACCTTTTCGGGCGGGATGAGCTTTTCAAGGGCAAAAAAGCAGATAAGGAAGGCGGGGAGGAAGAGAAGATAGAGAATATGGGGATTTCCCCTCAGAAAGGATTTCAGTTTTGCCATAGCACACCTCCAAAGTGTATTAAGATTTTATCCATCAAAGAGGGAAATATTTCATTTTAAAGGCTTTCTCGTGCGGCGCACCATTCGTAGGGAGCGCTGACCTCAGCGCGCCGATAAACAATCCCTCCGCCTCACATTCGTTCGGCACCTCCCTTTTCAAGGGAGGCTTTAAAAGTACGCCGTAAAAACATAACGAGGGAAAATCCCCGTGGCGCCGAACAGGCGCCTCGAGGCAGCAGCGGCCAAGCGGAAGTCGAGGGATGCACACTAAGGTTTAGGTTTTGATTATGTGGCACAGCGCCGTTCTTATCTCCGCACTGAGGGAGATTCCAAAGAGGGGGGAACAGGTCGGTCTTAATAACTTCCCTCCTCGCGGCATAGCCGCTGCGGTCTTGGCTAAAAATGTGCCACCGGCACATTTTCTTAACGCCACGACTTTCCATATTCTTTTTGCTGGCACAAAAAGAATATGGCTGTCGGAGACAAAACGATCTTCGTCTGCTTGTGTACCTAAAACACCTCATTTGTTTGCCTTCCCCGAGGGGAAGGCCTTTCCAATCCCTCCGCCACGGCTCAGGCCGTGCCGCCTCCCTCTGCAAGGGAGGCCTTCCGCTGCCCCGAACAAACAAAAAATGACCTGCCATTTGGCAGGTCATTTTTATTTCGTTCCATATTTAGATTAACTTACAAGTTCCACGGTGTAGCCCGCTTCTCGGAGGCTCTGAACAAGGCCGCCTTCGGCAAGCAGATGGGCAAGACCCACAGCGAAGAAAACGGTTTCTCCACTCTCCAGATATCCAACTGCCACATCGTGCATAATGGCGTTTCTGTCGGTTTCCATTGCCTTGGTATATTCTTCGTAGAGGGGAAGCTCTTCCTCGCTGAGGTCCTCATCCTCTTCTCTCATTTTCTCGGTGAGGACAGCCTCATCGCCCTGGCACCAAAGCTCGAAGAGCTCTTCAACCTCGGCGGCATACTCGGCACGGTCATATTCAACGGTTTCCCGAAGGAGAAGTTCCTGCAGCTCATCGCTGCGACCATAAAGGGCGTTCAGGTGGGCGCCAAGCTCCTCAACCTCGCGGATCTCAATGCCTTTTTCCTCTGCAAGAGCGAGCAGGCGCATATCAACACCCTTTTCGGCGGAGATTGGACTGCCGCTGCTGACATAACAGCTTTCAATCAACGAAGCTATAGCTGTGGCCTTCATATATTCCGTAGTGTCGGTAACATAGCCGCCGCAGGCGCGAAGCATATCCATAGCGCTTTCATAAAGCTCGGGAGCAATATGGTCTTTAAGCTTGCTGAGGCCGGGGTACATATAAGAGTTTATATAAGCTTCCATCAATTCGGGATCATTCTCCAGTGCTTTTTCCATATTGTTGATATCTATTTCAACGGCAAGAGCATCGGAGCCTTCCAGTGCGGTATAAATGCTTTCGGGGAGATAGGCGCTGCGCTCATCGCCTGCATGAATAGTGCCCAGAAGCCACATTTCCTGACCGTCCTGACCGCTGACTTTATAGAACAGGGGAGTTGCCTTGTTTTCGGGCTCGGCCTCCTCCTGCTTTTCGCCGGTGACCGCTTCGCAGGCGCTGCGGCTTGCAAAGTCGCAGATCACATAGTGTTTAAGACCTATCGGGTAACTCAAAGCGGCGGAATGATGGCGGCCGGTATATTCCAGACCGTAGCTGACGGGAAGAAGACTGTCGATGTCAAAGGAGAGCCAGCCGTAATAGCTGTCGGTTTCATAGTCGATAGATATGGAGTCGAGTGCCGTCGGATCGCCGAAAATATAGTCGCAGATGAGGTGCTGAGTGTACTCGCCCAGCTCCTCGCCAGGAGCAAACTCGATATAGTAATAGCCGTTAAGCTCCCGAAGCTCCATAGAGCCCAGCATATTGGGATGGAACATATATTCGGTCAGCACAAAGGAAAGGTCAAGCTCCTCCTGAGGGAGGGGATCCACCGTGATTTCTCCGTTCGTATCCATGGTGTAACTGCCGTCCTTATAGTTGGCGGTATAGCCCCATTCATCGCCGCCGTTTGCTGCGGCGATAACGCCGGTAAATTTCTCTTTGAACTCAAGCTCTTCGCCTGTGCCCCAGGAATTTAAGCTCAGCTGATCGGTGAGAAAGGCGTTGGCGGCCGTAACGGAATAAACCGTGTAGCTGCTGCTGGTTTGGGCGGGGCTTCCTGCCGCAACCGCATATGTCCTCTCGAAAAGCTCCGCAATGCGTATATCTTCAAGCTCTGCAATGTCAAAGCCGGCGGGTACAAAGGCGCGAAGGGTATAGTCCGGCTCGAAAGACACAGGCTCTACGCTGATGCTTATGTTCACATCCACGGCTCCCATCTTATAGGAAGCTTCGTAGCTGAGGAAGCTTATATTGCCTTCGCTGAGTCGTGCGCGGGCATTGGCGCTGATAAGCTGGGCGCCCTCCTCAAGCCAGCTCTCACCGCATCGGGGTTCTTCAAAAACAAGCTCCTCCCCCTCAAGGCTTACAGAGGAGAAGTTATCTGCTTCAAAAAGCCGCAGCAGGTAAAGGCTTTCCAAATAGTCTTCGGCACTGACACTGCTGCAGTAGGAGCCGTTCAGGAAAATCTTTCCGCCGTGGAAAACATACTCATAGTTATACTTATGGTCACAGAAGCTTCTGTCCTGCACTCTGCGGATTATTGGGCTCTCTCCCTGCAGATCATGGGCATAAAAGGTTTCGCTTATGGTCTCGGGGAGGCTGAAGCCACGAACAATGCGCTCCAAATCAACATTAACATTGGCCTTCAGTGAGCCTGCCGAGGATAAGGCATCCATAGCGGCCTCAAATTCCTCCAGAGCAAGCTCTGTGGGGTCGGGAGTCGGCGTGGGCGTAGGCGTAGGAGTAGGCGTTGGTGTAGCCTCCGGCACCGGGGCGGGCACCGCCGCGCCGCAGGCGCTCATGGCAAGAAGCATCGCCGCGCAAAGGAGGATGCTGATTATTCTTTTCATTTTTGCCGTTTCCTTTCTTTATATTTAATATTACTGTATCGGTTTATAATAATATAAATCTTTTTTTGAACATATGTCAATTGCTTTGGCAAATGCTGAATGCCGGCCGGCACCAGCCGCAGCCGGGCGTTATTTTCGTATAAAAGCTTCCTTTGCATTTTGCTGAATATTTGCTGAGATAAGTTATACATAATATACCCTAAATATCGGGAATATTCAAGAAGAAAAAATGAAAATATAATATCCCTAAAGAGGGTGATTTATATTATAACTTACGAGCCTTTGTGGGAGACCCTAAGAAAAAAAGATATTTCAACATACGCACTTATCAGACATTATTCTTTTAGCAAGGGGACGCTGGATTCCCTGAAACACAACAGGAATATCTCCACGGCGACGCTGAACGATATTTGCAATATGCTTGAATGTGATGTTGGAGATGTGATAAAGTTCACTCCCGATAAAAGATAGCGGACACAAAGTAGAGGCAGCTACTGTGTGTCCGTGATTTTTTTGTGTGAAACTGGCATCGCGCCAAACAAGGATGTGGTAACGGCGGCGGGATGTGGGCATCCCGCCCTACGGGAGTGCGGTATTAAAGGCTTCCCTTGGGGGAAGCTGACAGCGTCAGCTGACTGATGAGGGAAAAATCGGCGCGGTCAGCAGACACCTCATCCGTCACGGCTTCGCCGTGCCACCTTCCCCTCAAGGGGAAGGCTTTAAAGGCGGGAACATTACGAGGTAAAATCCCCGTGCTGCCGAACAGGCAGCTCTATGCAGCAGCGTCCTGAGCGGAAATCGAGGCAAGCACTCTAAGGTTCCGGCTTTTGATTATGTGGCACAATATTTTTCCTGCCTCCGCACTTGAGGAGTTTCCAAAGAGGGGGCTGAAGCCCCTCTTTGGTGGACTTTTCTTTATGTCGCTCCAAACAACTTCCCTCCTCGCAGCATAGCTGCTGCGGTCGGTGGCTAAAAATGTGCCACTGGCACATTTTCTTAACGCCCCGACGTCGGAGACAACAATCCCTCCGCCCCTGTGGGGCACCTCCCTTTACACAAGGGAGGCTTTAAAGGCGCGCTGACGGCCATGGGCTCGCGCCCTACGAGCGTTATTACGCGCGGTGCTGTGTAGGGAACGGTCTTGACCGTTCCGTAATAAATCACCTCATCCGTCATTTGCGGCGGATGTGCCTCGGCTATACAAATGCGACTGCGAAAATACAAAATATTGTGATTTTCCCCCTTGCTTTCACACATAATATAGTGTATAATCAAAATCCGGCACGACATGTTCAACCACTATATATAGATATTCTTGATTACGAGGGGTACAAGATGAAGATAATAAAGAGAAACGGAAGCGAAGAGACTTTCGTATGGCAGAAAATCAGCGCAGCTATTGCCAAGGCCAATGAGGCCGCAGGCGGCAGCGAGCTTACAAATGAACAGATAGACGGTATTGCTCTGCGCATAGAGCGCTATTGCGAGGAGCTGGGACGCGCCCTCAGCGTTGAAGAAATTCAGGAGCTTGTTGAGACTGAGATCATAGCCACCGGCGCATCCGAAACCGCAAAACGTTATATCCGCTACCGCTTCACCCGCAATCTGGCCCGTCAGGCCAACACCACCGATAACCAGATCCTCAGCCTTATCGAGTGCAACAACGAAGAGGCAAAGCAGGAGAACGCCAACAAGAACCCCATCATCAACTCCACCCAGCGCGACTATATGGCAGGCGAAGTCAGCAAGGATCTCACCCGCCGTATTCTGCTGCCCGAGGAGATAGTAAAGGCTCATGACGAGGGCATTATTCACTTCCACGATGCGGACTATTTTGCCCAGCATATGCATAACTGCGACCTTGTCAACCTTGAGGATATGCTCCAGAACGGCACCGTTATCACCGGCACCCTCATCGAGAAGCCCCACAGCTTCTCCACCGCCTGCAACATCGCAACCCAGATAATCGCTCAGGTCGCCAGCAACCAGTACGGCGGACAGAGCATCTCTCTGACCCACCTTGCTCCTTTTGTGGACGTAAGCCGCAAAAAGATCCGCAAGACTGTTGAGGAAGAGATGAAAGAGGTCGGCCTTGACTGCAACGAGGAGCAGCTTTCCTCTCTCACCGAAAAGCGCCTGCGCGAAGAGATAAAGAAGGGCGTTCAGACCATTCAGTATCAGGTTGTCACACTCCTTACCACCAACGGACAGGCTCCCTTCATCACCGTATTCATGTATCTGGGCGAAGCCAAGAACGAGCAGGAGAAGAAGGACCTTGCCCTTATCATAGAGGAGACTCTGCTCCAGCGCTATCAGGGTGTCAAGAACGAGACCGGCGTTTGGGTCACCCCCGCATTCCCCAAGCTCATCTATGTTCTCGAGGAGCAGAATATCACTCCCGACTCCCCCTATTGGTATCTTACCGAGCTTTCCGCAAAGTGCACCGCAAAGCGCATGGTTCCCGACTATATCAGCGAAAAGATGATGCTCAAGCTGAAGGTTGACAAAAACGGCGAGGGTCACTGCTACACCTGCATGGGCTGCCGCAGCTTCCTCACTCCCTATGTTGACGAAAACGGCAAACCCAAGTATTACGGCCGCTTCAATCAGGGCGTTGTTACCATCAACCTTGTTGACGTTGCCCTCTCCTCCGGCGGAGATATGGAAGGCTTCTGGCGCATCTTTGACGAGCGTCTTGACCTTTGCTACAGAGCCCTGCTCTGCCGCCACGAGAGACTGAAGGGCACTCTCTCCGACGCCGCTCCCATTCTCTGGCAGCACGGCGCCCTTGCCCGTCTCGAAAAGGGCGAGCCTATCGATAAGCTCCTCTTCGGCGGTTATTCCACCATTTCTCTGGGCTACGCGGGTCTCTATGAGTGCGTCAAGTATATGACCGGCAAGAGCCACACCGACCCCGATGCCACTCCCTTTGCTCTGGAAGTTATGCAGTATATGAACGATAAGTGCAAGCAGTGGAAGGCAAAGCACAATATCGACTTCTCTCTCTACGGCACCCCCCTGGAGTCCACCACCTACAAGTTCTCCAAGTGCCTCCAGCAGCGCTTCGGCATCATCCCCGGCGTTACCGACAAGGCATACATCACAAACTCCTATCATGTTCACGTAACCGAGGAGATCGACGCCTTCACCAAGCTCAGCTTCGAAAGCAAGTTCCAGGCTCTCTCTCCCGGAGGCGCAATCAGCTATGTTGAAGTTCCCAACATGCAGCAGAATATCAAGGCTGTTTTGCAGATTATCCGTTATATCTACGACAACATTATGTATGCTGAGCTGAACACCAAGTCCGACTTCTGCCAGGTTTGCGGTTTCGACGGCGAGATAATCATCGTTGAAGATGACGGCAAGCTGGTTTGGGAATGCCCCAATTGCCACAACCGCAATCAGGACAAGATGAATGTTGCCCGCCGCACCTGCGGTTATATCGGCACCCAGTTCTGGAATCAGGGCCGCACCCAGGAGATCCGTGACCGCGTGCTACATCTGTAAACACTAACAAAAAAGAGGTTTGCGAATCGCAAACCTCTTTTTCTATCAACCCAGAGTCTTGATAAACTTTTCAATGCGGTCCAGGCCTTCTTTCAGGTCCTCGTCCGAGTAGCAGTAGGACAAGCGGATATACCCTTCTGTACCGAAATAGATGCCGGGGATCAAACCAATCAGGCCCTCTTTCAGCATCTTCAGGCAGAAAGCTTCAGAGTCCATGCCATATCTTTCAATGTTGATGAACATGTAGAAGGCGCCCTCCGGCTCCTGAACCTCCAGTCCCATATCCACCAGTCTCTTGTACACATAATCCCGGCGCTTGCGGAACAGTTCGCGAATACTGCTGGTATCGCTGTTCAATGCCGCCACACAGCCGGGCTGCACAAAGGACGGCGCAGACACCACCATGTGCTGGTGGAAAATCTGGATACGGTCGCGGATCGGAGCATCTGCCAGACAGTACCCCAATCGCCAGCCGGTCATGGCATAAGGTTTGGAGAATGCCTGAATGACAATGATACGGTCACGCATATCCTGATACTCAGAAAAGCTGTGATATCCCTCTGTATAGACCAGTTCACGGTATACATCGTCACACAGGACAAAGATAGGCTTATCCACCAGAACCGCATGAATCGCGGCCAGTGTTTCCTGTGTATAAATGCAGCCAGTGGGATTGTTGGGAGATGTCAGGATGATGG
>JAZSRY010000001.1:0-17636 GCA_045538735.1 Oscillospiraceae bacterium
CTCAAGCTTGAGCATATTGTCATTATACTGGGTGGGACGTGTCTCATAGTGGTCGCAGCGGGAGCAGGCTCTGTATTCCTCACCTTCGGCATCCGGAGTAGCTTCAGCAATGATCTCCCAGTCGCCCATATTATGACCGAGAGCGGCAACTTCACTCTGTTCAACAAGAACCTCGTCACAGACGGTGCACTTGCTGCCTTTCGTAAGGCCGGCGTTCTCGCAATCAGCTGCGACTGCTTCAAGGACTTCTTCTGTATGACCCAGTGCATCGACTACGGTTTGTGCAACAAGAACCTCACCGCAAACGCTGCAATGCTTACCCTCAGTCAGACCTGTATCGTCACAATCGGGAGCAACTGCTGCATCAAGCTCTTCGGAATGGCCGAGTGCATCCACTTTATCGTCAGTATAGGTATCTCCGCAGCTGCAGGTATAGGTGGTATAGCCATCTTCGGTGCAGGTGGGAGGTGTGACGGTGGTTTCGTGGTCATGGCCTGTTGCAGGAATAACTTCGGTCTCGAAGTGGTCACAACGAGAGCAATCTTTGCGTTTGCTTCCGTCGACCGTGCAGGTGGGATCTTCAGTAACCCAATCACCCATATCATGACCGAGAGCAGATTCTATCTCAACAACATTCTTCCTGTAACCGCAATCGCAGGTTTCATAGGTAGAGCCGATTTCTGTGCAAGTTGCATCTTCGGAAGCTTCTCTCCAATGATTTTCGCCATTGGTGCAGGAATAGTGGACGTAATCACGCTTTGGACGACTTGAACCAAAGCTATTCCACTTTTCAGCTGTTCCACCATAATAGACATCACTTATATTTTTGCAATCGTAGAATGCCAAGTTTGCAATCATTGTGACGCTCTCGGGGATGGTGATTTCGGTCAAGCTGTTGCAACCATTAAATGCTACGGATTCAATTTTGGTGACACCTTCGGGAATTATGATTTCTTTAAGGCTGTTGCACTCATAGAACATGTATTCGGCAATTCCGGTTAAACCCGAAGGAAGTGAGATATTCTCCAAGCTTGTGCAATTTCTGAATGCGCTATCTCCAATTACGGTGACGCTGTCCGGAATGGCGATTTCCGTCAGACTGCTGCAACCACAAAATGCAAAGTTGTGGATGATGGTAACACCTTCGGGAATGGTGATCTCATTCAGGGCACTGCAATCATAAAATGCATAGGCACCAATACTTGTAGCGCCACTGTTAATAACAACCGTGCTTATGCTGTTATTATACCGATGCCATGGAACGTAATCCTCGCTGATGTAATTCTTCATATCCCCAGTGCCGGAGATGACGAGCTTGCCATTTTTGTGAAGTACCCATGTCAGATTTTTGCCACACTCGCCCTTATCAATGCAGTCAACATCGCCGCATACAGTGCAGACGAAATCTGCGCCATAATTATGACCGGGTGCGGTGATTACCTCAGTCTCGAAGTGGTCGCAACGAGAGCAATCCTTACGCTTGCTGCCGTCCTCGGTGCAGGTGGCATCATCGGTGATGACCCATTCGCTCATGTCGTGGCCGAGGGCTTCCACGTATGTGCCTACATAGCTGTCACCGCAAAGGCAGGTATAGGTGGTATAACCGTCGTCGGTGCAGGAAGGCGCGGTAACATTAGCGATATGACTATGACCCGTTGCTGCCTTTATGGTCAGCTTGCAACCTTCGCAAACGACAGCTTCTGTACAAGTGGGATTCACATCGTCCGCAGGAATCCGGTGATTTACTTCTATTTCCGTCTGAGTGCAGCTCAAGATTCGAAAATATCCTGTATCTGCACCGCTGGACTGAGAGCCATCCTTAGAATACTTGATGTCGAGAATGTCTCCGGCATACATTTGGAAAGACATTGTTCTTTCAAGTAAATTACCGGAAATAATGTCCTTTGTAATATTGTTTAGAACAACATGTAACTTGTCGTAGTTTTTTTCGCTGGAAACGCCATAGGCTATCTCCATTTGGCAATCATAGAGAGCTCGAATCCTGATCACAGATGTGGTGTTGTTGCCTTTGTTGGTAGATTCATACAGCCCATCGCTCATTGCAAAAGGATATTTCGCATCATTTTCGATGGTATAAGAATCCACCATTTCTGTGTCGGCGAGTATTATGTAGTGGCCGTAGGCTTCTACTTTGTCATCGACATAGCTATCTCCGCAGGCACAGGTATAGCTTGTATAGCCATCTTCGGTGCAGGAGGGAGGAGTGACGGTAGCTACATGGCTATGGCCTGTTGCAGGAATAACTTCAGTCTCGAAGTAATCGCAACGAGAGCATTCTTTGCGCTTGCTTCCATCTTCGCTGCATGTGGGATCTTCAGTAACCCAATCGCCCATATCATGGCCAAGAGGAGTAACCTCATCACCGGTATACATGTCTTCGCAAGCGCAGATATAGGTGGTATATCCATCTTCGTCGCAAGTGGGAGGAGTGACAATAGCTACGTAGCTATGGCCGGTAGCGCTTATTACCCCATTCTCGAAGTAATCGCAGTTGTTGCAATATCTGTACTTGCTTCCGTCTTCGGTACAGGTGGGATCTTCCGTGGTTATCCAGTCGCTCATATCGTGGCCGGTAGCGCTTATGACCTCGGTTTCGAAGTGGTCACAACGAGAGCAGTCTTTACGCTTGATGCCGTCTTCGGTGCAGGAAGAATCAGTGGTTATCCAGTCGCTCATATCGTGGCCGAGAGCAGTTATGACCTCGGTTTCAACGTGGTCACAACGAGAGCAGTTATAGGTTGCATAGCCGTCTTCGGTGCAGGTAGGATGAGTGACGTTGGCTTCGTGGTCATGACCGAGAGCGGGGATAACATCAATCTCGGCCTCACTGCAGCGTGAGCAAAGTCTGTACTTACTTCCGTCCTCGGTGCAAGTGGGATCTTCGGTGATCCAAACGCCCATGTCATGACCGAGAGGTCCGAATTCAACGTAATTTCTCATATATGAGTTATAGCAGTTGCAGAATTCAGCGCTATATCCCACATCGGTGCAGCCTCCGTGGCTTTCTTTTACCCAATGCTCATCACCACTGACATACGAATAGTGAATACGTTCTACAGCAGGGAAATCGGCATTAATTCCGGCCCATTCTTCAGCTGTACCGCCGTAATAGACATCCGTCAGCGTATGGCAATCTTCGAATGCACGCAGGCTCGCGCCGGTGATATTTCTGGGGAGGGCAACTTCCCTAAGCGCAGAGCAGCCGGAGAAGGCATGGTCTCCAATAACGGTGACACTTTCGGGGATGATGATTTCAGTCAGGCTGCTGCAATTATTGAATGCATTAAGGCCGATTGTTGTTACGCCCGACTCTATAATAACGGAGGTGACATTTGCTCTGTTACTATACCAAGGTGTGTCTTCGCCATTAAAATCAGACATGGCACCATCACCGATGATGGTGAGTACACCGTTTTTATCAAGCACCCATGTCAGATTATCGCCGCAGGTTCCGCTTGTATTCTGCTCAGCATTCTGAGCATACAGGGCTTTTGCAGCATCGATATACTGCTGGCAGCAATCTGTTGTACCTCCCTTTTTGAGTCCCTCGGGAAGTTCCAAAAGATTGTTTGCGTAGGGATCAATGGAGTATTGAAGTTTATGTTCCCAATCGGAGGAGGTGAGGATCTGGAAATCCAGATGAATGGGATACATGTTGGCAGAGCCATAACCGCTGCCGCCGGTTTTTCCCAATACAGTGACACCGCCCACAACAGTGGTGCCTACCTCAAGCCCCTCTGCAAAGCTGCTCATATGAGAATAATGGGTATAGAGAGTTGTTGTATCCGCATCGGTGGTATATGTATGCTGAACCATTACGGCGTTGCCGTAGCCGCCGTCATTTTGTCCGTTTCTTGTGATTTCGCACACGACACCATCATAGGAAGCAACAACATCCGCGTCCGTTGTGTCGGTGATTATATCAAGGGCATAATGATTTCTGCTGTCGAAAAAGCAGGCGGATATATTGTAATATCCGGGAACAGGCCATTTGAAGTCACGCTTTCCTTTCAGCACCGTTTCGCCAAGCGCATCTTCGCCGGACGCAAGCACAGCTGCATCCATCGGTACCAATCCAAAGATGAAAACAAGTGCCAGCAAAGCGCAAATAACTCTTCTGATGCCTTTCGTATATTTCATATAAAAAAATCCTCCTATAACGGAAAATCCATATCTTTAAAATGATTCGTAATATTTTACATCACATGTCCTAATTAAGCAAGCAAAATGCAACAAATTGGCATCTTCTCCCATCCCGTCAATGGATTTTATATTAAAAGTCAGGACCACCCGTATAACGGGTGGCCTGCTCTGGCCCTGTAAGGGCCTGATACCGGCTGAGCCTTAAGGCTCCCGAATCGTATTCCTATCGCACACTTGCCCCACTACCAACTTCAGTTGGCGGTGGGGATTTTTATTGGCCCCCTCTGACGAGGGGGCTGTCGAGCGCTTGCGCGAGACTGGGGGAGAGAAATTGCCTTAATGTTTTCTCTCCCTCCGTCTTTTGCTTCGCAAAATCCACCTCCCTCGTCAGAGGGAGGCATTCGCTGGGTTGGGACTACTCATGGGCATAGCCTTTTTCCAGCCACGGGCATAGCCCGTGGTTGACCTTTTACAATACAAAAACGGACTGTGCAGCATAGCACAGTCCGTTTTTTTATATCAGCGCATATAGCACAAGGGCTATCACCGCGCCGGAGAGGTTGTTGAGAAAATTGACCACATCGTTATCTATAAACCGGCAGCCTTTTTCCATCACGCCCGCCTCGCCGCAGTGGTTTTTCTTTTCGGTTAGAGCACCGCAAATGGGGCATCGGTATTTTGCCTGCACCGCAGCGCCCAGAAGGCTGTCGATATAGGCGGCGGCAAAGCCCGAAGCAAACATCACAAGGGAGAACAAAATTCCCTTTCCGTGTCCAAGACATATGCCCGCAATTATTGCAGCGCCGAGAGCGCTCATAGCAAAGCCGAGGGCGCTCACTCCGCCGCTCATCCCCGGCTGAACCTTCTTGAATGTGCAGGCATCTCTGGGGGCGCTTTTGCTGAGTATGCCCAGCTCGGAGGCCATGGAGTCTGCCAGAGATGCGGCAAGAGCCGCTCCCGTGGCGCAGAGAAAAGCATCCTGCTTCGTGAGGGCATACAAAAGCGCCATAAGGGCAGACATAGCCACATTGCAGATTATCTGCACGCTGTCTCTTCTGCCATGCTTGG
This sequence comes from Oscillospiraceae bacterium, assembly GCA_045538735.1. Taxonomy (GTDB): domain Bacteria; phylum Bacillota; class Clostridia; order Oscillospirales; family Oscillospiraceae; genus SIG459. The sequence continues at coordinate 5,233 of JAZSRY010000001.1, forward strand.
CATGGAGCTTTTTTTCCGCCCTCTCGCGCTTTTTGCCCGATATCTTGCCCGCGATAAGGGTAAAAATCAAGGTGGCCGCAAGGGCACAGAAACTAATCCATCCGCTGCAGAAGCAGATAACAACGCTGAAGCACCATGCCAGAATTATGCCCGGTAAGGTGATTGCCTTCCTCCACAGGGCAATCAAAGCCAGCAGAGTGCTGAGTATTAAACTAAGCCAGATATTGCCCATAATTTTTCCTCAAAGAACAAAAATGCAAAGCAGGATAAACACACCGAGGGGCAGGGTCAGGTTGTCCGTACCCTTAACTCCCACGATTTCAAATATGGTTGCGCCCCATGCGATGATGAGAAGCTTCCACCATTCAAGCCCCAGGCCGAAGAAGGCGCTCATAAAGCTGACAACTATTCCGCAGATAAGGAACACACTTATGCAGCCGTAGAGGCTTCTCTTTCCGCCGAAAAAGCTGCGGTTGCCCTTCTTGATGCTGCCGAAAATGGGGGCAAAGCCATCGCCCAAAGCCATGCACAGAGCAGCAATGCCGTAGGGAGTCATAAGGCGATGGTCGATGCAGGCGCAAACGGCCATAATAGTCATGCTCAGGGCATAGAAAACAGTGCCGTAGCTCTGCTTTTCTGCCTTGGAGCGCTCCATCATGGAAAAAATGTTTTTCCGGCAGGATATGTAGTTGAGCACAATGAAAATGGCCGTAGGAACAGGCAGATGCCATGAAGTGCCGAAGAAGAAATACATAGGAAACCATGTGAAGGCCACGGAAACATGGACTATCTTGCGTGCGGTCTCCTCCCCCGCCTTAAAACACTTTTTTGCGGCGGCAGCAGCGCCGAGGCTGAGAAAAACCCAGCCGAAAACGATGATATATCCGAGAAAAATCTGCATTATCTCCACTCCAATCTATCCCATATGCTGTCAACACGAGGCTGCATCGCCCGCTGGAAGAAACGGCGAAGAGGCTCCATGCGGTCTATGAGAGCGCTTATATAAGCTATATATTCATCAAAGCTTTCGAAATCCTCTACGGGGACATTTTCAAGGAAAATCCAGCTTTTATGCTTGAGATATTCCGCAGCGGGATGCTCCGACTCATATTCCCCGGGGCAGCGCTTTAGCTTTTCTCCCAAAAGGGTGAGGCCGCTTTCTTCAATAAGCTCATCAAGTTCCTCCCAATGAGAGGCAATATAGTCCCGGACGCGGTGGAGATAATCTCTGTCGGGACACCATGCACCTGTGCCGAAATGGCTCTGTCCCTCGGGAGCAACCATCATAAAATAACCGAGGGGCAAAAGCTGCTTTTTATCGGGGGAGATATATGCCCTCCAGGTGGGGTTATAAGGTGGCTTTGTCTTATACATACGTGCGTCACGGGGAATACGGTAGAGCATGGGCTTTGGATCTGCGAAAAGGAGGCGCTCCTGCAAAGCAGGCTCCACCCGCTCCACCACGGCATACTTCACCATATCCACAAGCTCTGTGAAATCGGCCTTGGCCTTTTCATACTGAGCGTGGTTTTCGTGAAACCATGTGCGGTTATTATTCATTTCAAGCTCGCGGCAATAACGGAGCATATTTTCAAATTCCATATAAACCTCTTGCTGTTTATAAATCAAGATATTTTATCATATCTGCGTTTTTCTTGCAAGAGCGTGGCATTTTGTGCTAAAATTATTAAAAATACCGCTTCGGAGTTTTGCCATGAAATCAAGCCGAAACAAAACAATAGACCTTTCCGTAGAGCAGGGCGAGAGCTATCTCCGCCGCTGCATCAGCGTGGAAAAGAGCATCCGCCCAGAGGACATACTGGACAAAACCATACTTGGGGACAGCCTTGCGGTAATGCCGCTGCTGCCTTCCGCATTCGCAGACCTTGTCATCGCCGATCCCCCTTATAATATGAACAAAAGCTTCGGCGAAAATGCCTTCCACCGCCTCAGCGACAATGAGTATTATGAATATACCCTTCGCTGGCTGAGCCTTGTTCGCCCTCTCCTCAAGGAAACAGGCAGCATATATGTCTGCTGCGACTGGGGCTCCTCTGCCGCCGTTTCCGCCGCCCTGAGCGAGTTTTTCACCGTGCGCAACCGCATTACATGGCAGCGGGAAAAAGGCCGCGGTGCCGCCCGAAACTGGAAAAACAGTATGGAGGACATCTGGTTTGCAACGGTGAGCAAGGACTACACCTTCAATCTTGATGCCGTGAAGCTCCGCCGAAAGGTAATGGCTCCTTACCGCGAAAATGGCAAGCCCAAGGACTGGGAAGAGACTCCCGTGGGCAATTACCGCGCCACCTGCCCCGGCAACTTCTGGGACGATATAACCGTGCCCTACTGGTCCATGCCGGAGAATACAGCTCACCCCACCCAAAAGCCGGAAAAGCTGCTGGCTAAGCTGATACTGGCCTCCTCCAATATGGGCGACACGGTCTTTGACCCCTTCCTCGGCTCGGGCAGCACATCCGTAACGGCAAAAAAGCTGGGCCGCCACTACTGCGGCATAGAGCAAAATTCCCAATACTGCCTTTGGTGCGAAAAGCGCCTTGAAATGGCAGACACGGACAAATCCATTCAGGGCTTCCGCGACGGAATATTTTTGGAGAGAAACAGCAGATAATATTTACGCAAAAAGCACAAGACTTAAGTCTTGTGCTTTTTTCTATTCTGCAGAAGTGCTTTGCGCCTCAATTACGTTGCCACTTTCAATATCGATATAGAGAGCAAAATAGCTATCCATCGCCCCTCGCTCAACGCTACACTCCACATGCCATGCGACGGTATCGGCATATACCACTTTTTCGAGGCTTGTTTCCTTAAATTCCTCGCTTATTCCAAGATGCTCTGCGGCAATCTTTATGGCCTGAGCCTCGTCCACATTCTGCTCCACACCCTCGGGCATTACCGCGTTGTTCCTGAATGCAAAGCTAAGTCGTCCATCTCCAGTGAAGCTGAAAGTGGCAGTGTTGAGCAAAATATCGCCTTCCCACTCCCTGACCCAGTATCTATAGGCCTCCAGAGGGCTTCCGCCAGCACTAAATTCTATCTCCAGAGCCTCCATAGCTTTTCCCGGGAAAAACATTTCCAGATAGGGCTCTAAATCCACATCCTGACGATCCAGCCTACCCCAAGGGGCGACAGCTGCTATGGTCTCGCTAAGTTCCGGCTTCATGCTGATTAGCTGTATCTGCTGTCGGGTCACATTATAATGATACCGGTACTCATCGTCTTCCATAATCCGGATAGTGTAGCCGGAGGCATCGGTGCTCCCGCTTATCTCACGCAGCCTGCCGCTGCCGACTATAAAGGGATAGTCATGCTTGTTCGGCACAGCAAGTATAAAGAACAGGGCCACAATTATGGCGATAAGCACAAGAGCGCAAATAACTATTTTTATCGCTCGTTTGCTCATGCCGTGCTCCTTTCTCCAAAATTAACTTATCAAAAATAATAATCCTCAAGGAATACGAAGTAATAAAGGCCGTTTAGCTCAACATACTGCAGCTGCTCAGTGTAGTCGCCGATGATTTCATAGCCCGGCTCCACATCGCTGATGCCCATGTAAAAGTTATATGTGGGCAGTCCGCGCCTGACATCGAAGAAATTCGAATAGGCATAGTGCTCACGCCGCGCATTTTCCGCAAACTCGTTCCGGAGAACACCGGCGTTCCTTGAAACGCACCATACATACTCCGCAGAGTGGGTATTCAGATCGAATTCTATGTAAACTGAAAAATCATGGGGCTGACCTCCGTGCCTGGTAAAGCCCGGATAACAGACAAACGCAGCCGTATCTGCATCGATTCGTACAAGGGCATATTCATCTATTCGCAACAGTATTTCCTCGTAGTCCATTTCCTTTTTGAGCCTTAGTTCGAAGGAAGTGGTCTTTTCTATAATAACGAAAAAGGCAGCAATAAGAACTACTGCGAGTGTAAGAATAAGGGCTATTTTCTTGGTCTTTTTGTCCATAGTCGAAGCTTTCCTTTCATCAATACTCCCAGTCCGGTTTACTCCGCTTTTTTCCGAAGAGACCTTTCCTCTCTTCTTTGATCAGTTTCACCTTTTCGTCCCCCTCCATGGCAGGATCAGGCTTCTCCGTCCTCGCAGTGCTTCGATTGCTCGTTCCAAGATCGCCCAAAGGAACCGGGTCGTAGGATATGTCATAGGACTTGGAAATTTCCAATTCTTCGCTTTGCTCAAAAACCGCAAAGCCCAGCGGCTCCAGAACATTCTGAACCTCAAGGGCAAATCCCTCCTCAGCGCCCCAGGTAAAATCCAAAAAGCCCTCCCGCGCTCCGGCTCCAACGCTGTCAACAATAACGCTTCCGTTTTCCTCCGTAATCATCACGCTGAGACTTGCGCAGTTTCCGGCACGGAAGAAGTATTTTTCAAAAACAAGCATGTCCGCTCCGTTGCGGCTGGTGGAGTCAATAAGGTCACAGGTGAAACCGCTTTCGGGTATGCGTTCTTTGAGAATTGCACTGATTTCCCCAACCGTTCCCGGGCCTTTCATACTGATGCGTGCCATTATGCAAAACCCCTTTCGGATTATTTTCCATACAAAAAATATAGCACTTCCCCATCAAATTTGTAAATAAAAAAAGGACGCCGGGATGGCGTCCTTTTTATTACTTATACATACCAGATGGTATCTGCGTAGTCCTGAATGGAGCGGTCTGCGCTGAACTTGCCTGCGGAGGCAATGTTCATAAGGCACTTTCTGCCGAAGGACTCGCGGTCGCGCCAATCGGATATCGCACGCTTCTTAGTGACAAGATAGGAAACATAGTCGAGAAGCAGGTAATAGTGGTCGGGCTTATGGTAGCTTGCGCCGTCGATAATGGAGGTGTGGAGCTCCTTGAGGCCGTCATCGGTGGGAACAGTGCCGTCAATGAGAGTATCCACAACGCGGCGGATGCGGTAATCGTGCTCATAGATGTTTCTGGAGCGATAGGTATCCTTCACACGGTTGATCTCATCGATGGTTGCGCCGAAGATATAGTTATTCTCGTGTCCGGCCTTTTCAACGATTTCCACGTTAGCGCCGTCCAGAGTGCCGAGGGTTACAGCGCCGTTGAGCATAAACTTCATGTTGCCGGTGCCGGAGGCTTCGGTGCCTGCGGGAGAAATCTGCTCGGAGATATCGGCAGCGGGAATAATATGCTCTGCATAGGAGCAGTTATAGTTCTGGACGAAAACAACCTTCATCTTGTTGTTAACATCGGGATCGTTGTTGACAAGCTTTGCGATGCGGTTGATGTAGCGGATGATGCTCTTTGCTCTCCAGTAGCCGGGGGCGGCCTTTGCGCCAAAGATGAAGGCGGTGGGAGTAAAGTCGGGCAGCTTGCCTTCCTTCAGGTCGAAATAGATATCCATGATGGAGAAGGCGTTGAGAAGCTGGCGCTTATACTCGTGGAGACGCTTTACCTGAACATCGAAAACGAAGTCGGGGCTAAGTTCAACACCTTCGCGCTTGCGGATAACTTCGCAAAGCTGCTTCTTCTTTTCATACTTGATGGCATTGAAGCGGTCGATCATTTCCTTGTCAATCTTGCCCTTCAGGCTTTCAAGCTGGTCAAGGTCGGTGAGGAAGCCCTTCCAGCAATAGTCCTCAAGCATACCGGTAAGTTCGGGGTTGCAGAGACCCAGCCAGCGGCGGGGGGTAATGCCGTTAGTAACATTCTTGAACTTCTCGGGATATACGGCGTACCAATCGCTGAAAATGTCGTTCTTGATGAGCTCGGAGTGGATCTGAGCAACACCGTTGACGCTGGTGCCCATATAAACGGAGAGGTTTGCCATATGGACGGTATCATCCTTGATGATGTAAAGCTCGGGATGCTCACTCTGGAGGCGGTTATGAATCTTCCAGATGATGTCAACAAGATCGGGAACAACGCTGCCGAGGAGCTCCAGAGGCCACTTTTCAAGAGCCTCACTCATAACGGTGTGGTTGGTGTAGGAGAACACCTTGCGGCTGATGTCGAAGGCGGTGTTGAAACTGTAGCCCTCGTTCATAAGCAGGCGGATAAGCTCTGCCGCACTCATTGCGGGATGAGTGTCGTTGAGCTGGATGGTGATAAACTCGGGAAGACGGGTGTAGTCATCGCCGTGGTTCTCGCGGAAGTAGCGGAGAATGTCCTGAACAGATGCGCTGGAGAGAACATACTGCTGCTTGATACGCAGTCTCTTACCCTCGCGGGTACTGTCGTTGGGATAAAGAACGCGGGTGATGTCCTCGGCCTTGTTCTTTGCGGCAAGGGCGCGCTCATATTCCTGAGCGTTGAAGGCATCGAAGTCCAGCTCTTCTTCGGCTTCGCACTGCCAAAGGCGGAGAGTTCCTATATTGTCGTTGCCATAGCCGATAACGGGAACATCGTAGGGAACAGCAAGGATGCTGTGATCGGGGAAGTCGATTTTGAGGGTGTGCTTGTCGCGGCGGTAGGTCCAGGGATCACCGTATTTTGCCCAGTCATCTGCGCTCTGCTTCTGATCACCGTTTTCGTCCCAGCTCTGCTTGAAAAGACCGAAGCGGTAGCGAAGGCCGTAACCGGTGAGAGGTACATTGCAGGTAACCGCTGCGTCCATAAAGCAGGCGGCGAGACGGCCGAGACCGCCGTTGCCGAGAGCGGCATCTTCTATATCCTCAAGTTCTGCAAGGTCAACGCCCTTTTCGGCAAATGCAGACTTGAGTTCATCGAGTATACCAAGATTGAAAAGGTTAGAATAAACAAGGCGGCCAATGAGATATTCTGCGGAAAAATAATAGGCATGGCGGCCTGTTCCGCGCTGGCGCTTGCATTCATACCATTTCTTGGTTATTTCCATCATAATTACCTGACCGAGGGCATCATGAAGCTGAACAGGAGTGGCATCCTCGATGCCTACATCGTGCTGCAGTCGGAGAAGTGTCCGGGTCTGGCTTACGATCTGATTGCAATTGAGTTCCATAGTTTCACCTAAATACATATATTTTTACCCATACCAAACGTATGGCCTATCTGTAACATTATGCACTAAAAGCTCACATTTTGCAAGCTATATTTTTTATACACATTTTCTCTCCCTCGTTGCAATTATCCCCCGAATATGCTACCATTCATACTATGTGACAGTACTTCATTTTGCGAAAGGAACTATTATATGATAATCGGAAATATCGAACCTAAAGCCGTTATGAGCATTTTTGAGACTATATGCTCCATCCCCCACGGCAGCGGCAACACCAAGCTTCTCAGCGACTGGTGCGTGGATTTTGCGTCAAAACGCGGTCTTGAGCATTATCAGGATGAGCTCAATAATGTAATTATTATAAAAGAGGCCACTCCCGGCTATGAAAATGCAAAACCCGTTATCCTGCAGGGTCACATAGATATGGTCTGCCAGCAGGAGGCAGAGCTTGCCAAGGATATGAGTAAAGAGGGGCTTGACCTTGCCGTTGAAGGAGATTATATCCGCGCCATCGGCACCACTCTGGGTGGAGATGACGGAATTGCCGTTGCAATGGCTCTTGCCATTCTCGATGCCGACGATATCCCCCACCCCCGTCTTGAAGTTATGCTCACCGTTGACGAGGAAACCGGTATGTACGGCGCTGCGGGTATTGATGTTAGCCCCCTCAAGGGCAAAACCCTCATCAATATTGACTCCGAGGAAGAGGGTATTTTCACCGTCAGCTGTGCCGGCGGAGCCAGAGTCAACTGCTTCCTTCCCCTTAAGCGTGAGAATGCCGCCGGTGACTTTGTTAAGGTAGAGATCAGCGGTCTCAAGGGCGGACATTCCGGCGTTGAGATAGACAAGGGCAGGGCAAATGCCAATATTCTCATGGGCCGTTTCCTCAGCCTTCTTCCTGCCGGCTCTTTCCGCATTTATTCCATTGCCGGCGGCAGTGCGGACAACGCAATTCCTCTCCGCTGCGAAGCTGAGCTTTTCGGATGCGCCGAGGAAATTATTGCCGCCGCTGAAAAAGCTGAAGCCATTTTCAAAAAGGAATACAGAAACACCGATGCGGGTGTCTCTCTTACAGTAAGTCCCGCCGAGGCTCTCTGCCACGCTGCGCTGGATGCCGAAGGCACACAAAAGGTTTGCGACCTGCTCGTTCTTGTCCCCAACGGAATCCGTGCAATGAGCAGCGATATTCCCGGCCTTGTTGAAACATCTCTGAATCTGGGCATTCTTAAGCTTGGAGAGGACACTCTCCGTGCCTCCTTCGCTCTGCGCAGCAGCGTTGGCAGCCGCAAGGAAATGCTGAAAACCAAGCTTTCCTCCGTAGTGCGTGTTCTCGGCGGACATGTTGAAATAACCGGCGATTATCCTGCCTGGGAATACCGCGCCGAATCTCCCCTCCGCGACCTTATGACGGAAGTTTACCGCCGCCAGTACGGTGAGGAGCCTCAGGTTCTGGCCATCCACGCGGGTCTTGAATGCGGTCTCCTTTCCGCAAAAATTCCTGAGCTTGACTGTGTTTCCATCGGTCCCAACATGAAGGACATTCACACCACCTCCGAGAGAATGTCCATCTCCTCCGTTCAGCGAGTATGGAAATTCGTTCTTGAAGTTCTGAAAGAAAGCAAATAAAGCAGCAAAAGAGTCTGTGGAAAATTTTCCACAGACTCTTTTATTCTTAAATCGCACTTCAGAACCCCCGCCTGTTGACATTGTAAACAAATCGTGATATGATGTGTTTACAATGTAACCTACGTACCTGATAACAGAGCTAAGGAGGTTAACCAATGTCTTTGAATGAAGTACGACTGACACCAACGGAATGGCATCTTATGGAGTGCCTGTGGGAGCACGCGCCACGTACCGGCAGGGAGGCAACAGAGTATATGGCAAAAAATGTTGGCTGGACCCGCTCCACTACGCTTACAATGCTTCGCCGTATGACAGAAAAGGGCTTTATATGCTGCGATGAAACTAGCGGAATTAAAAGCTACTCACCTCTGATTTTTCGCGAGGAAGCAGCATTGCAGGAAACGGAAGACTTTTTGGGCAGAGTTTATCACGGCTCTCTTAGTCTTATGCTGTCTGCCATGACTGAGAAAGCAACACTCAGTCGCGCGGAAATTGACGAGCTCTATGACATTCTTAAAAAGGCGGAGGAGGCGAAACAGGAATGATTGAATGGATAATCAGCTCCTCACTCCTTATTCTCGCCGTAATTGCACTGCGTGCTGTTTTTAAGGGAAAAATCAGACCTCTTTTTCAGTATGCACTTTGGGGAATAGTCCTTTTACGTCTGCTTATCCCCTTCTCTTTTTTCGAAAGCTCCTTCAGCATAATGAATGTTTTAAGTTCCCTGCGCTCTGTTGAGATCGCGCAGGCTGCCGAAGAGCTGAGCGGCTATGAGGACTTTGTCCTTGATGTTCATCCTCCCCTTTCTCTTGAAACCGAGGAAGAATTTGTTTCTTACCCGGGCGAGGTTTACGCCTATCACTATGGTGACAGCGACCGCAGTTTTCCCACAACTGTGCTGAATGACGTTAATGAGGCTGAGTTTCATAGGCTTGAAACTGCGGTAAGAGCGCGAAATATTCTCATCCCCATCTGGGCGTGCGGAGCATTCGTTGTGCTGGGTGCATTTTTATGGAGCAATCTGCGTTTTAACGCAGGACTCCGCCGCAGCCGCGGATCTAAGCTTGAAAGCGGTGCCGGCATTATACCCGTCTATATTTCTGCCGCTGTTGAAACTCCCTGTCTTTTCGGCATTTTCACCCCCGCGATCTATGTAACTCCTGAGTGCGCGGAAGATGAGCGCACACTGCGCCACGTCCTCGCTCACGAACGCACTCACTACCGCCATGGAGACAACATTTGGGGTGCTCTTCGCTGCCTTGCCCTCGCATTGCACTGGTATAATCCCCTTGTTTGGTGGGCGGCTATAATGAGCAAGCGGGACGCGGAGCTTGCCTGCGACGAAGGTACTTTACGCCGTCTCGGCGACTCTGAACGCGTTGACTATGGTCGTACCTTAATTGGTCTAACCTGCTCCCGCGAAGATTTCTCCTCCCTCGCTCTCACCGCCACCACTATGACAGGCAGTAAAAGAAGCATTAAGGAACGTATTATTTTTATTGCAAAGAAGCCCCAAATGGCTTTATATACGCTTCTGGCGGTGCTCATCATTGCCGCCATCGCCATTGGCTGCACCTTTTCCGGAGTGGACAGCGGATTTAGCGACCGTGAAGCCCGCAGGGAAGCAAGATCACTTGCACAAAGCGTGGCAATGGCCAATTCCTGCCGTATTGAGGGAAGAGGGGAAATACTCCGCTATGAGGGAGCTCCTGCCGAGGCAAATCCCGAAACCAATGTTCAGTATGTGCGGGTAAGCTATCCCACTAGAAACGGTCTCCAAAAAATTAATGTGGAGTTTTGTATGACAGACGGCAAGGGTCAGCATTATGACGAACCCTTCTCAGCTACAAGCTGGCTAGGGCGCAGCTATACTCAGATTGTGCCCGTTCCTGCAGACTACATCGAAAGCGTTCATATTTGGCGCGATGGCTATGCCCCTCCCGTGATCCCTGAGGCTTACCGCGAGGAAATTAAAGAGTATGTCACCAAATTCTTCTACGCCGATGAATATCCCACCGGAGCATTAATGGGCGACTCTCTCAACGACGCAGGTTTCACTGTGTTTATGAAAGACGGCAGCAGCGTGAGCTTCGGTGTAGACTACGCGAAACTTGACGGCCGCTGTTATAAGATCGCAAAGCCCGAGGAAATGCCCGACTGGCTTACGGAGCTTTTAACAGCTCCGGGGAAAATGGAAATTGAGTATCATGAGCTCATAAAGGTTGATGACTCCATAAAAGCCAAGGTCGAACCCACAGTAATTTCCTATGCCGTGGGTATGCTCGACCAGCAGATCAACTACTTTTCTTCCATCCTCGGAGTAAATATCATTGATGCAAAACTCACTACGCTGAAAGACATCACCAATGGTGCTGCAGACCAGAGGGGAAACGCCATTGGAATGTACCTCGTTGGATACCGTCTTCTTCCGGAAAACACCGACGGCATAATTCTGCCCGATGGCCGGGAGATGGAGGACGGCTGGATAACGGAATGGACCAGCGAGGGACAGCCATATGTAATGCTTTGGATTGATAACGGTAATTATGCCGGACTTGCTAAACATGTTACCACAAAACAGCTTGATACCAAGTATTCCACAGACATTATGCTGGAACGCTATGGAGATAAATACACAGCCGCGGCCATGGAGTTCTATCACAAAATTATTGGGCAATATGAGTACGATTATTATGTAATGCTTGGTACCGGAGGCGCCCCAATTCCGCCCTACTACCACATGAAGCATAAACGCACCTACTTTGAAGGTAACTGGCTCTGGGGTGACGGCATACCTGTCAATATCGATGAGCTCTTCGTTCCCACCGTAACAATAAGCGATGACCCGGAAGATGTGCCCCCCGACTGTACTGAGCTAAAACTGTGGTTTAACAATTTTATAGTCCACCATGAACTGTACATCCGTGACGAAAACTTTGAAATAATGGATTTCAGTCCCCAGGTATTTTATGAAGCCTCTGACCTATATGCCCTTCCCGTTGGCAGCTACTATGTCAGCTTTGACATCATTGTTCGAGAAAAATATATTCCCGAATTGGGAGAACACGAAAGCACTACTTATACGTGCATATTCCGGCTGGAAGTTGTCGACTGGGAAAATTATTCCGATACAGTTTCAAATTAAAAATCAACAAAGTTAAATAGTAAAGACCCGTGACTTTTATCACGGGTCTTTACTATTTCATAAAATATTCCGTCAGTACATAACAAAAAAGGCACCGCACATTACTGTGCGATGCCTTGGCAGGGGCTGAAGGGATCGAACCCTCGGCCTACGGTTTTGGAGACCGCCGCTCTCCCCGCTGAGCTATACCCCTATAAAATTGGTGGGCCTTCGGGGACTCGAACCCAGGACCGTCCGGTTATGAGCCGGATGCTCTAACCAACTGAGCTAAAGGCCCAAAATGCAGCCCTCAAAGGCGCTCAATAATTATATAACAAAGGCATTGCTTTGTCAACTATAAAATTACTGAACTTCTATTTAAACTTCAAATTTATACCACTTTGGAACAGGGTCTCTGAAGTCACCATACCAGTCTATGACTTCATTTGCTAGGTCTAACATAGTATTGATTTCACCTTGACCAAAAGGTAGTGACCAGGGTATTGAGGAAATGGTTCCAACACAGATATATAGAGCAAGCAGTCTCCAAAACTCATCGGGAACATCACATTGAAAGTAACCATCAACACGACCTCTGGCAAAAGGAGGGCTAAGCTGAATATCCCATGTAATAGCTTTTAAATCTTCCCAAGGATCACCAAAATCAACTCGGTCAAAATCAATTACATAA
>JAZSRY010000018.1:0-33475 GCA_045538735.1 Oscillospiraceae bacterium
TCGTAATCCCATTAACAATTGCGTCGTGGATTTCCATGATTTCTTTTGATATATCCTCTTCAGTCGCATACCAGCCTAAAAAAGTCGTTGGTTCTTCCCCGAACATTCCTTTTCCTTCACTTTTACCGAAAAGCGCATACTGTGGAGATGATTTCCCGCCAGACATTTTTTGAGAAGACACAACCTTATGACAAGTAGCAATTACACGTTCAATTGGTGATGTTATCGTGATTTTTCCTGCTGCATTCTGCTTTTTTGTATTGGACTCTTGTGTAATCTCCGTTGCCATTAAGCTATCCAGAGAAATATTCAGTTTGCTTGAAAGCAACAGCAACTTTTCCACTTCTGGGTATCCAATTCCTTGTTCCCATTTTGAGACAGCTTGACGACTCACATCCAGAATCTCCGCTAACTCCTCCTGTGATAATTGCTTTTCTTTCCGTAGTTGTTTCAGATTTTCTGCAAAACTCATACAGTTACCTCCTTTACACAACTAATTATAAACACAGGAAAAGGGAAATCCACCAACCTATATTTGCATTTACGCAACGTGAAGTTGCAATAATACAATTATGGAGGTATCACACAAATTCAAGTTTGTCTAATTGTTTTATCCATTTTATCACATTACTGAAAATTGGACAAGAACAGTCCCGGCAGGATTAGCTGCCGGGACTAAAACTGTTTTATGGACTCCCACCATTCGCCGCGGGGGTTTTATTTTCATTCAGCAAGGGCTCTCAGTTTTTTCTCGCCAACCACTTCAACCGCGCCTCTTGTCAGTTTCACCATGCCCTCATTCTGGAAATAGCGGAGCATACGGGTCACCACCTCGCGGGCAGTGCCGAGATGGTTGGCAATTTTTTCATGGGTGATTTTAAGTTCTGTGCTGTCTTCCACCAAAATCTCTTCCAGCAGGAAGGCCGCAAGGCGCTTATCAAAGCTGCGCCACATTATCTGCTCCATAAGCCACATAAGCTCGGAGAAATTGCTGCTCATAAGGCTGTTGGCATAGCCCGAAACTGCGGCAGACTCGTCCATCAGGTTTTTGAAAAGGCAGGCGGGGATGGACCAGAATTCGCTGTCCTTTTCCGCCTCTATCATAACATTCAGCTGCAGGTCGGGCATAACGCAGGAAGCGCTGAGCAGGCTCACATCGTATTCAAAAAGGCGGTTTATACTGACCTCTCTTCCGTCTTCGGAGAGGATATAGGTGCGAAGCTGACCGCTTTTCATAACGACAAGACCGAGACATTCGGCCCCCGAATCGTGGATATGGGTGCCCTTTTCCACCTTATGAAGCTGCAGAACCTCCATTATCCGCTCCTGCTGCTCATTATTCAATTTATTCCAGATGGGGAAATAGTTCTTGAATTCCATATACCTTTACCCCCTTTTTCTTCAGTATATCACTATTAATACATAAGTCAAATCCTAATTGACAAGGAAAAATCCCGGTACTATAATTTATAAAAAGGGTATATTCTGCGGCATAAGTATGTATACTCTTTTTATTGGAATTTATTCTTTATGTGATAAAATCACGGAAGCCATTATTGATACCGTGTATTATTAAGCCATAAAGAAAAATAAAAACACTACGGAGGTAAATATAATGGAAAAGTGGAAATGCAAAGTTTGTGGTTACATTCACGAGGGTCCTATAACCGCCGATTTCGTCTGCCCCAGATGCAAGAAGGGCGCAGAGTTTTTTGAGAAGATAGCTCCCGCAGCTGCAGAGAAGACCCCCTTCGCAGGCAGCAAGACCGAGAAGAACCTTTGGGAAGCTTTCGCAGGCGAATCCATGGCTCGCAATAAATATACCTATTTCGCATCCGTTGCAAAGAAGGCCGGCTTCGAGCAGATCGCAGAGATCTTCCTGAAGACCGCTGAAAACGAGAAAGAGCACGCAAAGCTCTGGTTCAAGGCTCTGGGTGAGCTGGGCGACACCGCCGAGAATCTCCTCCACGCAGCCGAGGGCGAGAACTATGAGTGGACCGATATGTATGACCGCATGGCAGCCGATGCCGAAGAGGAAGGTTTCCTTGATCTGGCAGCACAGTTCCGCGGCGTTGCAGCTGTTGAGAAGACCCACGAAGAGCGCTATCGCAAGCTTCTCCACAATGTGGAAGCCAAGGAAGTCTTCGAGAAGAGCGGCGTAACCCTTTGGGAATGCCGTAACTGCGGTCACATGGTACTGGGCGTCAAGGCTCCCGATGTATGCCCCGTATGCGCACATCCCCAGGCCTACTTCGAGGTCCGCGCAGAGAACTATTGATAATATGCTAAATAAAAAAGCAGACCCCGTGTGGTCTGCTTTTTTATTTATCCCAGTGCGAAGGGATCTCCGACTTTTCGGCGCAAGCTTGCCTTAATCCGAAGACGGTTGTATAATTATTGCAGAAAGAGGTGAGTGCTACGGCAAGCAAAAGCAGAAGGAAAGCTCCCAACGGCAGGCGGGAAGAATACAGGAAAATGGAGACCGTTTGGGCTCTCAGCGCCCTTATCCTCATAATAAACCTTCTTATTTTTGCGGCAAAATCCGAAGGAAGCGCAAAACCATATCTCATCGCCGCCGGAGCCGTTCTTTATCTCGGTCTTTCACTTATTATGGAAAAAAGCAACCGCAACCACGATTGGTGGTATATCATTCCGATGGGCGCCCTTGCGATCATACCTTTTCCTCTTATCAAAATATTCAAGGGCTATTATTCCTTTGCTTGGGTATTCGCCGCAGAGCTTATTGTCTTCGGGCTTATAGTCTTCGCAATACTCAAGGGGAGTAAAAAGAAGAAAAAGAAAAAATAATCCGATATGCAAAAAGCAGACCCCGCGGGGTCTGCTTTTTTATTCAAATATCTGTCGAAGCAAAGCTTCCTCCTCTGCCTGTATATTTTCCTCCGAGATGAGGTTTTCAAGCAAGTCGCGGCGGTAAATACCAAACTGTTCCTCAGAAAGCTCCTCTTTTATTTTAAGAACAGTCTTCAGTGCATCGTCGGGAGTGCTCATATCCTCCCTTGTGAAAGTGTAGCTGTGTCCATCATCGCATGTAAGAGTCAATTCGTATGTCAAATAAGAAGCAAAGCGATGCCAGTGCTCATATATACGAAACTCTGCGCATTCGTAATCCTCCGTGCAGCAGTGTGATACCGGAGTAAAGCTGTTATAGGCATTTATCGCGCCGTCGGGCTCGAGAGTCACTCTCCTGCATATAGTCGGCCCTGATATAAAAAAAGCATAAATCAGCAGCAGGCATATTATTGCCGCATACCCTCTCCAAAAGCGCCTTTTCTCTGCGCTCATTGGGAGCTGCTTGCGTCTTTCGTCAAAAATCGGGTAAAGCTTTTTAGGCCACGGGTATTCGCCGTATTTTACATTCTTATTCCCGAAAATGGGAATTCGTTCAACAAAACCTTTTATGTGCAGCGTAAATACGAGAACCAGCAGAACTGCCACGATCAGAAACGCAGCGAAAAATTCCGAAAATTCCCTACGCAGAGCCACCGTCCGAACAGCCTCTCCAAAGATTTTCTCTCCCCACCAGCTCCAATCAAAGGCCAGAGCTGCAGCTGCAAGAAGGCAGACGACCATAATCGCTATATAAATACCCTTATCAAGGCGGGAAAGTGGCGGAACCTCCTGCCTTTTTTGCTTTTTATTCACGACCTCACTGCCTTTTATATATCATTGGACTGTTTTTATACTAAAGGATGGCGGGCGATTCTTGAATCGCCCCTACTTTTTGCACATTGGAAAATATCGTGCCGTTCAGCCCAATGCGAAAAGGCCGCCTGCGCCGCCGGTATGGATGAAAAGCACCTTATCTTCGCTTTTGAAAGCGCCCTCTTTGGCCATTTCCAGAAGGCCCGCAAAGGCTTTGCCGGTATAGACGGGGTCAAGGAAAAGTCCTTCTTCCCTTGCAAGCAGCGCCACCGCGGCGTTGCCCTCCTCAGATGGTATGGCATAGCCGCTTCCGCACATATCCCTGAGGCTGAAGCTATCAGAGTTTATCTCTATATCAAGACCCAAAATCTCTGCCGCGCCCTTCATAAGAGCGGGAGTTATTTCATCGAAGGGGTCGGTATCCACCATCATTCCCGTAACTTTGGCCTTAGGCGCATAGAGCATAGCACCCAAAGCTACTCCCGCCATGGTGCCGCCGCTGCCTTCCGCGCAGATAATATGGTCAAACTCAATTCCCTGACGGCTTATCTCTTTTATGCAGTCAACATAGCCCACGCTGCCCAAAGCATTTGAGCCGCCGCAGGGGATTTTGTAATAGGGCTTGCCAATCTCCCCACCGACTCTATCCATCTCTGCATAAATATCGTCATAGGAATCAGTATCCATGAAGCGGACATCGGTGCCCATAAGGCTGTTGAGAAGCTGATTTCCCACCTTTTCGCAGACACCCCGCTTTTTCAAAATGAGTATGGGCTCCATTCCCAGCTTTCTGCAGGCCGCGGCCGTGAGCATTGCGTGGTTGCTCTGGGCACCGCCCGTTGTGAAAACCACCTCCGCCCCTTTGGCTTTGGCATCGGCGAGAAGATATTCCAGCTTGCGCAGCTTATTGCCGCCAAGGGCAAGGCCGCTCATATCATCCCGCTTGATATAAACATTTGTGCCCAGAAGGAGGCTTATGTTTTCAAGCTTATGTATAGGTGTAGGGAAAATGCCAATGGAGATTTTATTGGGAAATTTTGCTTCCATATTCGTCACTCCTTTTTGCGTATAATAATTATAATCTATACGCCGCTTCAAGTAAATAGCATCCCTTGACCCGCTTTTCGGGGGATGGTATACTTATCACAGTCATTATACGAGGAGAAAGCATATGTTCTACTGGGACTACACATATATTCTTGTAATAATCGGCGCCCTTATAAGCGCCTTTGCCTCCCTGAGAGTGAAGACCACCTTCCGCCGTTTCAGCGATATGCGCTCCGTACGCGGACTCAGCGCGGAGCAGGCGGCTCAGCGCATACTCAGTGGCGCAGGTATACACGATGTGCGCATAGAACGGGTAAACGGTTCTCTAACGGATCACTATTCCCCCAACGAAAAGGTGCTGCGCCTTTCCGATTCCGTTTACGGCTCCACCTCCGTTGCAGCCATAGGCGTTGCTGCCCACGAGTGCGGCCATGCAATACAGCACGCTGTTGGCTACGGACCTTTGAAGCTGCGCAGTCTTTCAGTTCCCATCGCCAACATCGGCTCAAAGCTGAGCTGGCCCATTATTCTCATCGGTCTTGTTTTGGGGCTTACGGGTCTTGCGCAGGTGGGCGTATTTCTCTTCACCTTTGTCGTGCTTTTCCAGCTTATAACCCTGCCCGTTGAATTCAACGCCTCCTCAAGAGCTTTGAAAATTCTTGAAGGCAGCAATATGCTGATGGATGATGAGCTTCGCGGTGCCTCCAAGGTTCTCCGCGCCGCTGCAATGACCTATGTGGCCTCTCTTCTGGCCTCCGTTTTGCAGCTGCTGCGCCTTGTGCTTCTCACCCGCAGACGCAGATGAAAATACAATAAACAGTTAACGGAGCATATCGTTGCCGATATGCTCCGTTTTTATATACATACATTCGATTGCAAGCGCCTTGGCTCTCCCAAAGGAAGAAGCGCACTCTTTATCCGTTCGATAAATTGGAATTGGCTAAACAGAAATCTAAAGATTCTTTTCATAACATATTTCGGTCGGCTCAATGTTCGGCTTTACTTTTCCACTGGTTGTGAATCCGTGTGCTTCATAGAATCGTCTTGCTCTTATGTTATCTTCGAAAACCCAAAGCATAACCTTTGAATAGCCTGCGGCTGTAATATCATGCAGTACGGTATCCATCATCTTACTGCCATAACCTTTTCTCCATTGGTTCTGCAAACTATGAATGCAAATGAGTTCAGCATAGCCAGGCATATCCTTTTCACGAGTGGCATCCCACCATGCAATACAATGAGGGTTTCTCTCAACTTTTAGCAAATATCCATTCCCAACATTCTGCTCCAACAAGTGGCGATACATAGCGGTTGCTTTATCAATTTGGGTGCATCGTTCCAGAACATCAGCACTCAGAATGTCCTTGAATCCAGCCTTCCAACTTTCTGTCTGTATATATGCCAAAACAGCTTCATCACCTAGCTTGACCCGTTCAATTGTATATTCCATAATTCTCTCACCTCGCCAAATTCAAGTTTATCGAACTGATTATATCACATTTAATGAAAAAAATCCTCTTTTGTCATTAGACAAAAGAGGATTTTTTTGGTGGACCCGACCGGGATCGAACCGGCGACCTTACGGATGCGAACCGTACGCTCTCCCAGCTGAGCTACGGGCCCATAGCAAGAATTATACCACTGCTTCCCTAATTGTAAAGAATTTTATTTGCTATTGATAATCTCCGCGATATGTAGTAAAATAACTTGGCGGCCCCGGGCAAGGCTGCACTAGTCGGGGAGCCAGCGGTGCCCTGTAACCTGCAATCCGCTATAGCAGGGATGAATTCCCAACCAAGGGTATGTGATGTATCGACTGACCTCGGTAAGCGATGTTGACGTTTCGGTCTTGCGCAACGGAGTCCCGTGAACCATGTCAGGCGGGGAACCGAGCAGCATTAAGCGGGTAACTCCGTGTGCCGCGAGGGTGCCGGAGCCGAGTTGGCTGCCGTTGTAACGGATGGGTCACATTTCCCGAAGAAGGGTGTGCAGTCTTGCCCGGGGCCGTATTATTTATATTCACGAAAGCTCAGAGGAGGTAAAAAAAGCCATGTATCAGGCATTATACCGCAAATGGCGTCCCAGAACATTTGACGATGTTGTGGGTCAGGAGCATATTACCGAAACTCTGAAAAATCAGGTGGCAAGCGGCAGACTCAGCCACGCCTACCTGTTCATAGGCACGAGAGGCACAGGCAAAACCACCTGCGCCAAGATTCTTGCCAAAGCCGTCAACTGCCTCAGTCCCGTAAACGGCAATCCCTGCAACCGCTGCAGCGCCTGCCTCGGCATTGACGACGGTTCCATTATGGACGTTGTTGAAATGGACGCAGCCAGCAACAACGGCGTTGACCATGTCCGTGCCCTGAGGGACGAGGCTATATTCTCTCCCGCCAGTGTGGCCAAGCGCGTTTACATCGTTGACGAGGTCCATATGATGTCCAATCAGGCCTTCAACGCCCTTCTCAAAATACTTGAAGAGCCCCCCAAGCACCTTATGTTCATTCTTGCAACCACAGAACTGCACAAGGTGCCCGCAACCATTCTCTCCCGCTGCCAGCGCCACTCCTTCAAGCGTCTTGACACGGCAAGCGTGGAAAACCGGCTTATGTATGTTGCCCGCCAGGAGGGTCTTGACCTCAGAAGTGATGCCGCGGCCCTTATTGCCGGTATGGCAGAAGGCGGTATGCGCGATGCCCTCAGCATGCTGGACCAGTGCTCCGGCCGCAAGCGCATCGACGCAGAAACCGTATACTCCGCAATGGGTCTTGCAGGCAGAGTCCATATATGCGATATGCTCCGCCACATCATAAATCACGACACCGCCTCCGCCATTGACCTTTTCACCGAGCTTTGGCAGGGAGGTAAGGATCCCGCCACGCTCCTCGGCGAGCTGAGCGGTCTCCATAGAGAGATACTTATGACCATGGTTGCTCCCCGCGGCGGAAAACAGCTTCTCAGCGGCTGCTATGATGAGCGCACTCTCCGCTCCTTCGCAGGAAAATTCAGCACCGGGGAACTGGTGAACAACATAAATATTCTTCAGACAGCTCTTGCAGATACCCGCAGCGGTCAGGCACGCACCGTTTGCGAGCTTTGTCTCATAACCCTTTGCGAAAGCGATTTGGGCGACGATATTCCCCTTATGCGCCAGCGCATTGCCGCTTTGGAGGAGGAAGTCCGCGCTCTTAGAGAGCGTCCCGTGGCTTACGCTCCCGCTGCGGCAGTTTCTCCCGTGAGCACTCCTCCGGCTTTTGAATATGAGCTGCCAGACGAGGGTGAGGAGGAAGAGGAGTTTGATACTCCTTTCTATCCCGAAGAGCGTCCCGCTCCCCCTCAGATTGATAAATATGATGAAGATGAAGAGGAGGAATATGTTCCCGACACTGCCAACGAGGTCTATGACGAAGAGGACATTTTCTCCCTGCTGCCTCCCATAAGCGAGCTGCCCCCTCTCCCCGGAGATGAGGATGCTCCCCCCGATCCCCGCTCCGCTCTGATGAGCTTTTCCGCCCAGATGCCTTCCTTTGAAGAGCCCAAGGCAGAGCCCGAAGAGGAAGATGAGCTTGATGTTCCTTCCTTCATGCGCGAGAAGGAAGATGAAAGGCCCCGCAAGAGCGCGGAAATCAAGCGCAAGGTTTATCTCAGCGAAGAGAACACCCCCCTTGAAGAACGTGATGTTTACCGCGCAGCCCCTCCCGCAGCTCCCATTGCCGCAGCTGCCCCCGTGAAGACTCCCCAGATAAGCGATGCGGAAGTTTGGGAAAAGACCAAAGCCGCCCTTTCCGGCAATATGCCTTTCGGACTTTATCTGCTTCTTACCGACCCCACTCAGGTTGAGGGTTTCATCAGCGGCGGCGAACTTATTCTCTCTATAAAGAGCTCCTTTGCTCTGAACATGCTTAACCGACCCGATATTGTTGCAAAGGTTGCCTCTGCTGCCACCTCCATTGCAGGCAGGGTCATCGCCGCCCGCATAGTAGACGCGGACAAAGCCCCCGCTCCCGCAGAAAGGGCAGGCGCAGCACCGGGTCCCGACAAGCTGGACGAGCTGAGCAAATTCGAAATAGTATCTTTTAAGTAATCAATTCTCATACAGGAGGAATAAAACAATGGCAAAAGGCGGATTCCGTGGCGGAGCCTACGGCGGAATGAATCAGATGCAGATGATGAAGCAGGCTCAGAAGATGCAGCAGGATCTTCTGAAAATGCAGGAAGAGCTTGAAAAGGCTCAGTACACCGCAACTGCAGGCGGCGGCGTTGTAAGCGCTGTTGTCAGCGGCAAGCGCGAGCTGGTTGCTCTTGAGATAGACCCCGATGCAGTTGACCCCGAAGATGTTGAGATGCTTCAGGACATGGTCATTGCCGCAGTTAACGAGGCTATGCGCAAGTGCGAAGAGGCTTCCAACGCAGGCATGAGCCGCATCACCGGCGGATTGAACCTGGGCTTCTGATGCTGTAAACCCCGACCGAAAATTATCGGTCGGGGTTTTAGCATTTTATCCTGCATCTGCATAGTTTATATTGAAGATTTTTTGCGGAAAGGCAGGTTTTTATGATTTATCCCTCACCATCCCGATATTTCCTCGGCAGCAACTCCTGCCGGGGTTTTTACTCTCTCTATGACGGCTTTTGTCCCCCCGAAAAGGGCTGCTTCCTCAACGTTATAAAAGGCGGCCCCGGCTGCGGCAAATCCAGCTTTATGCGGCGCATAGGTGCTGCCGCGGAAGATAAAGGTCTGTCTGTGGAGTATGTTCTCTGCTCAGGTGACCCGGATTCTCTTGACGGAGTTTATATTCCCGCTCTGGGCATCGGCTATGTTGACGGCACCGCCCCTCACCGCATAGACCCGCCCTTTCCCGGCAGTGCAGGGGCTTATCTCGATCTCGGAAGATTTTACGACAGCCGCGCCCTGGAAAAACATAAAGATGAGATTGCCGGTCTCAACCGCAGCTACAAAGCCCTTTATGCCTCCGCCTACTCATATCTATCCGCCGCAGCGGCAGCCCATCAGCGGCTATACCCGGGGATATGGACTCTCGGCGATATGGAAAAAATAAAAAAGAAGGCCCTCTCTTTCGCCTCAAGGGAGTTGAAAAAAGAGGGACACGGACAGGGACATATACGGAAAATATTTCTCAGCGCCATTTGCTGCAAAGGTCGTATTTTCCTGCTTAATGACTGCTGCGAAAGACTCTGTATTTTGGATAACGAGTTGGGAATGGCTAACCTTTACCTTGAAACCCTTCTCCCTCTTGTCCAAAGCAAGGGCTATGACATAATTCTCTGCCCGGACTGCCTTGAGCCGGAGCGCATAAGCGCCCTTATAATCCCCGAGCTTTCCCTCTCCCTTTGCTGCAGCGACGCTCTCCCCTCCGATACACCGGAATGTTACCGCCACGTAAGGCTTGATGCCTGCGCCGACAGAGAAAACCTCGCCCGCCTGCGCCCCGAGCTGCGAAGAGCAAGGAAGCTTTGTCGGGAATGCACAGTCTTTGCCACGGATATGCTCTCTCACGCCAAGGCTCTGCACGACCAACTGGAGCAGGTATATAACCCTCATGTGGATTTCGACGGAGTCTATTGCGAGGCGGAAAAGCACATAAAAGAGCTTTTTGAAGGAATTTAACAGCCGAAAACACAAAATAAGCCCAAAATACCATCTCTACGCAGTGATGAAATTTTGGGCTTGTTATATTTTTAATTTGTTGCACTTGCACAAAAAAAAGACAAATATATAAAAAAAAGAGGCGGAAGTCCAACTTCCACCCCATTATGTAGCCTCCACATTTTATATGATGATTCGGTAATTGTCAATAGTTCAGCGGAATATTTTGATTGCAAAATGCTGAAAATTCGGTTATTATTGACCAGTAAGATATCCATCTTTTGTGCAAGATGCACCAAACGTACCATACGTTTGGTATGTCGTAAACAACTTGATGAATTCGTTTTTAAGGAGTGTATCAACAATATGGAGAATCTGTTCTGGATAGGATTTGTTGGCGCCCTCATCGCTCTTGTGTTCGCTTATATGCAGCGCCGCAAGGTTATGAAGGCATCCGAAGGCGATGCTAACATGGTCAAAATCGCCTCCGCCATCCGTCAGGGCGCAAATGCTTACCTGAAGCGTCAGTACACCACCGTTGCCAAGGTATTTATCGTAGTATTTGTCGTTCTTTGTGTCATCGCATTCGCCTCCAAGGGCGAAATGCTCTCCCGCGTTACCCCCTTCGCTTTCCTCACCGGCGGTATCTGGTCCATGCTGGCCGGTCTCGTCGGAATGAAGATAGCAACCGCATCCAATGCCCGCACTGCCAATGCTGCACGCGAAGGTCTGAACAAGGGTCTCCGCGTAGCCTTTTCCTCCGGCTCCGTCATGGGCTTCACTGTTGTCGGCCTCGGTATGCTGGATATTACCCTCTGGTTTGTTGGCCTCCAGTATATAGGCAAGATGGATCCCGTCACCCTCGCCAATGTTATGGTTATGAACGGCATGGGCGCTTCCTTCATGGCCCTCTTCGCCCGTGTCGGCGGCGGTATCTACACCAAGGCTGCTGACGTCGGCGCTGACCTTGTCGGTAAGGTTGAAGCCGGCATCCCCGAAGATGATCCCCGCAACCCCGCTACCATCGCTGACAACGTTGGCGACAACGTTGGTGACGTTGCAGGTATGGGCGCCGACCTCTATGAGAGCTATGTTGGCTCCATCCTCGCCACCTTTGCTCTGGCTGCAGCCGCAGGCTATAGCTGGGCCGGTATGCTCCTTCCCATGGCTCTGGCCGTTGTCGGTATTGTCTGCTCTCTCATCGGCTCCTTCCTGGTCAAGACCAAGGAAGATGCAACCCAGCTCTCTCTGCTGAAGAGCCTCCGCACCGGCACCTATACCGCAGCCATTCTCTCCGCCGTGCTGGCCTTCCCCCTCTGCTACTTCATCCTGCCCGAAGCATGGGTAGGCACATATATCTCCATTCTCTGCGGCCTCATCGGCGGCTGCGCCATCGGATACTTCACCGAGTATTACACTTCCGATAACTATAAGCCCACTCAGAAGCTGGCTGCAGCCTCCGAGACCGGCTCCGCCACCATCATCATCGGCGGCGTTTCTCTGGGTCTGAAGTCCACCATGGCTTCTATCCTCATCGTTGCTGCCGCAGTTATCATCAGCTTCTTCTGCTCCGGCGGCACCCAGAGCTTCAACGCCGGCCTCTACGGCATCGGCATTGCAGCTGTCGGCATGCTCTCCACCCTGGGCATCACTCTGGCCACCGACGCTTACGGCCCCGTCGCCGACAACGCCGGCGGTATCGCCGAGATGAGCGGTCTTCCCGAGGAAGTTCGCGAACGCACCGACGCTCTGGACTCTCTGGGCAACACCACTGCCGCCACCGGCAAGGGCTTTGCCATTGGCTCTGCATCCCTCACCTCTCTGGCTCTCCTGGTCAGCTATGTCAACATCGTTGAAGCCAAGGAAAAACTGGAACTGGCCATCACCACCCCCACCCTGCTCACCGGTATATTCATCGGCGCTATGCTTACCTTCGTGTTCTCCGCACTTACTATGAGCGCTGTTCAGAACGCCGCTCAGTCCATCGTTAAGGAAGTCCGCCGTCAGTTCCGCGAGATCACCGGCATCATGAACTACGAAGCTGACCCCGATTACAGCCGCTGCGTTGACCTCTGCACTCAGGGCGCTCTCCGCGAAATGGTTGCTCCCTCCATCATTGCTATTGTTGTTCCCCTGCTCACCGGCTTCATCCTCGGACCTGCAGGCGTTGTTGGTCTTCTGGCCGGCGTTTCCGTTACCGGTTTCGCTCTGGCAGTATTCATGTCCAACGCCGGCGGCGCATGGGATAACGCAAAGAAGTACATAGAGCGCGGAAACCACGGCGGCAAGGGCAGCAGACAGCACAAGGCAGCCGTTGTTGGCGACACCGTCGGCGATCCTTTCAAGGATACCTCCGGTCCCTCCCTCAACATTCTCATCAAGCTCTGCTCCACCGTTTCCATCGTTTTCTCCGGCCTCATCGTGGCTTACCATATTTTCTAAAATATACATATTAAAAGCGGCGTACCAATCGGTACGCCGCTTTTTTATATGTTTTTATATGTAATATATTTCAAGTTCACCGAAGCTTACGCCGCCTGTCAATGTGATAATGCCCTTGCACTGCTCGTTGGGGTGCCCGTGGGTGGATATCTCTCCAAAGCTCGTTCCTGCCGCGCATTCCACCTGATACTGCGCCGGCACGTTCAGACGCAGAGAACCAAAACTTGCTCCGATGTCTATCTCGCAGTTTTCCGCGATTTCTCCGCATCCTCTCAAATCCAGCTTCATCTCGCCGAAGCTTACGCTCGCCTTTCCGTAGCTCAGGCGGGGCAATGTGATATAGTGCTCAATCTCTCCGAAGGCAATGGAACAGTTAAATTCCTCCCCTTCCTGAGTGAATTGCTTTCTCTGCTTATGGGATATGTCCCCTTTTTTATGGATGGCGAATCTGCCCTTCTTGGGTTTTCTCAATGCATCCGCCAGAAGGCTGATGCCCACAAGAACAATCAGCGCCGGAAACAGCAGCTTTTTATCCGGATATAGCTCAAATATTCCCAGATTATTCACAAGGAAATATCCACCCAGCGCGGCACAGACTACCCCGGTAAAATGGAAGCGGTGGAAGAGCGATGCCAGAGAAAATACCAGCAGCGCCGAAGGCCACACTATCCCCCAAAAGCCCACATCCCATTCAAGAAGACGGGCCGCGAAAAGCAGCGCACCCACCAGAAGCACAAAAAATGCCGATGTCACCGCACCCCGACGTCCGCTGTCCCAGTGAAATTCCCAGCCGCTTTTTTCTTCTTTCTCATGTATTTCCGCCGGCTCTGAGCTGCTCATCCCAAGCAGCTCATCCGTGGTGATGCCGAATAGCTCTGCTAATTTTGGGAGCATATAAATATCAGGGCAGGACTGGTCGTTTTCCCATTTGCTGACAGCCTGCGCCGTAACGCCAAGCTTCTCTGCAAGCTGATCCTGAGTCAAACCCAATCTCTTGCGGTGAAACACAATGCGTTTGCCCATACTCTGTTCCATATGTAATTCCTCCTGTGCTTTATGGTGCTATTATACAGAGTTTGTATGTAATTTGCTATCAACTATTTGGAAATTAAGCCTTTTCCGCTCTCAACTGCAGGTTGAAATGTCCTCAACCGGACGTTGATTCGCCAAACGGGGCAGACGGAAGAGCGTCTGCGCCGTTTGGCGAATATTTAGCCTTGCCGATATAAGTTATTGCTCCGCCGTTTCGGCAACACGGGGTATAAAAAGCATATTTCTGTCCACATCACCCTCTATGCCCTTTACATTGCCGGTGATGGAATACTGCCAGAAATCGTGCTTATAGTAAAAATCGGGGTAATCGCTGAGGGTTGCCACCCACCACTTAAGATGTGTCATCCGGGGCAGGTCATAGCTGAAATAACCCAGCTTTCGATAGGCATACACTCCGCTTTCGTAGCCCGCCTCTTCCAGCTTTGCAGTGAAGGCAAGGGCGCATTCGGTGATAATTTCTCCCGATATGCCGTCTGTGCGAGCCTCGTCGGTGTCAATACTCTCCCAATCGTAAAAGATGGGCAAAGTCACGGTGTCCGCAGGGTAGCCTTTTAGAATCGAGAGAAGGTATTCCGCCTCCTCCGCGGCCTCTTCGGGATTCGTTGCCTGTGAGAAGAAATAAACGCCCACATCAAGTCCGTTTGCCGCAGCACCTTTGATATTTCCGTCGAAATAGGCATCGGTGAAAAGTCCTCCCGCGCTATAGCCTCTGTAGCCCGCGCGGATGATGGCAAAATCAATTCCGTCGGAGGCAACCGCAGCCCAATCGATGCTGCCCTGATGCTCACTGACATCTATGCCCATTTTCACATCGTAGGCTTCGCCTGTATACTTTCCCTCGGAAAAGTCCTCCGCAGTAAGATCATTAAGCGCAACACCTTCGTGGGGAGTTATCCATATAAGATTTCCATAGCCCGATTCAACCTGCACCATGCCCTCATAAGGGTCAGTTGCTTTGCGGGAGCAGGCGCAAAGGGAGAGCAGAACTATTGCCGCAAGCGCAGCGGCTATGCATCCTTTTCTTCTCATTATCCGTACCCGTGTCTTTCTCTTTTTTTACAAATTTTAACACTCACTTGCATCCTCTTTGTTACATCATCATAACTTTAACAAAAATACCGAGCTGTGGCAAGAGTGCTTCATTTACATTTATGCCGCTTTGTAGTAGGATATGTTTAATAAATATTGTGGGGAGAGACAGACACATGAACTTTCTGGAAAAAAGAATTCTGGCCGATGGCATTGTTAAGCCCGGCAATGTTCTGAAGGTTGACAGCTTCCTCAACCATCAGATGGATATCGCTCTCATTGAGGAAATTGCCCGTGAATTTCGCCGCCGATTTTCCGAAAAGCCCATTAACAAAATTCTGACTATTGAGGCCTCCGGCATAGGCATTGCCGCTCTGGCGGCACAGGAATTCGGCGTTCCCATGGTTTTCGCGAAAAAATCCAAGTCCATTAACATCGACGGGGACGTTTATGCTGCCGAGGTTGAGTCCTTCACCCACAAAACCACAAACCGTGTCATTGTTTCCAAAAAGTTTCTCTCCCCTGATGACCGAATTCTCATCATAGATGATTTTCTCGCCAATGGCTGCGCCCTTCAGGGGCTTATTTCCATTGTGGAGGCTGCCGGAGCCACAGTTGAGGGCATTGGCATTGCCATTGAAAAGGGCTTTCAGAATGGTGGTAAAATCATCCGTGAAAAAGGCTATCAGCTTGAGTCCCTTGCCATTGTGGAAAGCATGGACGCGGAAAGCGGCAGCATCTGCTTCCGCCGGCAATAAGGTATATAATAAAAGAACAAAACTCCCCTAAGCGCAGTAGCGTTCGGGGAGTTTTTTTAATCTATTTTAAGGCTGAATTAATAATCTCCAATTCCATATCTGTTAATTCTGTCACAGTATCCCGGTCATTAACATAAACTCCGCTGTGAGAACCGTTCATTACACTTTCATATATCCATAGAAGATAGGCAACTCTGCCTGATGGCGTCGCCGTATCATGATTAAAGATGTTTGAAGAGTCTATTTTGATGTTATCATAAATATTATGACTATTTCTATCTATAAATAGATAAATATTTTCAATTATGGTCTTCTGTCCTGCTTCTTCATCCGTCCAATATGCCAAGCCCGCTCGAAGTGTCACCAAATAGCAATCCATTTCGACTCCTCCAAAATCGGGATTATTATAATGGGTCACATTACTCACGCAAGGAGAAGATGCCTGTTCGCCCGTGAATTCCGCATATAGATTCTGACAAGCTGCAAACTCTTCGGAGGATAATTTTGCGTTCAAAGTATCAATGAGTATCTTTTGTTCTTCCGTCGGTCCCGCTTCTTCCTTTTTTCCGCATGCGGCAAGACATATAACCACGCTAAAGGCAAGCAACAATACACAAATCCTTCTCATCTTTATAACCTCCTTTTCGGCAACAGCTCAATTTTGGAACAGTATAACACTTAAAATGACTACTGTCAATGTCGTTACGCTGTTTTTAGTAGGTTTATTATTGGGCATACTGCCTCTAAAATATAAAAGTAGATTAGGAGGTATGTGTGTGAAAGAGGGATACAGAGAGGAATACAGAAAATTCGGGCTAAATGTTGTATATTACAGAAAAAAACTAAGATTGACACAGCTGCAGTTGGCTGAACTTCTGGATATACAAAGAAGCCATATCAGTGCCATAGAACTGGGAAATGTAGGCGTTTCCTTTGACTTGATATTTAAAATGTGCGAAGTGTTCCAAATAAAACCCAAGGAGCTTTTTGACTTCAGAGACTAAAAAAACCGACTACCACTTCACCTTTGTTGGTAGTCGGTTTTCTGTTTTTAAACCATTTTAGGACATCCTGTTTTTTAACTCTGCGGCATTACCGCCCTCTGTATTCCTGCTTCAGGACCGCTGCCATCTCCTCCGGAGATTCCTTGCAGCCCCCATTTAACCACAGCTTAATAGTTGCACGAGGAAGATTGGACGCGGGCGGCGCAGTTTTTGCCGCGAGGCAGAAACGGAGCGCTAAGCTGTTGTTCTGACGCAGCTGCAGGGATTCGAACTCACCGCCGCTTGCGCGGCTGTGCTTTTCAATCGCCTTCCCCCACGCAAAAAAGAGACATCCTTTCGGATGTCTCTTTTTGGTGGGGGAAGGTGGATTCGAACCACCGAAGTCGTCGACAACAGATTTACAGTCTGCCCCCTTTGGCCACTCGGGAATTCCCCCATATTTAATTATGCTGTGGAGCTGGTAGACGGACTCGAACCCCCGACCTGCTGATTACAAATCAGCTGCTCTACCAACTGAGCTATACCAGCAAGCTATCCAGCTCGCCCATAATAACAAATTCCGCAAGCTTTGTCAACAACTTTTTTTATTATTTTTACTCTCTTGTCCGACTATTGAAATAAGGCCTTATTTTGGGTAAAATCAGTTCATCAAAAAAAGGAAAAGCGAGGCGTTCTTATGGGAATTTTCAGTAAAAACAAGCTGCCTGAGGGCATAAGCGCAAGAGAGTTCGAATGCAAGCGCGGCGAGCTCACCATCCGCGGCACCGAATACAGACCCGCAGGAGAAGACCTGCCCGTAGCTATCTGCAGCCACGGCTTTTTGGTCAACAGAAAATCAGTCCGTCAATATGCCATAGCTCTTGCCACCATGGGCTATGCCGCCTACTGCTACGATTTTTGCGGCGGAAGCCTTTTTGGCGGAAAAAGCGAGGGTGCCACCACCGCTATGAGTGTTCTCACGGAAGTCAGCGACCTTGAAGCTGTTATTGAGTACGCTCAGTCTCTTCCCGGAAATGACAAAAAACTTCTTCTTATGGGCGCAAGCCAGGGCGGCTTTGTCTCCGCTCTCACCGCCGCCAAGCATCCCGGACTTGTGGATAAGCTCGCTCTTTTCTATCCCGCCCTCTGCATCCCCGATGACGCAAGAGCAGGCAAAATGATGTTTGCCAAATTCGACCCCGAGAATATCCCCGAAATAGTGAAATGCGGCCCTATGAAGCTGGGACGGTGCTATGTTGCCGATGTTATCGCCCTTGACCCCTTCACGGAGATAAGCCCCTATTCCGGTCCCGTTATGATAATCCACGGCACAAAAGACTCCATCGTAAACGTTGACTATGCCCGCCGGGCAGAAAAATGCTATGCCAACGCTAAGCTGCACATAATCGAGAAGGCTAAGCACGGCTTCAGAGGTAAAACCGATGCATTCGCCATCCAGTGCCTCAAGGATTTCGCAAAGGCTTAAAATAATGTCTGATATATCCTCCAATCTACTGGGCAACAAAGATCTTTATACCCGACTGATAAAGCTGGCACTGCCGATGATGATTCAAAACGGCATTACCAACTTTGTCAATATGCTGGATAACATCATGATAGGTGCCGTTGGCACCGCGGAGATGACGGGCGTTGCCGTTGCAAACCAGCTTTTCTTCGTCTTCAACCTCTGCATCTTCGGTGCATTGGCCGGAGCCGGCATCTTCGGCGCCCAGTACTTCGGAAGCGGCGACTATCAGGGTGTGCGCCATTGCTTCCGCTTCAAGCTTTGGTTTTGCGGAATATTTGCCGCGCTGGGTCTCATCGTATTCTCTGTATGGGGCGACAGCCTTCTGGGACTTTATATGCAGGGCGACGCAGGCATAACGGATCCCGCCGCCACCATGGAAGCCGCAAGAACCTATCTTCTTATAATGCTTATCGGTATCGTCCCCTTCACCCTTGTTCAGTGCTATTCGGGAACTCTCCGCGAAGGCGCAAAGCCCACGCTGCCTATGCTGGCCGGCATTGCGGCGGTATGTGTGAACCTTGCTCTTAACTATATCCTCATTTTCGGCAAGCTGGGTGCTCCCGCCCTGGGTGTAAGCGGCGCTGCCATTGCCACCGTTGTCTCCCGCTTTGTTGAGCTGGCCATCGTACTGCTTTACACCCATCTCAAGCCCGTAAATTATCCCTTTATGACCGGGCTTTACCGAAAGATGCATCTGTCTCCAAAGCTGGTGGGCGAGCTTTTCAAAAAAGGTCTCCCCCTTCTTGTCAACGAGTTTTTCTGGGCTTCCGGAATGGCCTTCATCAGCCAATGCTATTCCCTCCGCGGCTTGGACAGCGTTGCCGCCTTTAACATCTCCCAGACCTTCTGGAACGTTTTCTCCATTGCCTTTATGGCCGTTGGTATGGCAAACGGAATAATAATGGGACAAATCCTCGGCGCGGGCAGGCTGAAGGAAGCAAAAGCCTCCGCTTACAGAATGATGGGATTCTCTTTCCTCGTTGCCGCAGCAACAGCGCTAATTTTCTATGTCTGCGCTTTCTTTATCCCCGAAGCCTATAATGCGGAAAGCGAAATCAAGCTTCTCGCCACAAAGCTGATGCGCATAAGCGCAGTGCTCATGCCCCTTGAGGCCATTTGTCACTCCAGCTATTTTATCCTCCGCTCGGGAGGAAAGATGATAGTCACCTTCCTTTTTGACTCCGTTTATATGTGGTGCATAAATGTGCTTCTGGCCTTCATTTTAAGCCGCTTCACCTCCATGGACTTCCTGTGGCTTTATGCCGTTGTGCAGATAAGCACCGTGCTCAAATGCGGCATTGGCGTTTATCTAGTTAAAAAGGGCTTTTGGGTCAAAAACATCGTTTCCACGCAATAAGGCTTTTAAAACCGCGCCTTCCTTTTGGTAGGCGCGGTTTTTTATACAAGATATGGATATAATTAATTTTTATACATCAATATACTTGAAATTTTCCCCAAAAATGATATCTTGAAAGGGTATTGAAAAATACCCACCAAAGAGAAAAGAGAGGAGATAAAACATGTTTGAAAAACTTTTCAAGCTGAAGGCCAACGGCACCACCGTCAGAACCGAGCTCGTTGCCGGTCTGACCACCTTTATGACCATGGCCTACATCATCGCGCTGAACCCCAATCTGCTCACCAACTTTGACGGCGGCTCTCCCCTGTGGAACGGCGTGTTCCTCGCAACCTGCATTGCCTCCGCAGTCGGCATGTTCGCAATGGCATTCCTTGCAAACAAGCCCTTCGCAATGGCTCCAGGTATGGGTCTCAACAGCTTCTTCGCCGTTGTTGTTGCCAACATCGTCGGCATCACCGGCATGAGCTATGTTGCCTCTTTCCAGACTGCCCTCATCATCATCCTTGTTGAAGGCATCATCTTCATCGTTCTTTCCGTGCTGAATGTCCGCGAGAAAATCGTTGAAGCTATTCCCCTCGGTGTCCGTCTTGGCATCTCCCCCGCCATCGGCCTTATGCTCATGAACATCGGTCTTGGCTCCAACGTGGGCATCTATGCAGAGGGCAACGGCTTCACCACTCCCTTCTATGTAATGCGCGACTTCTTCGGCGCTCTCACTCCCAGTGTTATTAAGTCCAGCATGGGTGACGCAGGCTACACCACCATGGTTCTCACCGTTATCACCATGTTCATCGGCCTCTTCGCTATCATCATTCTTGCCAAGAAGGGCGTTAAGGGCGCTGTTCTCTTCGGTATGCTCCTGTCCTCCATCATCTACTGGGCAGGTCAGGCTATCTTCCTCCACACCAATCCCTTCGCCTCTCTCGCAACGGCTTCCTTCGTTCCTCCCTTCGCTGATATGGCTGCCACCACCCTCTTCAAGTTCAACTTCGCAGGCATCGTTCAGGTTGGCTGGTTCACCATTATCACCCTCATCATCACCTTCTGCATCATCGATATGTTCGACACCATCGGCACTCTCGTCGGCACCGCAAGCCGCGCCAATATGCTTGATGAAAAGGGCAACATGCCCCAGATGAAGGAAGCTCTCCTCTCCGACGCCGTCGGTACCATTGTTGGCGCCTGCACCGGCACCTCCACCGTTACCACCTTCGTTGAGTCCGCTTCCGGCGTTGAGGCAGGCGGCCGCACCGGTCTCACCGCTCTCACCACCGGTATCATCTTCCTGGCCTGCATCTTCATCGCTCCCATTGCCGCCATCATCCCCGCAGCTGCTACCTCCGCTGCTCTCATCTATGTCGGTATTCTGATGCTCATGGGTCTCAAGAACATAAACTTCCAGGATATGGATCAGGTTGTTCCCGTTGGCATCATGCTTATCGGCATGCCCGTTTCCAGCTCCATCGGTCACGCAATCGGCCTCGGCCTCATCTCCTACACCCTCATCAAGGTTCTCAGCGGCAAGTTCAAGGAAGTTTCCGTTCTCACCTACATCATCTCCCTCATCTTCCTGCTGAAGTTCTTCGTTGTCGCTTAAAATTTACGTTCCTGCGCCGCGTCTGCTTTATTGCAGACGCGGTATTCTCTTTTTAAACAAATCCCTCAGGAAGCGAAATTCGCTCTCCTGACACCCGGGCACACCGATCCTCCTTCAACGCGGCAAAAAGGCCGAGACCATTTTGGTCTCGGCCTTTTCCCTATATAATCTTAGCTTCTCAGCAAAAGAGGCTTTTTATCAGCCGCTCTTGCTCTTCTTCTTGGGGCGGAGGAGCAGCACTGCGGTTGTGCAGAAGCCTGCTATGCCCAAAGCGCTCAGCAGTCCAAGGCCAAGCATATTGGTAATGTCGCCGGTCTTGGGTATATCAGTATGGGTATTGATGATGCTGAAACTGTAGTCGCCGTTTGCGCGGACATACTTGGTGTATCCACTGGGGACGGAGGGCTCATCAACAGTCCACTCGTACTCATCGGTGAGATTCTTCCAAGTGTACCGCCAATTGTTCTCCTCGCTGAGGACAACAGAATCATATGCCTCTCCATCTCTATAGAGAACCACCTTTATGGAGTCGGGATAAGCAACACCGGCGCCGTACCAAATCTTTCTGACACTGACCTCCACGGGCTTGATAGCGGTGTTCCTGATGGTGTAAACACCTTCGGAAGCGGTAAGGCCGGCGATACTGATGATCATCTGGATCTCAGTTATGGCGTCTGCAGTTCCGGCATTCTTCACCACAAGGTTTTCCTCCGCGGTGACGGTGTAGACAGTGTCATCAAGGTAGTAGCCCTCGGGAGCGGTGGTTTCCTTCAGGTAGTAGGTGCCCTTCTCGGCAATGTCAAGGTGTACCTTGCCGGTTTCATCGCTGAACACCTCAGTACCAAGGGCAGTCTCGCACGCCTCATCGGAGTAGAGGGTGAATCCGGCATTTGCAAGGGGCTGCTCGGTTTTATCTGCATCCACCTTCAGCAGATTCAGGCCCGGGTTATTTCCTACATACCTGTAGGTATTGGTAACCTGGATTTCGGTATCATCTGCTGCGATTCTGCCGTTGCCGCTGTCGACAATCTCGCTGACAAATACGGCCTCGGCGGTGTCTTCAGTCAGGGTATAAGTGGTTCCGTAGGGAATGTTCTCAATGAGCTTGGTTTCATCTTTCTTCAGAGTAAAGGTCACGGGGTCAGTGCGGTCGCTGAGGGTCAGGGTGAAGGAGTATTCCTTTTCTGCATCGGCGTAGTGTCCCAGAGTATCCACAACGGCCTTGCTTATAGTCAGTGCGCCGGTTTTGATGGTATTGGGAACCGTGAGAACGCCGTCCTTCCAGGTGGCAGCGGTCTGGCCGCTGGAGACAAGATCAACAATCCAGTCCCAAATGTTTTCGTAAAGTCTCCTGTCATGGTCCAGCTGGATCATAACCTGACCGTCATCTTCTTTGACCGTAACCTTCCAGGTGACATCGCTCAGCTCGTAATTCACGGGGGCAGAGATTTCCTTCAGAGTGTACTCAGCTGCGGAGCTAAAGGGTCCGAAGGTTACCTCGCCATCGGCACCCGTGGTCTTCTCCTCGCCTACCGGTGCTCCGGTGGAATCAAAGAGACCAAACACAGCGCCTTCCAGAGGCTCCTTGGTTTCGGAATCAATCTTCTTTACAGTGAAGTTTGCGGGGTTGTGCTTATCAAGCAGATAGGTATTTTCGATCTCTACTTCGGCTGCAGTGTTATCGTTATCCTTTGTCAGGGTAACGGTAGCCTGATCCCTGATATATCCGTTGTACTTGACAGTCAGGGCATAACCGTTCTGAGAAGCGTCCTGCTCCTTGATGCTGTACTCACCCAGAGACAGGCCCTCAATGGTGACCTGATAATTGTTGTGGGTACCCAGAGTGACGGTATTGCTGTAGCCGCCGGGTCCGGTGATATCAACTTTTACGGAGATGGGCACCAGATCGGACGCATCAGAGAATGTTTTCGTGATAACCAGATCGGCCAGGATCTCTTCGTTAACCACTGTCAGAACATCGTTGGCGTAATTGAAGCTGGCCTTGTCAGCTGCGACTGTCAGTGCTGCGCCGTCTGCTCTTGTGATGCTGATGTCGTATGCATCGTTGGTGTGGTCCACAACGATATGGTATACATTTTCGTTGGCATAGTAGTTGGCGGGAGCAGTCTCCTTCAGTGTGAATACTGCTTTCTGGCCTGCCTCTACCTCAAAGCCATGGAAGTGGAGGATGCCGCCGGGTCCGGTTACATTGCCATTGTTGGCATGGTTGCTGTCGTCGACATGGAGATAATTTCCGGTTACATCAGCGCCGGTGCTGTCGTACAGCGTGAATACTGCGCCCTGCAGGGGGGTTCTTCCGTCTGTCTTGGTCTTCAGCACATAGAAGTCTGCGGATTCCCATTCGGTATAGCTGTTTTCAATAGCAACCGCGATATCCGCACTGTCTGCCACCTTCACAGTGACAGAGGCGCTTGCGGTGGTGACATCTTCTGCTGCCACGCCGCTCACTGTAAATTCTGCGCTCTTCCATGTGTAGCCATGGAGGGAGGGAGAAGTTTCACGGACGGTGTAGGTGTCGGCAGGAATATTTTCGAGGGTATCGGTCCAGTTATTGTCTTCGCTCAGCTCCACCTGCTTGACCAGAACACCCTTGGAGTCGAACACTGCGACCTCGATGACCGCACCTTCAGAAGGTGTTGCGCCATCAAAGCTCTTGCTAATGGTCATATCAGCAAGCTCGACGTTTACAACGGTCAGTACATTATTCTCGAAGCTGTAGTCTTTTTCTCCGTCAGTGATACCGCCGATGATCCAATCCCAGATATTTTCAAAAATATTGGTATTCTCATTCAGCTTAATGGTAACCTCACCATTGTCTTCGCTGACGGTGATCTTCCACTGGGTGGCCGTGGCGGCGTAACCCTCGGGAGCGGTGGTTTCGGTCAGGGTATATTTGCCCTCTTTAATCTGGCCATTTTCGATGGTGCCGGCCAGGAAGGAGAACTGCACTTCGCCGTTTGCATTGGTGGTGTAGGAAACAGCAGTATTGTCACGGTCTCTTACCAGAGTAAATACGGCACCGGCAAGAGGAGTACGGCCATCTTCGCCAACCTTCCTGACTATCAGGGAAGTGGGATTTTCAACGATGGTTTCACGGCGGGTGTAGGTGTTGGTGATTTCAGCCTCGCCCGCGAAGACCGTATTGCTCGGGGTTTTGCCGGGAGTGGTCTCACTGAGCACTACAGTGGCCTTGTCGCCGGTTTCGACTCCGTTAACCTCATAGGTGGTGACAAGGTCATAGCCGGGAGCGTCGGCCTTTTGTTCGATGATGGTATACTCGCCCAGAGACAGGCCGGTCAAGGTGGCGGTCCAGTTGCCGCTTCTGGTGAGCTCTACTGTTTTGGCGTAGCCATTGGGGCCGTAGACGTAGAAGCTGATAGAATTCAGATCAGCGGGAGCGCCGGTCATTTCCTTGGTAATGGTGATCTGGCCCAAAACGGGGTTATTCACCACGGTCAGGACGTCACTGGTATTGGAGAAACCAGCTGCCGCTTCCCATGCACCGTTGAGCTTCACAGAGATCTTGGGCTCAAAGGAAGTGGTGCCTTCGCCGTCAGTAACCGCCTTGATATCCACACGGTAGACTGTATTGCTGAGATAATATCCTGCCTTTGTCTCGGTTTCCTTCAGGTAGTAGGTTACCATGCCGTCAGGATCCTCTGCGGGAACAGTGAATCCTCCGAACCATGCAAGGCCATTGGCGCCGGTGACAGCGTTGGTGGTGATGCCGGAACCTGTGGCAGCGGTGGTGCAGGCTTCATCGCTGTAGAGCTGGAAGCTCACGCCGCTAAGGTGAACGCCGCTGGGATCGATCTTGTAGATCTCGAAGCCGGCAGATTCCCACTTCTCATAGGTGTTGGCAATGGTAATCTCAATATCCGCGTCAGTGTCGGTGATCTTAAACACACCGGAGGTGATGTTGTTGTAGACTTCCTTCTCCAGAGTGCCGTAGGACACATTGCTCATATCCCAGGTATAACCGTGGACATGTGCCAGATTCTCGTGGATGAGGTATTCACCGATAGGAAGCTGGGCCTGAGTCATCGTCCACTCGTTTTCCTGATTGAGAATCAGAGTGTGCTCATTGCCAAGACTGGTAATGGTGCCCTCTGCATTTCTTACCAGAGGACCGTGGACAGTAACGGTGGCTTCCAGAAGTTCCTTGTCTGCCTCAGCCAGGCCGGCGGCAGTCTTATTGACGGTCACCTGGCCAAAGATGGGTCTATTAAAGACATTCAGACTATACTTCAGCTCATCAGCTGCGTTCTGAACGGGTTCTGCGCCGGAGTTTGCAGGAACACCAATGCTCAGCGCGTAGGCGGTGACCACGACGAACTCATCGCCCCTCAGTTCTTCACTTGTGGAGGGAGTAAGGGTCAGGGTGTAAACGCTGCTGTCCACCAGATATCCCGCAGGTGCATCGGTTTCCTTGAGGTAGACAGTGACGCTGCCGGTTTTATTGCCGATAATAGTCTTGAAATCGATGGAGGCCACGCCTTCGCCATTGGTGGTGAAGGCGGCAATGGGGTTCTTGCAAGCTGCGTCACTATAGACGGTGAACTCAGCATTTGCCTGCAGCAGACCGGTGTCGGTTGCACGCTTGACAAGGCTCAGGGTGGGATACTCCGTTACGGGAGTGCCGATTTTCTTGGTGTAGTTATTGGTATAGGTTATGGTACCCAGGTGTACATTCGTACCCTCGTACACTTCGTTCAGTTCCACTTCGGCGTAGACATCGTTGGAACGGATCAGTGCAGCAGTCACGCCGTCTGTGGGGCCGTCTGTAACAGCAATTTCGGTGGTACGGGTGAAGCCGGGAATATCGGCATTGAGCTCGGTAAAG
Organism: Oscillospiraceae bacterium; assembly: GCA_045538735.1. Taxonomy (GTDB): domain Bacteria; phylum Bacillota; class Clostridia; order Oscillospirales; family Oscillospiraceae; genus SIG459. The sequence continues at coordinate 25,933 of JAZSRY010000018.1, forward strand.
GTAAAGGGAGTTGCATACTGATAGACAGCCAGCTTATACTCGCCGTTCTGGGCAAGGATCATGGGATAGGTTATTTCGACCTGATAAACACCGTCTTCATCAAGGTCGATGCCGGGATTAATGTGGAACAAAACGTTCTTGGCTTCCGCGATGGGGCTGGAAGAGATTTCGTCGGTCACATCCACGCCGTCCAGCTTGAAGACCTTCTCCACAGCAATATGTGCAGATGCGGGAGGCATCTGGGAAACCTCCCAGTAGCCGTAGATGTAAGTATCTGCTGTCATGGGGATTGTCTTGTTGTTGCCGGCTATCTGATCGCCGTCATCCAGTGCTATGTACTGTGCGGACGGGTACACATTGAATGTGTCGGAGTGAGAATAAACATCCCATCCGCGGAAGGTGTACAGGAGTCCGGTGTCATAGTCAGAAAAGCTGCTGCCTTCCACGAACTCGGTGTCATAGACATACTGACTGCCGTAAGCCTGGGAGGTCTCCACAGGTACATTGGGTGCACCGGCAGGCAGCTCAGTGCTGAAACCGTGCTCGTTAATAACCCTCCACTCGTAGCTGACATTAACAGGCTTGCGCTCGTTCTCAACGGTCACCTTCTTCATAGTGGTATAAGGTCCGGAAGGTGAGGTGCTATACTGCACAGTGCCGTTGGGCGCAATGCAGATATAAAGTGCATCGGTTTCGATAGTCTGACTTCTGTTGTTATTGTCGGTCAGCTTAACGCCGGACATCTGCCAGTCATCGCTGCCGTTCTCAGTCAGCTTATAGTAACCGAAGGAAATATCGGAACCGCCGCTTATCTGAGCCTCTTTCTCACCTGCGGGTATGGACGCAGTCAGAGTCATGGGCGCAAAGCTTGTGTCCACAGCGGTGGAAGAAGAAGGAGGTGTAGTCAGGTTGGCCTGAAGCATCTTCTGCAGGGTGAACTGGAATGTGGTCCCAGTGGTAAGAGCGGCAGGGATTGCCTTGTAAACCTCCATCTCGCCGGGCTGGATCTTTTCCACCAGCAGACCGTCGATATGGATGTGTTCACCGGAATAATTACTCCACTGATTGCAATTAAGTCTACCGGTCTCACGGCACATGATGGATACCCACTTGATCTCATACTCGGTATCGCTGTAGGTTCTGCCGCTGATTGTCACGGTTCCGAAATCCTTGAACGCAGCAGCACCGCCATTGGGCCAGGATGCAACATACTGTGTGACAATGGATTCATCATAGACATTGCGGATGCCGTCCTTGGTATTTATTTGTCTCCAGTTGGAGTCTTGCTTGATGTTGGGGATGGTCCATGCCGCATTATTACTGTCCTGAAGCGGAACATAATAATTGGTATATGTGCCATCGGGGTTAGTAATGTTCCCGGGAGAAGCAAGGAAGAAATGGATGGGAAGTGCGCCCTGATTGTTCTCTGCTGCGGGGGCAGGAGCAAACATAAGACCGCCCTCGGCGTTGTCCTCGTCGTTTTCGTTCTCACCTTCGTCATCGTTCACATTGACATTCTCAGTGAGGGTCCACAGGGTATAGGCAGGAGTCTGCTCAATGCAGCCTTCTTCCACACTGTGGCTATGATTCTGAAGCTCACACACGAGCTTTTCAGAGGCGGGAATGTCGCTTCTCGCCCAATATGAATCGGGGACTGTGTATCCGGCAGGCTCGGCAGAGCCGTCGTTTGCCACAGTGTCGCCTATCTGATAGGGACTTTCTTCGGTGCCTGCACCGGTGCTCTCGGCAAAGGTGAAACCGGAGAGCATGGAGATGACCAATACCAGAACCATCAAAAGGCTCAAAATTCTCTTCTTCATATTTTATCCTCCTTTTCGGCGATAGATTTGCAATAGATATGGGTTTCATCTGAGTACGCCCAAAAGGACGTATCGGGTATAAGCATTGTCACGGGTGCAGGTGGATAAAGTCACTATCCTGTCCTGAGCCGTGGGGGAAACTTCGCTTTTGAATGTTGATTTCTCAATGGCCTCGTCAAGCCACTCGGCGAATTCCTCATCGGATTCAAACTCCAGCTTCCACGCCTGTTCGTCCAGTTCCGCCACATAGCCGGAGAAGAACTCCAGCTTGTAATTGGCCTCCGGGGTCAGAAGCAAACATTGTGGGTGAGAATCGTAGTAGGCTTGGTCCTTGTAGTTCACTAAGGCACCAAACATAGAGCCATTGTTCATGCGGTGGCCATAAATCACTGTATGCCTGTCGCCGAGATCCGGCTGATTTCTATAGTCCATAAAAATGCTTCCGGCGATGTTATATCTTCCGTCTGCAAGTTTTTTTATGTACTGATCGTTATCAATCCCCTGAACAATGGGATAGTTAATCTGGCTGTCCTCCATATATATCCACCCGATAACATCGGGGTTTATTGCCTGCAGGGCCTCAAAATCCACCTCGGGCCAAACCGTGGGGTCTTCCTCCGCGGTTACGGAAAAGCCGGCGAGCTCGTCTGCAGCTTCCGGAGCGGGTTCAGGGACTTCGGTTTTCGGTTTTTCGGGTTTGGCGGCTTGCTCCGCCACATGGGCATATTGAGATAGGCTATCGTATGCCTTTTCTCCGTCCTTGTATTCCTTCCAATTGCTCAGGAACTCATGACCAAAATATCCTGCCATTGCAAGAAATATCAAACACAGTACAAGCAGCAGTATTTTACGCTTCATTCATAGCAAGCCCCCCTTCTTTAACAATAATGCAACTAAGTCCTCCGAAAGGGACCTTGACTCCCTCAGAAGGCCGTTTTTTCGTCCAACTGCCGGCTGCGGTCAAGTTAAAAAACCACCCGGCAGCATCGCAGATGCAGTTCAGCGACCTTATCCGCATCCGCTTTTTGATGCTAGTTTTTCATGCTAAATATACTATAATTTTCGTATTCACGCAATATATATTGTTCATATTGGCAAAAAATTAACAATTTATTAATGGAATGAATACTGCTTTGCAGGCTGGTATATCCTCCCTGTTTTCACTGTCCTCTCACCGTGGCAACATGTGTTTCTGCAGCGCATATTGCCCTTGAAAAGATGAGCTTGGACCTTACCAAGTTTGGTCCACATCCCAAAGCCGTGTCGGCACAAATCCGACACGGCTTTTTATTTTTCCGATATAGGAGCGTGGCTCAGGCCTTAATTTCCTATTTTCATCAGCCCCCCTCTATGTTAGAATATATGTATTAAGTTCCCGACGGAAAGGGAGTACGGATATGGATAAAATCAAAAACTGGATAAACGCCCATCCCAAAGCCGCAAACTGGATAAGGGAAGGCGGCTTTTTCCTCCTTTTCAGCATTGCTGTCACCCTTGTGCAGTACGCCATCTACGCCTTTATGCCCAATCTTTTGGGCAAGGAGCTGGCCGCCATAGAGTGGACCTGGCCCGCTGTGCCCGCCAGACTTTTCGGCATAGACTTCACCTGGAACGCAATCGGTTATGATGTTATCTATGACGCTGCCGGAAATGTGGAGATTGGCGGCGGTCTGGGCTACCTTATAGCCATGCTCACCGGCTCTTTCCTCGCCCAATGCGTGAACTTCCCCCTCCAGCGAAACATCACCTTCCGCTCCAAGGGCAATCCATGGTATCAGGCCATGTGGTACTTTATCGCATGGGTGGCTATTACCTTTGTGGTGAACTCCATGAACTGCGTCTGGGTGGCCGTGGCCTCCCAGCTTCTCCCCGGTTGGCTCTACAACATTGGAACCACCATGCTCATGGGCACAATCTCCATGGTGGTGTTCTTCTTCGTATTCAAGATAATCTTCCCTGAGGGCGAGGCCAAAAAGCGCGACAGTACCCCTCAGAAATAAAGGAGCAAAGCATGAACAGGGTTTTTGAAGATATATATAATCTCCGCGCCGCGGATTTCGACCGTTGGTCCAAGCTGCGTCCCGCCGCAATAATGGACCTTTTTCAGGACATCGCCGGACGCCACGCCAACGCTCTCGGAGTGGGTCTTGAAGATCTTTTGAAGAAAAATATCGTCTGGATACTGGTGAAGCTGCGCTTTCGCGTTCTCAAAGATGCCCGTATGTATCAGCAGGTGAAGGTGCGCACATGGCCTCTGCCTCCCCAGCGCATCGGCTATGAACGCGAATATGTGATTGCAGACGAAAAGGGCGAGGCTATTGCGGAAGGCTCCTCCGAATGGGTGCTTATGGATTTTTCCAGCCGCAGAATTATAAAGCTTGATGAGCTTTATCCCCTTGAAAGCTTTTGCGAAACGCGAAACTACGAAGGCCGCTTTCCCCGTCTGCGCGCCTTTGAGGGCGAGGGAGAGGTATACTCTTTCCTGCCCCCCTATTCTGATTTTGATATGAACGGACACGTGAACAACACGAAGTACGCAAACTTTGTGTTTGATGCCCTCTCTCCCGATGAGAGCTTTTCTCTGAAGGAATTTCAGATGGAATACCACAGAGAAGTGCTCCCCGGGGAGAGACTCAACATAGTCCTTGCCCGTCAGGAGGGCGCAATTCTCGCCCGCGGGGAAAATGACGAGGGCGTGAAAATGTTCACCTGCCGCATTGAAACGAGGTGAGGGCAATGGGCAGTTATTCCCTTTCTTCCCCTCCCGTCTGTGTTATCAAAGACGGGAAAGAGTTCTACGGCGGAAATCAGCGGCTTTTCAGCAACAGCACCATGCGGGGCTACGGCTGCGGAGTTATTGCCGCTGCGGACCTTCTCTACTATCTGGCAATGAAAAATCCCGGATATGCCACACCCTACACGGGCAAGCCCGAGGGTAACTCTCTCAGTTTTGAAAAATACGAGCGTATGTGCTCCCGCCTTCGCGCTTCCTTTATGCCTGTAATCCCCCGCTTCGGCAAAACCGGCCCCGCCCTTGCAGCAGGACTCAACGCCTATTTCAGCCGCTACAACATCCCCGTAAGGGCAAAATGGTGCATAGCCCATGAGAAGCTTTTTGAGCGCATTGAGGAAATGCTCTCTGCCGATCTGCCCGTTATCTTCTCCGTGGGTGCAAATTTCCCCATCTTCTGGGGCAAGCACAGGGTAAACCTCTATACCCGCAGCGAAGGCGGCGCCATGCGCCCCGTTTCCGCAGCGAGAGCCCATTTTATGACCATCACGGAAATTGACGAGGAATTTATAACTCTCTCCTCCTGGGGCGGAAAATACTATATGAGCCGCCGGGAATATATCGAGTATGTGAAAGCCCACGGCAGCAGCATAACAAGCAACATTATGTATCTGAAAAAGCGGTAAACGCAAAAACTCCCCGTCCGACGGACGGGGAGTTTTTAATTATCGCATTATATCAGTCGTGGAAAAACTGAGCGTGGATTGCGCTTACGGCGGCATCCGCCTCATCCTCGGCAATGACAACGCTGAGCTTGATCTCGCTGGAGGAGATCATCTGTATGTTGATGCGTTTGCCCTGCAGAGCCTCGAACATACGCACGGCAACGCCGGAGTTATTCATCATGCCTGCGCCGACGATGCTGACCTTTGCAACATTCTCATCGATGTTTACATGGTCAAAGCCGATTGCTTCCGCGCGCTCTTCAAGAATTTCTCTTGTGCGGGCAACATCTCCGAGGGCAACAGTGAAGGAAATATCGTTGGTTCCGTCAAGGCCGGCAGACTGGAGAATAATATCCACATTTATCTTGCTCTTGCTAAGAGCGGAGAACACTTTGAAGGCCACACCGGGCTCATCGGGCACTCCAACAACAGTAACGCGGGCGATTTTTGCATCCTTTGCAATGCCGCTGATTATCATCTGTTCCACTTTCTTTACAACCTCCTTGACTTTTGTACCGGGTTTTCTCACATAGCTGGAGAGAACCTCCAGATCAACATTATATCTCTTTGCCATCTCCACGCTGCGGTTATGGAGAACCTGGCTGCCCAGAGAGGCAAGCTCCAGCATCTCATCATAAGTGATTGCATCCAGCTTTCTGGCATCGGGAACCTTTCTGGGGTCTGCGGTGTAGACACCTTCAACATCGGTGTAAATCTGGCATTTATCCGCATGGAGAGTTGCGGCAATGGCAACGGCGGTGGTATCGCTGCCGCCGCGTCCGAGAGTTGTGACATCGTCATACTTATTCACGCCCTGGAAGCCCGCCACCAGAACGACACGGTTTTTATCCAGCTCGCGGCGCATACGCTCGGTGGAGATTTTCTTTATTCTCGCACCGCCGTAGGTGGAGTTGGTGTTCATTCCGATCTGCCAGCCCGCAAGGCTTACAGCGGGAATTCTCATCTTTTCAAGCTGCATAGCCATCAGAGCCACACTTATCTGCTCGCCCACGCTGAGCAGCATATCCATCTCTCTCTTGGAGGGATCGGGATTGATCTCATGAGCCTTATCTATAAGGTCATCGGTGGTGTCGCCCTGAGCGGACAGCACAACAACAACTTCATTTCCCGCATTGTAGGTATCGGCAATGATTCCCGCAACGCGCTCTATTTTTGCGGCATCCGCAACGGATGAGCCGCCGAATTTTTGAACAATAAGCATCTTTATTCTTCTCCTTATGAGAACGCCCTGTTTGCGTTCTCCACGAATGGGAATTTATCCCTACCACATAATACTCACGGCAGGGGTGTCTTGTCAATCCAGAACGCGGAAGGCGGAAAGAATGTTTTCCGTGCCGAAAATCTCACGCATTTTGTAAGCACTGACAGGCTCGGTAATAACCGCTTTTTCGCCTTCAAGACTCTGCTGCGGCTGCACAGCATCGCCCTTGAAACGCACATACCAGCGGCTTACGAACTCATCGCTGTCCGCCTGCAGCTCCTTGCGCTCCTCGCCCCAATCAATATAGAGGCAGCCATCACTGTGGCGCACGCAGTCAATAATATCTCCCACCATTGCACTGGCAGTGGGGTAGCGTCCCGCGCCCGCACCGTAGAAAAGGCATTCGCCAACGCTGTCGCCGCGGACAACAACGGCATTCATAACTCCGTTGACATTGGCAAGGAGCGCATCCTTGGGCACGAAATGGGGAGCAACAAAGGTTGTCACCATACCGTTTTCATTCCTGAGGGTGCGTCCCAGCAGCTTTATGGAGCAGCCAAAGGCCTCCGCAAAGGCGCTGTCCATGCCGCTGACGCAGGTGATGCCCTGAGTTTTCACCGCTGCGGGAGGAATGTTATGACCGAAGCTCAGGTCTGCAAGAATGCATATCTTGCGGCAGGCATCATGTCCGTCTACATCCGCAGAGGGGTCACGCTCAGCATAGCCCAGATCCTGTACGGTTTTCAGGCAGTCCTCAAAGCTTGCGCCTTCGTTAATCATTCTGGTGAGAATGTAGTTTGTGGTACCGTTGAGGATACCTGCAATCTCATACACCTCGTTTGCTGCCATGCACTGGCTGAGAGGTCTGATGATGGGAATCCCGCCGCCGACGCTGGCTTCAAACAGGAAGTTGAGATTTTTTTCCTTTGCTACGGTCAGAAGCTCATAGCCCTTTTCCGCTACCATCTCCTTGTTGGAGGTGACAACGCTCTTTCCTGCAAGCAGTGCGCGCTTTGCATAATCATAGGCAAAGGTACAACCACCC
>JAZSRY010000041.1:0-7752 GCA_045538735.1 Oscillospiraceae bacterium
TCGCAGATTTCTGAGGTCATATGCTAGTGCAGTGCAAGGCGGCGGCTTGCAGATGGGCTGTCGCCCTTCAAAAGCCGGCAACGCAGCAATGCCAACGCATATGCCATCAGAAACGGGTTCGGATTATATTGCTCAGGCTAAAAAGTAATTAATATATTTTATGCGCAAGGGGCGCAGTTATGTGGTATAATCTTCATAAAGCAAAGGATGGAGCGAAGACTATGAATTTTCTTATAACGGGCGCATCTTCGGGAATCGGAAAGGCCGCCGCCGAATACATACTTAAGCAGGGACACACTGTTTATGGAATAGACCTTGCCCCCGCCCAGGCGCATGAAGGTTTATATAGCTTCACTGCAGACATCACCGATGAAGCAGCGCTGACGAAGATACGGGACTATTTCATGGGAAAAGGCATAGTGCTGGATGTGATAGCCAATATCGCGGGTGTGCATATGATGGCGTCTCTGGTTGAAAGTGACTATAGCCCCATGAAAAAGCTTTTGGATATCAATCTTAGCGGCACCATGCTTGTGAACAGAGTTTTCCATTCCTGCCTTGGGGAAAAGGGAAGAATCGTCATTGTCACAAGTGAGGTGGCTGATTTTGACCCGATGCCCTTCAACGGTCTTTATAATGTCAGCAAAACCGCCCTTGAATCCTACGCTCAGGCTCTGCGTCAGGAGCTTAATCTTATAGGGCAAAAAGTGGTGACCGTCCAGCCCGGAGCGGTTGAAACCCCGCTGAGCAGCTCATCCGTAAAGGCAACGAAGACCCTTGCGGATACGACGAGGCTTTATAAAAAGCAGGCGAACCGATTCTCGGGTCTGGCGGCAAAGTTTATGGGCACGCCCATTGCCCCCGAAGCCGTGGCAAAGCTTATATATAAAGCATCAACATCGGCCCATCCTGCTCTTCGCTGCAGAAAGCACAGGAATATTGGCCTTGTGCTGCTGAATATCCTCCCCAAACGCTGCCAGTGCGCAGCTATAAAGCTTCTGCTGAATATATAAAAAAAGCGAAGGACCGTTTTGCGGTCCTTCGCTTTTTTGTTTCAGAGGAACTCAGCGCTTGGCAGGGATGATTTCCAGCCAGTAATCATCGGGGTCGTTAATAAAGTAAATGCCCATGGCTTCGTTTTCGAAGCAGATGCAGTCCATTTCCTTGTGGAGGGTGTGAGCGGCCTCGAAATCATCCACGGTGAATGCAAGATGGAACTCATTGTCGCCCAGATCGTAGGGGCCTTCCCAGTCACGCAGCCATGTCAGCTCCAGAGCGTGTGCGCTGCCGGCGGCATCCCCGAGGTAGACGATAATAAAGCTGCCGTCTTCGGGGGCAATACGGCGAAGCTCGCTGAGACCCAGAGCCTTCTTATAAAACTCCAGAGACTTGTCCAGATCGCGGACATTGAAATTATTGTGTGCAAAGGTGAATGTCATGGCTGATCCACTCCTTTTTTGCTTTTGTTCAATATATCACGGAAGGCAAGCTGAGGGCAAGAGAAAAGCGGTCCGCCGCACTGAGATATGTTTTTTGTTTGGCAAAGACCTTACTCAACTTCTATAAGTTCAATGTGGAAGTTAAGCTCCTTGCCTGCCATTTCGTGGTTGGCGTCAAAGGTGATGGTGGAATCGTCGCGGGCGGCAACCTTGACGGGCATGGGATGACCGTCGGCGGTGTAGAGTATAACGTTCTCGCCAACGCTGAGCTCTTCGCTGCCGGGGAGCTGGCTGATTTCCACAGTGAAGATGGCGCGGGGGTCGGCATAGCCGTAAGCCTGATCGGGAGTCAGATGGATGTCGATGCTCTGACCAACTTCCATGTTGGCAACAGCTTCATCGTAGCCGCGGATCATCATGCCCATTCCGCAGATGAACTCCAGAGGCTCGCCGCGCTCATAGGAAGAGTCGAAAACGGTGCCGTCGTTCAGAGTGCCGCGATAGTGGGTTCTGCAGAGTCTGCCCACATTGATTCCTTCGATGACGGGCATGGAGTGGCAGCCGCCGTGGCAACCGCCGCAGCCGCCACCGCAACCGCTGCAGCCGCCCTCTTCCTCAGCGTGGTCGTGGTGATGGTCGCAGTTGACTCCGGAGGACTGAAGAACGCCATTCAGATAAGCCTCGACCGCAGCGTCTGCATCGCCCTCTGCGCCGGAGCAGATTTCAATTCCTGCGCCTGCAAGGGCAGCCTGAGCACCGCTGCCGATGCCGCCGCAAAGCAGAACGCTTACGGAAAGTTCGGCAAGAAAGCCTGCAAGAGCCTCATGACCGCTGCCATTGGTGCAGATGATTTCGGCGGAGACAACGCGATTGCCCTCAATTTCGTAAATCTTAAAGTTTTCGCTGTGGCCGAAGTGCTGAAAAACTTCGCCATTAGCAAAAGGAACTGCAATTTTCATATATAATTTCCTCCATTATTTGTTCAAAAAGGATTGTACTCCAATTAAGCTCCAAAGGCAACTGTTAATCGGAATAAAACAATATGGGCAACTTGTTTATGGGATTAAGAAGAATTAGAATATGATGAACATTGGGATATTTTGTCCCGCGGAGACGGTTTGAAATGCCAGATAATTATTGCTGTCTAAAAATTCGGGGCTAAGCCGCACATTTTGCACTTATAATCCGTTAAACATTATGAAGGGAGGTTTTGAGCACGTGGATATTGAAGAACAATACGACAAAATATACCGTTACTGCTACTTCAAGTTATACGACAAGCAGTTGGCACAGGATATTACACAGGAAGCCTTTCTTCGGTTTTACCGGCAGGGATTGAGTTTTGATAATGGGCGAGAGCTGCCCTACTTATATACAATTGCCAAAAATCTGTGCATAGATGAATTTCGGAAACAAACCCCTGACAGCATTGAGGAACCTGAAAACAAAGCAAGTTCTGACCCGTCGGAAGAATGGATAGATGCATTGGTGTTGAGATCTGTTGTGTCAAAACTCCCAAGCGATGAACAGGAACTGCTGTTTTTGCGATACGCAAATGAACTTCCAATTACCTCTATCTGCTGCATCACCGGCTTATCCCGATTTGCAGTTTATCGCAGGCTATCAAAATCTTTGAAATGGCTCAAGGAAGAATTAAAAAAGGAGGGCTTTTCAGAATGAATAGTCAACTAAAACGAAACATTCAAAAAGCATTTGCATCTCCTAAACCGGCTCAGCAGGAAAAGCTAAGCTTTTTAAGATCATTGCCCCAGCCTCAGATCGGTATGCTCCGGTTCATATTAGTGCAGGCCTCATATGTAAGAAAAGTGTCATGGGCTCTATCTGCTTTGATATTATTGCTTGCGCTGCTTTGTGCCTGCAATATCAGCCAAGATACTTTATGGGTTGTATCTGCATTTGTTCCGACATTAGGTCTTTTAGCGGTTACAGAAAGCAATCGCTCAATGGTGTATGGAATGAGCGAACTTGAAATGTCTACTCGATTTTCGCTGAAAAGCGTGATTCTCGCAAGAATGAGTATTTTGGGGGCGATCAATTTTGCTATGATTGCCGTCCTTGCACCCCTATGCCGTATTGGCAATGACTTTTCTCTTCTTCAAACGGGGATATACCTTCTTGTTCCATATCTTTTAACTGTGAACTTCAGCTTATGGATTGCTCGCCGCACCAATGATAAGGAAATTATTTATGGATGTGTGTGTGTTGCAACAATTGTCAGCGGAATCAATACCGGCCTGCATTTTGTAGCAGAGCCCATATATCAGGAAATTTACATCAGTTGGTGGCTTGTTTTGGCAATTGCCCTGATCATAGAGATGGCATATGAAATACATTGCACGATAAAGCGAACGGAGGAATACACATGGAACTTGTCATTGACAGACTGACAAAGCAATTTCAAAACAAAATCGCAGTAGACCGTGTCAGTTTGCGTTTGCATAGCGGAGTCTTTGGCCTTTTGGGTACTAACGGTGCAGGAAAAACTACCCTCATGCGTATGCTCTGTGGCATACTGCAGCCTACAAGCGGCACTATAGCTTTTGAGGGTCTGGATGTCCGCGAGGAAGGTTATCGGGCAATATTAGGATATTTGCCCCAGGACTTCGGCTATTATCCGGAATTTACTGCAATGGATTTTCTGCTGTATATGGCAGCATTGAAGGGGATACCCAAGCAGTCGGCTAAACGGCGAGCAAATGAACTTCTGGAATTGGTGGGCCTGCAGGACATGGGCCGCAAAAAGATTAAAACATTTTCGGGCGGTATGAAGCAGCGACTGGGGATCGCGCAAGCATTGCTGAACAACCCGAAACTACTGATCCTCGACGAACCCACCGCAGGGCTGGACCCTAAAGAACGGGTGCGTTTCCGAAACCTTATTGGGCAGCTCGGTAAAGACAGCATTGTACTTCTGTCCACACATATCGTTTCCGACATAGAGCATATTGCCGATGAGGTGCTCATAATGAAAGATGGAGCATTGATTTATCACGGAACATGGGACGAACAAATGGGCGATTTAGAGAGCTTCTATCTTGCGCAGTTCGAGGAGGGGAGCCATGAATAATCTGTTTACCCTGTACGCTTATGAGCTGAAAAAACTGCTGCAAAAGAAACTGCTTTGGATCTCACTTCTTGTCTGCATGGTAGCCATTGCCTTTTTAATACTGTTTCCTTTACTGGGAACCTATTCCGTAAATGGCGTACCCATAAGCACAAATTACGAACAACATCTGATCGATAAAGCATACCGCGAAGCACTCAGCGGCAAGCCCATAGACCAATCCCTGCTGGAGGAAACCATTGCCGCTTACAAGGATTTGCCGCTAGAAACCGACTATGTTTTAACGGAAGAATACCAGACCTACGCCCGTCCCTACAGCGAGATTTTTGATTTGATCCGAGCATGGACCGGCATGGACAAACAAACGGCCGTAAAGTGGTTCCCCGATGAAGCTGAATTATATGCTACCATGATGGCGCGCATGGAAGAAGCGGCTATTAACAACCGTCTGACCGAAGCCGAGATCGCATATTGGCAGGAACAGGCCGATAAACTCGCAACCCCTGTTGTATATCAGTTTCATGAGGCATACAAGTACATCTTGGAGACATTTGTCACCATAGGCTTCATGATACTGCTCTATGCCGCCATCGCCCTTTCCGGCAGTTTCCCCGACGAGCACACTCACCGAACAGATCAGCTTGTGCTGTGTACTGCTAACGGAAAAAAACGGCTCTATTGGGTCAAGCTGTTTTCCGGAATCACCGTGGGGTGTGCCGGTGCGTTGCTCATGACGGCGCTGACTTGGGTGCTGAGTCTGTGCGTATATGGTTCAGAGGGATTTGATACCGCGATACAGATTTTTTACATCAACTACGCAGGCAATATAACTATAGGACAGGCCTGTTTGATTGCATACGGTTGTCTGCTGGTCACAGCGTTTATGATCAGTATATTTGTCATGTTTCTGTCAGAACTGTTTCACAGCAGTATTGCTGCAATATCCATTACCGCCGGCCTGATCATTGCCGGAATGCTGATTCAAATACCGGCAGAGTACCGCATATTGGGACAATTATGGGATTATCTTCCTACCTGTTTTCTGGCCATGTGGAACACTTTTGACCTTCGCTTGGTTTCCGTATTTGGAACGCAGTTCACCTCGTACCAAATCGTTCCCTTGCTCTACATTGTGGCCGCAGCGCTGCTGGCATTTCTCGGAAAGCGTGTTTACTGTCGCCGTCAGATCAGCGGAAGATAAGCGTACACCCGCATAAAAAACAAAAAGACCGCGCAAGGCGGTCTTTTTGCTTTTTGAATTGTATTGATAATATTGATACGGTTTCATATGGTTTCATTTGGATTCACCCCAAAAATGAAACTATGCCAATAGGTTCGGTGAATTGGAAACGATATATGCAACCTGTTGCACAGATTAGTTGTTTGGTATATTTTTGATTGAAAAAATATCTGCTTTGTGATAATATTCTACTATATTCTCAAGCTTGTGGCACAAAATCAATTAAAAAACTGGATGTGTAATCAATGGCAGTTCCAAAATTCTTTGAGTTTTTTGAAGTTTTCCTGTCAGTTCTCAATGATGGAGAAATCCATGCAGCAAAAGAAGTGCGAAGCACTATTGCGAATAAAATGGCCCTATCCGAAAGTGATCTTTGTCAAATGCTTCCAAGCGGCAAACAGACAACTTTTGACAACCGTGTGATGTGGGCGAGAACTTACTTGGACAAGGCTGGCTTGATCGAAACTCCCATGCGCGGAAAGTACCGTATTACAGATGCAGGAAGAAAAGCTTTGCTGTCAGGAGAGAAAATAGATCTTGCATATCTTGAAAAATCGGATGTATTTAAGGAATTCCATCAAGTAACAGCACCACCCTCTGTAAATAATATAGTAGAAGAAAAAGAAGAGTCTCCAATGGAGATTTTAGAGTCTGCCTACACACAAGTTGTCGCAACATTGGCTAGTCAATTGATGGACGAGGTGATGAAATTAACTCCGACTGAGTTCGAACGACTTGTCGTAAAGCTTTTGCTGAAGATGGGATATGGTAGTGGCATTGATGATGCTGGCATGGTAACACAGCAATCCAATGATGGAGGCATTGATGGCATTATTAAAGAAGATCAACTTGGATTCAGTCATATTTATATTCAGGCCAAACAGTGGAACGCAGAGCAATCGGTCGGAAAACCAGAAATACAAAAATTTGTTGGGGCTCTTCAAGGGCAACAGGCGCAGAAAGGCCTGTTCATTACTACAGCGAAATTTTCTTCAGGAGCGCTCCAGTATGCGTCCAACTTACTTGGTGCGAAAGTAGTCTTAGTTGACGGAACAACCTTAACTAAACTGATGATTAAACATAATGTGGGTGTATCTCTGGAACAAGTCTATGAGGTTAAAAGGATTGACACAGACTTTTTTCTAGAAGAACTATAATAAAGATCCGGAGGTAACAGAAGCCTCCGGATCTTTTGATTGCTACAGGCATAAAAGGTCGTTAGTAAAAAATACAAAAAGAAAGTTGGACACCCACCTTGATGCGATTGGGATCAAAATTGGTGTCCAACTTTGGTTCGAGTGACACAGATTCGAACCTGCGGCATCCTCGGCTTCGCCGCCTCGCTGCGTCTGCGAAAGAAATCCCGCGCAAAAATGATCGTGCGAAATTTCTGCCTGCCGCAGCGCTGACCTCCCGTCCTTTATCCGCCCCCGGCGGCGGACGCTCGGTCAACCCAAAGCAGGCAAGCGTACCCGTAAGGGAGCAGGACGCCGCAGATATAAAACTGCAGTGCAGAAGAAATATAAAGAGGGAGGCAAAGCCTCCCTCTTTATATTTGGTCCGAGTGACAGGATTCGAACCTGCGGCATCCTGCTCCCAAAGCAGGCGCGCTACCAACTGCGCTACACCCGGATGTGTTTTCTTGTGACAGGAATGAATTATACCAGAAAGAAAAGGAAAAGTCCATAGAGAAAAATGGGAGGATGAGGGGTGGAAAATAAGACACATTTTCCGGATAAATTTGCATCAAAGGGCTGTGAATTATTGACAATCACCATCACCGATAATATAATGGTAGACGGCAAAAAGCCACAGAGATTATTAGGAGGAAAAAAGATGAAGAAAATCATTGCTCTCGTTCTTGTCGCTGTGCTGTGCTGCGCTCTGTTCGCAGGCTGCGGCAACGACGCCCCCGCTGCCCCCGCTGCTCCTGCTGAGCCCGCAGAGCCCGCCGCTCCCGCAGAGCCCGCCGCTCCCGCAGAGCCCGC
>JAZSRY010000054.1:0-8873 GCA_045538735.1 Oscillospiraceae bacterium
AGAAGCTCACGGAAGCGGATGGAGATATCCGGGTTTAAGGCTGAAAAGGCCTGAAGCTTGTCCACAAAATTATAGCGGGCTGCGGCAGGATAAAAGCCGATGGAGAGGTGATAGTGCTTTTGCATACGCTGCTGTTCCACGGCGGACATGGCCTCAGCCTTCAGCTTCACCATACGCTTGGCGTGAGGCAGCACCAGCTTCCCGAAGTCACTGAGTTCTACCCGTCTTGTGGAGCGGTCAAAGAGCTTTACGCCGTAAAGGCTTTCCATTTGCTGAATATGCTGGGTCAGAGCCGCTTGGGTGAAGGAGAAGGACTCAGCTGCCTTGGAAAAGCTACCGGTTTCCGCCAGCTTCACAAACTCCTCGTAGTATTCCATTTTCATTGAGTCTTCACCTCCTCTATGTGCTCAATAAAGAGCCTCACGGCCCGGGACATAGACTTGGGGGAATATACAAGAGCAGTGCTCATTTCAAAGGAGGGTACTATCTGGCAGGTGTGCACCCCGTCATTTTGCCACGCCTCCGCAATTGCGGAGGGCAGTACCGCGGCGCAGACGCCGCTTTTGATAAGCTCCTTGGTAGTTTTTCCTGAAAGCTCCGCAGAGATGGTGGAGCCGGGCTCCAAGCCCGCCTGCCTGAAAGCCTTGGTGCATAGCTCGTACATGGCCGTGAATTGCGGCGGCATCAAAAGGCTGAGGCTGCTGAGCTTGCTCAGGTGTATGCTTTTTTGCCGGTTAAGGGGATGGGAGGGAGAAAAGGCGGCCACGAAGGAGTCTGTTTTATATGTATTGTATCTCAATTCAACGCTCCGGTGGGCGGGGTCATCAAGGATGAAGGCCAACTGCAAGATGCCGCTTTCCACCTTTTCCTTAAGATCAAATGTATTGTCCTCCACTATCTGAATCACGAAATCGGGATATTTTTCTTTGAAGGAGGCCACTATTTCTGACACTCCGTAAAAGGAAAGGGTCTTATCTATGCCTATGGCAAGGCTTCTCTTTTCAAACTCCTGCCGGCGAGATACAAGGGAGTGGCAGCTGTCCTCGGCTCCAACTATCTGTCTGGCATAAGGCAGAAAGACCATGCCTACCTCAGTGAGCTCTATGCGGCGTGGGAAGCGCTTGAAAAGCTCGGCGCCAAGCTCTTTTTCAAGGGCCATGATATGGCGGGAAAGGGTGGCCTCGGAAATGAAAAGAGGCTCTGCCGCAGCAGCATAGTTTCCCATTTCTGCCAAAGTTATGAATTCTCTAAGCTGTTCAGTGGTCATATAATGTGCTTCCTTTGAAGATTTATAAGGATTCTGCATTGATTCTAATGCAAATTAATTTGATTGTCAACGTCCGAATCTATAGAATAAAGCCATAGTTAAAGCCCCCAAAGGCAAACTTACTGGTAAAAATGTTACAATTATAACAAAAGGAGAAGAGAAACATGAAACGACTTGTTGCTATCCTGATGGCTCTTGCAATGCTTCTGGCTCTCTGCGCCTGCGGAACTACGGAGCCTGCAGAACCCGTCGCTCCCCCCGTGGAGGACGTACCCGCCGAGCCCGAAAGCTATGAGAGCTACGATGTGCGCTCCTATGCATCCGACTGGGTGTATAACGAGCAAATCATTGTCGGCGCAAAGAGTGTTGACATTCCCTACTATGCTCTTGAGAATGTCGTCTACTGCACCAACCCCATTGAAGAAGAATATCAGTACATAAACATCTATGTTCCCGCTTGCTACATGACAACCGATGAGTCCGGCAAGGCTGCGCTCAACGAAAAGGGCATCTTCGGCGTTATGGGCGAGGATGACAGCACC
Source organism: Oscillospiraceae bacterium (assembly GCA_045538735.1). Lineage (GTDB taxonomy): Bacteria > Bacillota > Clostridia > Oscillospirales > Oscillospiraceae > SIG459. The sequence goes on from JAZSRY010000054.1 coordinate 1,810, forward strand.
CTCATGTACATGAGCGACGAAGCTCCCATTGTTTATCTCAACACCATCTCCGGCTACGCCGCAGGCGTGGCTCCCAAGATCGGCGATAACCGCATGGGCGGCAACGCAGGCTACTGCTATCAGTTCCTGGAGCAGGGCTGCGTACTCGTCACCGTTTCTGCCCGGGGCCGCAATACCGAAACCGGCAGCGTTCCTGCAGGCCTCGTTGACCTGAAGGCTGGTCTGCGCTGGCTGAGCTATAACGATGAGTTTCTGGCCGGCGACTCCAACAAGGTTATTTCCGTTGGCGTTTCCGCAGGCGGCGGTATGTCCACCATGCTGGGCACCAGCGGCAACAGCGATCTTTACGACAGCTATCTTGCTGAGATCGGCGCTCTGGAGGGCTCCGACTCCGTTTGGGCCGCAGTTGCTTACTGCCCCATTACCGCTCTTCCCTTTGCAGACGGCGCATACTGGTGGCAGGCAGGCGCAAAGGAGGGAGAGGACTTTGATGCTGCTCTCACCGCGGCTCTCAGAGATTCCTACATAGCCTACATGCAGTCCCTTGGTTTTGACCTTGGAGAAGATGGCGTAAGCGGTGAGTTCTATGAAGGCTTCCTGGCAGAGTTTGAGAAGGCTCTCCAGTACAAGGTGGACTCCTGCAAGACTGACGAGGACAAGGCCGCATTCATTGCCGAGACCGACCCCGAAGGCAATTGGCTGAGCCTCGACGCAGAAAACGCCGTTCAGATTACTTCCGTTGCCGACTTCGTGAACAACTACTGGCACGGAGATATGGCAAAGAAGAATGCCGCTGTGTTTGACGCAGCAGACTGCGCCTCTATGGAGGGCGAGGTCTACGGCGGTGAGCACTTCAGCTGGCTCATGGTTGAAGCTCTTAAGGCTATCTCCGAGGATTATCCCGAGGCAGCAGAGCTTGCAGCAGACTATGAGGCCAATATGAGCGAGGTCGCCGGTCTTTATGACCCCATGAGCTTCATCGGCCAGGACAATTCCGACATGGCCAAGTTCTTCCGCTTCAACATCGGCAGCGAGGATAACAACACCACCCAGGCTCTTGCATGGAGCGTATACAATGCTCTTCTGGCTTCTGAGAGCGACGTTGCCGCCGAGTATGCAATTCTCTACGGCATCGGTCACCAGACCGTTGAATATGATCCCTATGATCTTATCAGCTGGATCTATGAAAAGGATCTCGGCGTAAAGCCCGCTTACGATAATATCAAGAAGCTCAAGGCCATCGAGAACGAGGCTGCCGGCAATGTTCAGAGCTATGACGAGGTGGCCGGTATCTATACCCTTGATGAAGTTAACGGCGCAGGCATGGAGATTCACTGGACTCTCGAACTTAAGACCGACGGCACTTATGCCCTTTCTGAGACCGGCGTTGTTGAAAAAACCTACACCGGTAAGTATGTCGCCATCGATGGCAACATCTCCTGCGGTCCCATCAATGAGGCCGAAGGCCCCCGCGGCGATGCCTTCGGCGACGGCTGGATAAGCGTCTGGACCCTGAATGCCAACGGCAGCTGCGCCCACGGCGAGCTCTCCAGCTACGTAGATCCCGCTTCTGCAGGCGGCGCAGCTCCCGCAGCTGATGTCACCGGCGTTTACACCCTTGACGAAGTGAATAAGGTCGGCATGGAGATCCACTGGACTCTGGAACTGAAGGCCGACATGACCTACGCTCTTTCTGAGACCGGCGTTGTTGAGAAGACCTACACCGGCGTATATGGTGTCAACGGCGAATATGTCTCCTGCGGTCCCATCAACGAAGCCGACGGCCCCCGTGGCGAGGCCTTTGGCGAAGCATGGGAGAGCGTCTGGACTGTTGATAAGGAGTCCGGTACCTGCCAGTATGTTGACCTTGCCAACTACACTGCTCCCGGCGCAGGTGCTGCAAGCGTAGCCGGAACCTACACCCTCGACGAAGTGAATAAGGTCGGCATGGAGATACATTGGACCCTGCAGCTTAATGAGGACATGACCTATGCACTTTCTGAGAGCGGCGTTGTTGAGAAGACCTACACCGGCATTTACGGCGTCGTCGGCGAGTATGTTTCCTGCGGCCCCATCAACGAGGCCGACGGCCCCCGCGGCGAGGCCTTCGGTGAGGCTTGGGAAAGCGTCTGGACTCTCAATGATGACGGCACCTGCCAGTACGTAGACCTTGCAAACTACACCGCTCCTACCGGCGCTGCTGCTCCCGGCGGCGAGGCAAAGATTGATGTAGTCGGCATCTACACTCTTGACGAAGTGAATATGGCAGGTATGGAGATACACTGGACTCTGGAGCTCAAGGCTGACAATACCTATGCTTTGAGTGAGGAAGGCGTTGTTTCCGCAACCTACACCGGCACTTACACCGCTGACGGCACCACCGTATCCTGCGGTCCCATCAACGAGGCTAACGGCCCCCGTGGCGCAGCCTTTGGCGATGCCTGGGACAGCGAGTGGATAGTCGATCCCGACAACGGTACCTGCGAATATATTGCCAAGTGACATAAAGCCTTGTAAAATAATTACATTAATGAAACAGGAGGAACGCAAAAATGACTAAGAAAATAATCAGCCTGCTCCTCTGCCTTGTTATGGTATTTTCTCTCTGCGCCTGCGGCGGTAAGACCGAGCCCAACGCTCCCGCAGAGCCCGGCGCAGAACAGTCCGGCGACGCTACCAAGGCACCCGAGATTTCCGGCAACGAAGTAGAATACGGCAACACCAATTCCGCAAAGGTCAAGCATGATAAGGTTGTTATCGCCCTGAATGCTGACCCCAAGGATCTGAGCCCTGTCAATGTGAATGTCGGCGGCAAGGAGGTTGTTGACAACATTTTTGAGCGTCTCTACAATATCAACGGTTTCGGCGGTGGCCTCTACGGTGTGCTCGCCAAGGATCTTCCCGTCGAAGTCGAGCCTCAGGTCTATGAGTTCGAGATTTATGACAACATCTATGACTCTGACGGCAACCACATCACCGCTTCCGACGTTATTTTCTCCGTTAACTATTTTGTTGAGTCCGGCTATGCCCAGAACTTCGACAAGTTCGGCTCCATCGAAGCTGTTAATGACTACACTCTCCGTCTCACCACCACCAAGCCTCTGAACGAGCTGGGTGACATGGCAAACGTCTTCGGCGTTATCTATGTCTGGAGTGAGAAGGCAATGAGCGACCACAACTTCGCCACCGATCCCGTCGGCACCGGCCCCTATGTCTGCACCTATTTCCGTTCCGGCGACAAGCTCACCCTTGAAGCCCGCCCCGACTACTGGGCAGAGGGCAGCGATCACCAGAACAGCCGCTCCTGCGCCAACGTTCAGACCATTGAGTATCAGATCATTGCCGAGCAGAGCCAGAACACCGTTGCTCTCCGTACCGGCACCATCGACTATTCCAACAACCTCAGCGATACCGACAAGGCTAAGTTCATGGCCGGCGGTGAGTACAGCGAGGGTTGGGAAGCCTTCAGCTGGCCCTCCAACCTGACCTATTACCTGATGCCCAACTGCGCTGCTGAGAGCGAGTGCTCCGATGAAAATCTCCGCAAGGCCATCATGTATGCTATCGACCCCGCAATGATCCTTGCTGTTGCCGATAATTCCTCTGCACAGATCGTTTATGACATGGCTAACCCCAAGTTTGCCGGCTACAACCCCGAGTGGCTCACTCAGGATAACTTCTATGTGAACAACAGCATCGAGACTGCCAAGGAATATCTGGCTCAGTCCAACTATCAGGGTGAGACCCTCACTCTGCTCTACACCTCTGGCACCCTTCTCCAGAACGTCTGCGAGGCTATCCAGATACTGCTGGGCGAAGCAGGCATCAATGTTGAGCTGAAGCCCGAAAGCTTCTCTGTCACCAGCGCCGACGTGGCCACCCGCGACGCATGGGATCTCTATGTTGACATGATGGCATCCGACGACTATCTGGTTATTGTTTACTCCCGTCTCTTCAATGAGGCTACCTTCGAGGAAGGCCAGGGCACCAAAAACTTCATCAATGACCCCACCTTCCAGGAACTGCTGCGCACCTGCATGGCAGAGGCAACCAACACTCAGGAGAATCTGGATGCTCTCCATAACTATGTTATTGAGCACGCCTACTCCCGCGGCCTTTTCGCCTCCTATGAGTCCTCCATTTACTCCAGCGATATCCTGCAGATCTGCAACAGCTATAAGTACGCTATTATCCCCGGCGGCTGCATCTATGCAGACAACGAGTGGTAAATTAGCCTCAAGAAATATATAAACCTTTGAATTTTGACCAGAAGGGGACACTCGCCATCGGCGGGGCTGTCCCCCTTTTGGCAAACAGGAGGACCTATGTGGAAATACATACTTAAAAGGCTTGCGTGGATGATAGTCATCATGCTCTGCGTGACTATTCTCATCTTCACAATAACCTACTTCATCCCCGGCGACCCGGCAAGAACCATGCTGGGCAGCCTCGCCTCAGCTGACGAGGTCGCCAATATGCGCGAGAAGCTGGGTCTTGAGCGGCCCTATCTCGTGCAGCTTTTCGACTATGTTAAAAATCTTATTACGGGCGATTTCGGTATCAGCTGGAGCTATAATGTACCCGTTGTAAAAGAACTTTTCTCCCGTATGCCTTATACCCTGATAATCGGCGGTCTTGCCATGGTTATCCAGATTGTTCTTGGCATTCCTTTGGGCGTTTTTGCCGCAGTCAACCAGGGCAAATGGCAGGACTATGTGTCCATAGGACTTTCCATGGTGCTCATTTCTCTGCCCGACTTCTGGGTGGCTCTGATGTTGGTTGTCCTCTTCTGCGTCAATCTGAATTGGCTGCCGGCCTATGGCATTGACCATTGGACCTGTTTTATAATCCCCATCATCGCAACATCCATCTCCGGCATCGCAATGAATGCCCGCCAGGCGCGCTCTGCCGTCCTTGAGGTGTTCCGTGCCGACTATATCACCACTGCCCGCGCCAAGGGCCAGGTGGAAAAGAAGGTCATCTGGCGGCATATGTTCCCCAATGCCATGATGCCTATTATCACCATTGTGGTGGGCGGCCTCACCCGCATCGTGGGCGGTACCGCTATTATCGAAAGCATTTTCACTATCCCCGGCGTTGGCCTTTATATGCTAAACGGCATCAACGCCATGGACTTCCCGGTAACGAGAGGCTGCGTTATCGTGCTGAGCTTGTTCAGCGCCTTCTCCGTGCTTCTCATGGACCTTGTCTATGCCTTTGTTGACCCCAGAATCAAGGCCCAGTATGCCGGCGGAAAGAAGAGGTGACGCGCTATGACAAAGACCATGAACAAACCCAAGAAGGCAGCAAAGCCCAATGAGCAGATAAAGCATCGCTCCATGGCTATGCAGACCTTCCTGCGTGTTTTTGAAAGCCCCACCTCCAAGATAGGCGGAATTTTGTTCCTCGCTATCGTCATTCTCTGTGTATTTGCCCCTTTGTTCACTCCCTATGCCGTTGATGAATACGACATCACCGCTATCAAGGCAGCTCCCAGCTGGGACCACATCATGGGCTGCGACTCTATGGGGCGCGACATCTGGACCAGACTGCTCTACGGCGGACGCTACTCCCTGCTGCTGGGCATAGTGGGTTCTCTCTTCGCTGCCGTCTGCGGCACCGTTATCGGCACCATCGCCGGCTACTTCGGCGGTCAGGTGGATAACCTCATCATGCGATTCTGCGATATTTGGACTGCAATTCCCGGTATGCTTCTGTGCATAGTGGTCTCCACCGCTCTTGGACCGGGCTTTGCCAATACAATTCTGGCGCTGTCCATAGGTATTATTCCCAATAATGCCCGTATGACCCGAGGCCAGATCCTCTCTGAGCGCACCAAGGAATACCTTGAGGCTGCAGAAGTTATCAACTGCCGAAAGAGTGCCATTATGTTCAAGCATCTCCTGCCCAATGTCATATCTCCCACCATCGTCGGAACCACCATGGGTATCGGCGGTACCATCATGCAGGCAGCCACGCTGAGCTACATCGGACTTGGTGTTCAGCCCCCCAACCCCGAGTGGGGCGCAATGCTCACCGCCGGTAAGAGCTTTATCGAGTCCTGCCCCCACATGATGCTTTTCCCCGGTCTTTTCATCGCCGCAGTTGTGCTGGCTGTCAACCTTATGGGCGACGGTCTCCGCGATGCCATTGACCCCAAGCTGAGAAAGTGAGGCACGGACAGATATGACTAACACTCCCATTCTTGAAGTTAAAGACATAGAAGTGGTCTACACCCAGAGAAAAAAGATAGTCCACGCTGTAAACGGGGTTTCCTTCTCTCTGAATAAGGGCGAAACTCTGGGCCTCGTGGGCGAGACCGGCGCAGGCAAGACCACCATCGCCAAGAGCATTCTCCGAGTTCTGCCCGATCCTCCTGCCATCTTCCGCGGCGGCGAGATACTGCTGGACGGCGAGAATCTCATGGAAAAGAGCGAGAAGGATATGCTCTCCGTCCGCGGCAAGCGTATCGCAATGATATTCCAGGATCCCATGACCGCTCTGAACCCCATCATGACTGTGGGCAGCCAGATCATAGAAGTTCTGCGCCTGCACAGCTCCATGAGCCACGCTGAGGCCGAAAAAAAGACCGGTGATATGCTGGAGCTGGTCGGCATCCCCAGAGAACGTCTTGTTGAGTACCCCCATCAGTTCTCAGGCGGCATGAAGCAGCGTGTTGTTATCGCTATGGCTCTGGCCTGCGACCCTGAGCTGCTGCTGGCTGACGAGCCCACCACCGCTCTGGATGTTACCATTCAGGCTCAGGTGCTCAATCTTATAAACGAACTCAAGACCAAGTACCAGACCAGTATGCTGCTCATCACCCACGATCTGGGCGTCGTGGCACAGACCTGTGACAAGGTGGCAGTTATTTATGCAGGAAAGATAGTTGAATCCGGCTCCAAGGCCGACATTTTCGACCACCCCACCCATCCTTATACCATCGGTCTTTTCAATTCTTTGCCACACATGGACTCCGAGGCGGAGCGCCTTGAGCCCATCCCCGGACTTCCTCCCGATCCTACAGAGCTCCCCGAGGGCTGTGCCTTTGGCCCCCGCTGCCC
>JAZSRY010000059.1:0-2594 GCA_045538735.1 Oscillospiraceae bacterium
TCCTCATCGAGAACAACGATTACGATATATGCGGTACCAAGGTCAACGCCAACCTTAAGCTTGTTGGAACACGGCTTGTGAACGATAGTTTCGGTCTCGGTAACACGAGCCATGTATGCGTTTATTGTTTCAAGATCGACCATTTTCTAAATACATCCTTATTTAATAATTCTGCCAAGTGCAAAACCAGCAATATGTGCGGCGCCGGCTTCGTCAACGTCAACATGCATTCTGGTGCGGAAATTGGGAGAAACTCTGATTACGGTATCCGGGAAGATGGTTCTTCTGTCGGTAAGAGCTTCTACGGAAACAACCTGGTTATCAACAAGGCCGAGTCTTTCCGCATCTTCGGGAGTCATGTGAACGTGGCGAAGAGCGACAATTGCGCCTTCGTCAATAGTAATTTCACCTTTGGGACCAACAAGTTTTACGCTTGCGGAACCTTTGGTGTCTCCCGACTGTCTGATCGGGGGATTGATTCCAAGGGCGAAAGCATCGCTGAACGAGACCTCAACCTGAACGTGCTTTCTCTCCGGGCCGAGAACTGCGACGTTTTTGAAGGTGCCTTTCGGACCAACAACGTCAACTCTCTCCTGCTCAAGATACTGACCGGGCTGGCTAAGTTCTCTTACGTGAGTAAGCTGATAGCCTCTGCCGAAAAGTGCTTCTACACACTCTTTGTCAAGATGCACGTGTCTGGCGGAGACCTCCAATTGAACAAGTCCGGCGTTTCTGATTTCATCAATAACGGCCTCTACGACTTTTTCTACAGCCATGAGTCTCCTCCTAAATTATTTATATTCACCTGCCAGGTACATGCACATCATGATGTGGAATGCGCTGGAAAGGCGGTTGAGAGTCCTGATGATCTCGGGCTGTTTGACGTTTTTGCCGTCAACAAAGCAATCGAGAGCAGCAAGCTCAAGCTCACGTACTTTCGCACGGAGCACATTAAGTTTGGTGTAATCAACTCCCATGGTATAGTTAGGGAGAAGCATCTGCTTAATGTTGAAATACTTCTGCGGGTTATGAGAACGAGCGCGAAGTTCTTCCGGAGTAAGTCCGAGAATGTTCATTACGCCCATCTCTTCATCCATAACTTCACAATACATGATCTGGTTGAGCACCTTGTTGATGTCGCCAAGATCATCAATGAGTTTCTGGGGTCCGCTGGTCGCGGCAATTTCTGCCTGGATCTGGACCACAGTGGAACTCATGCTGTCAAGTTTACCGCGGAAAGCAATCCTTGGATGATTTTTATAAACCAATCTATTACCGAAAAGCTGGCACATATACTCCGGCTTTTTGACATAAAAAGCTCCGGTAAGTTCATCAACGTATTTTGCTCCAACGGGAGTATCGCTGATTGCGGAACCTTTGTTATTGGATGCTGCAGGCGCAGGAGCTGCCGGCGGATCACCGAATTCAACTTTGATCTTAAGCTGGTTCAGGTATTCCTTCGCGGCAGGAGAAAGGAGTTTGTCCTTCGGTACATAATATACGGGAGGGCATTCGCCTTTAAGCTCATTGCGGAGCACCATCTCGGTAATGACTTTCATAATATCACCCCCATCTAATAATACTTATAATTCCAAATTAAAATTCAGAATTATTCGATGGACGGGAGGACATACTCGACCTCTTCATGGGGTCTCGGGATGACATGAGTGGAGATAAGCTCGCCTACACGGTCTGCTGCAGCTGCACCAGCGTCGACAGCGGCTTTGGTAGCGCCGACGTCACCACGTACGAATACGGTTACGAGGGCGCCACCAACGATTACTCTGCCAACGAGGGTGACATTTGCGGCTTTTACCATAGCATCGGCGGCCTCAATGGCTCCAACAAGACCTTTGGTCTCGATCATGCCAAGTGCTAATTTCTCAGCCATCGTGTCTTCCTCCTTAAAGGTGATTAATTATTTCTCGAGAGAAGGAAGGATGTATTCAACTTCCTCGTGGGGTCTCGGGATTACGTGAACGGATTTAAGCTCGCCAACGCGGTCTGCAGCAGCAGCACCTGCATCGGTTGCAGCTTTGGTTGCACCAACGTCTCCGCGAACGAAAACGGTTACAAGTCCGCCGCCGACATGTACTTTGCCGATGAGGGTGACGTTAGCAGCTTTAACCATGGCATCGGCTGCTTCGATAGCGCCGACAAGGCCTCTGGTCTCGATCATACCGAGTGCTTGTTTATCAGTCATTGTGATAGTACCTCCTTAAAAATTGGGGCAATTCCCCTGGTTCTACCTATTATAGTCAGAAAGAGGATTAAAGCTCTTTCAGTGCAGCAATAACCATTTTTGCAATGGTCTCTGCATCGAGTTCTTTCTCTTCAGCGGGTGCTTCTGCAAGATCCCATGCCTCTTTTACGCCGTAAGCAACGCGGCGGAGGTTGATGAGGTTAAGCGGAGAAACGTTATCGCTGGTTGCAGAACCGCCAACAGCGCCGCAGCCAAGAGTAAGGGAGGGCATGAGGTTGGTGGTTGCGCCTACGCCGCCCTGTGCGGAAGAAGTGTTAACGAGAATACGGGAAACGGGTTTCTTGAGTGCAAATTCACGGATGACGTTTTCGTCATTGGTGTGCATTGCAAG
>JAZSRY010000035.1:0-64514 GCA_045538735.1 Oscillospiraceae bacterium
ACCCACACCTACGCCTACACCCACACCTACACCTACGCCTACTCCTACGCTTACACCCCCACCTACACCCACACCCACACCTACACCTACGCCTACGCTTACACCCACACCTACGCCTACACCCACACCTACGCCTACTCCCACACCTACGCCTACGCCTACACCCACGCCTACGCTTACACCCACACCTACGCCTACACCCACACCTACACCTACGCCTACTCCTACGCTTACACCCACACCCACACCTACACCTACGCCTACTCCCACGCCTACTCCCACACCGGATGTAGAAGAAGATACCGGCGGTTTGCTGTATACAGACGGCGAGATAGCTGTCAAGAGCAATGTTGTAAAGGTTGGTCTTAACTATTATTATTCTGCAAGCAGAAACAGTTCTCTTGAAGAGGCGAGACTTGAAAATGCAGTAGGCTCAGGATATGCATTTGGTTACTATGATTCAAATCGCAGTTTTGTCGAACTGGCAAGAACAGATGCTACACGTTTGTCTATGAGAAGAATAGGCGCAACCGGCATAGGAGTTTATAACACATCCAGCGGTGAACTTATTTATAAGGCTGATGTCACCAATGTAAGCAAAATGCTGGGAATTTTGCCTTTGAGCCAAGAGGGAGATGCCGTAACATGGTTTGCTCAGAACAAGTATTACGGCGGCTTCGAATATCTCGTTCTTGGGGCGGGTAATATCACTGTCATCAATGTTGTTGATATCGAGAAATATGTAATGGGCGTTTGCGCTATGGAGATGAATGAATCCTGGCCGATCGAGGCGCTTAAGGCACAGGCTGTTGCTGCCCGTACATATGTTCAGAAAAACATGATGAACACAATATATTTCACCCGCTGCGGATTTGATGTCACAAACGACACTTATTGTCAGGCTTACAGAGGCAGCGCAAGTGTTGGAGGCAATATAATTGAAGCTGTCAACGCTACTGCGAACCAGTATCTTTGCTATAACGGCAGATTTATTGATGCTCTGTATTCATCCTCCGACGGAGGGGCAACCGAGGATAACATTAATGTTAACGGAAATAATAACCATCCCTATCTGAAGGGCGTTTTGGATATTTATGAAGCGTCTACCGACTCTATCAACTTTATGAGCAATTGGACTGTTAAATATTCCGCCGCAGAAATAGCTGACAAGCTTCAGCTTTCTTCTCCGGTGAAAGAAATTGCCACAAGCCTTTCTGAAATGGGCAATGTCATTAAAATGGAGATCACTTCAGGTAATGGAAGTAAGAAAGTGATAGAAAAAGGTTCCTGCAGAACAGCTCTTGGCCTTCACAGCATAAGATTTTCTGTTGAAAAGGATGAAACCGGAAACTTTGTCTTTACCGGAAACGGATGGGGTCATAGCCTTGGCATGAGCCAATACGGAGCATACGGCATGGCCAAGCATTACGATAAAACTTATAAGGATATTCTGGGATTCTACTACAGCGAAGTAGGTCTCAGCTTTGGCACAAACTGATATGAAAAAATCTGATTTTAATTTTTATTTACCTGAGGAACTGATTGCGCAGACTCCTCTTGAAAAACGTGACAGTTCAAGACTTCTGCATCTTGATCGTCTTACAGGAGACATAAGTCACAGGCATTTCTATAACATCACCGATTATTTGCGTCCCGGAGACTGTCTGGTTCTTAATGATTCCCGCGTTATGCCCGCCCGCCTCTATGGCAGCAGAAGCACAGGAGCAGCAGTTGAGGTTGTTCTTCTGCGTGACCTTGGCGGAGGCAAATGGGAATGCCTGACGAGACCGGGAAAAAAGACCAGACCCGGCGCTGAAATTGTATTCGGTGACGGCGAACTTAAGGCCACAGTTACGGATGTTATCGAAGATGGCAACCGTATAATCCAGTTTGAGTATGAAGGGATTTTCCTTGAAATTCTCGATAGACTCGGGAAAATGCCCCTGCCTCCTTACATTAAAGCAGAACTGATCGATAAAGAACGCTATCAGACAGTCTATTCACGAGAAATCGGTTCTGCGGCAGCACCTACTGCCGGTCTGCACTTTACCAAGGAACTTCTTGAGAAAGTCAAGTCTATGGGGGTTAAAGTTTGCTTTGTCACCTTGCATGTTGGACTTGGTACATTCCGTCCCGTTAAAGAGGAAGATATTCTTGACCATGAGATGCATTCCGAATTCTGCATGATACCTCAGGAGACGGCTGATGCCATAAAGGAGACGAAAGCGGCAGGCGGCAGAGTTGTTGCTGTTGGCACAACCTCATGCCGTACTCTTGAGAGCTTTGCCGGGGATGATGGTTTGTTTGAAGTCAAAAGCGGCTGGACCAAGATATTTATATATCCCGGATATAAGTTCAAATGCATTGATGCGTTGATTACAAACTTCCATCTGCCAGAGAGTACGCTTATTATGCTTGTTTCCGCGCTTGCCGGCAGAGAGAATATTCTCAAAGCCTATGAAACGGCCGTTAAGGAGAGATATCGCTTCTTCAGCTTTGGAGATGCAATGATGATCGAATAGGAGAAATCAGATGTTTAAGCTTTTAAGAACCGAGGGACATGCCAGACGCGGAGAGTTTAAAACTCCTCATGGAACTATACAGACCCCGGTGTTTATGAATGTTGGTACTCAGGCAGCCATTAAGGGCGGTCTTTCCGCGGCTGACCTTGAGGATATCGGATGCCAGGTTGAGTTGTCCAACACTTACCATCTCCATGTCCGCCCCGGCGACAAGCTTATAAAAGATATGGGCGGCCTTCATAAATTTATGACATGGGAAAAGCCTATTCTTACCGATAGCGGCGGATTTCAGGTTTTTTCCCTGGCTGTATTGAGGAAGATAGGGGAGGAGGGTGTCCGATTTAACTCTCATCTTGATGGTGCAAAAATATTTATGGGACCGGAAGAAAGTATGCGTATTCAGGCCAACCTTGGCTCCGATATAGCAATGGCTTTTGATGAGTGCATAAAAATTCCTTCCCCCTATGAGTATGTAAAAGCATCCTGCGATCGCACCTATCGTTGGCTGAAGCGTTGCAAGACAGCTCTTGCCCAATATAATTCTGAATCTGATGCTGTTAACCCGGGCCAGGTACTCTTCGGCATAAATCAGGGCACAACATTCCCTGATTTACGAAGAGATCATATGCTGCAAATTGCTGAACTTGATCTTCCGGGGTATGCCATCGGCGGTCTTGCTGTTGGTGAGACTCATCAGGAAATGTATGACACCATTGAGAATGTAGAAGAATATATGCCCAAAGATAAACCTCGCTATCTTATGGGTGTCGGCACTCCGAGTAATATTATCGAGGCAGTTTATCGTGGTGTGGATTTCTTCGACTGTGTAATGCCTTCCAGAAACGGACGTCACGGACATCTCTTCACTTGGAGCGGTGTTATGAATATGAATAATAAAAAGTATGAGCGAGATGCGCTTCCCATTGACCCGATGTGTGACTGCCCTGTTTGTAAAAGGTATTCAAGAGCCTACATCCGCCATCTGCTCAAAGCGCAGGAGCCTCTTGCGCTGAGGCTTATGGTCATCCATAATCTCCATTTTTATAATGAACTTATGGAAAAAATCAGAGATGCTCTTGATGACGGTGAGTTTACACAGTTCCGCAACCATTATAGCGAATTGCTTGCCAGAAGAATATAAAACACTTGCAATTTATTCTGATTAAATATATACTGAACAGCGTATTACTTTAGGAGGGTTCAAAATGAACGCAAATTTTAAAAAGATATTCAGCATTATCCTTGTTGTTGCTCTTGCATGCATGATGTTTACCGGATGCGCACCTGCTGCTGGAGCTGAAGGCGGCGCTGCAGGCGGCGGTGCTTCTTCCATCATTATGATCGTTGTTCTTATTGTTGTTTTCTATTTCTTCCTTATCCGTCCCGAGAACAAGAAGAAGAAAAAGCTTGAGGAAATGAGAAGCGGTCTTGAAGTTGGCGATAAGATCACCACTATCGGCGGTATCGTAGGTAAGATTGTTCATATTGATGGCGACCTCATCACCTTTGAAACCGGTGAAGATCGCGTTCGTCTTCAGATCACCAAGTGGGCTATTTCCACCAACGGCGTTCAGAAGAGCGAGCAGGCAAGCAAATAAACAAATATCGGAATTTAATAAGAACTCCCGGAATAAGTTTGAACAAACTTGTTCCGGGAGGTTTTTTATGGCAAACAGAGAGGGAAGAGGAATCAGATTAGGATTGATATTTGCGGTACCTTTCATTGGCGTGGTTTTGTATATGATTATTTCGATCGTCATTAATCTGTTATTTATGTATAAATTGATTCAGATTGAATATATGGGTGTTCTGTCGAAGGCATTAATGTTCGCAATGACGCTTGCTGTGTGTTCCGCTGTGAAGGGGAGAATAAGAACAGAGGAGTTTATAAACACTGCATTGGCCGGATTTGTGTTTTGCTTGATGATGTTGTGTGTGAGCATAGCGTGTGCGGGAGGTAAAACAAACACAGCCGGCCTCGCGATATGCGTTCTTATAAGCAGTATTGGTTGCTTTGTGTTATTTGTTAAAAATAATAAATATGGCAAATTGCATAAAAAAAGAAGAAAACACAAATGAGAATATACAATCAGTAATCAAATGCCAAAGTTAACATAATTTATGAGTGATTACCAATATATAGTGATCGCGAAGCTGGTATGACCTATATATGGTCTGCATTGCCTAAAAATACAAGGATTAAATAAGGGTTGCATCCTACTGATAATGCTTGTTTACATAATACAGTTAACATAATATGTAGTGATAATTAACAAAAATGAAGTAATTTTATTAAATGACTTGATTACTGACCGAATTTGTATTATATTGTCTATACTTGTTATTATGTAAATTGCGGTATTATGCTGTTTCAGTATTTACTTATTTGCTTGAAATAAGTTTTGTTATCAATCAGAAAGGGGGATATGACAGGATGAATGATAATGTCTGTATAGAAAAGTACGAGACTTATCTTACTGAAATTAAAAAATCTTCTGTTAATACTCTCAGTTCATATCTCAGGGATATACGCCAGCTGGGTGATTATCTTTCAACTCATTCCGATTGCGGTTTTGATTCTGCAGATGAAGAAGTTCTTGGTGAATATATAAATTGGCTGAAAGGTCAGGGTAAGAGTGTTGCTACAGTTTCCCGCGCCATTGCTTCCATTAAAGGCTTTTATAATTTTCTCTTAAATTCCAATATTGTCGAATCTAACCCAGCCAATGTTCTGGTTCCTGATAAGACAACACAGAAGCTGCCTCAGATTCTCACCAGCAGGGAAGTTGAACTTCTTCTTGAACAGCCAGAGTGCATTGATGCAAAGGGTTATCGTGACAGAGCAATGCTTGAGCTGCTTTATGCCACAGGCATAAGAGTAAGTGAATTGATTTCTCTTGATATCAGCGATCTTAGCCTTGCTGCAGGAATTATTACCTGCCACGGACGCGACCATGACAGAGCAATTCCTCTTTATCCCGCAGCAATCAAGGCCCTCAACGAGTATGTTGAATTCATCAGACCTCAGATGATTGCAAAGCCCGATGAGAAAGCGCTTTTTGTAAACGTAAGCGGTGAGCGTATGTCCCGTCAGGGATTCTGGAAGCTAATAAAGAGTTATCAGCTTAAGGCCGGTATCGAAAAGACTATTACTCCC
The DNA here is from genome assembly GCA_045538735.1 of Oscillospiraceae bacterium. GTDB lineage: Bacteria > Bacillota > Clostridia > Oscillospirales > Oscillospiraceae > SIG459. The sequence continues at coordinate 5,680 of JAZSRY010000035.1, forward strand.
CATACTCTCCGCCATTCCTTTGCTGCCCATCTTCTTGAGAACGGTGCTGACCTGCGTTCCATTCAGGAGATGCTTGGTCACGCTGATATAAGCTCCACCCAGATTTATTCTCAGCTTGTTAAAAAGCAGCTGAAGGATGTTTATAACAAAGCTCATCCAAGAGCATAATTTAATTAATATGCCGCCTTTCAATTATGAAGGGCGGCTTTTTTTGTTGCGTGTATATACATACTATGATAAAATAAAGTATATTTAGATTGGGGAGGTGTGGTTATATGCGGATTCTTGGTATTGACCCCGGTATTGCAACGGTTGGCTTTGGTGTTGTGGATTCCGAAAAAGGGAAACTTAATTACGTATCCTGCGGCATAATAAGCACGCCTGCGAAAACAAGCCTATCATCGCGACTTGACCTCATCTATAATGACCTAAACCAGCTTTTTGATACCTTTCATCCTGATGTTATCTGCATTGAGGAGCTGTTTTTTAATACTAATATTACAACGGGAATTGCTGTTGCGCATGGCAGGGGAGTAATCCTTCTTGCTGCCTATAAGGCAGGAATTCCGATTTTCGAATATACTCCGCTTCAGGTTAAGCAGGCAGTTGTCGGTTACGGAAGAGCCGATAAAAGACAAGTAATAGATATGGTTAAGAGAATATTGAATATGAAAAGTCCGCCAAAGCCCGATGACGCGGCTGACGCGGTCGCTCTTGCCATTTGCCATGCACGAAGCGCAACATCACTACTTTCACAAAATGCGAGGTTTGATACATGTTCCACTACATAAACGGTACTGTTGCAGAGCTCCTTCCCAATCTTGCGGTTATTGATTGCGGGGGCGTTGGATTTGCCATTAATACTTCCGCTTACACCGCCTCTCAACTCAAGACCGGAGAGAAGGCCAAACTCTATACCTTCGTATATATTCGCGAGGACTGCATGGATATATACGGCTTTGCATCAAAAAGCGAAAAGCATTGCTTTGAAATGCTTATAGGAGTTTCCGGAGTAGGCCCCAAGGCTGCTATTGCAATTCTTTCCTCCTCTGCACCCGAAAACCTTGTTATGAGCATTGTTTCCGGCAATGAGAAAGCCTTGACTGCCGCACCCGGTATTGGCAAGAAGATTGCCCAGCGTATTATTCTTGAGCTAAAGGATAAGCTTGCAAAGGAGACGGCAGAAATTTCCTTTGAAGATGTTCCTGCGTTTAACGCAGTTTCCACTTCGGGAAATACAAAAATCAGTGATGCAAGCGCTGCTCTTATGGTTTTGGGCTATTCATCTTCTGAAATTGCAGCTGCCCTTAAAAAGGTAGATGTTGAAAAGCTTAGCCTTGAGGATATTATCAAGGCAGCACTTAAACAGATGATTAAGTAAAAGGCGGTTTCAATTATGAGCATAAGTTTTTCTGACGATAGCTTTGAGCAGGCACTTACCTCTACAACTATTTTGCCTGAAGACAGTGGGGAAGTGTCTTTGCGTCCGAGATATCTTAATGAATATATCGGGCAGGAAAAGGCAAAGGATAATCTGAGCGTTTTTATTCAGGCTGCGAAAATGCGCGGAGAGCCTCTTGACCATGTTCTTCTTGCCGGCCCTCCGGGGCTTGGTAAGACGACTATGGCATCTGTCATTGCCAACGAGATGGGCGTAAATATGCGAATCACCTCAGGACCGACTATAGAAAAAGCAGGAGATCTCGCTGCACTTCTTACCAATCTTCAGGAGAATGATATTCTTTTTGTAGACGAGATTCATCGACTGAACAGAGCAGTTGAGGAAATTCTATATCCCGCAATGGAGGACTATGCTATTGATATCATTATCGGCAAAGGACCTTCCGCTAACTCAATTCGTCTTGATCTTCCTAAATTTACGCTTATTGGAGCCACGACCCGCTCCGGCCAACTTACGGCTCCCCTCAGAGACAGATTCGGCGTCTCTCTTCGTCTTGAACTTTATACTCCTGAAGAGCTTCAGATGATTGTTGAGCGCAGTGCCGGAATACTCGGTATTGATATTGAGCCGGACGGTGCTGCCGAAATTGCAAAGCGAAGCAGAGGAACGCCCCGTATTGCCAATAGAATGCTCAGAAGAGTACGCGATTTTGCACAGGTTCGTGCAGGCGGAGTTATAACCAAGGCAGTTGCTGACCAAGCATTGACCAGGCTCGAGGTTGACCACATGGGCCTTGATTCTCTTGACAGACGCATGCTTCGCAGCATTATTGAATTTTACGGTGGCGGGCCCGTAGGACTCGAGACTCTTGCTGCCACTATCAACGAGGAAGCAATTACACTTGAAGATGTTTATGAACCGTATCTTCTCCAGCAAGGCTTTCTTACACGCACTCCCAGGGGCAGATGCGTAACAAGAAAAGCTTATGAACATCTTAACATTGAATTTCTCGGACAAAGTCAAATGGAATTATAATAATCACCTGTTATCAGTGTATTTTTTCACTTTTATACAATAATTAATGGTGTTTTTCTTGACTTTTTTATAAACTGCGACTATAATTCCCTTTGTGATGATTGGAAGTATGCATTTGAATAGCTATTATGAATTAACAGACGCAGAGCTTCAGAGCCTTGCTGTGCAAGGCGACAGGACCGCTGAGAATGAGCTTGCTATTCGCTATCTTCGCCTTGTCAGGATCTGCTCCAGACCCTATTTTTTGGCGGGAGGCGATAGCGAAGATCTGATTCAGGAGGGTATGATGGGTCTTCTGTCTGCAATTCGGGAGTATGATCCTAAGCTTGGTTCTTCATTCAAGAACTATGCAGAGATATGTGTAAAACGCAGACTTCTCAGCGCCGTTAAAAGCGCATCACGATTGAAGCACGCTTTCCTTAATGACGGAGTATCGCTTGAAGAGATACTCTCTGAAGAATCCCGCAACCTTACGGCTTACAGCGTTGAAGCCTTCAGCCGCTCACCAGAGGAACAGGTTCTTGCCAGAGAGAGCAAAAATGACTTTATTTCAACCTTTTCGCGGTATTTATCTCGCTTTGAGATTAAAGTTCTCGAACTTTATCTCGATGGTCTGTCTTATTCTGAGATAGCGGATGCCTGCGGTAAAGCGCAGAAATCCGTGGATAATGCCGTGCAGCGCATCAGGAATAAACTGGCGCGGTACCTTAACCTTGGCGATCTCAGCTGAATGCTGACGCAAATATCAGCCCTAAAGGGCAAATCACTAGCTAAAAGAGAGGATTCAAAATGTACGAAGACAAGACTTTAGTTTGCAAAGAGTGCGGTGCTGAATTTATTTTCTCCGCCGGCGAACAGGAATTTTACGCAGAGCGCGGCTTCCAGAATGAGCCCCAGCGCTGCAAGGCTTGCCGTGATGCTCGCAAGAACGCTACCCGCGCTCCCCGTGAGTTCTTCACTGCTACCTGCGCTGCTTGCGGCGGCGAGGCAAAGGTGCCTTTCCAGCCCAGAGATGATCGTCCTGTTTACTGCAGCGATTGCTTTGCAAAGATGAAGGCTGCTGAGTAATTCAGAAAGCCCTATATACAAAAAGGTGCGTATTTAACGCGCCTTTTTGTATTTTCTGCAGGCACAAGGCGATGTCAATAAATTTATGTTGAAATTAATTGATTTTTAGGTATAATAAAAACGTCATTAAATATGGAGGTTAAGCAAATGTTTGAGATTACCAAAGAGACTATTATTGCTGATATCATGATGAACGCTCCCGAAACCCAGCCCCTTTTCAGAAGCATTGGTATGCATTGCATGGGTTGCGCTATGGCTTCCGGCGAAAACGTTGCTCAGGCCTGTGCTGCACACGGTGTTGATGCAGACCTTTTTGTAAAGAAGCTCAATGAGTTTATTGCTTCTCTCTGAGTGATATTAAAATTAAAATGCTGCGGCGGAGGTAATGCCTCCGCCGCTTAGCCTATGAGGTGTTTTATTTGAATATTAATCTGTCAAAGAGACTGCTTTGCATGGCCGAAAAAGTTAAGCCCGGTGAGATAGTTGCCGATGTAGGAACGGACCACGGATACATCCCTGTATGGCTTATTCAGAAAGGTATATGCCGGGAGGTTATTGCATCCGATATCAAAGAAGGTCCTCTTCAAACGGCTGTCAGAACCGCAAAAAATGCAGGTGTGGACGATAAAATAGATTTCAGACTTTGCAGCGGACTCGATAAATATTCTTCCTATGAGTTCGACACCGCCATTATCGCCGGTATGGGCGGAGAGACTATAATCAGTATACTTGAAGCCGCTCCCTGGACAAAAAGCAAAAAGCTTATTATACAGCCCCAATCAAAGCTTCCTGAACTGAGAAGATGGCTTTTCGATAACGAATATAAAATATTAGATGCCGAGCTTGTGTATGACACGGGCAGAATATATCTTGTTTGGATAGTTGTTGGCAGCAGGGAAGAGAGCGTTAAGTTTTCCGAAGTATTGGATTATCAGCTTATTGAAAAACACGACCCGCTCCTGCCTTCTTATATTGATGGACTCATCAAGCGAGAGCTGAAGATATTAAAGGGTATGGAAAAAGGCGCTAACGTGTGCGAGGCTGAAATTGATTCCAAAAAGGATATCATCAATAAATTGAAGAAAATAAAGGAGGACGCAAATAATGGTAAAAGTTAAGGAAATCAGAGATTTTTACGATGAAATTGCTCCTTTCTACATGAAATTCGATTTTGATAACATTGGAATTCTCGTTGGCTTTCCCGATAATGAGGTAAAAAAAGTGCTTGTTGCGCTGGATATCACCGATGAAGTGATAGACGAAGCTATAATTCTTGGTGCTGACCTGATAATTTCTCATCATCCTGTTATATTTGATCCGCTCAAAAGAATTACTCTTGATGATGTAAAAGGCCGTAAAATCATAAAAATGATACAAAACGAAATTTCGGCCATTTGCCTTCATACCAACATGGACTCTGCTGCCAGCGGAGTTAACGATGCTCTTATGAACGCACTTGGAGTAAAAACATCCGAGATTTTGTGCCCCCATGGCAATCACCCTGACGGTACTCCGTATGGTATAAGCCGTATCGGCTGCCTTGAAGAAGCTTGGGAACTTAATGATTATTTGAGCTTGATAAAGGCGAATCTTTCTGCCAATGGCCTCAGATATGTAAGCGGCGGCAGGAAAGTTTATAAAATAGCTTGCTGCGGTGGTGCGGGAGCAGGTGATATGCTCAAGGCTTTTGATATGGGATGTGACACATATGTTACCTCTGATCTTAAATACGATCATTTTCTTCTCGCTAAGGAGCTTGGTCTAAATCTGATTGACGCAGACCATTTCTGCACCGAAAATGTTGTTGTTCCGGTGCTTTGTGATAAGCTTGCTGAGCGATGGCCGGATCTTGAGATTGCAATTTCTCAAGTCCACAAGCAGACAATTGAATTTATTTAATTAAAATCCTCGCAGGAGAGCCTGCGGGGATTTTCTTATATGCATATTAATTGTTGTACGGGCATACTCTTGTACAAAAATCTTAATGTTTGTTCGGAGGCTGAAGCGTATGAGTATGTCAGAGATTTACAGAGATATTGCATCTAGAACAGGAGGAGATATTTTCGTTGGTGTTGTAGGGCCAGTAAGAACCGGTAAATCAACTTTTATAAAGAAATTCATGGAGAAACTTGTAATTCCGGCTATTGATGATCCATATCTTCTGGAAAGAACACGGGATGAACTCCCTCAAAGCGGTTCAGGTAAAACTATAATGACTGCGGAGCCTAAATTTATTCCCGAAGATGCCATACATATAAAAATTGAAAATGACGTTGAATGTAAGGTAAGGCTTGTTGATTGTGTTGGTTATATGGTTAACGGCGCTTCGGGGAACATAGAAGAAGGTGGAGAAAGAATGGTGATGACCCCCTGGTATGACCATGAAGTGCCGATAAGCAAGGCAGCAGAGGAGGGCACAAGAAGAGTCATTTCAGAGCATTCAAATATCGGAATTGTCATTACGACTGACGGCTCAGTGTGTGGTATTGACAGAGATAGCTATATTCGGGCGGAAGAAAGGACCATTAGTGAACTCAAAGAAGCGGGAAAACCTTTTGTGATCCTTTTAAACTGCAATAATCCGGGCTCAAGTGATTCCGTTACACTGGCAGAAAAGCTAAAAAATAAATATGATTGTGAATGCATGGCGGTTAACTGCCTTCAACTTGAAACAGAAGATATCGGTAAGATTCTTTATGGATGTCTTAAAAGCTTCCCGATTGAAAAATACTGTTTTTATATTCCGGAATGGCTTGAAGCGATGCCTGAAGACAATGAGATAAAAAAGACCCTGTTTATGGGAATTTTGGACTCCTGCAGTAAGAACTGTAAAGCCGGCGATAAGGATATAATTAAAAATGAAATTTCACATATTGAAAATGTTTCTGAAGTTGAATTAGAATCTTTGAATATGGGCAATGGGTGTATTTATTTTAATATTGCGCTCCCGACAGGACTTTATTATGAAACATTAAGTAAAGAGTCTGGATTCGACATAAAATGTGACCATGACTTGATTAAAATTTTAAGCAGCTTAAGCGTGTTGAAAGGTGAGTACGACAGATTTCATGATGCACTTGATGAAGTAAATAACTACGGATATGGTATTTTAATGCCTTCTCAGGAAAATATGAAACTTGAAGAGCCCCAAGTTGTTAAACAAGGCGGCAGGTACGGGGTTAAACTCAAAGCCAGTGCACCCAGTATTCATATGATAAAAACAAATATTGAAACTGAGGTCTCGCCTGCAATTGGAGGAGAGAGGGCATCCGAAGATATGATTAATTTTTTGATTCAGGGATTCGACGGAGATATGAGCAGAATATGGGAAAGTAATATATTCGGAAAATCCTTGAATGATATTGCAGGCGAATCTCTTGTAGGGAAAATAAAAGCATTAAAAGATGAAACAAAGGATAAACTTCGGGGAACGATACAAAGAATTGTTAACGAAGGAAGCGGAGGATTGATTTGTATCATTTTATAAAAAAAGCGCGGCGCTCTGAGGGGGCCGCGCTTTTTTGGAGGATTTATTTATGAGTCTGAAGTGTAGAAAACTGCTTCCGTTAATTGCTGTAGCCTTGCTTTTTTTCCATATTACTGGCATAATTAATATAAAAAGAGAAGAAAAGAATGTTCCTGTTATGGCAGATTCAGAGAGCTCTCGTGTTTTGATTATTGATGCGGGACACGGGGGCGCTGATGGCGGTGCCGTGGCACCGAACGGTACACTTGAAAGCGGTATTAACCTCTCCATTGCTCTGAAATTATATAATTTGTCACGCATATTTGGTGTTAATACTCTGATGACTCGGGATAGTGAGGATTTATTATATCCTGAATCTGCAAAGACTATCAGAGAGATGAAACGATGGGACCAAAAACAAAGGCTTGAATTGATCAATTCCTCAAAAAATGCTGTTTTGATAAGTATACATCAAAATAATTATCCAGACCCGAGGCCTTTTGGTCCGCAGGTTTTCTACGGAGGCATTGACGGTAGTGAGGAGTTGGGTAATTTATGCCATCAAATGCTTAACGAGCGTTTATGTCCCGAAAACAGACGTCTGGCAATGCCTGCATCAAAGGATATATATTTGATGAAAAATGCAAAATGCAGCTCTATCTTGGTTGAGTGCGGATTTTTATCAAATAAAGATGAACTTTCAAAGCTATGCAGTGAAGACTATCAGAGAAAATTGGCGGCTATTATATTGTCTGCTTATATGAATTGTTATTAAAGCGGAGGCACAAATGAAGGAAAGAACTAAATTTTATTGCACAGAGTGCGGAAATGAAACAGGGAAGTGGTATGGACAGTGTCCTGCCTGCGGCGCATGGAACTGCCTTGTTGAGGCACCTGCTGCTGCAGTTAACTCCAAAAATAAATCGGCAGCCGCAAAAATTTCAGGATTTACACGCAACAGCTCAAAGCCTATAACCGAGCTTGATACAAGCGAAGAACTGAGATTTTCCACGGGTATAGGAGAACTTGACAGAGTTTTGGGCGGAGGTGCAGTGCGCGGATCACTTGTTCTTGTCGGCGGTGCCCCCGGAATAGGCAAATCAACGCTTTTGCTGCAGATTTGCGGTCTTATGCCGGATGAAAAGATTCTCTATGTTACGGGAGAAGAAAGCCAGCGTCAGCTTAAACTTCGCGCTCAAAGGCTTGGCGTTGAGAGAGATACAATTTATGTTCTTTCCGAGACAAATCTTGAAGCGATAATGAGCGAGATCGATTCTCTCGACCCTGATATTGTAATAATCGACTCCATACAGACTATGTTTAACGGTGATCTTTCCTCCGGCGCCGGAAGCGTAAGTCAGGTTAAAGATTGCACTATGGCAATAATGCAGAAGGCCAAAATGAACGGCTTCACCTGCTTTGTTGTCGGTCATGTAAATAAGGAAGGAGCCATTGCGGGACCAAAGGTTCTGGAGCATATGGTTGACTGCGTTTTGTATTTTGAAGGCGACAGAGCGATGAGCTATCGTATACTCCGTGCAGCGAAAAACCGTTTTGGCTCAACAAACGAAATTGGAGTATTTGAGATGATCGATGACGGACTCCGCGAAGTCCCCAATCCTTCTGAGATGCTACTTTCTGGAAGACCCAAGAACATTCCCGGAACCTGCGTCAGTTGTGTGATGGAGGGAACGAGACCTATTTTGGCTGAAGTTCAGGCGCTGATTACTCCTGCGGGCTTTGGAGGTGCACGCAGAAATGCCAACGGAATCGATTATAATCGAGCTATGCTTCTTCTTGCTGTTCTTGATAAACGCGGCGGAATGAGTGTAGCAGGCTGCGATGCCTATATAAATGTTATAGGCGGTCTTTATCTTGGTGAGCCTGCTGCCGATCTTGCAACCGTTCTCGCGATTGCATCAAGTCTCAGAGACAGACCGATAAGCTATGATACTGCAGCAATAGGCGAGGTCGGTCTTACAGGTGAGATTCGCTCTGTAAACTCTATTAACCAGCGTTTAGCCGAGGTTGCCAGACTTGGATTTAAGCACTGTGTTATTCCTGCACACATCAGGGGAGAGGTAAAGAAACCCGCAGGATTGGAGCTTATATCCGTACGGAACATAAGAGAGGCAATCGATTCTGTTATATGAGCATATTAATAATAGGGGAGAAGTATAGGGCAAAGTTAGAAAACAGCCTGGTTTCACACGGTTTTGACGTATTTTGGCTTGCAAAAAATACAAATATTGACGAAAAACTTTCATTTCATGCAGATCTTTCGGTTTTTGTATATAATAATACAGCAATTCTTGCAAAATATCTTAAAGGCGATAAATTAGTTAATTTTTTAACTAATAGGGGATTTCGTGTAATTATAAGCGAATTTTGTCAATCATCCAAATATCCCGGGGATATAAACTTATGTGCAGCATTGATAGATGAAAAAATATTACATAACCTAAGAAATACGGACGAAAGTATTCTTAAGTTCAAAACTGATTATATTGATGTTAAGCAAGGATACACACGCTGCAGCTGCCTGGTGCTTGGAGATTCTGTCATCACATCTGATAAAGGCATTGCAGCAGCATTAAAAAGACATAATATTGAAATGCTTATGATTGATGAGAATGGAATAGTTCTGGATGGATACGATAAAGGATTTATCGGCGGAGCATCATTTGTGTGCGATGATACAGTCTATTTCACCGGAGACATATATAAGCATCCAAGTGGTAGAATCATTTCCGATTTCATTTCAGAGCGTAATTACAAGATTTGCTGCCTTAGCGATGATGCTTTGTTCGATATCGGAGGAGCTGTTGTTTTGACATAGAAAAAGCAAGCATGACCATAAAACGGTTTAACAGCTCCCCCAACTGCAACAAAATTTTTATTTTGTTTAATTTCCTCTCCTTCAGTAAAAACCCGGTTGCGTAGCGCAACGGGTCGGAAACTAATCAAAATACTGTTTTGTTCAAATCCGGCCTTCTACTGACATAGATTCCGCTCTACCTCCCCTCCGTTAGTCTGTGCTATTTACATTACACCAAGACCCGGAAGATGTCAAACAAAATTTAACTTATCGCCTGAAAGGCTTCTGCGGCTTGAGGCGCTTGCCTCGCTTTGCCTCGGCAAGCTGCGCCGCCATCACATACAACATAGTGACCGATGCGCTGTCGTGATTTAGAGCCTTCTTCACTTTATCAATGTCGCCGTATTTCTTCATCAGCTCCACGGCGTACACCTTCCGCATACTATGCGGAGACACGTTCACCTTGAGCCGATAGAAATCGGCCACGCGCTTCATATCGTGCCAAACAGCTTGGCGGGTGCGGTGCTTGCTGATGTCAGCCCCGGGAAAGCACCACACTCCCCCGCCCACGCGGGAGTGGTGTTCCTTGATGGCCTCGCGCAAGTCCTCGGGAACGCCGACCATTCGGCTTTTCCCGGTCTTTTGCTCGACCACCCAAAACCGGGGTTTAAGCTGCTCCATACGCAGCCGCAGCACATCGGAAATACGTAAACCCGTATGCAGGCTCACTTGACACACAAGCGCGTTACCCTCATTCATCGTGGAAAGTATCTTTTCAAGCTCCCTCTCTATCAAATAATCTGCTCTCATTTTTCATCACTCGCTTTCAAAATATACATAAATTTTCAATTCGTAAACAGTTTATCAACAGACTTTTCAACAATGTATTAAAAAATGAACTGTCCCATTTATCGGACAGTTCACGAATTTTTTTACGGAAAGATTTCAGCCTGCAGCCCCCGCACCCCTTGGGGCGCAAGGGCTACAGCCACATTTGACAATCCGTAAACTGTAAAAGGGTATAGATAAAAAAATATGGTGCGAACTATATCCCGGTTTTCGAGCTCTCCAAATCCGCAAGGATTTTGTCAGCCAGAGCATCAGCCGCCGCGCACACTGTGCGCTTTGGCAGCTGCAGGCCGAAATAAGCGAGCGCCTCCGGCTCTGCCTCCAGCAGAGGCCGGAGCGCTGCTTTCATTGTGGAATTGAGCGCGAGATAATACTTCCCCCGCGCCGCTGCTATATCCCGCAGGGCGTTCCCGCCCTGCGCTCCGGTAGCGCCACGGCGCTTTGCGCTAACCACCCAATTAAAAAGCCCGATAAATTCAGGTATTCCCGGGTGCTGCATATCGCAGCCGAACGTTTCCAAATATCCCACAACTTCCGACATCGCCATTTTCAAAACCTCCAATATCGCCGAAAATACAAACGCCACCACAAGCCCCAAAGCTTATCATTAAGCGCAACCCCTCGCCAATTATCGCAAGGCCAAGGAGGCCTTTTATACTTAGGCTCGGGGCAGCAGCCGCGAAGAACGCAGCGCCCGCACTGCTCAAATCTCACCTTGTTCATCAACAACATCTCCCCCTTTCTCCGTCCATCTTATCACGGACGCGCCGAGCGCGTCCACAACGAATTTATAAGAGTTCTCAACGTTCAAAAACTGGGTATAGTCAACGTTATAAAGCTCAACGGATGGCCGTTTCAGATCACCGCCAGAATAATACCAACGGCCGCCTACTTTCTCTTGAGCCTTGGTTATGTATTTGCATACATAACCCACGGCGCCGCGCCTATCGCCATAGAGCTTTATGGCCGTTGTGAAACCCAAAGACCACGCCGGGAGGTTATAGACTATGTGCCCTCCGTCAGCAAGCCAAGCGGCCCTCTGCGCTTTGCTCCGAGGCCTCTTTGGCTTGCCCCCTCCGGGCAAGCTGACAGTTCCGGAATCCACGGCCTCAAGGGCATCATTGAAAAAGCCGTGGAAGTGGATAGCCTTATCCTTGTGATATTCAGCCACAAGGACGTACTTCAAACCGGAGCGCCGGACGTGATTATCGAGCCAGTTGTTGAGCTTGCGCGTGACCTCTTTTACATCGTATCTATCCACTTTGGACGCGTCAAGTGTGAGTGTCACAAAGTAGAAAAAATCGTTACTAAGCGCGAGGTCGGCAACGTTAACTCTCGCTCGCCTCTTGGCTCGCTCTAGGTTATCAATGCGCCGCCGAAGCTCAGCGGCTTCACGGCGCTCTAACTGCAACGCGCTCAACTCGACTTCAGGCGTAGGCTCAAAATCTACCCACCACCTAAAGCCATCACCAGAGTCCCGCGCATATTTATCCGAGAGTTCCCACCCGGGTTCACGGAAGATGGCGCGGTCGGATATGGTGACCTCACGGCCACCATTTGGATAGAATTTAACGCGGCAATTATGCCGAATGTTATCTTCTATCTGAGAGAAAAATTCCATGTCAGTGACGGAATTTTGTCCCTATATCAAGTAGGGGGAATCAGCCCGCTCGGGCGCAGCGCAGCCCCTCGCCGCAAAGCGGCGGCGGCTTGCGCCCTGCCCTCGCTATACGCACACATAACCGCCTCGCGCAGCGCAGCCCCGCGCCGTTGAAACGGCGACGGGTTGCGGCCCGCGAAGGCTGCCAAGGGTGATAAACCGGGTGCAGTTAGCAGCCCGCCATAGCCCGCGAAAAATGCGGGCAGCCTTCGGGCTGTTGTCCGCTGCGGCGTATCCTCGCGGACATAAAAGGTATGCGCTCTCGGGGGCGGCCCGTCCGGCTTCCCCGGCCGCGCCGTTGCTTCCTCTTGGCTCGGCGCGTTTCTTGGCTTTCTTCCCCTTTCCCGCTGCGCCCCCTCGCAGATTGCCACAAAAAGGGGGAAAAGCCCGCTTATGCGGCTATTTTTCCCCCTTTTTGGGCCTGCCGCGCCCGGGGAAAAGCGGGGGCGGCCCATAGGGCCGCGGCTCGCTGGTGCTGTCTTTTCGGCTGCGTTGCTCCCGCGGGCGCCGGGTGGCCGGGGCCGCCGCGCCCCTGCGGGGGTCCCTCCGCGGGCGTAGCCCGCTTCGGCGCCGTGGAAAAGGTAGAAATGCCCACGGCCCCCGGCTTGCGGGGTTGGTCGCCCTGCGGGGCTTTGCCCCTTGCCCCGCTTTTCCCCTCCGGCCGCCGCCCTCTTGCGGCGCAGGGGCGCCGCTTCTGGGCGTTTTGGGGCGGCGGCCCTGGGGTGGGGTGTCTTGCGGCCTGCGGGCCGCGCTGTTGCCCGCGGCTTGGCCTCCGCTTTGCTCGGCCCGGCGCGGGCCTTGCCGCTTCGCGGTTGTTTTTAGTGAAAGGGGTTTTTCTTATCCCGGTGCGGTTGCAGGGTGCAACAAATCCACTCCCGGCCAAATATGAACAAAACCTGTATTATTTTGTTTAATTTTGTGCATATTTTTATCAATAAAGCGATATTTATGTGTTATACTCCCCTCCAACTAAATATAAAAAAGACAGCCGAAATAACTGACGGCTGTCTTTTCTAATATAATTATTTTTACAGGAGCATTACATTTTTCTCTTTGCACAGAGCTGCTGTTTCTTCGTTCCAGACAGATGCCTGCACTTCGCCGATATGTGCTTTACCCAGAATTATCATTGAAAGACGCGATTGACCGATTCCTCCTCCGATTGTAAGAGGAAGTTTTCCTTCGAGCAGCATTTTGTGATAGAGGTATTCCCTTCTGTGGTCACAACCGGATAAACGAAGCTGCCTGTCAAGAGATTCGGGATCAACACGGATTCCCATAGAGCTTATTTCAAAGCTGCACTCGAGCAGATCATTCCACAACAGTATATCTCCGTTAAGATCCCAATCGTCATAGTCGGGGCTTCTTCCGTCGTGCTTATTTCCGGAACGGAGCTCCCCTCCTATTCCGATAAGGAATACTGTTTTATATTCTTTAGTAATAGCGTTCTCTCGCTCTTTGGGACTCAGATCGGGATACATATCTTCAAGTTCCTGAGCGGTTATAAACTTTACACAGCGTTCGATTTTGGGGACCTGATTAAGTTTTGGATACAGCGCCTGCATTGTGGTTTGAGTATCGCATACGGCTCTTATAATATCAATTACAGTGGATTTCAGGTAATCAAGAGTCCTGTCCTCCTCTGTTATTACTTTTTCCCAGTCCCACTGGTCTACATAGACAGAGTGAATATTATCAAGCTCATCTTCATCCCTGCGTATTGCGTTCATATCGGTGTACAGTCCGCGGCCGGGATAAAATCCATAGTTATGGAGGGCCATTCTCTTCCATTTTGCGAGAGAATGAACCACCTGAGCCTCGGTACCTGTTGCCTTGATATCAAATGTAACAGGACGTTCTACGCCGGTGAGATTATCATTTAAGCCGCTGCTTTCCACAACAAATAATGGCGCGGAAACACGGTGTATATTAAGCACTGAAGAAAGATGATCCTCAAAAAGGCGTTTGAGGAGACCTATTGCCTTCTGAGTATCGTAAACGCCTAAAAGGCTTTTATAGTTTTCGGGGATAAAAGTTTTCATTATAATACTCCGTGGTAATTATTCTGTAAGCTCTTCAATAAATCGGTTATAGTATTCCTCGGCCTTGCGCTTGAAGTTCTTTTCTATTTTTTCGGCCTGTGCAATGTCTGCAGCAAGAATCTTAAGATCAAAAATTGTACCTATTCCATCAGAAACAGACAGATATACATTAATTCCGCCGTCAATAATTTCATGGTTTGCGAGTATCATAGAGCTTCGGCGCATTTCTTCCGCAACGGGAGCGAGTGTATTTTCAGCTTTATATCGCACAGAATACGGCAGATCATTTTCAAGAATTTCAGCATTATGACTGCCTTTAGCGGTTATTTTTACAAAACCATCGGACTCCTCTATCTGAGCAGTGGTCAAAAGTTCAGCCAGACATTCTTTGTAGTCAAAGTAGCCCACTCCCCCATCAATAAGGATGAGATCAGCGAGATTTTCAACGTCAATTTCAGCGGGCAGACGTCTGAGCACAAATAAAATGAGCAGTTTTATATCGAGTTTATCATTAATGAAGCCGAGTCTTTCGCCCATGACAGCACCTCATAAAAATATTTTTCTTATTATACTACATTTTTTGAGTACAGTACAGAATTATTTTAGCACAGATATATATTTTCGCATAAACTGTATTGAACCCGGTTCAAAAAATCTTAGGAGGTATATTTATGGCAGACATGGTATTGCCGGGGCCCGTTGAGGGCAGCGAGTTTTGTCCGTGTCAAAAAATCAATATACATACAATGAAGATAACAGATGCGTGCAAAGACAGAGACTGCATTGAAGATATACGAGTATATCCAACGGTTTCTTCTCAGTCTGTTATAGACTCGGCTTTCAGTATCAGGCCATGCGGTGCAGAGCTAATTTATGCAGACGTAAATGTTGATGAAATAAGCTTTAACCGAGGATACTACACGGTAGATGTCAGCTACTTTTATAAGGTAAGCGGCGAAGTTTTTCCCGGTGGAACAAAGATGTGCGGACTCGCCGTGTTCGACAAAAGAGTTATTCTTTTCGGGAGCGAAGGCGATGTTAAAACATTTTCTTCAGCTAAAAGAGGAAGATTTGTTCGAGGACACTCCCCCACTGCAGTTGTTGATGCAGTTGATCCGATAGTGTTAAATATGCATATATCTGAGGGCGGGTGTGACCACGGCGATACAGAACTCCGGAATATACCCGAGTTCATAAAAGACGCGATCGGTGAAGATATTGCATTGTACGACACATATAAGAAAATTTATGTGACGCTCGGACAGTTTTCTATGATACGTCTGGAGCGCAATACTCAAATTACACTTGACAATTTTGCATATTTTCTGCCGGAAAAAGAATGTGCCTGTTCAAACGATGACGATCCCTGCACGCTTTTTAGCAGAGTGGACTTCCCCACCGAGGAATTTTATCCGCCGGATTCAATAACTCAATGTGAATGTTACAGAAATTTCAGGTAAAAAAAGGTGCTGCAATAAACTGCAGCACCTTTTTTTAATGTTTATCTACGATATTATTATCGGATTTATATATAGAGTTTTCAGGAATTACTCCCCGAACAGAGCTTAGAGGATATATCTGGCTGTTTCTTCCGATTACAGTGCCGGGGTTTAGAACGCTGCCGCATCCTATTTCGGCAAAATCTCCCAGAAAAGCGCCCACCTTTTTACGGTCTGTTTGAATTTGTTCATCACCATTTTTGATAACTACATTGGTTTTATCGCCCTTAACATTTGAGGTAATGCTTCCCGCTCCCATATGGGCCTTATAGCCAAGGATTGAATCGCCAACATAATTATAGTGAGGTACCTGAACAGAGTCGAACAGAATTACATTTTTTAATTCTGTTGAATTGCCGACGACAGCGCCCTTCCCTATTATGGCATTGCCGCGGATGAATGCGCAGTGGCGTACCTCCGCTCCTTTGTCTATGATACAAGGACTCTTAATATATGCCGATGGATAAACAGTTGCATCTTTGGCAATCCATACACCCTCTTCAGGGTGGTCAAATTCATCCTCAGAGAGCTCTGATCCGATTTTATATATCAAGTCTTTGATTCCTAAAAGGGACTCCCAGGGATAAATTTTGTCCTTAAAATGCTCCGCGGCAATAGTCTTGCTTGTATCAAACAGATCATTAATCTTATACATAAGTTCACCGTTTATATAGAAATACTGTTAATAACTTCTATTATGGAGTTAACATTATCTTCGCATATTTGAAGGCTGGGTGCTTCAACCATGACACGCAGAACAGGTTCCGTGCCGCTCTTGCGAAGCAAAACGCGTCCGTTTCCGGCAAGTTCTTCAGTTACATCAGCCACTTTTGATATAATGTCAGGGTGGTTAAGAACAGCTTCTTTGTCCTTAACGCGGACATTTTTAAGAACCTGAGGATAAACCTGAACATCTCTTGTAAGCTCGGAAAGAGTGGTTTTCTTATCCAAAATAACCTGCATGAGCTTGATTGCGGTGAGCATTCCGTCACCGGTTGTGGCATACTTGGAGAATATGATATGACCGGACTGCTCGCCGCCGATATAGTGACCGTTCTGACGCATGTTTTCATAAACATACTTATCGCCGACAGCTGTTTTTTCATAGCCTATACCAAGCTCGTCGAGAGCCTTATAAAGGCCAAAGTTGGACATAATTGTGGTAACAACCTTTGTGTTATCGAGTTTTCCGCGCTCAAGCATATATTTTGCTACAACATAAAGAATAAGATCGCCGTCAACAAGCTTTCCTTTTTCGTCAACAGCAAGGCAGCGGTCTGCATCTCCGTCAAAGGCAAAACCAACATCCAGATTATTATCAATAACAAACTGCTGGAGATACTCAATATGTGTGGAGCCGCATTTTTCGTTTATATTTATTCCGTTGGGACTGTTGTTGATAACATATGTAGTTGCACCAAGGGCATCAAAAACACTTTTTGCAATCATCCAGGTGCTGCCGTTTGCGCAGTCAAGGCCAACTTTTTTGCCCTTATAAGAATTTTTCGCAAGACCTATAAGATATCCGATATATCTGTTTCTTCCTGCAGCATAGTCAACAGTGCGGCCGATGTCTCCGCCAACTGCGTAAGGAAGTTCGGGGATTTCACCGTCGAGATATTTTTCAACTTCGTCAATAACGGCGTCTTCCATTTTTTCACCATTGCTGTTTATAAGCTTTATTCCGTTATCATAGAAGGGGTTATGGCTTGCTGAGATCATAATGCCGCAATCAAACTGATCGGAGCGGGTAACATACGAAACACTGGGGGTTGTTGTAACATGAAGAAGATAGGCATCTGCGCCGGAAGAAGTAATTCCGGCAGAGAGTGCGGATTCAAACATATAGCTACTTCTTCTTGTATCTTTACCGATTACGATATTGCATTTATGATCGCGGCCATAATACCAACCGAGAAAACGGCCAATTTTGAATGCGTGCTCAACAGTAAGGCCAACATTTGCTTCGCCGCGAAAACCATCGGTTCCGAAATATTTGGACATACATACCTCCTTAATAAAAATAAATGATTAAAGTATTTAATATTTTATCACGATATCTTTTTTTGGTCAATGTGAATATCGTTTCTGTAAATCAGCCCTTCTACATAATTAATCAGTTAAGAATCGGGCATACTACAAAAAATGAGGTGTGAAAATGAGCATTATACTTATCAGAACACTGATAATATTTTTATCAATAATAATACTGATGCGTATGCTTGGAAAGAGACAGCTTCGTGAGCTGGAGTTATCCGAACTGGTCGTATCCGTAATATTGGCCGATATGGCAGCCACCCCTCTGCAGGATACGGAAATACCGTTGATGAATGGGTTGCTGCCCATATTTGTTTTGTTTGTCTGCGAATTGATTATATCCGGAGGAATATTAACAAGCGTAAAGTTCAGATCAATAATGTGCGGAAAACCGGAGTTTTTAATATTAGACGGAAAAATCCTTGAAAAAGGAATGCGCAAGGCCAGATTGAGCGTAAATGAATTGTTTGAAGAGTTACGAAGCAAGGAAATACTCGATATAAAAACAGTAAAATATGCTATATTGGAGACTGACGGAAATTTAAGTACAATATTATATCCTCAATTTCAGCCCCTTAGCCCCAAAGACTTGAAACTTGAATCCGGCAAAGAAGACTATCCTGTTATAATTATTGAAGATGGAGTTCTAATAGATAAAAACCTTGATTATATCGGGAAAAAAAGAAGATGGCTTGAAAACTACTTAAAAGAGAATAAATGCAGCAGCTATAAGGACGTATTTGCGCTTATTTATTACAACGATAAGGAAATTTATTTGGAAAAAAGGATAAAAAAATAATGAAAAAAATGCTGCTCGGTATATTTCTTTTACTTGCAATATTTGCAGTTGTATCTATTAATTCCTGGATCATAAGCAGCAGACTGTCGGAAATGAAAAACGGCATAATTGAGAGTCTGTCCCTCCCCCCTTCTGATGCAGATAATTATCTTAAAGAGAATTTTCATCATTGGGAAGAGAATACAAAATATCTGAGGCTGATAATAAGTGAAAGCAAACTTGAAAATATATCTGACGGTTATTTTGAGTGTATGAACAGCCCGCACAGTATCATGATAAGAAACAAGCTGATATACGAATTAGATCAATTGATTGAGTCGGAAAAAATATGCCTTCAGTCAATATTTTAAAAAGCGACCCGTAAAAACGGGTCGCTTAATTGCGTTATTATTTTTTGTCGCCGAGAAGCTTGGTTAGTTCGTCCATAAATGTGTTGATATCCTTGAAGGAACGATATACAGATGCAAAGCGGACATAAGCCACCTCGTCCATTCCCTTGAGTCGGTCCATAACCATGGAACCTATCTGGTCAGAGTGGATTTCGCTCTCCAAAGCACCACGAAGCTCCTGCTCTATATCATCTGCAATGGACTCAATCTGGGCCATAGTGATGGGACGCTTTTCACAGGCGCGAAGCATACCGTTAATGATTTTGATTTTATCGAAGGACTGACGGGAGCCATCACGCTTGATGACGGCAATGGGCATACGCTCGATTATTTCATAGGTAGTGAAACGCTTCTGGCAATCAAGGCATTCGCGGCGGCGACGTATTGTGGCTCCGTCGTCGGCAGGACGGGAATCAATTACCTTGCTGTCATGGAAACCGCAAAAAGGACACTTCATCTATATCTCTCCTTTATTTAAGGCAATTTACATAATATCAATATAGCACAGCAATTTTACAATAGCAAGAGTTATTTTACCTTGAATATACCATATTTTGTGCCTTGATACTGACATGTATAATCTTATAAAATTACATTAATGATTTGTATAAGGTGTGAAATTAATGCTTAAAAAAATGAAGCGGAGCATAGAATTTATGCCCCGCCCTGCCTACATATTTCTTAAAAATACGTTTATGCTGTGTGATTTATTACTGTTTATTTCCTGCATTTTGTTTATGAACATAGAAGGCGCTATAGGTTATGGAGAACGAATGATGATGGCGCAGCTTATGCTTGAAACTCCATCGGGTTTACTTCTTATGGCGCTTATCGGCTTTGCGATTATTTACGATAATTGCTGAGAATTTCTTCAAGTTCTTTTTTACTGCTTATTATATTAAGAACTTTCAAGAGATTGTTTGAACTGAGATGTTCAGGCAATGATAATTTCTGCTGAAGCTGTTTACGTTTTTCGGCACTTCCCTCTTTGCCGCATAGACCCATTGCATATAAATCAGCTTTGGTTATTTCCGAATAGCTACCCGGTGAGCCTTCATTTATTGAAGCGCCGGAACGTTTCAAAGCTTTAATTATGATATCCGGAGTCATACCTTCAACTCCGAGTTTGCCTTCTTTTGAAGGAGTACTTTTTCTTCGTTCTTTTCCCACTATGTCAGGAATATAGGCATGTTTTATATATTGTGGTTCAACAATACCGCTGATAAAATTTCTGATTACAAAACCGGCGCCATCGCTGTCTGTGAAGATTATTATACCTCTTCTGCGAGCCAGTGAGCGTAGCATCTCCTGAGATTTTTTGTCCTTGAAGATGCCGAAGCCTGATGTTTCTAGAATGGTAGCATCAACAATCTGACTAAGAGTATTCCTATCGTATTTCCCCTCAACAACAATAACTTCATTAATGCTGATCATTTTTCGGCCACCGCCACTTTCAAAAGCAGGTCTTTCATAAGATCTTCATTGTCTCTGCCGCTTTTCATAAGGTAGTCATATTCAGTACAAAGTTCAACTAGTTTAGCAGCTGAATTTATAGAATAATTTTTTGCCTGGGTACTTAATTTGTTGAAATGGAAATCGTAGCGAACCCCGCTGAGCTCCATAAGAGCTGCTCGGCCCAAGCCTCGACTTTGACCCAGTTTATAAGCATAGATTTTCCTGAATTGCTGGGAGAAAATAGCAAGTATATAAATTGGGGGTGTATCCTTATTGGACATAAGATTGCTGAGGAGTCCTGCAGCTGCATCTATATTACCTCTGCTAAGTTGGTCTACCATCTCAAAAACATCTGCTTCGGGGATTCTGTGGGCTGCAGCATCAATATCACTGCGTGAAATGACATTGCCTTTTACATATGCAGATATTTTTTCAATCTCGGGAATAAGACGGTTCATAAGTGTGCCGCTTATAAAACTTAGATATTCGGCATCGGAGCGGGAAATGCTTTTACCCAAAGCAGAAAAACGGTTGCTAATCCATTTGATAAGGGCGTCCTGCCCTTGCTCGGTAAACTCAATTGCTTTGGCGTATTTCTTTAAGGCTTTTACAGCGGCAAGCCTGCCATCAATCTCATAATCGGAGTTTACTATCACTGCCAGTGTGCAGTATTCGGGAATATCGCTGATAATTGCTTTGAATTTATCGCACTCGCTGTCTTTACATTTGTTTATGTCAAATCCTCTGATTTCAACAAAGCTGCGATCGGAGAAAAAAGGGACGGAATCAACTGCTTCGGAAAGTTCAGGCATATTGATTGAGGGCCCGTCTAATCTCTTGTAATTGAATCCGGAGTCATCAGCGGCACATATTTTCTTTAATTCATCAACATAACGCTCCCGAAGATAATCCTCCTGCCCATAAAGCAGATATAATCTATCGGGACCGGATTCTTTCAGCTGTTTGATTTCAAGATTATAGTTAAACACCGGTTTATCTTTTTTTGCCATAATTATTTACCAACCATTATTGTAAGATTACCATTAATATCTGTGCGATATACTTCAATACCGTTTTTATACAAACGTTTGAGAACCTCTTCGGTCGGGTGTCCATAGCTGTTGATACCAACAGGAATAAATGCATAGTCCGGAGAGGTATTATCAAGAAGCAAATCCCCTGTTGAGTATTTGCTGCCGTGGTGGCCAACCACTAATAGCTCAATGTCATTCAATTGGTACATGCTGACAAGCTGGTTTTCGGTACCAATACCCGCATCTCCGGTTACAAGAAATTCAAAATCTCCATAGTCACCAAGAACGATAAGACCGTTCTCATTTGAATTTTCACTGCCGATTGGAGCAAATATATTTAGTGTGAGTCCGTCAGTAAACAGTGCTGTGTTCTCGCAAATATAAAGAAGCTCTGTATCGCTATCATAGCATGCTTTTATAATCTTGTCACCAATTTCAGAGCTTTTGGCATCTTCACTCATTGCAATCTTTTTAACATCCATATAGCTCATCAGGCGGATTACGCCGTTTGCATGGTCATCGTGCAGGTGGGTAAGGATGAGAAGATCAACCTCTGCCCTGCCTGAGGATAACAAGAATTCGGCTGCACAGTCTCCTGCGTTCTCTGCTGAGCCTTTTCCGCCACAGTCAATAATAACGGTTGAATGGGCGGTGTTTGCAACTATGCATTGGCCTTGCCCTACATCAACGGCGGAAACAGCGGGATTAGATTCGGATGAAAGTTTGGTTATAAAACAAACTGCTATAAGACTTACTATGCAGCAGCAAACAGGAAGAATCGGACGATATGCCGCGTCTCCTTTGAACAAATAAGAAATGAAAATAACTGCATATACAAAAATCAACCATAAAGCCAGAAGGTTATTGGTGGTGTATATAAGAGAATAAGGTAAATGGCCGATAAATGTTACAACTGCCTGGGCATATTTTGGAAGTATTGAGATTATAATCGCAAGTGCTTTACCTAAAGGGAAATAAATAGCTCCGATAATACATATAGGGTAAGCAAGAGTAAACGCTAAAGACATTGCCCAAAGACAAAGGATGTTGGCAATGATTGAATAAAGAGGAACGTAGCCAAAGTTCAATGCAGCAATGGGAGTAGTAAACACCAGTGAACCTGCTGAGGCGGAAAATACCATTACGATGCCATTAAGCAGTTTGAATATAAGTTTATTATTAGAGATGTGCTTAACAATAGCGCTGTAAATTCGCGGTGTAATAAGAATGATTCCTGCCATAGCGGCGAAGCTAAGCTGCAAACTCAGATTTCCGATTGACTTGGGATTGATAAGCAGCAAAATTAGCAGCGCAGCAGATAAACTGGTCGGAGAATCGTTCTCTCGCCTTAAAATCGGAGCTATAAGAAGCAATGTAATCATCAGGGATGCACGGGTGACGGAAGGTGTAAAGCCCATCATAGCGGCGAAAAACCACACAAGCGGAATTCCTATAAAAGCGGTCATTCTTCTCCGGCCCCATATAAGGGCAATGAGCGAGATAATAAACGAAACGTGCATACCGGATACGGCGATAATATGGCTCATTCCCGCCTTTTTCATTGAGACATAAAGCAGGTCATTATTATAAAGCTCGCTTTTATCACCGGTTAAAAGCGCTTTCATAAGTGGCGCAACATCCTCGGGAAACAGCTTTAATATGTGTTCTTTCAGGTTCTTGGAAAGAGTTTTTGGTATATGGAGAAAGGCACCCTTGCTGTGACCGATGAGTTCGCATTCACCGTTTGTAGTGGCGCGAAGAAATATTCCCGAGGGAAAATAATAGTCATCTTCGGCATTATACCGAATCCGTGCGGAGCGGAACTTTAAGTCCACATCGATTATGTCTCCCGGTTTAAGGTCCGAAATACTGTTTTCATAATCCGTTACAATAACCTTGCAGGAAGGATAATCACTGTCGGAAATTTTTAATAGAACGCTGGAATAAGAATCATTAACGGAGGGATAATCCAACACACTGGCTTCAATCCTGCGATTTGTGCCGATTAGTTCTTCTGCAGGTTTAATAAACAGGAAATCATATGTAGTGTTCCATAAAAAACCTATTGAAGCAGAAATAAGAATGATGGCTATTACTTTTCGGATTTTGTTCTTGAAGAAAAACGAAAATAAAGCTAGTACGAAGGCCGCAACACTAAGAATATAGCCGTTAAATTCGGGAAGCAGGAATATACTTATAATGAGCGCTGCTGTGTATCCAATGGCAACGAGCATAAGCTTTCTCATTTAGATTCCCTCCCCTCTTTTTGGGAATTTTAACATTATATTCTCATGCAGTCAAATAAAAAGGCAGCAGCCCAATTTGAGCTGCTGCCTTTCTCATTATACCATTTGTTCGCTTAGTTTTTTACCGCCGAGAATATGGAAGTGGAGATGCTTAACGGTCTGACCGCCATCTTCGCCGCAGTTGTTAATCACACGGTATCCGTTTTCCAGATTTTGCATTTTTGCAATTTCAGCAATTGCTTCAAGGCATTTAACCGCATAAACAGAGGTTTCGGAATTGATATCGTTCATAGAATCAAGATGTACCTTGGGGATTACAAGAATGTGAACAGGTGCCTGAGGTGCAATGTCGTGAAAAGCTAGCACATATTCATTCTCATAAACCTTGTTGGAGGGAATGGTTCCTACTGCGATTTTGCAGAAAAGACAATTTTCCATAATAATTCTCCTTAAGCAAGCTTATTTGCAACAAAGTTATCAACCAATGCGAGTGCGTCGTCGATTTTAAGAACATCGCTGCCGCCGCCCATTGCACTGTCGGGCTTACCGCCGCCCTTGCCGCCGACAACGGGGGCAATAGTCTTGATAATGTCACCTGCCTTGATGCCTGCAGCAACGGCTTCCTTACCGCAGAAGGCTGCAAGGCTGACCTTGCTTTCCTTGAAGCTTGCGATAACAGCAACAATCTTGGGATCCTTATCTCTGAGGAAATCACCCATCTTGCGGATGTCAGCAACTTCAAGATCGGGACGAGTGGTGGTTATAACATTGAGACCGCAAACTTTCTTTGCAGCAAAGAGGAAACGCTCAACATCGCCTGCAAGGATCTTGTCTTTGAGCTTGTCAATGTTCTGACGCATTTCGCGCATCTCGTTAAGATTACTTTCGAGGCGGGAAACAAGCTCTGCGGGCTGGGTCTTGAGAACTGCTGCAGCTTCGGAAATAGTGCGGTTAACGCTGTCAACGCGCTGCATAAAAGCCTTACCGGTGAGAGCCTCGATACGGCGAACGCCGGAAGCAACTGAGCCTTCGCTGACAATATGGAAGGGACCAACAAGAGCGGTATTGGAAAGATGAGTACCGCCGCAAAGCTCAACAGATTCTTCACCCATAGAAACAACGCGGACGATGTCGCCATACTTCTCGCCGAAGAGAGCGGTAGCGCCCATTTTTCTTGCCTCGTCGATGGGCATCTCGCATATGGAGATATCCATACCATCAAGAACCATATTTCCGACGCGCTTGTTTATAGCAAGGATCTCATCGGTGGTGAGAGAAGAGAAATGAGTAAAGTCAAAGCGGAGATGGTCGGGCTCAACAAGAGAACCTGCCTGATGGACATGGTCACCGAGAACATCCTTGAGAGCTCTCTGTAGAAGATGGGTTGCGGAGTGTGCACGCATAATTGCACGGCGGCGCTCGGTGTCAATATCTGCTCTAACTTCGTCGCCGACATTGAGGCTGCCGCTGATCATTTCACCGTGGTGAAGATACTTGCCGCCCTTATCCTTCTGAACATCGCTGACTGCGAAAACAGCATCTCCGCAGATGATGCGTCCGTGGTCAGCAACCTGACCGCCCATTTCTGCGTACATGGTGGTGCAGTCGAGAACAACGATGCCCTTTCTGCCCTCTGCGAGAACGCCGCAGGTTTCGCCGCCTTCAACAAGGGCAAGAACCTTTGCGCTGCATTTATCGATGGTGTAGCCAACAAACTGAGTGGGAGTGCTGTCGAGACCCAGATCAAGACCTGCCCATGCATCGGACATATCGCCGCGGGCGGCCCTTGCGCGCTGGCGCTGCTCATTCATAAGCGCAGTGAATTCATCCATATTGATATCCATTCCCTGCTCCTCAACCATTTCAGCGGTGAGATCAATGGGGAATCCGTAGGTGTCATAAAGCTTGAATGCATCGGCACCGGAGAAAACCTTTTCATCTTTTGCCTTGTGCTGCTCAAGAATTTCGCTGAAGATTCTCATGCCTGCATCGATGGTGCGGGCGAAGTTTTCTTCTTCGGTCTTGATAACGCGGGTGATGTAGTCAGCCTTTTCACGCAGGTCGGGATAATGACCCTCGTTTTCGCGGATTACGGTTTCGACAACGTCATAGAGGAAGGGCTCGTTAACGCCTAGAAGTTTGCCGTGGCGGGCAGCGCGACGAAGCAGACGGCGAAGAACATAGCCGCGACCTTCGTTGGAAGGCAGAACTCCGTCGCAAATCATGAAGGTAGAGGAACGGATATGGTCGGTGATAATACGGAGAGAAACGTCCTTCTTATAGCTCTCGTTATAATGAGCGCCGGTAATTTCGCTGACGCGGTTGGTGATGTTCATAACAGTATCAACATCGAAAAGGCTTGCAACATTCTGGCTTACGCAGGCAAGGCGCTCGAGACCCATGCCGGTGTCGATGTTCTTCTGTGCAAGATCGGTGTAGTTGCCTTCGCCGTCATTGTTGAACTGGGAGAAAACATTGTTCCAGACTTCCATGAAGCGGTCGCAGTCGCAGCCGGGCTTGCAGTCGGGCTTTCCGCAGCCATTTTCGATTCCGCGGTCATAGTAAATTTCGGAGCAGGGGCCGCAGGGACCGGAGCCATGCTCCCAGAAGTTATCGGCCTTGCCCATACGGACAATGTGGTCTGCGGGAACACCGATTTCCTTGGTCCAAACATCAAAGGCCTCATCGTCATCGAGGTAGATACTGGGATAGAGTCTGTCGGGCTCAAGGCCAACCCACTCGGGAGAGGTTAGAAATTCCCAGCTCCATGCAAGAGACTCGCTCTTGAAATAGTCGCCGAAGGAAAAGTTACCAAGCATCTCGAAATAGGTGCCGTGGCGGGCGGTTTTGCCGATATTTTCAATATCACCGGTTCTGATGCACTTCTGGCAGGTGCAAACTCTGCGTCTGGGAGGCTCAACTTCGCCGGTGAAGTAAGGCTTCATAGGAGCCATACCGGAGTTGATGAGGAGCAAAGAGGGGTCATTCTGGGGAATGAGAGAAAAGCTGGGGAGTCTGAGGTGATCCTTGGTCTCAAAGAACTTCAGGAACATTTCGCGAAGCTCGTTAAGACCGATGTTTCTGTGAGCCATGGTTAATTGACCTCCATATATATCTTTTTATTTTTTGCAAAAAAATAAACTCCGCCCCAAAACAGGGGCGAAGTTAAATTACTTCACGGTACCACCCTGATTATCCGCACATGCGGCATCTCAGAAATTCTTTAACGGGAATAAATCGGCGGACTCATCGTCCGCAGGCTCGGAAGTGGCTGCATTTTATAAAGTACGGGAGCTTTCAGCAAACGCATCCCTCTCTGTAGAACTTTAATAAAAAGCTCGTTTCGTCATAGCCTACAAATATTTCTTAAATATTTTAGCACATTTAATGAACTTGTCAACCGGAAATTTCAAAGAATTACGGGGACTTTATCGCGAATTTCCATAGAATTTTCTGTGATAAGACAATCATAAGCGAGAATTTTAACGCCCTTATCCCCCGCTCTTCTTAAAGCTTCGCAAAATTGGGGATGAGTTATTTCGTTTGGCGAGAAAAAGGAAACATCCTCCATTTGAATTATAAAAACAATATAAGTTTCGTATCCCTCTTCGGCAGCTGAAATCAGCTCGTTGATGTGCTTAATGCCTCGTTCGGTGGGCGCATCGGGGAAATAGCAGGAGCCGTCAATCTCGAGAGTGACGCCCTTTATTTCTGCAAGAATTTTTTTATCTCCCTGTCGAAGCATAAAATCGAACCGGGAGTTTCCCCATTTATATTCGGGCTTGATAAAGTCAGTTTCTCCAATGAATTTACCGCTCGCTGCCCATTCCTTGAACGCGGCATTCGGCGCCTGAGAGTCCATATTAATGAGTCTGCTGCCTTTTTTGACGGTGACAAGGTCGTAAGCTGTTTTTCTTGAGGTGCTGTCAGAGCGTGCGCAATACACTTCAGCGCCGCTGAGCAGCAGCTCCTTGCACCGACCGGTGTTTTTAACATGAACGACCTCTTCCCTGCCGTCAATCATAATATGAGCTATGAATCTGTTGGGACGGGATAAAAATATTCCTTTTTTGATGTTAGAGTATTTCATAATATTAAAATTTAGGGCTCCGCTTCGGAGCCCTGATATTATCTTATTTTTCTGAGCAGAGAGAGCTTGCCGCATTTTTCGGGCAAAACCATATGTACATCCATCATAGGATGTGGTGCTGCCTGAATGGCCTCCCCTTCCGCGTTGAACATTTCTTTAAGAACAAAGGAAATGGGCTCAATGTCGGGACTGATAAGCTCAAGTTTATCGCCTACGCAGAACTTGTTGCGCTGTGATATAACTGCCTTGCACTCATCGTCGCAGGAGCTGACTATTCCGCAGACATCGGCATCGGTGAAATAATGGGCATCAGCGTAATATTGCCCCGGATCGCCGTAATAGAAGCCGGTGGAATATTTTCTGTGGCTCACCTTCATACATTCGTCCAGCCAAAGAGGATTAAAGCTTTTGCCTGCAAGATAGTCATCTATTGCGTGACGGTAAGCATTGGTTGTAACGGCAGCATAGTAAGCGCTCTTCATTCTGCCTTCGATCTTGAAAGAGCTTACGCCGGCATCCACCAAATCATCAATATGCTCTATCATGCACATATCGGAACTGTTCATAATGAAAGTTCCTCCATCCTCACTGATTTCAAAATAATCATCGGGACGCTTTTCCTCCACAAGGTGGTATTTCCAGCGGCAGGGCTGAGAGCAGGCACCGCCGTTTGCATCTCTGTGAGTGATGTAATTTGAAAGCAGGCAGCGACCGGAAAAGCTCACACACATTGCACCGTGGACAAACGCCTCTATTTCAAGGTCCTTGGGAATTTTTGCTCTGAAGGTGCGTATGTTATCCATACTCATCTCGCGGGCAAGAACAACGCGTTTGGCTCCAAGGTCATAGAGCATTCTTGCGGTTTCGGAGTTCACAACACCCAGCTGGGTGCTAATGTGTACCGGTACATTGGGGGCATGACGTTTTGCAAGGGATAAAACACCGAGGTCAGCAATTATAAAGCCGTCAACACCTGCATCAGCAGTCTCTTCAAGATAGGCAGGAAGAGACATTAGCTGATGTTCATGAGGGAGTACATTTACGGTTACATATACTTTTTTGTTTTTGCTGTGGCAGAGCTGAACGGCGCTGCGCATCTCATCCAGGGCAAAGTTGCCCGCGCTTGCGCGCAGGCCAAATTCTTTGCCTGCCAGATAAACTGCATCGGCACCATAGTGCAATGCCATTTCAAGTCTTTCGCGGTCACCGGCCGGTGACAGAAGTTCAGGGCGTATAGTTATCATAATCTTGTGTACTTATAAAGTTCTGGAAGTCATTATAATAATGGAAGAACCTGTGGGTTCCTGTTTCGGTATCAAGTGCATAGTAGTAGTAAGAGGTAGATGACGGATGGAGAGCTGCTTCGATTGAGGCAAGTCCGGGATTGCAGATGGGTGTGGGAGGAAGACCGGTTCGGGTATGGGTGTTATAAGGACTGTCCTCCTGCAATATCTCGGCAGGAATCTGTACGCCAACATGTTCGGGATGCTCATAGAGAATTGTAGCATCTATACCAAGGGTCATTCCAACACTGATTCTGTTGAAGATTACTGACGCAATGATTGGACGTTCTTCATCATTGGCAGCCTCTTTTTCAATCATAGAAGCGATTATAATCGCGTCATAGAATGAAATCCCAAGATTATCACAAATGACATACATATCAGCGTAAAGCTGCCTGTGGAATGTGTTAAGGAACTTGCTGATTACGGAGCTTGCAGATTCACCCACATAAAAGTCGTAGGTGTTCGGAAAAATAAAGCCTTCAAGACGTCTGGCATCGCCAAGAGTACTGTTATCAAGGAAGCTGAAATCATAGTGATAATTGGCAGCTGCCTCATACAGATCAGCAACTGAGCAAACTCCTTCAGCTTCAAGCTTATGGAAAATCTGGTCCATTGTGTAGCCTTCAGGGAAGGTTACTGCTTCACGGATTTCCTTAAGTGCTGTACTCTTTTGGAGGTTTTTAACAAGGGCACGATAATCATAACGGGTAGACAACTCATATGTTCCGGGATCGATTTTCTTATCGGCATTGGAAACCTGAGCAAAAATTTTGAAAAGCCAGGGATATTCAATTATGCCGCTGTCACGAAGAAGCTGTGATACGGCGGAAATATCGGCAAGAAGCACAGTTTCACTTCCGATTACATTTCCATCGTCATCAAGAACGTCAACTTCCTCTTCACTGAAATATTCATCGCCCAGCACAATGGACATTTTTGTGTCACCTTTATTGAGGGCAAGAATATCACAGGCTGCCATCCATGCAAAGCATGCAAGAGCAACGGAAAGGCAAAGGATAAAGGTGGCATACATAATTCCGCCCAGACAGCCGAGTCTACCGCTTCTGCTGAAGCGGATAGGACGATAGTCTCTTTCCTCAAGCTCGTCCTCATAATAAAGCATATCTTTTAATTCGTCGGAATCATTTTCCTCTTTATTATCGGCAGGCGCGTCAGCCTCCTCAAATATATCGACAAGGCTTTTTCCCTCGACAATATCAGAGTCGCCTTCATTTACGGGAGAAGCCGCGGTTTCAGTGTTTTCGCTGTTTTCGGGAAACTCAGCTGCGGATTCCTCGTTCTGATTTACATTATCGTTGGTGTTGGGATCTATCATGGTATCTCCTTTCTTAAAGAAGAAAAGTAACAGTCATAAAGCTGCAATCATAATATGTTGCAGATGGGGTTGGCGCCGACCGCATCCTCTGAGAGAAGATCGCGTCCGGAATAACATCCGCACAGTAAGGTGACGGCGAATATTTTTATGTGCGGAGAAAGGTATATATTATGTGCTTTAATAATGGAAACGGCAGCTGCTGCCTCTGGATAATCCTCATTCTCATCGTCCTCTTCGCTTGTGGCGGTTACGGCACCGGATATGGCCGTAACGATAACGGCTGCGGCTGCGGCTGCTGAGAACAGGAAACAGATTATATAGCGGGGCCCCGAAAGGGGCCCTTTTGATTATTGCTCAATGGCTTCCATTACTGTTTTATAGATTTCTTCGTGTATGTCTTCAATGCTGCGCATTTTACCATCAATAACGCAATTAATTACCTTCCATCCGTAAACTTCAGCGGCAAACCTTCCGGCGTCAAGAGACTTTGAGAGATAGGTGAAGTCTTTTTCGTGGATATCTGCTTCGGTATTAGTGGCGTTTTGTCTCGCATCCATCTGGCGTCTGGAAACATCAATATCAATATTAAGATAGATTACAAGCTTGGGAGCAGGTAAACCGAGAAGCCGGAATTCAAAATCATAAAGCCAGTTAAGGAAATCAAGACGTTCTTCATCGGGAACCTTGCTGCCCTGATGGCAGGCATTGGAGGTGGTATAGCGGTCAGATAGTATCACTCCGCCGTTATTATAATACTCGCCCCAGTCTGTCTTAAAAGAGGCAAATCTGTCGACAGCGAAAAAGGTGGATGAAGCATAGGCGTTAACATCATCGGGTTTTGTACCAAAACCTCCGCTGAGATATTCCCTTATCAAAGCAGAGCTGTCCTTGTCATAACGGGGGAAAACAATTTTGCGAAAATCGATGTTTTCGCTCTCAAGACGCTGACAAAGCTTTTTATACTGGGTGGATTTTCCACTCCCGTCAATACCTTCTATGACTATAAGCTTACCTTGCATCATTTTAACCTCTGAATCTGCTGAAAATTACAGCGAATATAAATTTAGGAAGAGCAGACATTCTCTTAATTCGTTTAGGGTCTTTGAGAAGCCTGTGGAACCATTCAAGTCCAAGTTTTCTCCAAAAAACCGGGGCGCGCTCTACGGTTCCGGAAAAAACATCAAGACTGCCGCCTGCACCCACCATAATACCCACATCAAGATTAGGGGCGTTGGTCTGCATCCAAAGTTCTTGCTTGGGACAACCGAGACATACCAAAAGCAGATCAGGTTTGGCAGCATTAATCTTTTCTATAATTGGCGCATCATCAATAAAGTATCCGTCATTTGTTCCTGAAATAATTATACCGGGGAACTGAGCGGAGATGTTTTCTGCAGCTTTTTCTGCTATACCGGGTTTTGCTCCGAAAAGGAAGACGCTCTTCCCTTCCTCTGCCATACGTTCAAAAAGCGCTGCGGTAAAGTCAATACCGGGAATTCTCTCTTTGACTGATTTGCCAAGAATTTTTGCGCCGTACATAATGCCTATACCGTCAGGTATGACAAGGCATGCATTTTTAACAGCTGCCGCCAGCGCAGCATCTTCTTTTGCTCGCATTACTATTTCAGGGTTTGGAGTAACAATATATTTTGCCTTATGTTCGGGCAAAAGGGATAAGACATATTCAAGTGCATCTGCTTTGGTTGTACTGTCAAATCCGACGCCCAGTATATCAACCCGATTTTCTTTGTTGATCATATCTGAGAAAACACCTCACCGATCATATCTCTAATAACTAAATCGGCATAACTATCCTGACTTGTTCTGTCTCGGTTTATAAGAACAAGCTTATTGCCTCTGTAATAGTGAATTAAGGCTGCTGCGGGATACACAACAAGACTTGTTCCGCCTATTATAAGCACATCGGCATTGCGAATATAATGAACGGCAGAAGAAATAACGTCCTGATCGAGAGCCTCTTCATAGAATACGATGTCAGGCCGAATAACACCACCGCATGAACATAGGGGAACCCCCTGAACGGAATTTGTCAATTCATGGGGATGTTCTTTGCCGCATCGGGAGCAATATGCCCGCAGAAGAGATCCATGCAATTCTATAACATTTTTGCTTCCGGCAGCCTGGTGCAGCCCGTCAATATTTTGCGTTATTACAGCTTTGAGCTTGCCTCTTGATTCAAGCTCGGCAAGCTTTAAGTGAGCGGCATTTGGCCTTGCATCACCGATTTGAAGTTTTTCGTGGTGAAACCGGTAATATTCTTCGGGATTGGCTGTAAAAAAACTGTAGCTTAATATTTCTTCAGGTGGAAAACGATATTTCTGGTTGTATAAACCGTCAACACTTCTAAAGTCGGATATTCCGCTTTCTGTGCTTACGCCTGCGCCGCCAAAGAAAACTATGCTATCACTGTTTTCAATAAAATCTCTGAGTTTAGCAATCTCGTTTTTCAAACCGCATACCTTCCCCAAAATATCATTAATAAATTATACAACTATAGCAGAATAATTTCAATATAAATAACTTAATGCCCCGATGACTTTCATCGGGGCATTAAGTTATTTATAAAGTTCATGGAATTCTTCAAGCGTGAGATCGTTTTCTGTAATATAGGCGGCAACTTCATATCCAACATAGCGGAAATGCCAGGGTTCATAAATAATACCTGTAATGTCCTGCTTATTATCTGGATAACGAAGAATAAAACCGTATTCATGGCAGTGAGCCTTCATCCATTTGAAAAGGGCGGTGTTTTCAAGGCTTCTGTCCTTGCTGGCATAGTATATATCGGTTATGTCAGCACAAAGTCCTGTTTGATGTTCGCTTGTTCCGGGAGGTGCCACAATAGTGGCTGCAACAGCAGGATCGCCGTACTGACTTACTTTTCTGTCATAAAGATAACTCTGCTCGGCATAGCTGCGATATGTAGAACTGAGATATACGGAAAGCCCCTCTTCCCTGGCGGCTGCAATAAAATCTTCAAGATAGGTTACTGCGCGGGAGTCAAAAGACTGGCTTCCCTCTATAACGGTCAGATCGGGAACATAATCGGATATGTTATTCTCAGCGTTAACAAGAACATATTCCCAACTGTTTATATCAATATCGGGTTTATCCGCGTAAGGCTCGGGAGTAGGTGTTGGTGTAGGCGTCGGTGTAGGCGTGGGAACAACATCAGGCGCAACGTTATCAATCTGATTATCAGCGGACTGCTCAGGAGTTTCCGTGGCGTTCAGCACAGGATTATTTTGAGCGGGCGCAGAAATTTCAGCTGGTTCTTTGGCAGTGTGGTGAACAACAGTTACCGCGGCAAGTATAATTACCAAGATCAAAAGTATAATTGTTTGTTTCTTCATAATAAAGCCTTCTTATAAAATCAGGCGCACGGTGTGCGCCTGATAAAAAATTCATGATTGATTCGGCAAATAAAGATCGACAAATTCTTCCAGACAAAGATTATTTTCCGCCATAAATTTGGCAGCGTCCAAGCCGACATAACGGAAATGCCAGGGTTCATACCATCCGGTAATATTTTCTTTGTCCTTGGGGTATCTTAGAATGAAGCCATATTCATGGCAATGTTCTTTGAGCCAAAGGAGAAGCGGCATATTCTCAACATCTTCCGCAACGAGATATGTTTCGGAAGAATCAATTATATCAACAGCAAGTCCAAGCTGATGCTCACTTGTGCCGGGATATGCAACAAGTTCTCTTGCCATAATTTCGGCCTCAGCATACTCAACTTCACCGCCCCATGCTATCTGACTGGCTTTTCCGTAGAAAATATATGCCTGAGTGGAATAAGGTCTGTATGCCGTGCTGATATATGAAGCGTAGCCGTTTTTTGCTGCACCCTGAACGAGTGCATTCAATGCATCAACAGCCCGGGAGTCAAAATACTGACCGTTCATAATTTCGCTGACATCGGGAGTGAAGGACTCAGGGAGGATGTTCTTATTATTGACAAGCTTGAGGTTCCACTCATGAATAGAGATGTCGGGCAAGTCAAACTTTGGTTCCTCAGGTTCAACAGGCTCAGCGGAGGGACTTACCTCGGGAATGGTAAGATCATCGGGGATAGAGGGAGTTACAGTGGGAGTATTTATGTTACCGGGGTCGCTTATTGATGTGTCTTCGGGCATGGGAAGGGACGGAGATACTCTGGAGCTTATGATTGAAAGCAATATGACAACAAGAACAAGAAGCAAAATGCGCCACTTATGTTTTCTCAAATCAGGTACCTCCTTCCATCAAAATTAGCTTAAATTAGGGTCATTTAAATTCCAACGCGCGGTATAATATCACAATTCTTTAAAAAATGCAAGCTTTTCTCCACAGAGACGGCAAATAGCAAATAATTTTAAGCATAATGACCCACTTTTGTGGGTCATTATGCAACAGATATCTTAATATCCATCAAAGAGCCGGGATGATATGAGCAGCTGATGCTCCATACTAGGGCTTTCCCGCCGAGGCGCATAAATACCTTTGCACTGTCCTCGCTTTTTCCGGACCAATTTACGATTTCAAGATTGTATCCATACTTTTCTGCAATATATGATGCGATATTCCTGCAGTCGGGATTAACATCGAAGGCATCAAGATACTCAGCATTGTTATAAACGCATATGCCGCTTATATATAAGTAATAGACAAAACCAGTATCAGCGTCAATATATATATCAACCCAATTTGTCCAGTCTCCCTGGTCCTGCAGCCACATTCTGCAAAGCTCGATGCTTTCACCTTCGTACGAAACATTTATAAACTCGCATCCCTCGCTTATGGTTTTTCTTGAAGCATTGTCAATGACACCATTTGCAAGAATCTCATTAAATATTTCCTTGCAGAACTTGATTTTTGCGTTGCCGGGCTTGGTGTTTATTTTGGATTTAACATATTTTTCGTTATTTATATATTTTACGAAAATGAAGGCCTTTTCACTCTCGTTTGCAGAACTAACATTCGCTCCCCCGCTGAATGCAAGGGGAAGAAAACAGCTGATAAGGAAAACGAGAAGAGCGGTACCAATATACACATATTTTTTTGTTTTTTCTGAGAGAGAATCTCTGAATTGTTTTAATTTCGATATCATTCTTACTTCTCCTCTTTAAGGAAGATGCGTACTGTTGTACCCTCGCCGGGACTGCTTTCGTATTCCAGTTTCGTGTTATGAAGCTCGGCGATACGCTGACAAAGAGCCAGACCGAGACCTGCGCCGTTCTGAGCGCGGGATCTGGACTTATCTATCATATAGAAGGGTTCTGTGATTTTGCTGAGTTCTTCTTTTTTCATGCCGCGACCGTGATCTTTTACATAAAGAGCGTATCCGCCGTTTTCGGATTTTCCGTATAGCTCGATGGTATCATTTCTCTTGCTGGCTTTCCTTGCATTGTCAACAAGGTTGATCATAAGAGTCTTAAACAAATCAGGCTCGACTTTTACCTCACCTGGCTCCCAACGCATATCCAGGGTCATGCCGTCTGCAGATAATGAAGGGACAGTTACAGCGGCAATGGAACGGATGAAATAACCAACCTCGAATTGCTTAAGCTCAAAGCCCTGCTTGCCTGCAACAATTATATCCATAAGCTTCAAAGAAAGCGCTTCAAGTCTTTTTCCTTCGGAAAAAATATATCCTGCTGCAGTGAACCTCGTCTTGGGGTTCATTTCCTTGCTTCGCAGCATGTCGGCATAGCCGATGATGGCGGTTAGAGGTGTTTTAAGCTCATGAGCAAAGCTGGCAATGAATTCCTCTCTCCTGTTGGCCACATCTTCGAGATTGCTTATTGCCTGCTCCAACTCTCTGATTCGTACCCTGCTCATACGGATTTCATAATTATCCTTATCGGTAAAATACCAAACCAGAAAAGTAACAATAAGACTTCCGACACAGGTTGCTACTATGAGGAAAATTATGTATATACCATAAAGCTTCAATGCACCGGGATTATCATTGACTACTATACATGCACCGATGCAAAGAACTGCCATTATAACAATTGCGGCAGAAAAAAATGTCTTTAGGGATTTTTTCATTTATGCCTTATACCTCCAGGCGATATCCTACCTTGTAAATAGCCTTGATTTTATCTTCCCAGTGAAGTTTTTTTCTCAGTCTTTGCACATGAAGGTCGACGGTTCTGCTGTCCCCCATAAAATCGCTACCCCATACATTTTCATAAAGGGTTTCTCTGAACAAAGCTATATTCTTGTTTCTTGCAAAGAGAAGAAGAAGCTCAAATTCTTTCATGGTGAGCGCAATTTCCTTATTTCCACGGCTAACGGAGCGGGAGCGGGTATCTATGATAATATCCCCGACTTCGATCTCGGTTTGCGTTTTTCCTGCTCGTCTGAGAATGCTTTCAACTCTTGCAAGCAGTTCAACAATTTCGAAGGGCTTGGTGAGGTAGTCGTCAGCACCGAGCTTCAAACCCTTTACCTTGTCTTCTGTGCTGCCTTTCGCTGTCAGAAATATAACCGGAATATTTAGAGGCTTGATATAGTCAAGGACCTCGTAACCGTCGGCGCCGGGAAGCATAATATCAAGGAGAACAAGATCGAATCTCTCATTTTCGATGCAATCGCACGCAGCAATACCGTCATATACGCAGGTGCAATTGTATCCAGCCTCGCTCAGGTTCATTTCTATAAGATCATTTATGGGTTTTTCATCATCAACAATAAGAATTTTAATCATATATATCACTCCGCCAGTATATTAGAGTACCTATGTATCTTCATTGTATCATAGCATAAATTTATGAACATATAAAGAACCTTGTCAACATTCGATGATGTTTCTTAATTTTTCTATAGCTTTTTTCTCTATTCTTGAGACATAGCTTCTGCTTATATTACATATTGATGCTACCTCACGCTGAGTTTTTGGCTCGCTGTTATAAAAACCGTAACGAAGTTTAATTATTTCAGACTCACGGGTATCAAGGGCAGTATCTATATATTTAACAAGTTGTTTTCTCATTTCGTTTGAACTGAGATTTTCAAATAAATCGTCATCATTTGATAATACATCAATTAATGATAGACCGTTGCCATCACTGTCTGAATCAATTGCATCGGATAAACTGAGCTCCCCTGCTGATTTCTTTATGCTTCTGAAATGCATTAGAACCTCATTTTCTATGCATCTGCTGCAATAGGTTGTTAATTTTACTTTTTTATCAGGTTTATAACTGCTTACACCTTTAATCAGTCCAATTGTTCCAATTGAAATCAAATCCTCAGAATCAGAGCCTTGAGCATAGTATTTTTTTATAATATGAGCCACTAAACGTAAATTATGTTCAATCAACTTATTTCTGGCATTGATATCACCTTTTGTAATCCATTCGTCTATATATCTTTTTTCTTCTTCGTTTTTAAGTGGTCTCGGAAAGGAATTTCCGCTTCCGTTTCCCAAGTGAAGCGCCAGAAGTGCATTACTGAAAAGAATCATAAACGTTCCGGAAAGCATTGCCTACCTCCAAAATGCGGTTTGATATAATTATATTGGACAGTGCTTGTCAAAGATAAATTATTTTATTGCCTTTCGAACAGATGTGTCCTATAATGAGCTTATAAACTATACGAAAGGGCCGGGTGTTAATGTCAAAAATTATGGTAATAATGGCTGCGGGTCTTGGTTCAAGATACGGCGGTGACAAGCAGGTTGTTGGTGTCGGCCCCTCGAATGAGATTCTTCTTGAATATTCTGTTTATGACTCTCTGAAATCCGGGTTTGATAAGATAGTAATTATCATTAAGCAAGGTCTTGAAAATATTGTTTTTCCAATCGTAGATAAAATGAGTTCCGCCCATCCTCAGATTGAATTCTGTGTAGCATATCAGAATTCCGAGCCAGTTGACGGAATTGAGATATCCAAAAACAGAACCAAGCCCCTTGGAACCGTTCACGCATTGTTAAGCGCAAGAGAGTTCCTGGACAGTGATTTTGCCGTTATAAATGCAGATGATTTTTACGGAAGATCAGCATTTGAGGCGCTTATAGCTGCAATGGATAAATTCGATGAAAATATAAATGCAGCGCTGATAACGTACTCCCTTGAAAAAACCTTAAGTAAAAACGGTACAGTAACACGAGGTGTTTGCCGAGTTGAAAATAAAATGCTTAAGGGTATTTATGAAGCCTACAAAATTAAGATGGAAGAAGACGGGGTTATATACGAATCTTTGGACAATGTCCGGAGACCTCTGGCTCCTGAGACTCCTGTTTCGATGAATATGTGGGCCTTTAGCAAAGAGACTGTCCCCTATATGTTTGGTTATCTCAAAAACTTTCTTATGAATCTTTCTCCCGATGATAACCGCAGTGAATGTCTGCTCCCCGTAATGGTGGGGGCGCTTATGACTTCGGGTGTTCTTACCGTTTCTGCCTTGCCAACTTCGGAAAACTGGTTTGGAATCACCTATCGGGAAGATCTTGAGGAAGCCATTTCTGAGATTAAAGCTCGGTGTCTTGAAGGCGAGTATCCTGAAAAACTCTTTTGAGTATAAAAAAAGACCGGTAAAACCGGTCTTTTTTTATACCAATATTTCTATTCCTGGACTGCGGTTAAAGATTACAACATCCTGATGGGAGCCGCCGTCTTCCCCGTCCCTTGTCCAGGAGACAGGTTCATCAAACATAATCCGTATTTCTTTGCTCTTCAAAAAGATAACGCTGTTTTTGTTGAAATTGTTGCTCAGAATGCTTGAAATTATATCATTCAGGTCCTTAAGTGCCTGGGGAGTCTTAATAAGCAGTACCTCAAACAAACCGTCAGACAAGGAAACCTTGTTATTGTCAAGTTTGAGAAAGCCTGCAACAGAGGTAGAATTTGTTATTGCGCCAAAAATAAAATTATCATTTATAACTCCCTCGTCATATTCAATAACCGCATGATGGCTGCTTAGCTTTGGAATCTGCTTTATTCCTTCCAATGTATATGCTAAGTGGCCCAGTGTTTGTTTTGCTTCCTGAGGAGTTGCATAACTTACATCCGTAAAAGCCCCGAATGCTGCAATATACGCAAAATAATTATCAGGTCCGAACTGCCCGATATCAATCGATACAGGCGAACCTTCAATAATTCTTTTGACGCAATCAAGAGGCTGTTTATGGTCGAGACCTAATGTGCGGGCAACATCATTCGCGGTGCCCATAGGTATATAGCCCACGGGACGCTGCTCGGGAAGCTTCATCATTCCAAAGGCTGTTTCGCTTAAGGTGCCGTCTCCACCGATACAGGTGACAATGTCATAATCCAGAGCATATGCTTCAACCAATTCAGGTATATGCCCCGGATATCTGCTGAAGAATACTGTAGGAATAATATCCGCAGCAGAAAATTCATTGAGCACTTCGGAAAGAATAGACTTATACTGACTTTTTCCGGCATTCGGATTAACGATAAGCATCATTTTTTTAGCCACGGAATATCACCTCCATTATGGCTTTATTATACTATCATTCAGATACTTACTCAAGTATAGAATTTGTAAAGATTTTGTAAGCTTATTATATATAAATTGTTAACTATTATTTTGATATATAATATTTCTTGCTTGTAATTTAAAATAATGTTATTATACACCTTGTCTTAATAAAGATATGCTAAGGAGATACTTATGAATAAAAAAATTTTTTCTTTCATTCTTGTTGCATTAATGGTATTTTCATTTTCAATAGGTGTTTTGGCATCTTCACCCGAAGTTCAGATTGTTGAACACGAGACCTTTGATTATCAAAGCGCATACGAAAGCTTCTCTCCCGATGAAGTTGTCTATACAGTCAACGGTGTTGAGGTAAACTGGCAGGAATATTTCAGCTGGCTTTATAACATCGTGATGCAGTATGAGATGTATTACGGCGCAGCGGATATATGGGATGCTCCCGCAGACACAAGCGGCACTATGGAAGAGAGCTTCAAGGCATATGCCGAACTGATCAGCTCAAGATACGCATTTGTTACCGAGGAAGCTAAACGCCTCGGTCTTGAACTCAGCGAAGAAGATCTTGAAGGCATAGATGCAGCTTATAATGCGGATGCCGAATACTACACTGCCAACGGCGTTGAAAGCTTTGAGGAATTCCTTAAAGAAACCTATATGGACGAAGAGTATTACCGCTACATAATCGCAGCGCAGTACCATTACAGAAACATTTTCATCAACACCTATGGTGAGGACGGCGCTGATATAAGCGATGAGGAAGTATATGAATTTATTGATACCAATGGACTTCTCCATGCAAAACACATTCTCTTCCTCACTCTTGACGCACAGAATCTCCCTCTTGACGATGCTGCAAAAGCAGAAAAGCTTGCCGCTGCCGAAAGCACTCTTGCCGAGCTTAGAGCAATCAACGATACCGAAGAAAAACTCGCAAGGTTTGATGCTCTTATGAATGAGCTTAGTGAGGACGGCGGTCTTATCACCAATCCCGATGGCTACTACTTTGGACCCGGCGAGATGGTTACCGAATTTGAAAACGGCACTAAAGCCCTTGAAAACTATGAAATCTCTGAAATAATTGAATCTCCTTACGGTTATCATATAATCCTTCGCCTTCCTATTGAGCCCGATGCAATTTATGAACAGGACATGTCTTTCAGATTTTTGGCTGCTTCCGGAAA
The DNA here is from genome assembly GCA_045538735.1 of Oscillospiraceae bacterium. Taxonomy (GTDB): domain Bacteria; phylum Bacillota; class Clostridia; order Oscillospirales; family Oscillospiraceae; genus SIG459. The sequence goes on from JAZSRY010000035.1 coordinate 46,846, forward strand.
TTTTGATGCCGAATTCAGCAAAAATCTTGAAAATGCAGAGATTATATATACTGAAAAATTTGCTGATCTCAAGCTTGATGATATCTTCAATATAATTGTTGTTACCGAGGAAGTTCCCCTGCCCTCTGCTGATCCCGAAACCGAGGGCGATGAAGCTGCCAAAAAGGATTATTCACTCGTTGTAAACACCGAAAACACTCAGAAGCTTACTTACGGAGAGAAATTCTTCCTTATTGCAATTATCGCAATACTGATTTACACCGTGCCTGTTTTCGTCTATCGTTTCAAAGTTAAGAGATGCGCACTTGAAAATAAGGCAGCAATCAAGTTCACTGCAATTTACGGAGTAATTATGCTCGTAATCCTCGGCACTATTCTTGTCGTTATGGATTATATCCCCATCGCAGTTGCTCTCCTCATCTGGACCTATATTAACTACTATGTAATTTCTTATAAGGCCTGATTACTATGATTTATTCCGACATAACAAAACTTATTGGCAATACCCCTATTGTCAGACTTGGCGGCATTGAAAAGCTTTTCGGATGCAACGCCCACATTTTTGCAAAGCTGGAAAGATTCAATCCCGCCGGAAGCGCGAAAGATCGTGTTGCAATTTCAATGATAAGAGCGGCCGAAGCGGAGGGCACCCTCTCCCCCGGCGGACTTATTATTGAGCCTACCAGCGGTAACACCGGAATAGGACTTGCTGCCTGCGCAGCAGTTATGGGCTATCGCTGCTGCATTGTTATGCCGGACAGCATGAGCCGCGAGAGAATTAGCCTCATTTCTGCTTACGGTGCAGAAGTTATCCTTACCCCCGGAGCGGAAGGAATGAGCGGGTGCATAGCAAAAGCAGAAGAGATTAAAGCGCAAAATCCCGGAAGCATTATAGCGGGTCAGTTTGAAAACCCCAATAATCCCCTGGCTCACTATTATGGTACGGGTCCCGAAATCTGGGAAGACTGTGAAGGCAATATTGATATTTTTGTCTCCACCGTTGGAACAGGCGGCACGATAAGCGGGACAGGCAAATATCTTAAAGAGAAAAATCCCGATATCAAGGTCATTGCTGTTGAACCAGCCGCATCCCCCCTACTTTCCGAAGGCAAGGCTGCTCCCCATGCAATTCAGGGAATAGGCGCTAACTTTATCCCCGAAGTGCTCGATACCACTGTTTATGATGAAATAATCTGCTGCAGTGACAATGATGCCCTTAGTATGATGAAAATTCTTGCAAAAAGCGATGGCTTGCTCTGCGGCATTTCTTCCGGAGCTGCTCTTTGGGCGGCTTCCGAGCTTGGAAAACGCCCCGAAAACAAGGACAAGACAATTGTTGCGCTTCTCCCGGATACGGGCGAAAGATATTTAAGCATTTTTTAAGATTAAACTGCCCGAAGTAATCGGGCAGTTTTTTACTTTCTTACTTTTCATATTTGACATATAGTTTATTAAATGATTAAATTTATATATAACTCGAAAGGAGTTGAAGATATGAAGCATATTACTCTTGGAAGCACGGGTATTGTTACGCCGCAGAACGGTTTTGGTGCCCTTCCGATACAAAGAGATACCACTGAAATTGCTGTTAAACTTCTAAGAAAAGCCTACGAAGGCGGAATGACTTTTTTTGATACAGCCCGAGTATATACAGATAGCGAGGAAAAAATCGGTATAGCCTTTGGAGAAATGGGTATAAGAGATAAAATTTATATTGCAACCAAAACTCCTGCTCTTACCCCCGACGAATTCTGGCGTGATCTTGATATGTCATTGAAACTGATGAAAACGGATTACATAGATATTTATCAGTTTCATAACCCGCCCAAATGTTTTCTTCCCGGTGACGGAAGCGGGATGTATGAATGTATGCTTGAGGCAAAAGCCCAAGGCAAAATCAGGCATATAGGTCTTACAAGTCATCTTCTTCATGTTGCCCATGAGTGCGTGGATTCTGGAATGTACGAAACGCTTCAGTTTCCCCTTTCTTACCTGACGGGCGAGGAAGAACTTGAACTCGTGGCAAAATGCGCAAAGGCGAATATGGGCTACATTGCAATGAAGGGGCTTGCCGGTGGACTTATCACCAATTCAGCTGCTGCTTTCTCCTTTATGCTTGATTTTGACAATGTAATACCTATTTGGGGTGTTCAGCATGAATATGAGCTTGATGAATTTCTCAGCTATATGAAAATACAGCCCGAAGTAACGGGAGAAATGCGGAAGCAGATGATTATTGATAAAGAGGAACTTAAGGGCGGTTTTTGCCGAAGCTGCGGTTATTGCATGCCCTGCCCGGCAGAGATAAATATTCGTCAGGCCGCAAGAATGAGTCTTATGATACGACGCTCTCCTCATCAACAATTTTTGACCACGCAGTGGCAGGAGGAAATGGCAAAAATCGAAAACTGCATAAATTGCGGACAATGCCTCAAAAAATGTCCTTACGGTCTTGATACACCCAATCTGCTTAAGGCAAACTATGATGATTACAAAAAAATAGTCTCAGGCGAAATTGATGTTTCAAACCATTAAAAAATAAGCAGCAAAATAATGCTGCTTATTTTTTTGTTTACAAAAAGTATGTAATTGAGGTATACTATGCACTCATGGTAAAATATTTTCTTTGAAAGGAACCATATAAATGAAAAAGATCGTTTCCATTGTACTTTGTCTGGCAATTCTTTGCTCTTTCGGCAGTGCCTTTGCTGCCAAAGCAGAGGTGGGCGAAGCAAGAGCTGCTATAGGTGCAAACCTCAGCGATGAGCAGATTAACGCTGTTTATTCCATGTTCGGCGTAGAGCGTGGAGATGTTAAAGAACTGACCGTGACCAATGCGGAAGAGCGCAGCTATCTTGAAGGCTTTGTTGAGAGCTCACTTATAGGAACAAACTCAATATCCTGCGTGTATATTGAAGTCCTTGCCGAAGGAGAAGGTCTCCAGATTGCCACCCAGAATATTAGCTGGTGCACTCAGGAAATGTTTGTTAACGCCCTTGTAACTGCCGGTATTTATGATGCTAAGATAATCGTTGCAGCTCCCTTCCCCGTTTCCGGTACGGCCGCAATGACCGGTATATACAAGGCCTACGAGGATATCACCGGCGAAAAAATTGACGAATCCGTCAAGCTAATGGGTACTCAGGAGCTTGTCATTACCGGTGAGCTTGCTGAAGAAATCGGCAACTACGACGCAACGGAAATCGTTACCCAGCTCAAACTCATCCTTGACGAAACCAAGAATATGAGCGATGACCAGCTTCGCGAACAGATCAAATCCATAGCTCAGCAGTATAATGTTTCACTTACGGAAAAACAGTATAACCAGCTTATCTCCCTTTGCAGATCCTTTGAGAAGATGAACAGTGACGAACTCAAGGAAAAGGTGGAGTACGTACAGAACACCGCAAAAAAGCTTGCAGAAACCCAGGAGAAAATCAGCGGAATCACTCAGAAAATTAAAGTTGTTGTTGAAGAAGTCAGAGCCTTCGTTGACAAAATTATCTCTATATTTAAGCCTAAAAAGTGATAAAAAGCTCCCGAATCATTTGATTCGGGAGCTTTTATTATTAATAAATCAGTTTTTGAGAGTATCAGCAAACTCGGTATATTTCGCAATTTTTTCAGCGCATTTAGCCTGAGATTCATCGCGGACAAGGAGATAAACCTTAACCTTGGGTTCGGTTCCGGAGGGACGTACAATAAAGCTGCTTCCATCTGCGAGCTCAAAATAGAGAACGTTGCTGCCGGATATATGGGTCTTACCGACAACACCAAGACCGCTTACAGAAAGGTCACCGCTCTGATAGTCGCGCATCTTTACAACGGGAACACCTGCGATTTCTGCAAGAGGCTCAGCACGGAGTCTTGCCATGAGAGCGGCCATCTTCTGGAGACCGTCAAGACCGGGCATAACAAGGTTGAGAGTCTTTTCGGCAAAGTTGCCGTATTTCTCATAAAGACCGTCGAGAGCGTCCTTAAGGCTCATACCCTTTTCATAGTAATATGCAGCCATCTCAGCAACCATCATGGAAGCGGTAACGGCATCCTTATCGCGAACATAGTCGCCCATAAGGTAACCGTAGCTCTCCTCGTATGCAAAGATGCATTCATAGCTTCCTGCGGCTTCCCACTCAGCAATCTTCTCGGCCATAAACTTAAAGCCGGTAAATGTGTCAACTGTATATACGCCGTTGCGCTCGCAGACTTCCTTTGCCATCTCGGTGGTAACGATGGTCTTGAGAGCGGCAGGATTTGCAGGCATGGTGCCGGTGCGAAGCTTTGCGTTGATAACATAGTCAAGAAGCAGAACACCCAGCTGGTTGCCGCTGATAGTGACATATTCGCCGGTTTCGCTCTGCCGAACCATAACGCCGATTCTGTCGGCATCAGGATCGGTGCCGATAATTATATCGCTGTTAACCTCTTTTGCAAGGTCAATGGCAAGATAAAATCCTTCGGGATTTTCAGGGTTGGGACTATCAACGGTGGGGAATGCCCCATCGATAACCATCTGCTCGGGTACGCAGTTGATATGCTTTATTCCAAGTCTGGTGAGAGCATCGGGAACAAGCTTATGGCCCGTGCCGTGGAAAGGAGTGTAGACAACATGGAACTTATCAGCAACACGCTTGACGACTTCCTTGTCAATTGCCTGACCGAGAACTCTGTCAAGGAATGCTTCATCGGTTTCGGCACCGAGAATTTCAATATTACCTGCACTGACAGCCTCATCAAAGTCAACACTCTTGAAGCCGTTAAAGATATCGATTTCGGACATCTGCTTTGCAATTTCAGAAGCCTGTCTGGGGGGAAGCTGTGCACCGTCAGACCAATATACCTTATAGCCGTTATATTCCTTGGGATTATGGCTTGCGGTGATATTAAGACCGGCTGCAGCCCCATAATATCTTATGGCAAAACTCAGCTCAGGGGTGGGACGAAGGGCATCAAAAATGCGCACATGGATTCCGTTTGCTGCCATAACACAAGCTGCCTCGCGGGCGAAAACTTCGCTGTTGATTCGGCAGTCATAGCATACAATAACGCCTTTTTCCTTTGCCTCCTCACCCTCAGCAGCGATTACATTGGCAAAAGCCTGAGTTGCATGACGGATGATATGAATATTCATCTGGTGAAGACCAACCTTCATGGTTCCGCGCAGACCGGCAGTGCCGAAATCAAGGGGAGCAAAAAAGCGGTTTTCGATTTCCTTTTCATCGTTTTTGATATCGTTGAGTTCTTTCCACTCACGCTCACTGAGAGAGGGGCTATCAAGCCATTTTTCGTATTCTGCTTTATAGTTCATCAGGTTCAGCCTCCATTAATTCATTTGCCTGTTCATACATAGTTTCGGGAACATAGATGTAGCTTCCTGTTCCCGACATTCCCAAGACGAGCTTTCCGAAATCTCCGTCACCTGGGTGGGTTACCATTGCAGGGATACCAAACGACTCCAGCATACTGACTATCATAGTATCTGCCATATCAAGACTTGTAATATGAATCAGAAGCTTGGGAGACACGGGTTCGCCCAGCTCGTTCTTAGGCCATTTTTTGTAAAGTTCACCGGGTTTGGGTTTTCGTCCGAATTGCTCAAACATAATAATCTATCCTTTCCCGATCTATTTATGGTATTTGCTTCCTTCAATTATTGTGAATGCACGGTAAATCTGCTCGCCTACCATCACTCTTGCAAGATGATGAGGAAAAGTCATTCTTGACATAGAAAGGCGAAGATCGGCCTTATTTTTAATCCGGTCTGAAAGACCGCAGCTGCCACCTATTATAAAGCAGATTTTGCTCTTACCGGAATTTTTCCACTTCTCAAAAATCTCCGCAAGCTCAATACTGCTCTTCATATGTCCTTCGATGCACATAGCGCAAAGAACAGCTCCCGAAGGAATCTGTTTTTCAATTTCAGCAGCTTCTTTCTCGAGAGCCACGGAAATTTCCTTCTCGGAGGGGTTTTCGGGAAGCCTTTGTTCGGTAAGCTCTACGAGTTCAAACTTACAGTAAGCTCCAAGCCTTTTCCTGTATTCTTCAAAGGCGCTGATATAATGCTTTTCTTTCATCTTGCCAACACAAATCAGCTTGACGCTCAGCATTTATCTTCACCGCCTATCTCAAGACTGAGGAGCTCTGCTTCGGGTGCAACATATATCTTCGCTTCCCTGCCGGCAAGCGCTGAGCTGACAGCGGAAAAAGCCTTGGAGGGAGTATTGTTTTCCTTACTCAAATGGCCCAGAATAAAATATTTTGTGCCGTCAGTGCATAGCTTGGATGCAAGAGCGGCGCAGTCATGATTAGATAAATGGCCTTGCGGAGAAAGAATTCTCTTTTTCAGATGATATGGATATACACCGTAGCGCAACATATCTATATCATGGTTTGACTCGATAACAACTGCATCGGCACCGCGAAGTCCCATGTAGACTTCATCGGAAACATATCCCGTATCCGTGGCGAAAGAAAAGATCTGCTCCCCTTCTATTCTGTATCCTACACTCTCATCCGTGTCATGACTTGTTGAAAAAGAGCTGACTTTTACATCGTCAAAGGAAATTTCCGAGCCAACGGGCATTATTTTAATCAATTCGGAAGAACATGACAAAGAATTGGTTAAATAAGATGCTGTTGAGCGGGGACAGAGCACTTTTATGGGATAATATTTAGTCAGCATTCTGAGGCCGCAGATGTGGTCGTGATGCTGATGAGTAATGAGTATTGCGTCAATATCTTTTGGAGAAAGAGAATTATCCGAAAGACTTGAACAAATACGGCGCATAGAAATTCCTGCATCGATAAGAAAATTTTTGCCATTGACGGAAATAAGAGTGCAGTTGCCACGGCTTCCGCTGGCAAATGTACAAATTTTCATTAAACTTAAACTGCTTCCCCTATGCTGGTGTAATCGGACTTGGGGTCGGGGTCGGAAACCTTGGCGATATCTGCGCCGAGATTTCTGAGCTTACCTACAAAATCCTGATATCCACGCTCAATATAGATGATGTCCTCTATAGTAGTTGTACCCTCTGCACAGAGACCCGCAATAACCATTGCGGCACCTGCGCGAAGATCGCATGCGGCAACGCGTGCGCCATATAGTTTATTGACACCCTGGATGACAGCGGTTTTTCCGTCAACCTGGATTTCAGCGCCCATCTTGCGAAGCTCATTTACATATTTATAGCGGTTATCCCATACACCCTCGGTAACAACGCTGGTGCCGTTGGCTATTGCCAGAACGGTGCTTACCTGAGGCTGCATATCTGTGGGAAAACCGGGATAAGGAAGGGTCTTGATATTGGTGTGAGTAAGTTCACCGCTGCTTCTTACGGTAACAAAGTCCTCTCCCTCATCTATCTCAACGCCCATTTCGAGAAGCTTTGCGCTTATGCAGTCAAGATGCTTGGGAATGACGTTAGTGAGAGTAACCTCGCCGCCGGTGCCTGCAACAGCAGCCATATAGGTTCCCGCCTCAATCTGGTCAGGAATGAGGCAATAGGTGCCGCCGTGAAGTTTTTCAACGCCGCGTACCTTGATAACATCGGTACCTGCACCGCGGATGTCAGCGCCCATGGAGTTGAGGAAGTTTGCAAGATCAACAATATGAGGCTCACGGGCAACATTTTCAATAACTGTGACGCCGGAGGCCATTGTAGCTGCAATCATAACATTGATGGTTGCGCCCACAGAAACTTTGTCGAGATAAATGCGGGCACCTTTGAGCCGGCCGCCCTTGGCTTCGGCCTTTATAAAGCCGCGGCTTATATCCATAACTGCACCAAGAGCCTTCATACCCTTGATGTGCTGGTCAATGGGTCTAACGCCAAAATTGCATCCACCGGGCATGGTGGTGCTTGCCTTGCCGAAACGGCCAAGCATGGAGCCGATAAGATAATAGGACGCTCTTATCTGACGGGTAAGCTCATAAATATCATCGGAAAGATGAACATTGGTGCAATCAATATCAAAAGTGTTGTTATTGACAAAACTGATTTTTGCGCCCATAAGAGAAAGCATTTCCAGAAGCTTGGTAGTATCGCTTATCTGAGGAATATTCTCAATACGGCAAACACCGTCTACCATAAGGGCAGCGGGTATAATTGCAACTGCAGCGTTTTTTGCGCCGGATATATCAACTTGTCCAAAGAGCTTTTTACCGCCCTTGACTATATATTTATCCAAAATAACACCAACCTAATAGGTAATAATCGATTAAAGGTTATCACACTATAACCCAATTTCAAATGTTACCATAACAAGATAAAAATTGCAAGTTATTTGATGGATTTGAAATGCAATGCCTAGTTCAAGCTGTCAAGATACATTTTTGCCTTCAATATTGCTATTATTGTCTTTGCATCGCATAGCTCATTTTTCATAACCATATCAACAAGAGTGTTGAGAGGATATTTGATAACATCAAGGTATTCACCCTCGTCAAGATGTGCATTGCCCTTTTTCAGACCGAGCGCAAGATAGGCGTATAGCTTTTCGTGGCAATAACCGGGAGAAGGATAAAATTCGCCCAGATAGATATATTCCTCGGCAGTGAAACCCGTTTCCTCGGAAAGCTCTCTTACCGCGCACTCAAAGGGGTCCTCCCCTTTTTCAAGCTTACCTGCAGGGGTTTCAATTATGCTTTTTCCAAAGCAGTAGCGAAACTGTCTGACGCAGTATACATCGCCGTTTTCATCAACAGGAATGACGGTCACGCCGCCGTCATGCTCGATAATTTCACGGATAGCTTTGCTGCCGTCAATAAGTTCAACCTCATCAACATGCAGATGCACTATCCTTCCCTTGAAAATATCTTTGCTGCTTATTTTCTTTTCGGTATATTCCAAAATATTCACACCCCTCATTTAGTTTTTATATTTTAACATATTTATATTTTCATTTCCATATTTTTTGCATTTATTGAAGCTTTTAATGGTAATATAATTCACATATATATCAATTTCTTTGAGGTAGATAAATATGAAATTGCAAATCGTATGTAACAAGTGCATTATATTCACGTTGCCTTCTCATCATCCTGCTGCAGAAGAGGCTATTAATAAAGTGGTACATAAAATTCAACTGGAAAACTCAATGCCCACTTGGGAAAAAATAAGAGTAGATGCTTACAGTTGCGAAAAGGAATGTTTGTATTTCGTCTATCCCGAAGAAATACAGAAGATATGCATAGCTTCCTTTGCCCTGCCATATTTGGGCGATTATTTTACAGAATAGACTTTTTTTATTCGCTTAGTTATGTTATAATGCATTGAAATTTTTGGTGAAGGAGGAAGAATATGTCTCCAAAGGCACAGGGAGTTAAACAGGCTGCTGCCAACAGAAAAGCTTTTCACGACTATTTTGTGCTTGAACGATATGAAGCGGGCATTGAGCTTTTCGGCACAGAAGTTAAGTCCATACGGGCAGGAACATTGAACCTTAAGGATTCCTTCTGCACCATTAAAGACGGCGAGATATTTATCCGCGGAATGCACATAAGCCCCTACGAACAGGGCAACATTTTCAACCGCGACCCCATGCGCGCCCGCCGTCTGCTGATGCATAAAAAAGAGATACTAAAGCTCAACTCAAAAGTTATGCAGGACGGACTTGCTCTTGTTCCCCTTTCCGTTTATTTCAAGGACAGCCGCGTTAAGGTTGAAGTAGGCCTTTGCAAGGGCAAAAAGCTCTATGATAAGCGCGAGAGCGAGGCAAAGCGTCAGGCTGACAGAGATATTGACAGAACATTAAAAAACTACAGATAAATCAGGAGGAAAACTATGAATCCCATCGTAACCATCAAGATGGAAAACGGCTCTGTCATCAAGGCCGAGCTCTATCCCGAAATCGCACCTAACACCGTTAATAATTTCATTTCCCTCATCAACAAGGGCTTTTACAACGACAAGATTTTCCACCGTGTAATCCCCGGTTTTATGATTCAGGGTGGCTGCCCCAACGGCAACGGCATGGGTGGTCCCGGCTACCATATCAAGGGCGAGTTTGCGTCCAACGGCTTTAAGAACGACCTTAAGCATACTCCCGGTGTCCTCTCTATGGCCCGCGCTTCGGACCCCAACTCTGCCGGCAGCCAGTTCTTCATTATGCATGAAGCTGCTCCCTATCTTGACGGTCAGTATGCCGCATTCGGCAAGGTTATTGAAGGCATGGATGTTGTTGACCGCATTGCCCGCGCCAACCGCAACTTTGCCGATAAACCCATTCAACCCCAGAGAATGGCAAAGGTCACCGTAAAGACCTTTGATGTTGAATATCCCGAGCCCAAGAAGGCATAAGAAATGAAAATCGCTCTTATAACCGGCGCTTCCGCAGGTCTCGGTCTGCAGTTTGTGGCTCAGCTTGAAGAGAATTTTCCTGAAATCAACGAAGTTTGGCTCATAGCAAGATCGGAAGATAAACTTATGGAGGCAGCAAAGTGCCTTAAGAAAGCTTCCGGCCGTATACTCCCTCTCGATCTTACTAATGAAGATGATCTGGATAAATTCGGAAGATTGCTTGACGACGAAAATCCTGAAATTTTGCTTCTGGTAAATAACGCAGGCTGCGGCTATCTGGCAAATGTTGGGGAGACAGATTACCGTATTCAGACAGGTATGGTTGACCTTAACATTAGAGCATTGACCGCTGTTACAAGCCTTTGCATACCTTACATCAGCAGAGGCGGAAGAATTATTAATATAAGCTCAATTGCTTCATTCTGCCCCAATCCCCGAATGACTGTTTACAGCGCAAGCAAGTCTTATGTTTCTGCATTCAGCCGCGGCATAGGAGAAGAGCTTAAATGTCACGGAATCAAGGTCACCTCTGTATGCTCAGGTCCGATGAGCACAGGATTTTTGGACATAGCCGGCATACGCGGCAACTCCAAGACCTTTGATCTGCTCCCCTTCTGCAATCCTGAAATGGTAGTTGCCGGCTCCTATAAGGCATCGAAAAAAGGTCGTGCAGTTTATACTCCGAGATTGTTTTTTAAGTTCTATCGTTTCGTAGCAAAAATTTTGCCTCAGTCTCTTATGGTAAAGTTTACTAAAACATGATATAATAACTTTAAGCTGCAATACGCAGACTCCTCAAGGGAGCATTTGCTCCCTTTCATATGGGGGTGTACCGGTTTCGACGGGGGTGTAGATGCAGGATAAGCGGGCAGATGCGCCTGACATCTTAAAAACGGGCAATTATAAATTAAAGAACAACAATAGAACTGTTCTTGCCGCTGCTTAACTAGCGGCCGTCTGCACCAAGAGGACCACGGCTTGGATGCGGGCGTCGATGAGTGGTGAACGTGCGTATGCAAAGCTTTGAGCGTACCACGCATAATGAAGCTACCGACCCCGTCAGTGTGACATTTCACGGGCGGGTTAGGGAATATAAATAAATGTCTGCGCCCGGAGAAGGTCCTGAGGAAGCGCTTTCGGACAGGGGTTCAACTCCCCTCACCTCCACCACAAGGGTATTAAACAAACCTTATTTCTTCAAAGGTGGCTTTGCTGTAACGGTTTGGCTATAATACCATCACAGAAAAAGACGGTTTTCCAATCACGGAAAGCCGCCTTTTTTCGTTAATTTGGGCAAGAGAAAACCGCCCAGCGATTGCCGGACGGCTTCCCTTTACGAAAGGAGAAACTCTATGTCTACCCTACTGGGGGACAAGTGATTTTATTCGGCTTCTTTCCTTTTCTGAAAAGCTGCCTGTGCTTCCATTCTGCGCCTACGGTTTTCCTTTGCCTGTTGAGCGTTATAAAAAGCATCTAAAGACAATTCCGCTTTTCGGCGGTCTGTCTGATACTGACGCTGCCGCTTTTTCTTTTGCTCACGAAAGCAAGCATCCGCTCCGCTGCATTCTTCCTTGACACAGAAAAGACAGATTGCTGCATTCTCCCGCTCTTTCTCAGCATCCCGCTTGAGCTTCTTTTCTGATACAGCCATGATCAAAACTTTTCAATCACTTCACCCGCAAGCTCGTCCCACTTGCTATAAAGTGCAGGATTGCGGCTGCATCTGTCATAAAGACTTGTCACAAAGTCGAATGCTTCAATATAATTATTCCCGTTCATGCCGTTACCCCTATATGCAACGGCTCTGAAAGCAGCGGCATCCTCTCTGTCATCGGTGCTATCTGCGGCAGCTTTGGCGTGCTGTGCGATCATTCTTGCCATTGTGTGATTACCGTCATTGATAGCCTTATCCATAAGCCGGGAATATTCGCTTGCATTCAGAATGCCGCTTTTCATCAGTTCAAGGGTTGCCATGTCAAGCTGTGCCGGGTCAGCAGCAAAGGCGCTGCCGATCTCTGCAATAAAAGCATTACGCACCTCGTCCATGCGCTTTCTGTGATTGTAAAAGCCATCTCTGCGGAATTTCTCAAAGGCGGCGGCTGCTTCTGCATAATCGGCTTCATACCGTGCAGATTTTGCGGTATAGTCTGCGCCCAAACCAATCTTGCGAGGGTATGCGTTTTTCTTGCTTTCTGCGCTCTTGTAGGCATCCTTTGCGGCGGTGTATTCCTTAAACGCTTCCGCTGCAATATCGTTGATCTGTCGAATATAAGTATTGAATTTGCTCATTTTTGTTACCTCATTTCATATTATTTTTTAATTGTCCTGCATATCATCCCGTGTGAAATGATCTGCAATTACATCAATGTAAATAGGGGTTGTGTTTTCCTCTGTGTGCTTTGCAATAATCGCCCTGTTTGCTTTGTTCAGCAGTTCTACCGCCGGAATTATCATTGTTTCCCATATATCCCGGTCAATCTCACTACCACAGAGCGGACAATATCTCACCTCTGTGTCATCGGGTACATATTTGTGTACTTCCTTGACCATGCCACAATCCCCGCAATGAATACGCATATATGCCATTGTTTACACCTCACTTTCTTAGGCAGATACGCCCCTTGTATTGATCAGCCTATCAAGGGCATAGCGGCAAGAATCGATCAGATGATTGCATTCGTCCGGCACATCCGCAAGAAATTCGCCGTCTTTTGTGGTCAAGTATTCGTATTCGGTAAATTCTTTCCATGCGTGCGGGGTTCGTTTGGGGTCAATAACAATCTTTCGATTTTGTAGCCATCTGATACCATATATCACGCTGCCGGGGTATTTCTTGCAAGGGTAAATCTTTAGTCCCGCTCCCCGCAAGTCTGCTATGCTTTTCGGTTCGGCGGCATCTGCAAAGATTGTTTGTTGCTCAGCATAAGGGCTATACATTACCCCGCCTGGACTGAGCTTCCCGCTCAAGTGATAGCCTTTTTCTTTGATCAATTCGGCAATTCGGGCATTGCTGCAATTCTTTTGGTACAATTCATCAAGCAAATAGATTGTATCTGTTTTGCGGTCATAGCTCAGCCGGACAAATGCAAAGGGGTCAACGGAAAAGCCCCAGTCAAGCCCGCAATAGACATACTGCATCCGCTCTATTTCTTCATCTGTGATAGTTCGTGTTACCACATTCGGGAAAACTTCGCCGCCGCTGCCTGTAGCTTCGCCTAAATACTCATGCCTATATGCTTGCTCATTGATCTGCTGTAGCCGCTCCGCTTCAAGCAAGAATGCTTCGCCCAGCCATTCCGGGGGAATCATCCTATAATCAGTACGGAAAACCTTTGTCCGATCATCGGGAATGAGTATGTACTTGTTTGCCCAGTTGTTTGTAGATAGTGGCGGGTTAAACGATGTAAACACACGAAAATCACCGTTGCCACGCATAACGGACTGTAGCACGCTGCGGACGGTATTCTGTCCGGGAATTTCGGAAAGTTCTTCAAACCAAATGTATTTGAAATAACCTTGCCGGGGCTTGATAGATTTCAATTTTGACGCACAATCCAAACCACGGAAAAATATCTGTTGCCCGGTGGGAAGATAGGTAAACGCCATCGGTGACACACTACCCCGCCACAGAGCGGAAACGCCCAATTCCTCAATAGCCCATGCAATTTGAGAATAGACGGATTCCCTCATTGTACCCGCCACACGCCGGAATACAATTCCGTTTGCTTTTGGGTCATTCATAACGCCGTTGACCATTTCCAAACTGACAAAGGAGCTTTTACAACTACCACGCCCGCCGGGTAAATGAAAAGTTGTATATGCGCCTGTCATTACCTCATTATGGAGCGGGTGATAGCATGGAGCAATCAAGTCAAGTATGTCTATTCTGTCCGCTTTTTGGGCTTCCTTGACCGCCACAGCCGTCTTTACACGGGCTTTCAATCGGTCATAGTACAAACTTACTCCACCCCCTCTAAGTCCCTTAGAATGTCGTTAAACTCAGTCAGACGCAAGCCATATTCAAGTAGGCTACGGGCTGCCGCAATGCGGCTTCCTGCGCTTTCCTTTTCATCCTCTACGATCTCACGCAAGGCAGACAATGCCGGGGATAGTGACTTTTGCGCTTGCCGTGTTGCGTCCGTTACAAGCTGAGAAAAAGCCGCCTTGTATTCCTTTTGAAATTCGGGGTCAGAAAGATACCGTCTGAGGGTACTTTCATCAATGCCCGCTTCTTTTGCCGCTGCTGCCTTTGTGGGCTGCGTCAAGAGGGCTTGCAAGGCTTTAATTTGTTTAGGGTTCATTTATTCACCACCTCATAAAATCCGGGTTCTAACCGTGCATAATCGGTTAAAATCGCTTATTTGACAGCTTGATATAGACTGTATCGCCGCTGTCTTTGAATGTAACAATAAGAACATCATGCACTACTTGAATGTGCATTGTGTCCGTGTCTGCTATGGTCTTAGCTGTTGCCTTGTCTTGTGTTGCCGTTTCCGATCTCTTTACCCGGACGGTTTTCAATGTGTATGTATTGCCGCCCTCAAGGTCTGAAATGGTTGTCACAGCCCCCGCCCGCTCCACTCTGAGCAAGTCGGAATCATACAGGACTATGCTTTCCTTTGTGCATCCAGTCAATGCCACAATGAGGATAGCCGCCACAATAAAGCTGATCAATCGTTTCAATGTCTTTTTCCCTCATTCCTCATATCAAATGCTTGCATAGCATCCCATGCCATGTCTGCATCTTCTTCGGTCATGGGTGCGCCGTTCAAATATCGCAGCACTAACGCAGCAGTACAAAGACTGTCAAAATGTGCCACAGTCCCGCCGCCCTCATTTTCGATAAAATAGCGGGGCTTGCGTCCGTGTGCGCCTGTGTTTACCTGTTTAATAGTCATAATTTTTACTCCTTTCGTGTATCTGTGCATTTTGTGCAATCTATATGTAAAGTCCCTTGTAATTTCAAATAGAAAAGACTTCCCATATAAAATGCACATTTTGCACATTGGTCATAATACATAGCCTTTTACTACATTTCGGACGGTCTTTCCGCTGACCGTTCCACTTGCCGCAAAAATACCTTTGCTTTTCAGTTCATCAAAGAAATTACCCTTGTTTTCAGTTCCGAAACCGTTGTCCTCACACCATGCAGAATATCGCTGATATACCGCTCCCGCTCCGCAATTCTCACCCTCAACCTTAGTCAAGCAATCAGCTATAAAATTGCCGATCTTGTCAGAGCTTTCTCTATATTCGGCGGTGGCGGCTCGTACAGCTTCCGGCGGGTCTGCTCCGATCTCCCTGTACCACTTCAAACCCTCAAGACACCAGTTGAAAATACCGCTGATATTCTCCGGCTTTTTGAGCGTGTCCTTTAAGTCCCTGTCCTGCTCCTGCGGGGAGAAATGACGGTCAAAGGTAATAACATTGATACGCCCGGAAGAAAACAAGCTATCATCTTGAATGAGCGGTAAAAAGTTGGTATTTATGAATAGCTTGAAATGGGGTACAAATTCGTATTCCCGCTCGAATAGGTGGCGGGCTGTGATACTGTCCCGTCCTAACAAGGTCTTGAGCAATGCCACATCGAAAAGCATCCGTTTAGGGGGTTCGCTTGCGTTAAGGAATCGGCATCCATCAAGGCGGGCAATATCGCCGCTTGCTTGCCGTGTATCCTTGTTCTGTTTCTGTGCCAGGGTCTGCGGCTGCATTGCCAAAGCATACCCGCCACTATTGCCCATCATATATGCGATAGTTTCAATGAGGGTACTCTTGCCGTTGCGGGTAGTCCCGCCGTACAGAATCCAGCAAGTTTCAAGGTTCGTTTCTGCGGTCAGCGCATAGCCTAAAATGGATTGCAGATAGTCAATCTTTGCTGTATCGCCTTGCATAATGTCAGATATGAATTGCTCAAAACGGGTGGAGCGGGCTTCCGGGTCATATACCACATTGGAAACCTTGGAAAGCAAGTCCTGCGGTCTATGGGGTCTAAATTCGCCCGTCCTCAGATTATAAGTACCGTTTTGACAGTTGAATAAATCAAGGTTTTTATCAAGGTCATTTTGCGTTATGAAATACTTGTCCCGTGCATCCTTGATCATTGTTTCCCTGTAGCGTAACTGTCCATAGTTAGATACTTTCTTGAGATAGTCCGCTTTCTGCCGCTCGTCCTCGATTGTGGTACAGTAAACAAGCAAGGCATTGGCAAGCTCTTTTGCACGCTGAGAAACTTGCATTGCTCCCGTGTCCGCTTTCCATATCACACCGTCATATACATACCATTCTTTAGCGGTGACATTGTATCGGCAATAGTCCCGGTACATATCTGCAAAGAGTTCGCCCATGCCTTTATCGTCCCATGTGTAGGCTGTAATAGGCTGCATCTGTGCAAGCCGTTCCTGTAGGTCATTGGTGGCGGGGCGTGTGTCATATCGGATATACCGCCGCTGATACGCTTCATTATCTTCCTGTGCCGTGGTTCTCGGCATGACTGTAGGGCTGTTTGCGGTGATCTGTAAATAATCGTCCCGCTCCATTTTGCGCCTGTGTTGCTCGTCCTTACCCATTGCAAAGGGTGATTGCTTGAATAGGTCAATAGCCCTTGATACATCAGCATTGCACCAGTACAAAAGCCGGGACATTAAAGCAGCGTCCTTTTCGCTTTCGTTCTCCATCGGAAATTTACCGTTCCAATAGTCAGACAAGCAAGGGTCTTTCTTCATGCCCATATCAAGCCAATAATCGCCGGTCATTGTAGCCCTATGGGTGGCGGGCTTGCGTTGGGGTTTTGTTTTGGGCTTCTGTGTTGCCCGCTCCATGTACTTTTCACACACAGAGCGCAGCGGGCTTTCCCCGTCCTGTATGGTATCGCCGCTGATCTTGTTCCCGGTGATTGTGACAAACTTCTGTGTACTGCCGGAAACATAGACTTCAAGCCCCTTTTTCTGATTGTTTATGTAGTACCGGGCTTTGTCATACTTGAAACCATCGGGGACAGTTAGAATAATGCGGACACCTTTTCCGCTTGGGCTGTACTCGGTATAGCTCTTTGAGTGTGTCACAATATCGGACGCAAGCGGGGACAAAATACCGTTTTCCACACAATGATCAATGTCAATAGCGGCAAAGGGCGGGAATACACCTATACCCATGCCGTCATATTTACAAGTACCAAATGCGGCTACAGCAGTCTTAAAGTCTGAGAATGTGGCGGGGTTGTTACTCTGCGCCCTGCCGCCTGTACGGGGGTTATACGGCACTTTTGTAGGCTTTCCGTCCCTGTCCTCATACTTCCAAACACACCACAGAGCGCACTCTATGAGCTTGTCCGGGAGTGTGTCAAACTGCATCTTCATCCATTCCACCCGC
>JAZSRY010000005.1:0-31382 GCA_045538735.1 Oscillospiraceae bacterium
AGTATACAAAGCATAATCAATCCTTGTACATTTTGGGACGATGAACTTGGAGATAAAATTTCTTCTAAATACACCCATGTCCCGAGACGCACATTTACATGAAAACAGATTATAAGGGCTGCAACACTGACCGCACCACGATCAATATTTGTAATGATTCAAAATAAAAGAAAGGTCATCCTTGTCGGCATACTTTATGATAACACGACTCAATTTGCCATAAATTATGGTACGGTTAATGGGAACGTCATCAAGAAGTGCATTGCTAAGGGCATTATAAGTTTTTCTTCCCATAACAGAACGTAAACAAAGATTACGCCCCTGTGCATCAACACATTTGAGTATGTATTTATTGATGTGTAGCTGTGCGGGAAACTGTTTGCTTATTTTATTCTCCCATCTTCCAGTCCAACTGTCATCTTCGCAAATCGATTTGATTTGAAGTACCTTCGTGTTGAAGGTGTGATTTGATATTTCTACAAACGAGATGACAGCTGGATAATAAACCTTATAAATTCTGATAAACAAAAAGAATACATATGCAGTGAAAAAGATAAGCAGTACAGAGCCCCACCGATTTCTTGACAGGAAAAAAGCCGCAATCATAAAAACAAGTGCAATTATATCCTCAATAATGCAGGCGGACGCTTCTGCTCTAAATCCCTGATACGCTTTTAGAAGTTCCTTATCAGATAATTCCATAAATTGCTCCCATGGTTATTTCTGTATCTCATTTACCGATTGTATATTGGTTCTATCAACCCAAGAAGCTTATCGTTTTGTCAGTAATCCCATACATGAGCAAATATTTAAGTTATTCTGTTGCCGCCTTGAATACAGGTATTTCCCCTGCCTGTATTATTTCTTATGTACTCAGTTAAAACTCATCAAAACCATATTTCTCTAATATTTTATGGAGCCGTAAACACCCTAAATAAGATATTCTGAAATAGGCCTCCGCTTCTTTGTCATAAACGACATTACATCCATCAAAAGCAGGGCAGAAGCCCTGAGAATAGTCATCCCCAAACCAGATTGACCCAAAGTCAGAGAAGAAGCAAGCGGGAATCTCAAAAACCATATATGCTCTGCCTCTGAAAATTCTGGCAATGGTGCGGCTTTCCTCTTCTGTCAAAACAGCTTCGATGTCCTTATTGCCGTAGCAATATATGATTTTAGCAGAATCGTCCACAGGAATTTCAACCCTTTGAGGAATGAATATCACGCCAAAAACGATAGCTGCAACGACGACAAGCAAGATTATTATCCTAATCGGTTTTTTCATAATTTCTCCCTTATTATGTGCTGCATTCATTGATCCTCGGAAAAATAATAAATATCTCCCTTCATGAATGCACGGCACACATCGCGGTCAATATGCTCAGCCCAGAGATACGTCGGCGCATCGTCCATTTCCGCCTCATTCGGAGGACTTGAGAGGGAGGGAAAGTTTCCGACATATTTAAGCTTCGCATTAAAGCTCTCGAATTCCGCTTCGTTTTTGCATGTATACACCTTTCGATAAGCTATTTTACCGCATTTTGAATATGTTCTGAATAATTCAAAGAAACCACAATTTCTTAAATCATCTTTTGTGCTCGGCGCTTCCTTCCCAAGATTGAGGAGAAGATAGAGGCGCGGCCATTTCCCCAACGATGAAATCTTGTAGTAATCAATGACATACAAAAGCAGACTGCAATCATCAATGTGTGCCTCCTCGGCATAAGGACCGCTGAGGTCATAGAGATACACATCTCCGGGCTTCCAGTTTATATATTCATTTTTTGGTTTTTTCTTTTTTGCGCCGGCATTATTAAGGAAATCCAGTTCTCCCTCATCAAAAGGAGGCGCATCCTCTCCCAACTTGCTCAGCGCGGAGATGGCATTTTGCCTGTATTCCTCGGTGAGCTCTCCAAGCTCATCTTGCCCCGAAGCAATGCCAAGCCAAAAATATGCGCTGTCATCCACATCTTCCAGTTCATCGCGATATTCCTTCATCAAGGCCTTTACCGCCTTCTTTCGCTGAAGTTCATCCCGCAGGGCAACATATTCTTCCCGCACTTCATATACAAAAGGCAAATCCAAAAGTTTCATGCTCATTACCCCCCACTCAGATCTTGGCAAATCAAGAAATAAAGCTAAGCTGTTTTCCGTTTACGCTGATCCAATAATTTTCATCAAACTGCGCTATGTTGGCAAAACAAGAATTGAAAGGCTCTGATTTAAAAAGAAGAAACGAAGAATTGCAGCTATCATATATCTCAATTCCCTCTTCGCCCATATTCACTGCGCGTATATAATAGTCGCCGCTTTTCTTATGGTGATAAAGATTAACGATGCAATCCTCTTCTATTATTTGACCTTCTGATTTCGTGTCTATACCTCTTCCCAATTTCCATTCGTTATCGCTCTTTGGAACAACCAAAAAGACATATTTACCCTTAGCCTCTTCTCCTATTACCAAAGACGACTTGCTTCCATCCACAACGAAAGCCACATTTTCTGAATTAGTATAATTAAAAGCTTCTTCAGGCGACAAAAAAGACAAAAAGCTGTTTTCAAGGGGAAGCATATAAGACGCCGCGCAAAATATTGCCGCAATTATAAGGGAGATTATTATATTCTTGTTTCGCGCAAGTTTTGTTTTTCTGAGCAGAAGGAAAAGCACACCGAAAACGGCACATCCGAGAATTATTCTTACCGCTCCATACATATTTTCTCAGCCCCCTTTGATGCTTCGCCTATATATGTTCTTAAAACAAATGCCTCTATTACGAGCATATTGTACCTCTCGCATATTTCCTCAGTCAAGAGATTGGGGAGCATAAATATACCCTCTCTCTTCGCCCTTATCATCTTCATTTTCTTCATTATAATCAGCGTTTGTATCAAAAAGCGCAACGCTGCAGAATAATTTTATAAACAGCAGTAAAAAGCAGTGCTTTCCCAGGAAAGCACTGCTTTTTTATTCTTTGTGCAATGGTGTTTTTCTTACCGCGGGGATGACAACAAGAGCGCCCACCGCAGAAACTATTGCGGAAACCAGCATGGTTTCGGAGGTTCCAAGCTTATCCAGCATTACTCCGCTGAGCAAGCTTGCCGCAATGGCGCTGAGAGTTGTGGTGGTAGTTATGAGAGCCTGTCCCTTAACTCTGTCAGCAGGGGCAACAACCTCATTTACATACTGAACAGAGGCGGGAATATAAAGACCGAAGCCTATCACCTGTATAAACTGAGCCGCATACATCATCGGCACATTGGGGGCAAGATAGCAGGCAAGCATTTTCACGGAAAACATTGCGCAGCTTATTTTCAAAAGAGTTGAACAGCGAATTTTACGCACAAGACGCATAAACAAAAACATGGGCGGCAGTTCAACCACTGCGGCTATGAAGGAGCAAACGCCCATTTCCGCGCTGCCGCCACCCACATTCTCCACTACGTTTATCTGGAAATTCGTAAATGAAGTATGGGAGAAATAGGCAAGAGCTATACCTAAAAGCATAAGGGCGAAGCGGGGATCGCTTTTCAAAAATGCTATAAGGGAAAGGCTGTCATTTTTCTGCTCGGATACCGCCGCCACCGCTTCGCCGGAATATTGGCGGGAGAAAATTATCATCATTCCCAGTAGGAGCAATGTGAAGATAATTCCCGCAGCAGGAAGAACATTGGGGCTCAGCTTATCTATAAGCACGCCAAGGATAAGGCTCAAAACGGCGTAGGAGAGGCTTCCCACCCCTCGGGCTATGCCGAAATTTATTCTAAGCCCCCAGCTGTTCAAAAATCCCGCAAAAGCATTTGCAAAGGGAAGCATGAGATATACGCTGCTGAAATAGAGGGTATAGCATATGAAAACCGCTATGCTCTTGCCCGGCACAAACAGATTAACCGCCATTGTGCATATCATAAGGGCGCAGATTGCGGAAATAATACCCATAAGAGTAACTTTTTTGCTCCGGTCAGCCAAGGAGGCAATCATTGGCTGGAGAACAAAGGCAAGAATGCTTCCCGAAGCCATTACAATTCCCGTTTCCGCGCCCGAATACCCCCTGCGCTGCAAAAACAACGCGGCATAACCCACCACGCTGCAAAAGGCCAGCCAGAAGAAGCTTTGGGTAATACAATATTCTATATTGAAAAGTCTGTTTCTCGTCATAAACAAAAATTGTCCTTTTGGAATTGTGATCTAATTATATCATATAATAAAAAATGCACAATGAGACAATATGAACATTTGGAAAACATTAGCTCTTTGGCACCGGGCAATATTGCAATTTAATGTGATATAGAGTAAAATTATACCGTAGCCTGAGCGATATAATCCAAACCCGTTTTTGAAGACATATCCGTCGGCATTGCTGCGTTGTCGGCTTTTGAAGGGCAAACGCCCATCTGCAAGCCGCCGCCTTGCACTGCCTTAGTATATGGCCTCAAAAATCCACGACTCCCCGAGAGTGGATTTTTGTGTCAGGCAAAATTGAATGATGCAGGTGGGCTGTCGCCCACCAAAGAAGAAACAGGAAGTCTGGCGCTAAAATCCGCCTCGCGGAGCGAGTTCGGATTATATCGCTCAGGCTAGTGAAATCAGGAAAGGAGAACGCAGAATGAAAATAACATTTCTCGGCGCCGCCCACGAGGTTACAGGCAGCTGCACTCTTATCGAGATAAACGGCAAATACGGAATAGTGGACTGCGGCATGGAACAGGGACAGGATATTTTTGAAAATCAAGCTCTGCCCGTTCAGGCATCCGCACTGGATTTCGTGCTTTTGACCCACGCCCATATTGACCACAGCGGCAATCTCCCCCTCCTTTATAAAAACGGCTACAGCGGACTTATATACGCCACCGTTGCCACCACCCATCTTTGCGAGATAATGCTCCGGGACTGCGCCCATATTCAGGAAAGCGAGGCGGAGTGGAAAAGCCGCAAGAGCCTCCGTGCCGGCGGAGCCCCCGTTGAACCCATATACACCATGGCAGATGCCCAAACCGCCATATCAAAGCTGCGCCCCGTGGACTACGGCAAGGAAGTTCAGATTGCCGAGGGCGTTGTTGTCCGCTTCACCGATGCGGGACACCTTATGGGCTCAAGCAGCATCGAAATATGGCTCACCGAGGGGGATGTTACCAAGAAAATCGTCTTCTCCGGCGATATTGGCAATCTTGAGCAGCCGCTCCTTAAAGACCCCGTTTATGTTGAAGAGGCTGACTATGTTGTCACCGAGAGCACCTACGGCAACCGCTACCACGAAAAGGGCGACAGAAACAACATTCAGCACCTTGCCGACTGCATACAGCGCACTCTTGACAGAGGCGGCAATGTTGTCATCCCCTCCTTCGCCGTGGGCAGAACACAGGAAATGCTCTATTTCATCCGCGAGATAAAGGTTCGCGGCCTTGTCAGCGGCCACGGAGACTTCCCCGTATATGTGGATTCCCCCCTTGCCAACGAGGCAACGGGCATTTTCCTCCAGACCGACGACCATTATTTTGACGACGAGACCCGCGCCCTTATAAATCAGGGCATCAATCCTCTTATGAGCCCCGGCGTTCAGCTTTCCGTAAGCAGTGAAGAGTCCAAGGCTATAAATATGGACAAAAAGCCCAAGGTCATCATCTCTGCCAGCGGAATGTGCGAGGCGGGAAGAATCCGCCACCACCTCAAGCACAACCTTTGGAGAAGAGAAAGTCTCATCCTCTTCGTGGGCTATCAGGCCGTTGGCACCACGGGACGGGCTATTCGCGACGGTGCAAAGAAGATAAAGCTCTTCGGCGAGGATATCAGCATTAACGCTGAAATCAGCTATCTCCCCGGCAAGAGCGGACACGCCGACAAGGACGGTCTTCTGAAATGGATTTCCGCATTCAAGGAAAAGCCCGCCACCGTTTTCGTCAACCACGGCGACCCCGATGCCGTTGAAGACTATGCCGCCTGCCTCCGTGATGAGTATGGCTACAATGTTCTTGCTCCCTACTCGGGTACAAGCTTCGACCTTATGAGCAATCAGGTTATCGAGCTCACCACCGGCGTTCCCGTTGCCAAGAAGGCTCCCAAGGATGCACGCGCCAAATCCGCCATGGACAATCTCCTCACCGCAGCTTATGCCCTTGTTGATGTGGCAAAGGCCTGCAGAGGTATTCCCAACAAGGAGCTTGCCAAGTTTGCGGGAGAAATCCGCTCTCTGACTTCCAAATGGGAAAGCTGGATAAAGAAAAAATAATTTGACCCTCGGAGGATATATAATGAAATTTTCAGAGATGAAGTACACCCGCCCCGATGCCGAAGCCGTAAAAGCCCGCATCGTGGACATCACCGGCCGTCTGGCAGCCGCAAAGAGCTATGAGGAGGCTAAGGCCGCTTTCCTTGAAATGGATCAGGAGAAGCGCCATTTCATGACCGCCGGCGAGCTTGTCACCATCCGCCACATGGTAGACACCCGGGACAAGTTCTATGACGAGGAGTCCACCTATTTCAACAACATAGGACCCGAAATTCAGGAGCCTATGCAGCTTTTCAATCTGGAGCTTATAAAGAGCCCCTTCCGCGCTGAATTTGAAAAGGAATTCGGCTCTCTCATGTTCCTGAACACCGAGATTGCCCTCAAGACCTTCTCCCCCGAGATCATCCCCTATATGCAGGAGGAGGCTCAGCTTCAGCAGGAATACGATAAGCTCATCGCCTCCGCAAAGGTTGAGTTTGATGGCAATATCTATACCCTCAGCCAGATGACCCCCTTCAAGACCGACCCCGATGACGATCGCCGTCTGGCAGCATGGAAGGCAGAGGGCCAGTGGTTTGAGGATAATCAGGCTCAGCTTAACGAGATTTACGATAAGCTCGTTCATCTCCGCGATAAGATGGGCAAGGCTCTGGGCTATGCCGACTTCACCCAGCTTGGCTACTACCGTATGAACCGCAACTGCTATGGCAAAGAGGAAATCGATGCCTTCCGCCACGCAGTTCAGAAATATCTCGTTCCCGTTGCCGAGGAAATATTTAAGCATCAGGCTCAGCGCCTCGGCAAGGAATATCCCCTCAGCTTCGCAGACGCAGCCCTTGAATTCCGCAGCGGCAACCCCAGGCCTGTAGGCAGCGCCGACGACATTCTCGCTCAGGGCAAGAAGTTCTATGAGGAGCTCTCCCCCGAAACCGCAGAATTTTTCAACCATATGCTGGATAACGAGCTTCTGGACGTCCTCTCCACCGAGGGCAAGGCCGCTGGCGGCTTCTGCACCGCCATCCCCGACTATGAAGCCCCCTTCATCTTCGCAAACTTCAACGGAACTCAGGGCGATGTTGAGGTTGTCACCCACGAGGCAGGTCATGCCTTCTCCGTATGGATGAACCGGGATGTTATTCCCATGGATCTCGTATTCCCCACCACCGAGGCCTGCGAAGTCCACTCCATGAGTATGGAATTCATGTCCTGGCCCTGGGCAGAAGGTTTCTTCGGGGAGGACACCCGCAAGTTCCTCTTCAGCCATCTCTCCGGCTCCATCACCTTCATCCCCTACGGCACTATGGTCGACCACTTCCAGCACATCGTTTACGAAAAGCCCGAAATGACTCCCGCTGAGCGTCACGGCGTCTGGAAAGAGCTGCTTGGAATCTATATGCCCTGGCTGAAGCTGGACGGCGACATTCCCTTCTATTCCGACGGCGAGGCATGGCAGAAGCAGCTGCATATCTACGATGTTCCCTTCTACTACATCGATTACTGCTTGGCTCAGACTATGGCTTTGCAGTTCTGGGCAATGATTCAGCACGACCGGAAGAAGGCTTGGGATACCTATATGGAGTACACCCGCTACGGCGGCACCAAGACCTTCACCGACCTTATCAAGGCCGCAGGTCTGCGCAGCCCCTTCGGCGACGACTGCCTCCGCGAGGTTTGCGCCGAGGCAAAGCAGTGGCTTGAAAACTTCTCCCTTGAGGGCATTGTATAACTGAATAAAAGCATGAATAAAAGCTAAAAAGCAGGAAGCAAAGCTTCCTGCTTTTTAGCTTTTATGAGGTCTCATTCCCCTGAGCTACGGTTTTTCTTCCTATATACCGCGGGGGAACAGCCGTAAGCCGCCTTGAAGGTTCGCGAAAAGTGATCCACCGAATTATATCCCACAAGTGTATTGATCTCATGGATTTTCAGATCGCTGTTCAGAAGATAATTTTCAGCCCTCTTAAGCCGCAACGAGCGGACAATATCTGTAAGGCTTTGGTGAGCATATTCCTGCAGAAGCCTTGAAAGATATGCCTCGTTATAATGGAATACCTCTGATAATTCCTTCAACGTTACACTGCGGTAGTTGTTATAAATATACTGCAGAATAAGGCCGCAATCCACCTTTCTGCCGTGGCCCGCGTCTCTGTATACAGTGGCGGTGCCTCCGTAGGTGCGGAAGGCTTCCGCCATAAAAAGCTTGACAAGACTTGTGGCGCAGGTGTTTGAGTGGGGATCTGTGCGGTAACACTCGCCCACAAGAGTTTGAAGATACCAGCGAAGCTGGTCATTATGAATGTCCGTGCGCAAACGAAGATAGTTGATTCGGCTTGCGTTATAGAGAGAATCGCGGAAAAAATTGGACTCCACATCGTCCTTGATAAGCAAATCTCCGAACATAGCATCAAAGGTGCTGCTTCGCACCATCAGACCAATAGCAAAGCAGTCCTCCTTCAAGGGCTGGGCATGAGGAGAGCCAGGAGGAACAATGCACAAATCTCCCTCAACCATCTCTATGGATTCGCCACCAAATAGCATGGTGCAGCTACCCGAGTAAATATATGTAATTTCAAAGTAAGTATGGGTGTGGGCATCATCATTCATATACGGGAGATGCTTGATGCAGTAAACATCTTTTCCCGCAGGAAACAGCGCTTCCTCCTCCACAATTCTTTCCGAAAGATAGGTGTTGGAATTGCGAAGAATAAAGCCCGCATTCAAGGGCATGGCTCCAACAGCTTTTGCAAATGTCGCCGCGTCCTGACCCCCGCTGAACTGAGGGATCGGAAGTGGGGTGGAGGAAAGCAAATTCATTTCCAGCATCATTTCCAAGGCCTCGGGAAAAAGAGGCTTATAGCCCGTTTGATGATAATGAAGGCTTACAAAAGACTCCACCTGTTGGGGAGATGTATAAAATGTCGGATTTCTCATAGGCATATCTCCGCAAAACCGCATTTTGTTGTGCAAAACGCAGTATCAAACCTGATAAAATATTGAATATATGTGCTTATTGTATATCATTTGAGGCGAACCCGTCAATACAAAAGTAAAAATAAGTCGGATAGTTATCACTTTACAACATTGAAGCATATATTGTGCTCTGTTAAAATGAAGCCATAATTGCAGGAAAATGAATGGAGGAATCAGTATGGATCAGTCCATCGTCCCTATCATTGAAACAAGTGAGCTTTGCAAAAATTTTGGATCGACAGTTGCGCTGGACAAGGTGAATGTAAAGATCATGCCCGGCAAGATCACCGGTCTTATCGGAGAAAACGGCTCAGGCAAGTCTACGATTTCCTCCATTATTGCAGGCATGCAGCCTGCTACCTCCGGTGAATTGTTTCTCCACGGAAAGCCTTACAGCCCCCAGAGCATGATCGATGGTGCGGCCCACGGTATCGGCATGATTGTTCAGGAGGCCGGAACCGTTTCCGGCTTGACTCTTGCACAGAACATTTTCCTCGGAAACGAAAAAAACTTCAAACATTTCGGTCTGGTAAACCGCAGGGCAATGAACGAAGCCGCTCAGGAGGCTTTGGACCGAATTGGATTCACCCGCGCAAAAGCCGGAGATATGATCGATGTGCTGGATCAGCAGGAACGCAAGCTGGTTGAGGTAGCAAAAGTAATGTATCGCCAGCCGGAGGTCCTTGTTGTTGACGAGACCACTACCGCCCTTAGCCAAAGCGGCCGCGATATAGTATACCGTCTGATGGCGGAGCAAAAAGCAGCAGGCAAGGCTGTCGTCTTCATAAGCCACGATCTTGATGAGGTTATGGAACACTGCGATTGTCTGAGCGTTCTTCGCGACGGCCATCTGATCGCAACGCTGGAAAAGAAGGACTTCAGCGCTGCTTTGGTCAAAAAATATATGGTTGGTCGCGAAATCGGGGAGAAATATTATCGCGATGACTACGGCAGAGTCATCTCCGACGAAA
Organism: Oscillospiraceae bacterium; assembly: GCA_045538735.1. Lineage (GTDB taxonomy): Bacteria > Bacillota > Clostridia > Oscillospirales > Oscillospiraceae > SIG459. The sequence continues at coordinate 10,163 of JAZSRY010000005.1, forward strand.
TTGTTCTGGAAGCTGAAAACATCACAAGCGGTCTCGGAATCATGACAAATGTCAGCATGAAGCTGCATAAAGGCGAGATTTTGGGCATCGCAGGTCTTTCCGATTGCGGAATGCACGAACTCGGACACGCTTTGTTCGGCGAAGGCAGACTGGCAACCGGAAAAGTTACCGTCTATCCTTCCGGAGATTCAGTGGTTTCTCCGGTAAAGGCTATGTCAAACGGCATAGGCTATGTTTCCAAGGATCGCGACAGAGAAGCCCTCGTGCTTACCGCATCTATCCGCGACAACATTGTTGCGGCAGGATTCGACAAGCTTGCCAACAAGGCGGGCATTATCAGCAGAAAATCCGAGAAGATCTATGTGAATAAGCAGGTGCAGGATCTTTCTATCAAGTGCGCAGATATTGACCAAAATGTTCAGCATCTCTCCGGAGGCAACAAGCAAAAAGTCGTATTCGGAAAATGGGTAGGCCGCGATTCCAGAATTCTTATTCTGGACTGTCCCACCCGTGGTGTGGATATAGGCGTGAAATCCGCAATGTATCAGTTGATGGACGATATGGTCAAGGAAGGAAAATCTATCGTAATGATCAGCGAGGAGATGACCGAACTTATCGGCATGTGCGACCGCATTCTTGTAATGAAAAACGGACGCATGAACGGCGAGTTTATCCGCAGCAGAGAAGTTACCGAAAACCATATTCTGGACTGCATGATCTGAGGGAGGCGGCTTTATGAAAAAGAAAATCAACACTCAAAAGCTGTTTTCTCTGGCGCCCTATGCAGGCTTGCTGCTTGTGATCGCATTCTATCTTTGGGCGATGGCCAACGAGGGAATCTCTGTGGATTATATCCGCATACGCTCCATTCTCGGCAACATTATTACCACTGCTATAGTTTCCATAGGCGCTGTGTATGCCTTTTCAAGCGGCGCTATAGATATGTCTATGAGCGGCAGCGTCTGTCTCACCGCAATTATAGGCGCAATCGTGTGCAAAAACACCGGCTCTGTAATTTGGGCATTTGCTGCATGCATGGCAGTTGCGTTGCTGCTGGGTCTTCTCAAGGGCTTGCTGGCAATTTTTATGCATGTTCCCGCCTTTATAGTCACCATTGTTGGCGGCACTGTTTTCTCCGCTCTCGGCGCAGTTTTTATGGGAAAGGAAACAACGCTCTCCCTTTCCAATTACTTTAACACCACCGCCAACGGAGTTGTACTAACCGGAATTTCCATATTGCTGGTGTTCTACATAGTGGCTCTCGTTTTGTTCAACTACACCTCTTTCGGCAAAAGCGCCAAGCTTCTGGGCGGTAATATGCGCAGCGCTGCTCAATCCGGCATCAAAGCCAACAGCATTATGCTCAAGGCATTTCTGGTCGGCGGTGTTGCCATAGGTCTTGCGGCGATTTTTGTAATACTGCAGACCAAAACCGTTACCCAGACCACCGGTGGCAGTTTGGGCAACGATATGATGGTGGCTGTTGTTCTGGGCGGCATGCCGATTTCCGGAGGCAGCAAGTCCAAAATCAGCGCCGCTATTGTCGGCGCGGCAACGATCACAGTCCTGAACACCGCCCTGACAGTGTTGGGATTGACCGTTGGTTACATTCAGATCGTCCGAGGTCTGCTGTTCCTAATGGTAGTTTTTGTAACGAGCATGACTTATCGCGGCAAATTGCTGCCTCGCTAAGTAAGACATATGCTAAATAATTACACGAAAAGGAGAATTACCCAAATGAAAAAGATTCTGACTCTTATTCTGGCTCTGGTCATGGTATTCAGCCTGGCCGCATGCGGCAGCGCTCCCGCTACCCCCGCTGCTCCCGCTGACCCCGCTACTCCCGCTGACCCCGCCCAGCCCGATGATGGCGGTGCAGTGCAGCTTCCCGTTCCCTATCCCGAAAAGACTGTTAAGATCGGTGTTGAGATCTACGATCCTACCGACAGCGAGACCCTGACCATGCAGGCTTACTTTGAAGAGCTGGTTAAGGACGGTCTGAACGTTGAGTTCATCTATTCCGAAGCTATCGCTTCCGCTGAAGCTGAATTCCAGTTCATCGATGACTGCTACAACGCAGGCTGCAAGGGCATCATCGGCTTCTACAACGTGGCCATGGGCGAAACCGTCCAGAAGTGCGTTGACTATGGCATGTACTACTGGGGCGCAGCCATCGACAGCCAGGAAGTAATCGACAAGTTCCAGGATAACCCCTACGTTCTGGATGCCATCAGCTACGGCAACGGCGACTACGAAGGCGGCTACGCTCTGGGCGAATATTTCGGCAAGCTGGGTGCCAAGAAGGTCATCTACGCTTCCGGCGGCGCTGCATTTGGCGTTCCCATGTTTGTGAACCGCGCTGAGGGCTTCAAGGCCGCTGCCGAAAAGTACGGCATTGAGTACATTGAGGTTGCCGGCTTCCCCGGCGAAGCATTCTTCGCAGACCAGGCAGCCGCTCTCTCCGAGGATATTGACGGTGTTGCCGCATCTTTCAACGGTTTGGATTTCTGGGCACAGCCCATCGCCGTTGCCGGCAAAACCGAGTCCTGCCCCCTCGCGACCCTCGGTTCCATCAACGATGCATATGTTGAAGCCTTCAATAACGGCACCGTTGCTTTCATGTCCTCCACCAATGTCTCCCGCTTTGCTCTCGGCGTCGCTCTGATCGTCAATGCTGTTGACGGCAATGCCGAGGCTCTGCAGAACGATGGCCGTATCGGCATCTATACCTCTGCACTTTGGATGCTGGATAGCGTTGAAGCAGCCGCTGAGGCTAATGAAGTTTCCGCAAAGGTCTACCACCTTGAGGACCTGGAGCAGCTGATTCTCGCTCTTAACCCCGAAGCTTCCGCACAGACTTTGGCTGATCTGGTAGAGGCATCCAAGACCCTCGAGGGCATCAAGGCTCTCCACGATTAACCATGAATTTTCCGGCCGCTGCGGTCGCGCGAGGAGTTGTCTTATATGAAAATAAAAAAGATAGCGACTAATTTGCTGGGATTAGTCTCCCTCCCGGCAGTGGTCTATGCGTTTTTCTTTGTGATTTGCCGTCTGGCCGGTTCTACAACCTTTGGTGTTGGTACCGATCTGCAGACCATCATTGTTAACACCATCTATACGGGACTGATCTCTCTTGCGGTCAGCTATAACCTAACCAGCGGAAGATTTGACTTCTCTGTTGGTTCTGTGCTGGTGCTGAGTAATATTATCGGGTTCCAGCTGGCGCTGAATTTGGGCCTTGGTCCCGCGCCTACCGCCGTGATCACCATTGCGGTTGGTGCGGTTCTGGGCTTCATTTCCGGCATGATCTATGTGACGTTGCAATTGCCTCCCATGGTGTGCAGTTTAGGTGTTGCCATGATTTTTGAAGCCATTGGCTTCATCATCACCAAGGGTGCCGGCGTCCGCCTGATTGGCAGAAATGATCTGCTGGTATTCGCTACTGGACCTGAAATCTACATCCTGATTGCCATCATTCTCGCGGTACTGGTTGTGCTGCTGAACTTCACAGTCTTTGGCTGCAACTGCAACTCTCTGCGCACCGGGCAGGAGATCAGCGTCAATGTTGGCATCAATGAAAAGAAAAACAGCGTCCAGTGTTATATGATCGCAGGTGCGCTGATGGCAGCGGCAGGCCTTATCAACACCAGCCGTCTGGGCACCGTTTCCGTGGAAACCGGTCTTGCCAGTTCTTCCTACATTATGAATGCCTTCCTGCCTATGTTTATCGGTGGTGCGCTTGCAAAGTTTGCAGACCGTAACATTGGCATTCTGGCAGGTTCCTTTGCACAGGCCTGCATGATCTCTGCGTTTGGTACCGGCAAGCTGAATTTCTCTTCCAATCTGCAGACTGTTCTCAGCGGCCTTGCGGTCTTGATCTTCATGTATGTTTCCAACAACAGCTATCAGCTGGAGGAGGTTAGGATTTACAAGGCACGGCGCGCGGCAGCTTTGGAAGAATTAAAGCAATCCGCACAGTAATACCCATTCAGCGGGCAGCCCACATGCTGCGGCTGCCCGCTTTTAAAAGGAGGAATTTTCCCTATGATGCCGCCTCTTACAGTTATTTTCGGCTCTTACTGCGCAAAAAAATTTGATGATGGCACCTGGTTTATAAACTTCATGGAAGGCAGCCAGAACCTCTATCTCCTGGAGGGCGAGGAAAAGGCCCTGCTGATTGACACCGGATACGGCACCGATACCCTCGCAAATTTTGTAAAAACCCTCACATCAAAGCCTATACTTGTGGCAAACACCCATTTTCACCCCGACCACGCAGGCGGCAACGGAGAATTTCCCTCCGTAATGCTGCACCGCAACTGGGCAGCGGATGCAAATGCCGTCAAGCCCGGCCCCAATCTTCCATTTGATATCAACGCTCTCCCTTATGCGCATTACGAAAAGATTTTGCTGCACGACGGGGATGTTATAGATCTTGGCCATCGGAAAATTGAAGTAATGGAGCTTTGCGCCCATTCCAATTCTTCTCTTGGATTTTTGGACAGAGCACATCGCTTTCTCATTTGCGGAGACGAGCTGGAAGCGGGACAGGTTCTGCTCTATGATCTGTCCGCAAGCGGAAAACCCTATGATCTGAAGCAGAGACTTCTTTCCCATAGGGGAAATATGAAACGACTGAAAGCGCTGCAAGCAGACATCGACTTCCTGCTCCCCAACCACAACGGTTTTCCCATTGATGTTTCTTATATTGACGACTTCATCGCTCTGGCAGATGCCTGCTTTTCCGGCGATGCGATAATAGAGGATAAGCTTAACCACAGATTTATTGAAATGGATCCCATAGCGCCGCGCCTATGCCGCGTGAAAAAAGCCCGCGCAAGCTTCTTTTTGGAAAAAGAAAAGCTGATGGAATTCTACGGAAAAGGAGAAAACCTATGAAGTATTTCTCCAACGAAAAAGTAACGGAAAAAATAACGCGGATACGGGATATCTCCGGAGTCTGCATTTATCTCGTGGAAGGGAGCAATGGCTGCGCGCTTATTGATACCGGCGTCGGTTTCGGCGACCTGTATTCCTATGTGATGGCCTTGAGCGAAAAAGAACCTTTGGTCATTATAACCCACGGTCATGTTGACCACGCAATGGGAGCCGCAGGTTTTATGAATGCATACATCAGCCGGAAAGATGAAGATCTCTACCGTTTCCATTCTTCTATCGATGCCCGTAAAGACTATGTTATGAACAGCGGAATCTCCGGAGGATGTCCGGAATTGGTCCGCGGCACATCCGAGGAAGAATGGAAGGGCGTCAAACCTTGGGAGGAATTTAACTTTCTCGATGTGGGAGATGTGTTTGATCTTGGCGATCTCCATCTTGAGATATGCCCCGGCGCGGGACATACTCTCGGCTGCATAAGTATCCTGATCCCCGAGGAACGAATGCTTTTCCTTGGCGATGCCGCCAATGAATTCACATTTTTATTTGACATTGCAGGAAAACAAAATTGCCTTTCTCTGGCTCAGTATAAAAAATCCATGCAGGATCTGAAAAAAGCAAGCGAAGGCCGTTATGACCGCTGCTTATTCTTTCATGGGCCCGGAGAGGGCTCTGTGGAAACGGTTTCCTCAATAATAAGCCTTGTTGACGAAATTCTGGAGGGAAAAGATGATGCTCTTCCCTTCTCCGGTATGGGGCGCGAGGATCTAAAGCTTGCCAAAGCAATTGACTTTTCACAGATGTGCCGCGCCGACGGAGGCGTTGGCAATCTGGTTTATGATCCCGCGCTGAAATAAAAACAGGAGGATTGCTATGCATATTGCAGTTGTATCATTGGGAGCCTTTGGCCATGTGAACCCCACTCTCTCCGTGGTGACGGAGCTGATAAACCGCGGCGTTCGTGTTACCTATTTTACTGTGGAGAGTTTTCGGCATATTGTTGAACCTACCGGCGCAAAATTTGTGCCCGTAAACTCATGGATGGAGAAAAACGACCACCATCACGAGAAGAAGGACGATGGACACTCTCCCGAGGATGATGGTGCTGCAGCAGCCCCCTTCGTATTTATGATGGAGGCAGGTGCAAATATCGACGGCATTCTGGAAGTTTTGAGAGAAGACCCGGCAGACGCGATTATGCACGATTTCGCAGGCATTGCCGGCACTATGGCAGCGGATATCCTCCACATCCCCAACATCATGATATATACAAGCTATCCATCCAACGAAGGCTATTCAGTTGCGGAAGAGTTTGAACACATCCCCAAGGAACATCCTCTGCGCATGGCTGCCGAGGGTATGGCTATGGAATATGCCGCCAAATACGGTTGCCGCGTCATGAATTTCAAGGAGATATTCGACGGTCAGGGCGACCTGAATCTGGTTATGGTGCAGAAAAAACTGGTTCCCAATAACGAATGCTTCGGCGATAATTTCGTCTTTACCGGCGTGCAGATTGGTAAGCGGCCTGCTTTTGGCACATGGAAAGCCCCCGATAACGGCAAGCCCCTGCTTTATTCTTCCCTTGGAACAACCTTCAACAACTGGCCCGAGTATTACCCCATTCTCTTTGACGCCGTGCGAGAGCTCGATATAAATGTCTTCGCTGCCCTCGGCTCCATCAATCCCGAAGACCTTGAAAACATTCCCGAAAACGTTGAAGTTGGCAAAATGGTTCCCCAGCTGGATATCCTTTCTCAGGCTTCCATCTTTATCACTCATGCAGGTATGGGCGGCACCGGTGAATCCATATACTACGGCGTACCTATGATAGCCATTCCCCAGATGGAGGAGCAGGCTATCACAGCAAGGCAAATCGTTAAAAACGGCCTGGGTTTCGCATTTTTGGATAAGAAAAAAATCACAAGCGAAGAGCTCAAGACCGCTATTCTTGAGCTGCTGAACAATCCCTCTTATGCAATCACTGCCAAAAAATTCAGCGATGACATGAAGAGCCTTGGCGGATCAAAGGCTTCCGCCGATGCAATTATGAATTTCCTCAACAAATAATATAAAAAGCTCCCGCATGGATGTGCGGATACCCCTAAAACAGTTAAACCGACCTATGATTACGATCATAGGTCGGTTTTGTGTTATGCACTTACGCGTGAGCACTCAAGGCTCCTCTTGTCAGCGAAGCTGACTGAGGGGTAGTTTTTCTCTCCCTCCGCCCCTTCGGGGCACCTCCCTCGTCAGAGGGAGGCTTTACTGCGGTGCGAATTAGTTAGGGCTTCTTGATGCAGCCATTTCAGTTTAAAATCTCATCTCCGTAGAGTCGGACATAGGCAAGCAGCAAATCACTCAGATTTTCCTTCTGGTATATTTCCGAAAATACAGTATCAAAAGATTCGTAGGGAAAACGTTCATACTGTTTCAAATAGTCTCGGACGCTCCTGATGCGGAAAGAGTCCATTTGCGTAACATCTATCTCATTTTGGTTTATAAAGGATGAATAGTGCTTCTGCATTTCGGTTGCGCCAACTTCTCCCAATGCATCGCTGATGTACTGCGCATAACCGTTATGGTCATTTGCGAAGAATTGGCATAAGCCGCCATTCATCATTTCTGCATCAAAAGTGATTAGTGCTGCAACGGTCAGCTGCTTCCGGTTCAGGGTGTCCGGTTCTGCAAACATAAATCTTGTTATCATAGCATCATACATATCGATGTCCTTCATCGCAAGTATGTCATCTGCGTTCAGCTTGGTAGAGTTTGTTATGCCATCGTTAGATGAGACCATGCATCCACTCATCAGCAATATAATCAAAACCAGTGGTATTATAAGCTTTCTCATTCCGATTGCGCCTCCAAATCCAGATTTATCAAATAGTCAAATTCAAATTTGCTGCACCGGCGCGGTGCGAATTAGTTGGACGAATTGGAATTGGCAACATTATTGTTCGAAGCAAGGGGGTGGGATTTCTAATTACGCCAATGCAGGTAGGCTTGCAGGATTTCTTCTACCTCATTTTCATTTTGCTCATATCCTTCGTATATCTCATTGCAAAGCCATGCATAATAATCAGTTATTGCCTCAATGAAAGAAGTTAGTATCTCTTCAATGGTGCTATGTTCTGTTCGCACGGGCAGGCGTATATGGGGAATATCCTCTGCATTATCAAATACAGGATACGAGGAAAAATCAGCCCAATAAAACAAATATCCGACTCGTTTGCCACTCTGACTAATCAGATAATGATTATATTCGAAATCAACCCACAAGGTGATAGGTATGCGATAATTTTGTTCCGCCCAAGTCACAAACATACGAAGTTCCTGTTCAACTTCCCTTGGTACTCGTTTGTCAAAACCAATGTTAAATTCAGGCAAGATATTTTCAGAAACTTTCAGTTCTACTGCCTGAGCCTTTTTCCAGACGCTGTTTTCGGTCACAGAAATCACCTCTTTCAAATTCAAGATTGCTGCACAGGCGCTTACAGCGCCCAAGGCTCCCTTGTCAGCGAAGCTGACTGAGGGGTAGTTTTTCTCTCCCTCCGCCCCTTCGGGGCACCTCCCTCGTCAGAGGGAGGCTTTGGTGCGGTGCAAATTAGTTGGACAAATTGGAATTTGATGAACTCTTACTTCTTTTTTGCATACACAGAGATTCTCTGTGGACCAAGTTTAAGACGGTAGAAAACAGCAAGAAGTAATCGAACAATCAAGCAGACCCCAACGATGTACTTGATAATATTGGGGGCAAGAATGTGAACAAGGACAACAGCAACATACTGGGGGGCTAATGAATACAGTACCACTAAATATAGAATATGATACTTTTTGAATATTTTCTGGTGATTTTTCAGCATGGGATGAATGTATCCCATGTGTACCTTGTTCTTGAAAGTCTGTTCAGAATGGATTCGCATCGCATTCTTCCTGTTTCTTCGACCAATTAAGAAATCTAAGAGAAGACGCCGAGCGTCTGCGATGATTATGGTGTCAAATAGAACTATAAGGAAATATAAAAGATAAATGACAACTTTCATTTTTTCCATTTGAGCACCGCCCCTTTCCTCAAATTCAAGCTTGTCCAATTGTTACGTCTATTCTATCAAATCGCTGCAATATATACAATATACGCGAACATTCCCGGCAGAGCTTTCTGCCGGGAATGCAACTTTTTTGTTTATCGTAAATTTTTCTGTCAGTCGGCATAACTCAGTCCGGCAAACACCTCATTGCCCATAATTTCGCCTGCGGGGGTATCAACGGAATAAGAGTTTATTCCACACAAATGCAGATAATACTCTCTGCCTGCCTTGTCGGCCACAAGCAGCCACTCCTTATCATCGGTGCCCAGAATGCTGAGCTGCGTACCCTTTTCCAGCACAAACGGCTGGGCGGAAATGTCTCTTTCTCTGTAGGCGTAAACCTGACAGAGCAGGGGGCTGTATTTAGCGGTATAAGGCTGTTCCCAGAATATGAACTCAAAATCATCCACATAATAGAAGTCCCGCTCCACCTCGCTGACTTTGCTGCCGTTATTCGGCAGAAGCCACGTGTGCTCGGCATACCAGGTCTGGAACACAGATAGCCGAGCGGGCCCGGTCAGGTGATGATTTCCGTCAAGGCTCAGACGACTCATATGGCAGGGGATGCTGCCGTGATACTGCAGCGATCCGTTAAAGGTGAAAAAGTGAGTATTGGGGTCTCCGCTGGGGCCGTCATCATATACGCATATCTTGGGACTATAGTCACCCTCATATGTTCTTACAATGTAGTAATCGGGTAGTTGGTCGGTACAGGGATTCAAATTGTCACTGTCTCCGATATACATTTCAAGACTTTCCAGATATTCAATTCCGTTTACGGTGAGGGACCAAATGCCGTATATGTTGCTCGCTTTCATACACAGCACCTCGTCGGCACCATCTCCGTCAAGGTCTATCACAACACTCTCGCCGTAGGGCACGGCGATAACATCGCTGCCATCATCATATACTGTTTTTTCGTTTAGCTCTGCTTCACTCCTGGCAGCAATGGAATAAAAAGCCTTGTCTATTGCCTCGCGGCACTCCTCGGCGCTCACCTCGGGAAAGCGATAAACAACGGTTTGGCTTACAAACTGGGGCACCCCGTCTAAAACCGCTTCAATAGTTCCCGATTCGAAATGAGCCTCGGTGAGGCGTCCTGATTTATCAAAAATATAGCTTTGGAGATTATCAGTTCCTACTCCGTCGGTCAAAACAGTGAAGCTATAAACCTTGCCATCATCTGTATCGCTTTCGGATATAAACTCCAAATCATAGTTTATAAAGTCCTCAATGGGCTTTTTACCGTAGGCATCAAATTCTCCGGCGTAAAAGCAGCTTGGGCTTGTCTGCTCATCCCCCAAACCGCTGACTACATATTGCACTCCGTCAACTTCCGCAATGGTTTGACTCCGCATGGCACCGGGCATATCTGCGGTGCTGATAAGCAGCCAATCCTCACCGAAGAACCAGCCTTCGTTACAGGGCAGGTCGGTTCTTAGCTCGCCATTGATATGGATCTCGTATGTATAGTGCAGAGCCTCGGAATTTGCAAGTTCACGGAAAGCGGCTTTGCAGAAGCTCTCTTCTTCAGATATATTACTGCCACTATTTATTGGTCCTATCACAACTTCCCCTCCGTATGTGCTGAAGAGAAATGTGCTGTTTTCCGGGAGAGAGGCGCTTATGGCTTCGGGGTCTGTAAAACTGGCTTCAAGGAGATGGTCTATAGGACTTCTGCCCTTTTCCACATCCAGCTCACCATTTTCGCCTATGAAGAAGCGGATATAGTTGCAATAGCCCTCTTCCTGGAAGGTGTAACGGATGATGGAGTCTCCGTCCTCGTCTTTTCGGGCTATGAAGCATTTCTGCTGCCCCTCAACAAGGGAGGCTGTGTCTGCCCAGAGAGTCTTAGCGCTTATGCTGTCCGCAAGGATTATTTCTACACTGTTGGAATACTCTGTGACAGTGATAAAGTCGCTCTGCCCATCACGGTTAAAGTCGCCCCGTGCCACCTCGGTGGGGCCGCTGACAATATCGCCTTTTGGCAGCTCAAAGGGCAAAAAATGGCCCCATTCATCAAAAATAAAAAGATATAATCTACCGTCGAGGCAGGCATAAATGGGCTGTCCGGCGTACTTTTCGTCAAGATTTGTGCCGTAAAAGTCCTTCTCCGGCTCTTCACCGCTGCGGTGGACTATGCCCTCCAGCATACCAATCTCCCAGATGGGGCCGACGGGGAATTCCTCGCCGCCGGTGTAGGTGTATACCCGTCCGTTGACCCTTATCTGCGCTTCCCGCTCAATCGGGTCGGTCAAAAGGCATACGGCGGCCACAATGCAGACTATGACAGCCGCAATTATCATGGCAATGGTGGGCTTTCTCCATTTTGCCAGATTTTTTATGCGGCTCTTGGTGTCACCTTCGCCAAAGGCAAGGGGCATGCCGGAAAGTATGGGACGGCCTGTGGAAAGACTCAGCAGGGAGGTGCAATAGGCCTTTCGCACCTCCGGCCCCATGGAGCGGAGCACGGCCTCGTCGCAGCTCATTTCCATATCCTTACCGCTGAGTATGAATGCCAGCCACACAAGGGGATTGAACCAGTGCAGAGCCAGAGCGGCGAAGGCCAGAACTCTGGTGATGTGGTCTCCCCGGCGGATATGGCAGCGCTCGTGCAAAACTATATACTCCCATTCCTCGGAGGAGAGGCTGGCTGGAAGATATATTCTGGGGCGGAAAATGCCCAGAACAAAGGGTGAGCCTACTTTATCGGTCAGATAAACGCCATTGTCGAAGACAGTGGCCTCCCGCAACCGAATTTTTAGCCTTATATAGACGACTAAGCTCCATACGGCCATAACGCACACACCGCAGATCCAGACGACAGACAGAACGTGCGGCCAATCTGTTTTCTCGGCGGGAGCAGAAGGAATGCTTCCATCGGGCACATTCTCATAGCCGGTCTCGATATCAGGCCAGTATATTTCATCAAGCTCCATATTGCCGATTTCGCCCGGGTTGGGCTGTATCACGGGCTCAGCCTCGATGTAGGATTGAGTGCGTGGCTCAGAAAGCTTCTCTATGGCCTCGTCAAAAGTCAGATTCTCGGGGATTGTGCTCAGAGGGCTCTGCAGCGTAAAGGGGCACAATAGCCGCAGCAGTACTATAGCCCAGAGAAGATAGGAGTAGACCTTGGGGGCGTTTTTAAGGAAAAAGCGAACGATCACCACCGTGAATATAACTATGCTGCCCACGGCGCTCATATGGAGTATGCTTTCAAATATTGCGCTCATAAACTTCACCCCCTCATGCCGTCAATAAGCCTTTGGAGCTCGTCTATCTCCTTATCCGTCAGCTTCTTGCGGCCTGTAAAGGCAGCTACAAAAGCGGGCAGAGAGCCGTTGAAGCTCTCAACAACCACCTTCTCGCTCTGCATAGCGTAAAAATCCTCCTTGGAGATAAGGGAGTGGACGCTGCCGCCCTCGTTTTCAAATATGCCCCTCTCGCAAAGGCGCTTGAGAACGGTATAGGAGGTAGTGCGCTTCCAGCCCAAAACCTCAGCGGCTTTTATGGCCAGTTCTCCCGACGCAATGGGCTCCGCTTCCCAAATGAGCTCTGCAAAACGGCTCTCCGCAGCGCCCAGATGCATATCCTTCATGTTTAGTCCTCCTTTCACCGAGTCTACATCTTGTAGTCTAAACCCAGTCTACACTATGTAGACTGGGTTGTCAATAGCTGTGTGCAGTATCCTTTGAGTATATAATTAAAAAGCCAAAAGCTCCCGCACCAAAAGTGCGGGAGCCTTTTTTATTTATTTCTCTTCCATATCCGCAGTTGCAACAAGGTCAACGCCTGTGCCGACGATATCGGCTATGATGACCTGTCCGGCCTTTATGGGGGCAAACACCGTTACGCTGCGGAGAGCCTCCATAGCCTGAAACAGAAGATGCTTGGGAATTGCCCCTGCGGTCTTCACCGGGCAGCGGGGAAGCTCCGCGCCCAGAATATTGACAGTGCTGGTAAGGACACGGGTGGGGGCGGTGAGCTCGGTATGAGCATACTCCGCGCCGTTGGCGCAGGCGTTGCCGCTTATATTTCCCTCATCATCCACCCGAAGGCGGCAGCCTTGAGGGCAGACTATGCAAACAAGTTCTTTCATATTTTTCAGCCCTCCTCTTCTTCAACTGCGCTTACGCGGATTGCTCCATCGGCGCTGCTGAGATTATCAAGAATTTTCTTGGGAAGCAGGATTTTCTCCATCTCGCTGGGGAGCATATAGCTTCTTCTGTAGCGGGCAATCTGCTTATCTCCCTGAGTTACCACGATGGCAGACTTGCCGAAAACCTTCTTCACGCGGAAGAAAACTTCCACATTGCCCTTCACATTGGCTTTTCTTATCTTCATAGGCACGGTGTAACCCACCTTGTCGCCATTGGCAAGGGAGAGAACCTCACCCTCCTCCACGGCAGCACCGAGGACATATTCCGCGGCGGCCTTGCCCGCCCGGATGCTCTCGCCGGTGACATAGTCCACGAGGTCATGAACCTGCACAACATTGCCGCAGGCAAATACGCCGGGGATGGAGGTCTCCATATTTTCAAAGACCACAGCGCCGTTGGTGCGGCGATCCATGGCTATGCCCGCCTGACGGCTAAGCTCGTTTTCGGGGATGAGACCTATGGAGAGAAGCAGAGTATCGCAGTCGAAAACCTTTTCCGTGCCGGGGATGGTGTTGCGGTTTTCGTCAACCTCCATGACCACAACCTGCTCAAGGCGATCCTTGCCCCTCACCTCCGTTACAGTGTGGCGAAGCAGAAGGGGGATATCATAGTCCTCAAGGCACTGGACAACATTTCTTGTGAGGCCGTCGGCATGGTCGCTTGCGCCTATACAGGCCAGAACCTGACCGCCCTCAAGGGTGATGCGGCGGGCCATTATAAGACCGATGTCACCGGTGCCGCGGATAACGACCTTTTTGCCAACGCTTTTGCCCATCAGATTCATATACTGCTGGGCGGTGCCTGCGGTGAAAACGCCTGAAGGTCTGTCGCCGGGGATGCCCACAGCGCCTCTTGCGCGCTCCCGGCAGCCCATGGCGAGGACTATGCTTTCCGCCTCGATGCACTGATAGCCCGTTTCCATTCCGGAAACATATATCTTTTTATCCTTATCAAGACCCAGCACCATGGTGTCGGTCATGACCTCAACACCGGTCTCCTCCAGCATCTTTATAAAGCGGAGGGCATATTCGGGCCCTGTCAGTTCCTCCTTGAAATAGTGGAGACCGAAGCCGTTATGGATGCACTGGTTGAGTATGCCACCGAGACGGCTGCCTCTTTCGATCACGAGCACACTTCTCAGACCCGCGTTCCACGCGGTGACGGCAGCCGCAAGTCCCGCAGGACCGCCGCCGATTACAACAAGCTGATACTTCTTCATTTATTCACCCACCTTTACAAGTATATAGCTGCCCTCATCCTCCTTGGGGATATCCTCCATAGGAATGCCCAATTCACGGGAGATGAGCTGGTGGACAATGGCGGAGCAGAAGCCGCCCTGACATCTGCCCATACCCGCACCCACGCGGCGCTTTACGGCATTGACGGATACGGGAGGAATGGGGCTGTGGAGAGCTGCCACAATCTCGCCCTCGGTGACGGTTTCGCAGCGGCAGACAATGCGTCCGTAGGCGGGATTTTCCGCAACGATTCTGGCCTTTTCTTCATGGCTCAACTCGGCAAAGCGGATTCTTTTGCGGCTGTCAACAAAGTTTTCTCTCTTGACAAAAGCCAGCTTTCCCCCCGCCTTTATCATATCGGCAACATACTCGCCTATGGCGGGGGCGGCGCTGAGACCGGGGCTTTTTATGCCCGCAAGGTCGATAAAGCCGGGAAAGGCGGCGGATTCTTCTATTATAAACTCATCCCTGTCGGAGTTGGCGCGGACACCCGCAAAGTTGCGGATATTCTGACGCACATTCAGCGTGGGTACGCTGCGGCGGGCGGTTGCGGCAATTTTATCCAGACCCGCGGTGGAAGTTGCCTTGTCCCCGGCGGCGGTTTTTTCCGCATCGGGTCCCACTATAAGGTTGCCGTGGACGGTGGGGGAAACAAGAACACCCTTGCCCTTTTCGTCGGGGCACTGGAAAATAACATGATTTACTATGCCGCCCTCGCTCTTATCCAGCAGGAAATACTGACCGCGGGTGGGGACTATTTTATATTCGGGCTCTTCCAGCATAGCACGGACAGCATCGGCGTCCACACCCACAGCAGAGATTATATATTTTGCCTCAAAATCGCCCTTATTGGTTTTGACTTTATAGCCGCCTTCTATGGCCTCGATGGCCTCGGCGCGGGTGGAAAGATGCAATTGCGCTCCGTTTTTCACGGCAATCTCAGCCATGGCAAGGGTATACTCCCAAGGGCTGATGACGCCTGCGGAGGGGGCATAGAGTGCGCCCACAACATTTTCCGCAATGTTGGGCTCCATAGCCTTCACTTCCTCCCCAGAGAGGAGGGCTATTCCGGGAACAGCATTGGCCACACCCCGCTCATAGAGCTTTTGGAGATGAGCCTTGTCAGCCTCGCTGAAACCAAGCACAAGGCTGCCTATGCGCTTAAAGGGCACATCCAGCTTTTCGCAGATATCTCCCGCCATTGCGTTGCCTTCAACATTGAGCTTCGCCATAAGGCTGCCGGGCTTGGGGTCATAGCCTGCGTGGATAATAGCGGAATTTGCCTTGCTTGTGCCGTTGGAGACGTCGTTGGATGCGTCGATAATGCACAGAGAAAGCTGATAGCGGGAGAGAGAATAGGCGCAGGCCGCTCCGCTCACACCGCAGCCGATTATAAGAACATCGTACATTTCGTTTTTCCTCCGCGTGATGTTGTATTGCTTGTTTAATTTTACACTTATAATGCCCAATTAGCAACAAAAAAGGAACAGACTCTTGTCTGTTCCTTTTTCAGCTTGTTTTATTCGTCGTCCACGGAGGGCTCTTCCCGCTTGATGCGCACGCGCTCAACGCGGAAGCCGTCCATTTTCAAAACGGTGACGGTGAGATTATCATATTCGAAGCTTTCTCCCTCTTCGGGGAAGGCGCCGAACATTTCCAAAGTCCAGCCGCCCACGGTGGAGCTTTCGGTTTCGAAGCTCTCCTCGGAATAATCCATAAGCTCGATGAAATCGCCGATGGCCATATCTCCGTCCAGCTCATAGATACCATCGGGAAGCTCGATAACCTCTTCTGCCTCTATCTCATCGGTATCGTCCCAAATATCGCCCACTATGCACTCAAGGACATCCTCCATGGTGACAATGCCTGTGCAGCCGCCGTATTCATCGGTGACTACGGCAAGATGGAGCTTGGCCTTTTTCAGCTGCTCAAGGACATTGGGCAGCTTGGTGGTCTTATAGATGTAGCAGGGCTTGATAAGCAGCTTGCGGATATCGGGTCTGGGTTCATCCAGAAGAGCCTTCAGATAGCGGTTGAGGCGGAGCACGCCGATGATATTATCCACGCTGCCCTCATATACAGGGATGCGGGAATAATCCGTCTGGGAAAGGTAGGCATATATCTCATCGGGCTCATCCTCAATGTCTATTGCCTCCATATCAACGCGGGCGGTCATAACCTCGCTGACGGAAATATCGTTGAAGTCGAGAGCTGCCTGAACAAGCTCGCTCTGGTCTTCATCCAGAACAGCCTCCTCCTCGGCGGTCTCGATCATGCTCTGAAGCTCCTCAACAGCGGCATCGGCATCGTCCTCTTCCTCCTCGCCCTTGAAAGGCGCAGTTATAAGGCGGATTATGCCAACAACAATGAAAATGAGGGGAGTCAGGATAATGCTCAGGAAGCGGATAGGTCCTGCAACCACGGTGGAAAGGCGGTTTGCGTTTTTCTTGGCCACTATCTTGGGCATAGTTTCGCCGAAGATTATGACCACAACGGTACAAATCACAGTTGCCACCCAGGTAAGCTCCTCGGCCTTGAACACCATAATGGCTATAAGGGAGGAAATGCTGGAGAGGGCTATGTTTACAAAGTTGTTGCCTATCAGAATCGCGGAAAGGGTGTCGTCATAGCGGTCTATAATCTTCACCGCAAGACCTGCGCTGCGGTTTCCGTCCTCAGCCAGATTCTCAAGACGCATACGGTTGGCGGAGGAAAGGCTCATTTCCGAGCCGGAGAAAAATGCGGACAGCACAATGCATACCACGCAGGCAATGATATAAAATGTCATATCAGTCCTCGCCTCCTTCCTTGGTTTCGGGGGCGGGGAGAACTATGCGCAGCTTAAGTATGCGGCGGTTTTCAATCTTCTCCACGGTGACATTCAGTCCGTTATACTCGAAGCTGTCGCCCTGAGAGGGAATAAGGTCAAACTGCTCATAAGCCCATTCACCCAGAAGCTTATGCTCAAAATCAAAATCATCGGGGTCTTCGTAGTCCATGAAGGAGAAAGCGTCCTCGATATCAACATCGGCAAGGAAGGAAAAGCTTCCGTCGGTGTTTTCCACCATAGTCTCGATGACCTCGTCATCCTCGTCCCATATCTCGCCAACCAGCTCTTCGATAATATCCTCAACGGTGACAATACCCAAAGTTCCGCCGTAAGAGTCGGTTACAACGGCAATGGGACGGCGCTGGGCGCTCATAATCTGCAGAAGCTCGTCAATATTGGTGGAGCTATGGATAAAGTAGGGCTCGTCCAAAATGGAGCGAAGGTCCATGGCCTCACCCTCGGCAAGCCAGGTGCGGATGAACTTTCTCACCTGCATTATGCCGATTATGTTGTCCACGCTCTCCTCATATACAGGCAGACGGCTATGGACAGCAGACTTGACCTTAGCGAGAATATCTGCGGGGGAGGAAGCCACATTGATGGCATCCAAATCCACGCGGGCAGTGAGAATACTGTCAACGGTGGTCTCGCCGAAATCCAGTGCGGAGTGGACAAGCTCGCCCTGTTCCTCTTCCAGCTCGCCTTCATCGGTCATAGCCTCGATTATTTCATGAAGCTCATCCTCGGTTACGGTTATCTCCTTGTCGCCCCTGGTGAGCGCGGCGAAGAAACGGCCGATGGCGGTGAGGACATAGCTGATGGGAGTAAAGACGGTCATGAAAAAGCGCAGAGACCCCGCGGTGGAAAGGGAAAATCTCCGTGCATATTTCTTGCCTATGCTTTTGGGCAGCATCTCGCCGAACATAAAGACGGCGATGGTGGTTATAACAGTGCTGATGCTTACAGCCAGATTGACCGCATCAGGCTTATCCGCAAAAGCGCGGGTCACCATAACTGTCACATAGCTTGCTGCCGCAAGATGTGTAATATTTGTGCCGATAAGTATAGTGGTAATGGCCTTGTCGAAATTATCAAGGACATAGAGTGCTTTTTTCGCGCGGCGGTCACCGCGGTCAAAGGCGACCTTCACCTTTACGCGGCTTACAGACGCAAAGGCGGTTTCGCATACAGCGAAATATGCTGCAAAGAGAAGCAGCACAAGAATAATTATAATGGCCTGTATTATACTGCCATCATCCATGGTGGATTTTCACGCTCCGTTTTTTAATATTTCGTATAGATGGTATACGACAAGCTATCTTATCACGGCAAAAGTGCCGCGTCAATGAAAAAAACGGGAGTTTACGCCGTTCCCTCCCGATTTCATAGCTTTGACAACATTAGGCAGAGGGGCTTGCTCGGCATTCGCAGGGGGAGACCATGTCTCCGACGTCGGGGCGTTAAGAAAACATGCCGGTGGCATGTTTTTAGCCACCGACCGCAGCAGCTGCGCTGCGAGGAGGGAAGTTGCGGGACGTCGAGGACGCCGTCCCCTACATGGGCAAAAAGAATATGGAAAGAAAAACAGGCCAAAGAGGGGCGCAGAAAGCCCCTCTTTGGAAACACCCTCGTTGCGGCAAAAAGAAAACTATTGTGCCATATAATCAAATCCGAAACCTTAGAGTGCATGCCTCGATTTCCGCTCAGGACGCTGCTGCTTTTTGGCGACTGTTCGTCGCCACCGGGATTTTCCCTCGTTCTTATCGGGTCGTCGGGGACGCCGACCCCTACGAAATTGGTTGAAAAACCTTGTAGCACCGCGATGCCCACATCGCCCCGTATTTTAAAGCCTTCCCCTTGAGGGGAAGGTGGCTGCCGAAGGCAGACGGATGAGGTGTTAAAAGCCTCCTTTGTGTAAAGGGAGATGCCGAAAAGAATATGGCCGCCCCGAGACAAAAACAACAAGCGGCAGATGCTTTTTAATCATAAGCATCTGCTGCGGTTTTATTTGATTATGCCTCCGCAGGAAGCTCTTCCAGCTCCTCTTTTTTGAATATGCGCTTATGGAGCAGGGCAACGGATGCCATGGCCAACACGCCCGCTATCACCTTTGCGATAAGCATGGGAGTTACCACCTCGGGGTCAATGGAGGAGGTGAAGCCCAGATGGCAGGCAAGCATGCAGCCCGCGCTTGCGGAAAAGGCTGCGTAATAGAGCTTGCCCCGAGGATTCATCTCGTGGAACTTGGAGTAGCCGGGAACAAGGCTTGTGAAGGCAAGGACGATGGAAAACACCGCAACATCGTTGATGCCCGCCTTGGCGGAAAGCTTATTTATGGGCTTGGCAAAGGCCCATCTCAGGGCGTGCATCAAAGGCAGGCTGCCGCCCAGACTGAGGACGATTGTGCCTATGGTCTTCCAGCCCTGAGTGATGGGGGTCATGCCCTTTATCACAACAAAGCCTGTCATAGCCTCCACAGCTGCGGCGCAGAGACCCACGGTTATAACCGCCAGAAGCAGCTTCGCAAACCACCTGAAGACCTTCATTGTAAATTCGGGGGCAAAAAGCAGACCCACGATGACCAGCAGCGCCACAACAATAACTGGGATGAGGTTTATAAGCACAACAAGGGGCTTAATGCCCATGCAGATGCCGCCCACAAAGCAGGCGATGGGGTCAAATATATAGCCCATAAGAACGCCGCCTGAGAAATAGCGGTAGTCCTCCTTGCGGATAAGTCCGCAGGCAACGGGAATGGTGAAGGAAATTACAAAGCCCATAACAGAGCCCACAACCAGTCCTCCGTAGAGTGCGATCTGAGGATCTGCGCCCATTTCTGCGCCGATATGATAACCCACATCGCAGCTTAAAAGCACACCGGGAAGCATTGCGGGATCTGCGCCGATAAGACGGAAAACAGGCTCAACAATTTTCTGCAAAGCGGGAGCCAGCACGGGGGCAAGGCAGATAAGACCCACAACGGTCAATGTGGTGGGACCCATAAGGCCGAAAGCCCGCTCAAACTCTCCGCCCATTCCCAGCTTGTTGCCGAAAAGACGGTCCAGCGCACCCAGGACGAAAAATGCCGCCATAATTATCATGATTATCTTACTTATTCCCATTTGGTCAACCCCAAAATTTCCATTTATTTCAATTTTCATAATAGCACGGCAAGCCCCTTTTTGCAAACGGATAATTGTTTACAGAGAGGCTCAAAAGGTGGTATAATATCATGAATAAATATATCAAGGAGCCCCATATGAAGAGATTCAAGCTTCTCGCCATCGACGGAAACAGCATAGTCAACCGCGCCTTTTACGGCATCCGCATGCTCAATGCCCCCGACGGCACACCTACCAACGGAATATACGGCTTCATCACCATTCTTCAGCGCCTTCTGGACGAGGAAAAGCCCGACGGCGTCTGCGTGGCTTTCGACCTGCGCGCACCCACCTTCCGCCATCTCCGCTACGAGGGCTACAAGGCTCAGCGCAAGGGTATGCCCGATGAGCTCGCAGAGCAGATGCCGTATCTTAAAAAGGTCTTG
Organism: Oscillospiraceae bacterium; assembly: GCA_045538735.1. Classification (GTDB taxonomy): domain Bacteria; phylum Bacillota; class Clostridia; order Oscillospirales; family Oscillospiraceae; genus SIG459. The sequence goes on from JAZSRY010000005.1 coordinate 30,925, forward strand.
GATGCTATGAATGTGCATCGTTTTGAGTGCGAGGGCTATGAGGCTGATGATATTATAGGAACAATCAGCCGTATCTGTAAAGAGAACGGCGATACCTGTGACATTGTAACGGGTGATCGTGACAGCTTCCAACTCATTGCAAATGAAGGAACAAACGTCCTTTTAGTCACAACTCGTATGGGCAAGACCGAAACAGTAAGATATACCACCGATAAGGTGATAGAAAAATATTCTCTTCCGCCGGAAATGATGATTGATTTAAAGGGTCTTATGGGCGACACATCCGATAACATTCCGGGTGTGCGAGGAATTGGTGAGAAGACCGCGATTGATTTGGTATCAAACTTTGGCGGAATTGATGATATTTATAAAAATCTGGATGAGCTTAATCTTCGCGACTCGGTTAAGAACAAGTTGAAAGACGGAGAGGCAGATGCGAAGCTGTCCAAATGGCTTGC
>JAZSRY010000011.1:0-68800 GCA_045538735.1 Oscillospiraceae bacterium
GATAATTAGGAATTATCCTTGTTTCTTTTCTTTGTTCTAAGCATGAGAACATGCCTATAAATACAATAAAGCACTTTTTGGCGAAATATGCAACTATTTATCGTTAAATATATAAAATTTTATATAATCATTAAGCGATAACTCGTTCTGAGCACGGATGTTATAGCCATGCTCAGAACGAGCTAATATTACAGAAGTTATTTGATAAGACAATCAGTCAAGATCATCGCAAGCCGACTGGAGTAGCGATATCGCATGTGAAATACGCGCCTTGAGAATAGTGTTCGAATTTATATTGCCGAAGACTATATAATCCAACGAGCAATCAAGTATCTCGCATATTGATACAAGCAAATCTATAGAGGCCATCTTCCGCCCGGCCTCTATATTTGCAAGATGAACACGGCCTGTTGAGAGCATTTCAGAAAACTGCTCCTGCGTATAATGTAATTTTATTCTTTCTGCCTTTATCCGTGCGCCAATTTGTTGGGGATTGATAACCATATTAATTCCTCCATTCAGATTTTTATGTGTGAGATCTGAATGGAGGTTGGTGGATCTCGGCATCTGTTAATATTGCGCTTTCTAGATAAAACCTCGGAGGATATAAATAAAGGTTCTCATGAGTGAAAGAATAGTCATACACAGATTTAAAGATGAATTACAGTTCACTAATTATACGAACTGCGATGAATTCAAATGAAGTGAGGTGTACTGTAGAATGTATCCGAGGTGAATTACAATGTCTGATTTTTCAAAGCCCTTGGGTGATGCTGTAAAAAGAGCGCGTGGCAGACTTGGAATGACGCAGAACCAGGTGGCTGATGCAATCGACATCGATGGCCGTACAGTTATGAATATAGAAAACTATAAGGGAAATCCAAAACTGGAGGTTCTGTATCCGCTGATCAGGGTGCTGCAAATTGATGCAAGAGAGATATTTAACCCTGAAATGAGCAGGAAAACTCCAGCAATTAATCAGCTGAGATTTATGGTGGAGCAGTGTAGCGAACAGGACGCGGAGACTGTAATTCCGATAATCCGCGCAGTTTTAAGCGCCCTACATGACAAAGATGCAATTGACGTCGGCAAATAAAAAAGAGCCAGCTTTCTCGTAGTGAGAAAGCTGGCTCTGCGCTTTATGCGTCTGGCTCGTCGCTTACTGATAGTTTTAGTTTTACTACATTAATAATAGTCTCTCTTTTGCATTTCGGGCAATATAGAGGGAAATGGACCAATGCAGTTTTTTCGTACACCTTTGTACGGGTTTTGCTTTTGCACAAAGGACAATGCAGCCATAAGGACTCGTTGTTATTCACCATAACCACCCTATTTTAGTTGCAATTTGGAACATGCCACTTTTTGACAGATGTCGACATAAGACTTGTGATAGAATTAACCGATGATTATTATATCACTATATCGCAGGAAAAGCAACGCTTTTGCATGGGCGACAGAACAAAAAATAACCCGGAACACCTTTAATGGGCGTTCCGGGGATAATTTAGTTGTCGTTTGCGCTGGGATCGAGCGCGTCGAAGGAAACTTTCAGCTGCTTCACAATCTTGAAAGTTTGCTCAAGTTGGGCAGGGGAGAACTCACTTAATAGCTGGGAAAGTTCATCGGTTGATTGCTGCTGTGCGCTTTCGTTGTCTATAAGCAGAAGCCAATCAGCGGATACTTCAAGTACCGTGGCCAGCTTCTTAATCAGCAACATATTTGCGCAAGATTTGCCGCGCTCTATTTCACTCATGTGAGTTTCAGAAATCTGTAAAAGTTCTGAAAGTCTGCCTTGGGACATGCCCTTGCGCTTTCTAGCTCGGCGAATTCGTGATCCTATATTTTGAAGGTCGCAATCCATCGGCGTCCCTCCTTGAAAATTAATCTATAGTTAATAATATAGCCAATTAACGATATTATTAATAAACTAAAGACTATGACATAAACTATACTTTAACTTTGTCGGAAAATATTATATAATTAAATCAGGATAATTGAGGAGGGATATAGTATGGAACTTACGAGAAGTGAAATTAAAATAATGAAAATATTCTGGAATGCGAAAAGGCCATTAACGAGAAAAGATATAGTGGAGCTAAACACAGACCCAACATGGGAAATGGCGGCGCTTTATAGTGTGATAAACGGCTTGTTGTCTAAGGGCGCCATTGTCGAGTCTGGCATATCTAGGAATGGGAGAAGTCTATCCCGTCAGTTCGAGATGAAATTTGCATTGCAGGATTACATTACTGAACTTCTTTCACCGGTTGACGGTTTTATTGATTATCCCAAACTTTTGCGTTTGCTAATAAAAAAAACGGATGATCAAAACGTTGGTCTGTGAGTTGGAAATATTGCATAATAGATATTACGAAAATTAATTAATATGATAAAAATTACTATTTCCAATGATTTAATCTTGAACAAGTGATAATATTATAATATAATACATAAAACATATTTTGTGGAAGGGTAGGCAGTTTAATTATGGTACTTACGAGAAGCGAACTTGAAGTTATGAATGTTATTTGGAAAGCAGGAAAGCCGGTATCTCGCAACGATATTCTTGCGCTTTCAGAAAATAAGTCATGGAAGGAGAGCTCTATTCACATTTTGCTTAATGGTTTGTTGAAGAAGGAAGCAATTAAAGAGGACGGCTTTATCCGTTGCGGTAAAACATTTGGACGTCTGTTTTCCGCAAATATCAGCTGCGAGACTTATTATGCCGAGGAAGTATTTTCAGCGGGTGATAAGGAAAGTGTCCCAGCCCTGATGTCTGCCCTCATCGACAGAGATGACATTGATATCGAACTTGTGAATGAGCTTGAAGCAATTCTTGAAGAAAAAAAGAAAGAGATAATGTCCAGAAAATGATATCTGCCTATTCTTTTGTGATGTCCGTAATTTTCTTCAACATAGCGCTGATTTTTGTTTATGCTCTGAGGAGAAAACGCGACTTTATCGCAAAATATGGAATTCAAATTCTTATAACAATTACAGCCTTGGGTTTTGCAAGACTTGTGCTGCCAATTGATTTAGAGGCTGCCCATATAATCAGATCATATAATTTCATCCCAAGCATCCAAAACGCTCTAAATCAACCGATTGCCGGAAACAGCTTTGGGATTGGAAAAACGTTGCTTGCTCTTTGGGCTATTGGTACGATTGTGTTTTTGCTTAAGGACATTGTGGCTATTATCCGTTTCAAATCGAGAAGAGCGAGATATGAATCTTGCGAAAATGCGGCGATTTCTGAAGTTGCCGTTGAACTGGAAATAAACCATAAAGTTATGGTTACGCCAAATGCACCGGTTCCTTATGTGGCAGGATATTTCAAACAGACGATTTTCATTCCTCCTCTCGAGCTCGATAAAGATGATTGGAAATATATCCTGATGCACGAGAGGCAGCATATCAAGGAGCACGACCAGTTTATTAAACTCTTGTTTATCGTAATTCGCGCTATATTTTGGTGGAATCCGATTTCCCACTTGTTTATGCATGAACTGGATGCAATTCTTGAACTGAGATGTGATTACAATGTCACTAAGAACCTAAGTGAGCAGGATAGTTTGTCCTATTTCACCGTTATCTATCGTGTGGTTAAGCAGCTCCAGCCTAAATCTCAGCGTAAATTGGAAGCTAATACCGCACTGATCGATATACGGTCAAGATCCCGTGACGATATAATACAAAGATTTGAAGTGTACAAAAATAGCGATATCCGCCGCAGCAAGCGAGTCAGAAATGCGATTCAAATATTTATATGCGCTGTGTTTATTGCGTCATATTTTGTAGTTGTGCAGCCTGCATATGACCCGCCGGAAGATGATTTAATAGGTGTGGATAATGAAATTGAGGATAAAACCTTTATAGTCTGTCGCGATAACAAATATTTCGTGTGTTCCAGCAATGGACTGATAATGGAGATTCCTGCGGAGGAAATAAACAATTTTCCGTATAACACTTTTGAAATTTATGAAGGAGTAAACTGAATGAAAATCGCAAGGCTTATTCTTATTTCCATTTTGATCTGTCTCACACTGTTTGGAACAGTACTGATGGCAAGCGCAAGTACGAATTATGTGCCCGAATCTGAGGCAAGCGAAGTTCAGCCTCGCACAGAGGAGACTCGTTGGTATACTAAAACCGTGGACGGTGTAATGTACATGAGACTTTGGTCAATTACATATGGCAAATGGCTGACAGATTGGATACCCTTAACATGAAAAATGGGACGCTTATGTGAATGCCTTTTGTATTCTAGTTTGTCAACATATTTTTTACCTATTGTTAATACAGTAAATAATGCGCAAGTGGCGGCTCTTATTAATGAGCCGCCACTTGTTTTATGCAATTTAGGTAATAATTTATATAACGATTAAAAATAATATAAAACTATATTGCATAAATAGACTGATTATATTACCATTGTATTATGACAACCACAATGCATCGCAGAGCGCTTTGCAAAGTGGTAATCACAGAAACCGGAGAGAGGGGGAGATTGCTATGTGGGCATGAAGCCGTAGCCCGTTTAAGAAGAATTATTTAAAACATATAAAGATAGGAGTGTAAAGATATGAAATCACGATTTAGCAAGATTATATCTCTCGCGCTGGTCATAGTAATGCTCGTTCAGCTCACTCCAATGAATATTTTCGCTGCGAACATAAGTGCGACCGATACAGCAGGGAAAATTAACGGAACAACGATTACAAATAAAGATACCGCTACATATGAGGATGCCTACATTGTAGGAGAAGTCGAAGAAAACAGAACTGAGTATACCAAGGAATATATACTCAGTAACGGCCTCCATATGGCTGCTGTGTATTCAGAACCTGTACATTTTGAAAATAACGGAGTATGGGCGGAGATAGATAATACACTTAAGCTCACTGCAACCCGTTCAGGAAGTGCATATACAAACACTGCCGGAGATTGGCAGGTTTCGTTGCCTCAGAACCTGAATGACGAAGCCGCAGTTACACTTGCGAAAGACGGGTACACCCTGAGCTTTTATATGTCCGGTGAACTCAAAAACATCGGAACTGAAGTTATGGCAAGTATGGCAACTGCAAGCATGGAGGAGAGCGAAACTGCTACTTATGAATTGAGCGCGGTGCAAGCTTCTGCAGCCTCCATTGAAGAAGTTGATATGACCGAGGCTCTTACTGAGATAGATCACGAAGATACTGTGCTTGAGAACCTGGTATCCACTCTTCGCTACGCTGATGTTTATCCCAATACAGACATCGTATACGAACTGAATGCGGCTCGGCTGAAGGAATCTATAATAATGGGTCATTATGATTCTGACCTTCGCGGATACAGCTACATTCTCAATGTGGGAGATATGGTTCCAGTATTGGATGATGATAACAACATCAGCCTTTACGATTCCAAGGGAGAGGAACTGATATTCTATATTCCCGCACCCTATCTCGTTGATAGCGTAGGAGAACATAATTTTGACATAGGTGTCGAACTTGAAGGTTCTTCTGGAGAGTACGAACTCAAATATATACTGCCTTCCTCCTGGCTGGCGGACGAGGATCGCCAGTGGCCTGTAGTACTGGACCCCATTGTTCAGGCGGAAACCAATACCGGCAATATAAGAGACATTGCTCTTTACACAAAGACCTATTTGTCAAGCGGCAACGGAATCCTGCAGTGCGGTAACCATAGTTCCTGGGGCGTTGGACGTTGCTTCCTCATGCTCAGCAGAATTCCGAAACTTACTTCTGCTGATGTTATTGTCGGCGCATCCATAAGACTGTTTAAGCCTTATCCTTCCTCTAACGGTTCTTGCAGCGTTGAAGTTCATAAGGTGAACGGAACCTGGAAATCTGAAACAATCACGTGGAACAATAAGCCGGGATTTGATCCGCACATTGAAGACTATGTTAATTGCAGCAGAGACGGTTTTTATAGTTGGGATGTCACTGATATCGTTCGCGGATGGTATACAGGCGCAAATACCGGTATGATGTTCAAGGCGGATGATGCTGCAGAGAGTGCGTCCAACACTTGGAAACAGTTCTATTCGTCTGACTATAGCTATACCTATTTGCCCCTTCTTAATATTGTTTTCAGAAACAATAACGGACTTGAGGGCTATTGGGACTATACTTCTGCATCTGCCGGTAGAGCAGGTACCGGATATGTCAACAGCTATACCGGCAACCTGGTATGGGTCCATAATGACATAGGCTTTGGCGGCAATAGGATGCCCGTTTCCATTAGCCATATTTACAATGCAAACGACAGCACCAAGAACACTTTTGGATTGGGCAATGGTTGGCGCACCAACTTTAACCAGCAGGTTTACCAGTGGAGCGCAAACGGAAACTACTATATTTGGGAAGATTCCGACGGGACATCTCATTACTTCCTATATGAATCGGCAAATACATACAAAGATGAAGACGGTTTGGAACTGACACTTACCACTAATGGAAGCGGCAACAAAAAATTCTGCATAACCGATAAAAACGGAAATGTATCCTATTTCGACACCTACGGACGTCTTACGGAGCAGAAAAACAACCAACAAACACCAAGCAGCATTACAATTACATATACAACTGCGACCGGAAAGATGATTGCCTCGGTGACCGATGGCGCAGGCAGAGTTTATGAGTTCGTCTACAATAGCAGCAATCTTCTGAGCCGTATCAAATATAAGGGCACAGGCAACGATGAACTCAGCTATGTAGAATATAATTATACAAACTCTAACCTTACCTCAATCAAGGATAAGGATGGAGCAATTTCTCAGTATACCTATACCACAAATAACATTCTCAGCAGTATTGAAGATCTTAACGGATATAAGCTCACATATACATACACAACTTTGGCGACGGATATGCCCAGCAGAGTTCGTACTGTTGAGGAAAGTGACGGCACAGCTGCAGGCGGATGCCTGACATTTGACTATGCACATAACCAGACCACTATTACAGATTACAGCGGCAATGTACAGATAATGCAGTTTAATAACTGGGGCAATACAGTGTCTGTTCAGGATGACCAGGGACGGGCACAGTATTCGCAGTATGCAATCGAAGATGCAGCTGATGTTGATTCTGCCGTGGCAGCGGACTCCTCTGCCAAAGGAAATCAGCTGAGACTGTCCTCCAAACTGCAGAACACTGTTGGCAATATACTCAATAACAGTAGCTTTGATGGTGAGAACTCATGGACTGCCACATCAACCGATGTCACTGTCGCCATATCCGCTGCGGAGGGGTATATGGGAGGAAAGTCCCTTGCGGTGACACGTTCTGCCGCAGGAACGGCCGAAGGTGCGCAAAGCCCCTCCTTTGATGCGGAAGCGGGAAAGACTTATACCTTCTCTGCTTATGTGAAGACAGGCACAGGTTCTGCGTATCTTGCCTTGAACGGTGGTGGAGTTTCCGCATCGAGTGAAATTCTCCCCGGCGGCAAGGACTGGACAAGACTGGAAGTTTCCTATACTGCAGTTGCCGATACCACGGTTACCGCCCGCCTGATGACAGCTGAAGCAGGCACCGTTTATATTGACTGTGTGCAGGTTGAGGAGGCGCCCACGGCAAGCCGATATAATCTCATTGAAAACGGAGACTTCCGATACGCCACCAATTGGTCAGATACGAGCGGATATACCACGGCAGCAACGGAAGAGATAGACGCTGCTCCCGCACCTCAGCTGAGTGAAAATGTATATAAAATAGACGGTTCTTATAATTCTGTAAAACGCCTTTCTCAGACGCTGCAGCTCAGCGGTGACGCAGGAGACACCTTCGTCGCAGCCGCTTGGGCAAAGGGATATTCTGCGCCTCTTGACTCCTTCAATGCAGAGGAAAGGGAATTTGCCCTGATCGTCACCTTTAACAATACTGATGCGACGACAACAAAGTTCACTGTCGGATTCAATCCTTGCGTAACCGGATGGCAATATACAGCAAAACCGGTGGTGGCAGATAAGGCATATTCCTCCGTTACCGTTGAATTGGTCTATGATTATAACGTTAATACTGTATATTTTGACGGCGTGCAGCTGTATAAGGAGGCCTTCGGTACCAGCTATACCTATGATGATGAAGGCAACATACTTAGTGTTAAAAATGTTCAGGGGCAGATTACAAGCTATGAGTACGATCAGAATAATGACCTGATCAAGGCAATTCTCCCCACCGGTGCTGAACTCACCTATACTTACGACCAGTGGCATAATGTTCTCACTGCCACAACGGAAACGGGCGTTGTCAGCACTTTTGACTACGATGAATGGGGCAACAATACCAAGGTTTCCATTACAAGTGGCGATAAACCCATTTATGCTGAGGCAGTTTACAGCGATGACGGCAACCGCATTGTATCCACAACCGATGCTGCCGGAATGGTTACAAGCTACGGCTACGATCCGGACACCAATGTTCTTGAATGGGTACAGTATCCGGAGGATACGGAAGAAACACGCACAAACCACACCTATGACGATATGTACCGTATGGCCACGGCAACTACAACTACCGCAGAGGAACTGGCATTCAATGTTGCCTATACCTATGAAAACGACCTGCTTACAAAAGTAACAACCGGATCTATAACCTATAACTTTGCCTACGGCGACTTTTCGCTTCGTTCCAGCGTGAGTGTTGGTGATATGGTGCTGGCAGAATATACCTATACACCCCGCACAAATTATCTTTCCGCTCTTGACTATGGAAATGATGGTGAAGTACAATACACTTATGATGTGCGGGGTCGTGTAACAGCACAGACATACGAAGATGGAGATACCGTTACTTATAGGTATGATAATAACGGCGCTCTTGCATCTGTAACAGATTCTGCTACAGGGATAACAACAACCTATTACTACGACTTCACCGACCGCTTGATGAAGTATGTAGATAGCAGTGCGGGATATACTCATTCTGTTGGCTATACTTATGACGCCATCAATAATCTCACAGCATTGGTGGAAACCATAAATGGCGAGAGCTATACAACTTCTTATGAATATGACGATGATAATCGCCTTGAAGAGGTTGCTAACGGCAGTGCAGCCCGAGCATACACCTATGATAACAGTGGCAGACTGAGCACCCAGACCACAAAACACGGCGATACCGAAATACTGACCAACAGCTTCACCTATCGTAATATGAATCGCCTTACAGACACCGGTGCAACGATAGAAACTGCAACAAGTCAGGTGGAAACTCTTGTCGTGGATGCCGCAGGCTATGACCGCACATTCACTTATACCTATGATGATAACGGCAACATAGAGTCTATTACCGAAGGAGATAATACAACCACCTATCATTATGACAGCGTAGGTCAGCTTCTCCGCGAGGATAATCAAGCCGTGGGAAAAACCTGGGTTTGGACTTATGATAACGCAGGAAACATACTTAGCCGCACAGAGTACGCATATGCCGTGGGTGAGCTTGGCGAAGCCATAGACACGGTAAATTACACTTACGATGAAGCTGATTGGAAAGACCTGCTTATTGCGTACGACGGAGTCGCGATTAGCTACGACGAAATCGGCAACCCGCTGAATGACGGCACATGGACTTACACCTGGGAACACGGCCGCGAGCTTGCTTCTATGTCCGATGGCACAAATACCTGGAACTACACCTACGATGCCAACGGCCTTCGTACAAGCCGAAGCAATGGAACTGCAAACTATACCTATGTGTATAACGGCGGCAGCTTGACGCAGATGACTCGCAGCCAGGATGGCCAGGACCAGGATGATGTTCTTTACTTCGCTTATGCCAATGGAATGCCCATGTCTGTCACCTATAACGGCACGGTGTACTACTATGTTACCAACCTGCAAGGCGACATTGTGGCCATAATCGATTCCGACGGAGAACTTGTGGTTGAGTATTCCTACAACGCATGGGGACTGCCTCTCACTACAACAGGAACGATGGCGGAATCTCTTGGAGCGGTCAATCCTTTGTGCTATCGTGGCTACTGCTATGACAGTGAGTCGGGATTGTATTACCTGCAGAGCAGATATTACGATCCCGAGGTCTGCAGATTCATCAACGCGGATGGGTTCGCCTCAACTGGTCAGGGGTTCCTCGGCTACAATATGTTTGCATATTGTGTGAACAACCCAATTCTCTACTATGATAGTAGTGGAGACAAACCGAGAGTTGCCATATTCAAGGGGTACCATAACAAGGTTCGTGATGATGTGGCAGAAGAGTTTGGTTACTATAGTGAGGTATATGTAAAAAACGGCACGAACAGAGGTTTTTTAGATCTTTATGATGCATCAACAGGCTGCTTCTATGAGATTAAGCATGAGGTTGTTTCCCTTGACTGGCATAACTCGCAGCAACGTAATAAATATATGGGCGCAACTGTTGAAGATCGAAGATTTAAGGGCTTAGAACTCGGTCAGGTTGTTCCTGGTACCCAGTATATTGAAGATGTTATTTATTGTGATGATTATAACATTATCTACCATACTTCGCATGATCCACTTACCCCTGAATTGATAGTATACCGTATTGACAAAAAGCCTGAAAATAGAACATCGAACGTTAATAATCAAGATGTTGCACTCGGTGCTTTTGCGGCAGTGGGGATGCTGGGTACAATGGGTATGGCTGGGTGGTTTGGCTCACCAACACCGGGATCTAGGAATCCGATTATGAATGTTATTAAGTAGTTCTCGTTATGCGGCAGGCTATAGAGGTGATATCAATGTGTGGAAACTTGGAATCCACAGCAATGTTTAAAAACGCAATTTATGATAGCAGAATGCTTACATCATCATGTTTCTTCTATAGACTCAGTAGAGAAGATGTAGAAGCACTTACCATGGATGTAGCAAACTGGATTTGTGATCTGCTTGATGGGAACTTTGTGGTCGACTGGACACTTGACAGTAGACGACTTAGATCAAATACCAATTTCATAAGAAAACTGGAGCAGAAGTTGCAAAGAAAGGAAGATGGTTGGTACTTCAGTTCCGATGGTTTTGTTAGAAGTAAGCTCGTTACCAATCAAGCTCAAATGATGTGGCAACGCAAAGAGGCGCTTAGCTGCTGTAATATTGTAGGCTCTGAATCCGCAGATTTTTCTAAGTACTTGCAGGAATTATTCTCCAATGGCTGTGTTAGCGACTTGGAATTTTTAGAGAGAATACATAAGCTTCATAATGAACCTAATAGGTTTTATATTAATAACTGCCGTTATAGGGACTTGTTTTGCTCTTATGGAGCAAAGCAACATCCGCTGCATAAAAATTTATTTAATGTCGACTTCCGTTTCCATATATATCGCTTTAGCTTGGCAAATTCTATAGATTCGTTTTCCAATATGTTGTTAGGCTATATGAAAAAACTGTCTGAAAAATATATAAATATGAATGGGCATATAATGCTGCAACCATACGGTGCCTGCCATATGAGCTATTTTGGAAGAGACAATGCGGTGAATGAGCCAATAGTGGCATACGGATATACCGAAGATGAGGTATACAATGCATATTATTTAAGCAGCGTCGAGTGGGCAAATATTGTTTCCCCTCTTAGCAGAACGCGAATACTGTCAGTTACTCCAAAATCAGAAACCGAAAGTATTCATATTGAAGAAATTCAAGGCGGAGCGCTTCTTGTAAGTTCAAAAAAAGCGATTTCCGAGATTGATGTTAAAGATTTACGCCCAATGAAAATACTACTGTACGATGCGCTGTACCCCGGGACGAGCAGACGCCATATTCAGCAGTTGTCGTATTCTGCCAAAAAAGGTCTTTTTGGAAATTTTCCCCGATGTCGCTGGGAAAATGTGCCAATTCTTGAGGGAGAAATAGATGTCGATAATGGATATTTATTATATCGACATCTGTCAAGAAAGTAGGATCATATTTGTTTGTCGAGCAAAAGACACCAATCTGGTCAATCAAGCTATAATGGTGGTAAGAAATTCGTCTTCTTGTCCCCAGATCAAGTTATGCTAAAACAATGTAGTGCGAAAAACTCAAATACAACTTTTCGCTGCGCATGATCAGAGGAGTCGGGGATGGACCTCTCGTCCCCGATTCCTCAAATCCGAACATAGAAGTCCCACAAATCGTACATATTTTTACCGACCCAAAACAGCCCCAATTTGCGCTTTTAGCTAATGTACCATCCAAGAATTGTAGTATATTCACCTTGGATACCTTTTGAAAACTGGCCTAAAATTCGCACGAACACAAAGCAAGAAATTGCAGGGCATTTATTGTCCTGCAATTTCTTGTATGAAAACAATTATGGTTTCATCAACCGATAATGATTGAATAATTCTTAAAGAGGTGTTATACTTCGATATGTGCCGACAACTCATGCAGGCAAGGGAGCAAAACTGAATCACCCATATTTTCCAGAGCGATTCAAGCCATAATCACTACGTAAAATAAGACAAGACTACGAAAAATGTCGTATTCTGTCTAAAAAGGAGGAAAACTCTATTTTTGTCATATCATGAAAGCATCTTACTTAAACGGTGATTCATTTATGACAAACTCCGAATTGATATTGCGGAGAATATTTGGTGTGACACGGTCAAATATATGCCCTCTCAGTACGGCAATGGATGTTGTTGGCGAGCTTTTGTTCGAATGCGGTTATTCTATGAATGATATACTTGTCACAAAAGACGTCTATCCGGAAACCGCAAAGCGGCTGGGAAAGAAAACGGGAGCTGTTTCCAAGAGCATTGAACGCCTTAGTCGGATTTGCTGGGATGCTATGGTTGAACAGGATTTGGTAAGCCTATTTATCGGAAGATCACAGAAATACGCGCCTTCGCCCCGCGATCTCCTCGTTTATCTTGCAGTGCATGCACGCATAGGGCGCTCTTTTTTCGAGCTTGCCGAAGAATACCCCGAAATTCTTTTCCACAGCCCATCGGAAATTGACTTTCTTTTCGGAAACAAACATTTACAAGAAACTTCGGTACGGGGTATCAGTGCAGATGCACCACTGCTTATGATTTATCGTCTAGCCGGAGGATACAGTGTTATGCCAGTTTGTAAAAGCTGCATGGATGTTCTGGAGCAGGAACGGCTTTTATTCTGCACTGGCTGTGGGAAATGCGGCGAGGTAGCTCTTGCCGGTTCTAAACCCACAGAAATTAAAGTTTAATACCCTGAAAGAATGATAATGGTTATTCTTTCAGGGTATTGTTTATTCTCCATCAGTTAATAGGTAAATATATTGTGGTCTCATTTGTGTGTACTTTTGAGTTGCACCATAAATACCGCCGTGTAACACTAACATACTGTAGGATGATATATAATTTTTTGAGTGCAAATCGCTAGTCGCGGTTTACTCACCTTCCTGGAGGAAAAAGACTGCCATCCATTTGGATGACAGTCTCTTATATATGTCTATGTGTTTATATTATTCTGTTAGTTGTTTTAGCTTTTTGTGGAGAATCGAGCTGTAATAGATTAGCTTTATTTATATTTCACTTACTTAACCCGTCAGATATAGAGAGTAGTCCTCCAGGAACATAAAGGCGTAAAGGCCATCAACTTCCACACACTGAAGTTGACTAATTCCTGGGCCGAGGTTTTCATAAGTGGGCTGAATATCGCTTATTCCCATATAGAAATGATATCTGGGAAGGTCATTTTCCACATCATAAAAGAGGTTAAATATATAAAAGTCCCGCCGGGCCTTTTCGGCAAACTCATTGCTCAAAGGACCCGAATTTTTTATCGCAAACCATTCTTCTGTCAAAGTTCTGCTTTCCAGATTAAATTCAGCAAGGAGCGCAGTCCTCTTGAGCTTCGAGGCAAAGGGCTTCTTAATAATCCCCACAAAATAAAGGTTGTTTTCTTCCTCATCTTGGGCAATGCAATAGTTCCCCTGCTGCATTAAAATATTATCGTAATCTACAACTTGCTTCAGATAGGTCTCATAGGGAATCAAATCCGGAACAAAAAGAAGCGCAACGGTCACAATAACCAAAATCACCACAAGTAATAGCGCGTGTTTTTTCTTCATTATTCACCCACAAAATACACTTTAGTCATGGCGCAAATGCATATGCGCTACCATTTGTTGTTAAAGATGCAATCAACTCAATATCTCTATATCCAGGCCATCCATAGTGAACCTTATATACCAATGATGATCCGGACCCTGTATATCCATAAATTACAACAGCATGGGATATATTGGTTGTATTGTCTTGTGCATTTAGAACACTGCCAAACAGCAATACTGGGCGACCGTTATTAATATAACCCGTTATAGTGTTATCAGTCGGAAGAGCTGTGTGCTGATAATGCGTTGCATTCATACCTATGAGTGAAAGATAGCGCGTATTAACATTTCTAATTGTGTGCGCATAGGAAGTAGTCACACTGTATCCCAAGTCTTGACCTATACTAATTAGATATTGTGTAAATGCAGGTCCCGTAAATGCGTGTGTAGAATCTAAATATAAGCTGTCATTAATATAGCCATCATTCCAGACATAATCCGCATACAGGAGCATTAATCCTAACCCTATATATCCGCAACATCCATTGGATCCAGGGGGGACATAATATCCCATTTGCGTTTCAGAATATAGCCTATACAATACTGAGTAATACGGAATATATGTATATGACGTTGTCGCACTGACACTTCGCAAGGAAGAGTCCACTGTTCCTTTTTCGATATAATTAAGTACTTTGCTATTTTTCACGCTCATCAACTTCTGGTACATAGTTTCTGATTCATTCGCAAGTATATCTTTGGCGGATATGTCTATTGTTTCATCAAGCACGGTGTGTGAATACTTGTTCCCTATTTTCTGATAATATGCTGTCGGGCCACCATAATAAAGATTATCTGTTATCCCCTGATATGGAGACGGTGCGGATGGTGAGCTCTCAACAAAAACTCCGGAAGCATCGTGATAAATAAAATAGCCGGAAGGAGAACATTCCACCACAGTATACTTATTCCCAGAAAAATCATGGACGACTTTGGTGTTAGAAACTGAAAGGTCACATTCAGTTTCTATACTATCAGCCTTCATTTCGAATAGTTCCATTTGCCGCAGACTCCTGTTAGTATCAATGGCTGTATTGGCGGCACTAACATTGGTAAACAAAGCAGTCATTAGAAATATAGCCATTACAAAACTTGTTATACGTTTCTTCAACATAGTCTATCCTCCTTTATTTAATATTTTTACATAAGACCCACAAATTCACTCAACAGGCACAAAGCCGTTTCGTATTTCGTTTTCAACTATAATAGAAAACGAGCAATTTGTATCCTTATTGTTCATTGGACTCACCCCTATACTTTACATTTCATAACAGTTAAATTAAAGGAAAGTTATATTCTTTTGTGTAAGTATGCGTTACATTCATTATATAGCAAAAGCATATGTTTCTTAAAATTGTCCATTTTACTAATTACAGTTTATATGCTATGAATCTCATCACAACTATGAACAATTACACACACCTTCTCCTATGTTTAGAATATAACATATTAAATCCGTTCATTCAATTGTCATTTGCTAATAATTTTATCACTCTTTTATGTGTAAACTAGATAATTATTTAGGGTAATATCATATTGCCATAAAATATTGTTTTATTGGAACAGCTTGGTACTAAGCATTCAAATTACATATAGTCATAAATTAAAAAGACCAACAGTTTATAAGCTGCTGGTCTTTTTAAATATGTTATTAAGATAAATTTACTAATGAACTATTCTCTTTCGCTGAGGAGACTCATAAGATGGGTTCTGCCGACAGCGAGGACGGAGGCCCCCGCGCCGAGAAGGTAGCAAAGAGCAAAAATCGCCGCAGCCCACCACCAGAGCAGACTGCCGGTGAAGATAAGCAAAATCACGCATCCCAAAATACTGCCGCAAAGACACAGCAGAGCCTGTTCAAGGAAGAAGCTCATAAACACACGCATTCGGCTTGTGCCCAGACCCCGCAAAATGGCAAACTCCATTCGTCTCGTGTTGACCATCAGCCAGCTTATTATAAAGCCAAGGACAGCCATAAGGGCGAAGAGCACAGGGAAGAGCAGCTGCGAGAAGGAAATGTATCTTCCCAGACCGCCCACAGTTTCCACAAAGGAACGGTCGAAGAGGAGCACAGTTGTGCGGTTGGAGCGCAGACCGTCCACCCGTGAGAAGCTCTTGCTGTTGAGATAATCTCGGAGCGCGTCCAGCTCAGCGGCGCTTTCCATGGTGAAGACACAGGTGGAGAAGCGGGAGTTATAGAAGAAATATTTATCTCTGTCCTCCGTGGTGTTGAAGCGAAGCTCAACGCGCTCGCCATCTGGGAGAAGATCCTTTTCCCCGCTTATCCAGCCCTCATCGCACCAGAGGGTGAGAGGGGCGTAAATATTGGCGTCGCTGCCCGTCTGGGAGAAGGAGCCGACAATATAAAGATCGCGGAAGCTTTCGAACTTTTCGCCGTTCACAAGGTAACGGAAATTCACCTGAATGCTGTCTCCGAGACCGAGTTCGAAACGCTCCATCAGGCTTTGGGGCATAAGGCAGGGAACGGGATCTGCTTCCTTCTCGGCGGCCAGAAGAGTGGGGTAGCGGTAGAAGGACATGGTTTCAAGCACGCTTGCGCAGGCTTCAGGGTCGGAAAGGAAGCTCTCGTCCCAGCCGGGGAGCCAGCTGACATCGGGAGTGCTGCCGTAAATGAATTCTCCCGCAGCATCAAGACCGTCTAACGCCACAAGCTCAGGCTGACGGCTTATCCAGCCGTCGCGTGCATCCTCGGCGAAAGAACCTGTGCCGAAGTCGGGCATATCAATTGCGAACCAATAGTTAAAGCCTATGGATACGCTTATATCCTCAAGCATGCCGCTTTCCCAAAGGGTGCGGGCGTTTTCGGGGGAGATGACAAGCTCTGTGCTGCGTCTGCCGTTGGTGCTGACGGCGCGTCCCGAAATTTCCGTGTCACGGTAAAGGGCGTCCATCTGCTGACTCCAAAGTCCCGAAGCATTGGCAAGTATGCCAAGGAAAATGCTGAGGACAAGGGCTGCGGCGGGGACAACTCCGCTGCGCCAGCCCCCGCGGCGGGCGCTGAGAAGGGCGAAACGGAAAGCGCCCTTTCCCGCAAGAGAGGTGCCGCCCTTGGGCACGCGGACGGAGAGCTTACCCTTTTTGGGAGCGGTCTGCTTTCGGGCGATGCCAAGGAAGATGCGGCAAAGCAGAAGACTGAGAATGAATATGAATGCAAAGGCTGCTATGGCGGGCCAAAGAGGTGTTTCGCCGAGAGGCAGCACCTCGCGCACCACGCCCACGGCAGCTTCGCTGTAGCGTCCGTCCACCGCATATAGCTCCTTGGCGGCGGAGAAGGCAATGGCGATTATCTTTTTCAGCACCGCTGCGCCCAAAGACGCGCCTATAAGGGAGGCGGCTCCTGAAATCAGCACAGCGCCCGAGAGAAGCCAAAGGCTGATTTTGCCCTTGGGAGTGCCGAGAGAAAAGAGCACATTGACGGTTTCCTTCTGTCTGCCCACGAAAAGATAGGCGAAGAGGAAAATTACCGCAAGCGCACCGCAGGCGGAAGCGAAGGTGACGGCAAGGGCGGTGCTGCGCATAGTCTCAAGAGGCTGGGCTACAGAGGAATAGCCCTGGTCGAAAAGGGTCACGCGGACACCCTCAGGAGAAAGCGCCTGCATAGCCTCCGCAGCCTGACGGGCGGAAGCATTGTCCAAGAGAGCGCGTCCTATGCGGTAGCCGTAATGCTCGCTGCCGAAATCGCCCTCTGCATCGCTGACCCAGACATAGCCGTAATAATTCTCGGGCATTGTGGAGATACCCACAACTTCAAGGGCGGAGCTTCCTCCGTTTTCGCGGACATCAAAGCGGTCGTCGGGGGAGGATGCGAAATAGTTGATATTTATTTTGTCACCGAGGCTGAGCTCCATCTGGCGGGCAATGTCGCCGCTGACAAGGCAGACGCCTTTTTCTCCTGCCGCGGGGAAACGCCCCTGCTCAAGACGGAAAATATTCTGCTGAAAAGCCTCCAGAGAGGCAATGTCCGCGGAAGCTTCAACGGTGGCATAGTTGTTTGCGCGGGAATAGTAGTCCGCGTACTCATAGAAAATAGGGGCAGCCTCGCTATCGCGGGTGTCCTGCCAGGGCTCAGTTTCGCAGCCCTCATAAAAATCCGTTATGGCGAAGCGGAGGTGGGCGGAGTTGCTGGTCACGAACTGACCGTGGATAGTGTAGCGGCGCCCCCTTTCGGGAGTGAAGTCGTGACCGTTACTGTCGATTATAACTGCTTTGGCGCCTTCAATATCGCGGGAATATAGAATGTTGTTTGTGATGGCACTCCAGCCCTGCAGCACCTGCCCCTCATAGCCATAAAGCCCCATGATGCTGTCATAAAAATGGCTGGTCTCAAACTTTGAGGCAGGTACGCGGACTCGCTCGCTGTCATTGACATATTCAACATAGGTATCGGCGCCTATTATGTATTCGCCGGTGAGCTCGTGGAGCTCGTAATAGATCGTCTCTCCGGTGGTGGTGTCGCGCTGCCAGATATAGCCGCTGCGGCTGCCATAGAAATTCACAAAGCCGCTGTCAAACTCGGGGGTGTGAAGCCGCGCCGTCCAGTTGAGGCTGTCCATAGCGTAAAAGGTCTCGGGCAGCTCATCCTCGGTGAGATATATTTCCCCGCCTGTCCAAAGCTCGGTGAACTGAATAAACTCAATCACTGCGCGGTTTGAGTAGGCGCTCTCACCCTGACGCTTGAAGCCCTCTATAAAGGCTAATCCGGAGTCTGTTTTCTCCCAAAGCTCAACCCCATCAACGGCGGAGATGGCGGCAGAGTCGGTTGCCGCCGCGGCGGAACGGGCAAAATCATCGGCTGCGTTCTCGTCGGGATAGTCCGCTCCCATATACTCCACAAGGGCTATGGAGGTGTAGTTCTCGTCCAGCACTTCAAGCTGCGCCGAGCAATATGCCCACATTCCGGTGCCGAGAGTGAGGGAGAGAGACATAAGGAGAATAAGCACCGTGAAAAGTGCTGTTCGTCCCCGCCCGCGAAGGGTGGATAAAATTCCGTTTCTCAGTATCATAGGCGCTTACTCCTTTACAGCGCCGTCACGGAGTTCCAGAATGCAGTCCGCCTTTGAGGCAAGAGCCATATCGTGGGTGACAATTATGACGCAGTAGCCGTCTTTGTGGGCAAGGTCGCAAAGGAGAGAGGCGATATTTTCGCTGTTGGCGGTGTCCAGATTGCCGGTGGGCTCGTCCGCCAGCAAAATGCCGGTTTCCATGCCGAGAGCGCGGGCTATGGCCACACGCTGCTGCTCGCCGCCGGAGAGCATAGTGGGATAACGGTTGAGGGCACTTTCAGGCAGACCTACTCTTGCAATAAGCTCCGCTGCCTTTTCCCGAGCATCGCGGACCTTCATTCCACGAAGCTCCATAGGATACATCACATTTTCCGCAACGGTAAGCAGGGGGAAAAGCCGGAAGTTCTGGTAAATTACCGCAACCTTTTCTCTGCGGTAGGCTTCAAGCTTGGCCTCCGCCGTGGAAACTCCGCCGCACAAAACCTCGCCTTCCGTGGGCAAATCAAGCCCTGCCATCAGGGAAAGAAGGGTGGTTTTGCCGCTGCCGCTGCGTCCCACAATGGCGTGAACCTTGCCTGCCTCAAAGCTATAGCTTATCCCTTTGAGAGCTTCAACCTTCTGATACTGGGTTTCGTATACGTATTGTATGTTTTTCAAAACTACACACTTCATTTGAGCATACCCAGTCCTTTCAACTTATTTGGGTGTACTAAAAAGGGGGGATTTGTCCCCCCCTCCTAAGCAGGCATAACAGCATGATGTTTGTTTGACTGTAGTTGCGATTAAATTATTTTATGACGCAGATTTAGCTCTGCCCAAATCCAGGGGTCGCAGGGGGATCACATCTTATTACGAATACAGGGCAATGGGGACCACAAGGTCCATCTCCATTTTCTTTGGGACCGCAATAAGAAGCACAGTTGGTGTCGGCATCGCCATTGTTGGGATCAGGGAATATTCCAGGGAGTATCAAGTATTCCATGTAGTACCTCCTATTATTTAATGATATCATGCCTGCTTACTCTTTTTGCTATTTCTAACAAGTATTTTTTCAATGTAGATTCATAATAAAAGCAGCGATCATATTTTTCAGTCCTCACATCGAATGGACAACCGCCCATACATATGGGTAGAAGCTTGCAACTTCTACATTTTCTATCTTGGGTTGGGTCGTATTTTATGTATAGAATCTCGTTCATTATATCCCAGGATTTATTGCATATGTTGCCGATACTTAGATTTTTTCGACCAATGTCAGACCAACACTTATAGATTTCTCCATCTGCTGCTATTACATAAGCTCCAACCGCGTCAGCGCAACATACATTACCCCTAAGTTTAGGGTATTTCTTCATGATTTTTAAATCGTTTTTTTCCGCTAATATTTTTTCAAATTCAAATTCAAAAAACTCCTCTTTTGACATACAATCAGAAAGCGGATGACAATCATTACTGTTCCTGATGGGAGAAATGTATACTAAAATGTTGTTAACTTGATTGGATTTTAACAGAGCATTTAATTCGTGTGCGGCTGAAAGGTTGTTTTTATCGATGTTGATCCTAAGCGATGTCTTTAGCTCGGGAAGATTGTCTAAAGAGATTACGTTGCTGATTATTTGTTGAAATGTACCGGAACCTGACATGTGAGGGCGCTTATTGTTGTGATTTTTTTCGCAACCGTCTAATGTGATTTGACAGCTTGTAATGCCTAGTTTTACAAGTTGGTGGGCAGTTTCGAGGGTCATTAGATAGCCATTAGTAATAATAGCGGCGGAATAATCAAGTTTGTATTTTTTGGCAAGCTCCATAAAGCGGACGCTTAGGCTCGTGATAATATCCATTGCCAATAGAGGTTCTCCGCCATACCATGTTATATTTAGTTTTTTTATATACTTTGCCTTATCTTCGACAAAAGCAACCAAAGCATTCTGTGTTTCTACAGTCATTGTAGACTGATTTTCCGAGCCTTTTTCATAACAATATATGCATCTAAAGTTGCAAGCTGAAGTTGGGGCTATTGTGAGTGAAAGACATGAAGTGGCATAGCGGTTAACATTGATGCGATGTTGCAATATTGCCAATTCATCGAATGAGTCATCTGTAAGAAAACCACCCTTAACTAGCTCATTAATTAATTCGGGTTGCAATTGGTACGACGGGTCGTAAATATACTTCTCTAGTTCACGGAAATTAGCCAAACTTATGTACGCTAGAGCATTTGTGAAACTGTTGTATGCGATATATGAATCTTTTGACTCGTCAAAATAAAACATATTGTACTTTGACACTTTCATATTTCGTTCTCCTTCGTACTTTGTTTTTATATGGATTAATCTGATACAACCTTTTTGGGAGATACTTCAGTTACCATATCTGAGTCCAGCACAATAATTTTTGTGGCAAACTGTGCATAATGCAATTCGTGGGAAATAATAATTGCAGTTGATTCGGAAGATGCAAAAATTGATTCAAATATCTGTTCCTCGATTTCGGAGTCGAGATGACTTGTAGGTTCATCAAATACTAACAGACTGTTTTTCCTGAGGAACATTCTGGCTAGAGCTAGGCGTTGGCGTTCACCTCCAGAAAAATCAATGCCACCTTCATATAATTGGTTTGTTAGTGGAGTGTCAATTTTCAGTGGTAGTTGAGATATTTTATCCCATAAGTCAACTTTTCGCAGAGCTTCTTCTATTTCGTGGTTTGAGTAGTCTCCTTCATAGCATAAATTATCTTTTATGGTGAATGCATACAGTGGACATGACTGAAACAAAGTACCTATGTTTTTTCGCAATGATGCAACTGAATATTCTTTGATGTTATGGCCATTTATTAGAATGGTTCCTTCACTTGGCTCATACAGCCGCAACAACAGTTTAACCAATGTAGACTTACCGGTTCCATTTTTACCAGAAATAAATACCCTGTCTCCGCGATTAATTGAGAAGCTTGTAGAGCGAATGGCGTAAGTACAACTATTAGGATACTTGAAACTGACATTATCGAATACTACAGAGTTTATACCTGACTCGTCAATCTCTAAATTGCCAGTGCGATAATTAGATTTTAGTTCAATAAATTCTAGATAGTCTTTTATATAGAAGTCATTTTCGTAGAATCTGCTATAAATCTCTTGAATCTGAGAAATACACTTTTTAAGTCGTGAATACGAATTCTGCGAAACAACGAACATGTCAAACCATATTACATTAGTTAATACCATGTAACCGAAGTAAGCTGTTACAAAAAATGTTTCGAAAGATGTAATACAGGCATGGGCTGCATTTTGTTTGCCTATGTCTTTGCTTAGAGCGTATGTTTCTGACACGATAGTATCTGTTATGTTTTTCTTATGTGAAAAAATTGTGTTAGACAGCGGATTTGCTCTAAGGTCTGTCATATGTTCTGGAGACCAGAACAGCCTGTAGATATAATTTAGCTTTTTGCTGTGCCCAGCTCGCTTTTGATAGTATGCATACTTACGCCTTTTTGTTTTGTTAGAGAGTTGGGATTGAACAATTGCGACTAGGAGCAGAAAGATTAGCGCGACAGGATTCATCCAAGATAGAATAAAGGTGATGATCATAAATTCAAGGATAACGGCTACAGTTTGCGAAAGAATGCTTATAGACTCTGTATAAATGCTGCAGCTGTGTTCAAATATCATTGTGTACGTATCATATGCCTTTTCGCTTGCAAAGTAATCCATATTAAGAGAGAGGCTTGCATTAAGAAAATCCGTCATTACTGACGATTTTAATTCTTCTTCTAAGCTGGAAAGGGTTGGTGTAATAAGACTACGTACAAGTACAACTAGTAATTCGATAGATATTGACACGATCAGAATAGCAACGAAACTAATACAATCTTCAGCCCTAAGCATTTCAAGTAGGAATTTGGGTAATAACAGAGAGGTGGTAAAAACGGCTACTGTTAGCAGGGCGTCAAGAATTTTTAAATAGAAGAAACGAGGGGCTTTTTTAATTACAGATTTTAGTATTTTGATAGCCCGTGTTAACCTGTTGTATAATAAAAATGATTTCATATACTTAATAAACAAAGCAATAGTGTGAAAAAATTATTATGAACATTTACTTAGTGCAACATAACTACATATAAATTATATATTTAAAGAACGGATTATTCAATTATTAATCGTATAGAATTATATGATTGATTTTTGTTAATAATATACGAATGAAAATATATATTATTTGTAAAATCACTATTTATGGGTTGCCTGACCATTCGTAGAGCGGGTATATAAGGAACTATTTAAGATATGAAACTGATAGTGATATGGTCTACATCAGCTTATTTCAATTGGATCCCATACCCGTATATCTCATAATATCCTACAACGTACTTCATCTGTCTGCAGCTATCTCCTGAATTTCCTTCAATAGTGTAAACAAATCCATCTTCAACTCGCTCAACAATGGCTACATGGTCTGCAATACCATCAGGTCCTTTGGTGTCCGGGTTGTCCCAGTCAAAGAAGATTATCATACCGGGGGAGGGAGTTGCACTGCTGTCCATCCATTGACCTCGGTCTTTGAACCATTGTGCACCATAGGGACACCAGGCGAATTTCGGGATAACTCCCTCATCAATGTAGCCGCACTCATTTGCGCACCAGCTCACAAAGCAAGCACACCACTCAACGCGGGAACAGAAACCGTACCATGACCAGTAAGGCTCACCACCAACATTGCCAACTTGAGACAAAGCTACACCTACAATTTGAGAGTCTGAGCTGCTTGCGCCGTAAATTACGGAAGTCCACATACGGCTGAATTCATCATCCAGTAGTGTGTTTAGTAGTTCCTTTTGCTTCGAATTAAAGTTAAGACTGTCGGCCATTTGACCGGAGGTCTTTCCGTTTATAGTAATGATTAGGTTATGCTCTTCAATTTCTTCTGTATGTTCAACAAGCTTTCCGTCTTCAGTTTCAACCCAAACAGTTTTGGGTACAAGTTCTGTTTCTATGCGATACGATATCTCATTCATAGCCCAGAATGTGTCCATAAGCAGCTGCTTTTTACGTTCGTCCATAGTTACAACTTCTGTCTGAGATGAGCCAGCAGAAGTATTAACGGCATAAATGGCCAATACTTCTCTCCAAGGTGTACGGACTCCTTCCATCACAAATTTATCAAATTCATTGTTTGACCGGATTTCACTAATCTTATCTTCGAACTCTTCGTTGACCACTCGAACCACATCGCATATCTGCATTTCCTCTTGTGTGGAATCACCTGAAAAGAGCACTCCAAGAGGAGATGCAAGCAGAAGCCCTATAACACATAACAGCACAATAATCACAACCGATACCCAACCGCCTGCAACTATAGCGGCATAGAGAGATTTAATTCCGGAGACAATGGCTTTGACCATGGATTCCAAGGTTTCTTTTTTGGCTTTTCTGTTGCTGCTTTTGGATGTAAATAAGTTTCTCGAGGTATTTCCTGAATGGTGTGATTTAGTTGCAGTTTTCGATGTTTTGATTTTTGTTTTTGAGGTCTTCTCGGCGGTTTTGATGCTTCTGTCACTTTTGCTTGAAGCGCGTTTAGGATTTTCTGTAGAACTACTATGCTTAAATCCCTGTGAGGCGTCTCGCAGTTTTATATCCCTGGAAACAGCGTAATCTTTTTTGAACTGCGTTTTGGCTAAGTCCTGCCCACGCAGATAATCGGAGCTTTTATGAGCAGCAGGGGAGGAGGGTAGGGAGTGAGAAATTAACCTTTCTCCCGCTCTGACAATTTGGGGTGAATGCTGTGAAATGGTATGAGCTGCGTTGTTTATATAATTTTCGGCATATTCATTTGCAGAAGATTGGTTCTCATTGTTCATGGTTTCCTCAATACGAATCTTGCTTCGAACAAATGTCTGTCGAATGCTTTGGGATAAAACTGTGGATTTATCCAGTAACTTTATGTTTTTGACGGTCTCGCGGGTTTTTATCCTATCCATATTGATTCACTCCATAAATATAAATTGGGGGACAGACTTCAAGTCTGTCCCCTTGCAAAAGAACCTTCGCCGGGTTTCGTTGTCATAAGCTGATATAGCTTTGTATTGGTTGGAAAGCGATTAATAAAGGGAACGAGAGAACTGCCGTACTTAATAAGTCCGCAACCGGCCTCAGCGTTTGTTATATAGCTGAGTTGTTCGTTGGATATATTAAGGAGTTTCGCAAGCTTTTCACGATCGGACGCTGCCTGATTAAGCATTACTACGAACTCAGAATTGGAAAGCATTGTGCTGGCTTGCACGGAGTCCAGAAGATATTCTACATTCTGCGTAATTGCAGTGGGATATGCGTTTCGCTTTCTGAACTGACGCCATGCGCTGTTGAAAAAGGCGGCAGAGAATTCGTTTTCAAACATCACATGGAATTCATCTATAAAAACATGAGTGCGTTTGCCTTTTTTCCAGTTGAGGGTTACACGGTTGAGCATGGTATCTGTTATAACCAGATGCCCTATGGGCCGCAGCTGCTCACCAAGCCTGTGTATATCAAAAACAACAACACGCTTATCCAAATCTACGGTGCTTCTGTGCCCGAAAATATCAAGAGAACCCATAGTGAACAGTTCCAAAGCCAATGCAATTTCCTGCGCCTTTTCTTCAGGCTGTATGAGAAGCATATTTCGAAGAGATGTCAATGTGGGCGCGATACCTGTTTGCTCAGCCTCGAGATACACTGCGGCGGTACATCGGTCAATGATGGACTTCTGCTGCGGTCCTACACCGGACGGATCTATTCGCTCCACAAGTGACATTATGAACTGGGATTTTACTACAATGGGGTTGTTCTCGCCGTAACCGTCCACCATATACATAGCATTAAGTCGGTCTTTTCCGCCTGCTGCAACACGGATAACAGATGCCATATCGCCCATGGCTTCTGCCAGCGGGGCGTATTCGCCCTCAGGATCACAGATAAGGATATCATCATCGGTGTTAAGCATAAGGAAGGTAATGAGTTCTTTTGCATTGAATGACTTGCCTGAACCGGGAACGCCCAAGAGGAAAGAGGACTGATTAAGGAGATTTGCTTTGTTGCACATAATGAGGTTATGCGATATGGCGTTCTCTCCGAAATATATACCGCCTTTATCCATTATTTCCTGAACCTTGAAGGGCATAAAGACTGCAAGACTCTCTGTGGTAAGTGTGCGAAAAGCATTGATTTTTCGTGCACCTATTGGAAGAACGGTATTCAGCCCATCAAGCTGCTGGTATTTCAGTACGGCCATTTGACACATATGAGTTCTTGCAATGGAAACTACTGCATCCGTGATACTGTCAAGCTGAGATTTGCTGTCGGCGGTTACAACCATAGTCAGCACAGCTACAAGCATTCTTTGGTCACGAGTGGTCAGGTCATCCAGAAACTCTTTGCTTTCTTTCCGCTGAAGCTCCATGTCATAGGGGACTATTGCTGAGAAATTGTTGTTGGCATTCTGACGCCTTTGCCAATTCGTAATATTGGTCTCCACGCCAAGCATTCTTTTTTCGACTTCCCGTACTGCTTCATCTGTGGGAACGGGGATTACATCGATTGAGAGCATAATGTTGCGGTTCAGATCTGTGAGTTCGGTAACCATGCTGTCTTTAATGTAACTGGCGTAATCTTTCAAAAATAGTACACGGCAATACTGATCTCCAAGTTTAAGATAATCACTGTGTTTTTCAATGCTATCCGGGCATATGCAATCTTTGAAATGATGGCCTTTCTTTGCCATGTCAGCGATGTCGAATGAAAATGCAGACTCATCATCGGAACGGTAAAAATTATGGAGAATACGGAGTTTGTCAGCTGCATCCAGTTCTATGCACCTTGAACCGAGGGAAGCAAAATGTGCTGATAAGTCTGCGCCCACTCGGGAGAAAAAACTTCGTGCATCGTTGATGTCTTTTTTGTACACGGTGATTGTAATGTACTTTTCCTGCAGAAGCCCGTTGCCGTTGGTGGCTTTATCCAAAAGCATCCGGTTATACTCCTCGCGGTACTCATCAAGACCATCGTTTTTTAAGGGCATGAGGATTGATTCTTCGAAATTTGCCTTATTTTGTTTGCGATTGTTTATAGTGAGCTTAGTTGTCGCACTGCTGTCCAGACTGTTAATAAGCTCGGAGTAGCGCAGAAACATGCTTTCTTTATCCTCGCGGGAAGCTACGGAGTAGTTAATGTCCGTAAAACGATAAGTTTTGGAGAATCTGTTTCCAACCTTGAAGATTCCGTCACTCCATATACAGTTTATAGGAATGACATCGTGAACGCTTCGCGGGATGCGATAGCGTTCTCTGTCCTGCTGCATAATGGCCTTAATGCTTTTCATCATTGCGTTTATATCCTTCCTTTTCTTTAGCTTCAATGTGCGGTTTTAGGGCTTCGTAATAGACATTTATAGGTTCAACCTTGAAGAACTTGGGCTCAAGTAATTCTGAACGAATCCACGCCCACAAAAAACGCTCTGCCGGCATTCCGTTATATGAAATGAAACCAAGAACGGCAAAAGGCGCAGCTCCTAAAACACACATCCAGGACACGGTCTCTGTGCCGAAGTATGGTCTAAGCAAAAAGAAGAGCAGTACAGCAACTGCAATTGCCAAGAATGAAAAAATGAGCTGCCTGAAAGACAGCCCGAAGAATACTGATTCCGTATAGTTCCTGATTTCCCGGTTTATTTTTACTTCCAAATATATTCCTCCTTTTTATAGCCCCATCATTTCTCTGACGATGCGGTCAGACATTTTTACAGTGCCAACAAGTATAAGCATATTGAAAACAAGCTCTCCGATGTAACTCCACACCATCGTGGCTGCAGCTGCGTTTACATCCACTTGAGGAGGCGATGATGCGAATACGGAAAAAATTACGCAGGCCAAAACTATTATCGCCCCTTCAAGACACACTCCTGCATAGCTTTTAATAAAACTTTTGCCTATTTGCTGACTGGGTTCTCCGGCAAAAGAGGCAAAAGGAATTGGGGCAATGGCAGTATACATATAGAGCTTGAAAAACCTGCCGTAGACAGTCAGTATCATTACAAGTGAAAGAAGCCATATAAACAAACTGCCAATGAGAGCAATGATCCACAGGGGAATACTTTCCAGAAAGCTGCATTCTTCAATAGCCGCAATAATTTCAGAAGGCAATGCTGCACCTTCGGGCATGCCAAGTCCGGCGGCGGAAATGACGGAGCCTATTACTCCCTGAACAATGCTTAAAATTGCGATCATAAGCTCTAATCCATATGTTATTATCCCTTTTGCCAAAGCAAAACGAACAAAAAGCTTTACAACTAACTCGGGACGCTTGAATTCAGCGAAGCTTCCACAGCTTTTTACAACCCCAACCACAAAAAATAGCACCAACAGGGCATAACCTATCGCTTGCAAAGTGCCGTGAATCGATGTGACTATGTTCCATATGGCACCATTTCTGAACGCTTCGGGCGATTGGGTTATGATTTGCCATATTTCAGCTAATTTGTTGTTCCAAACATTCAAAGCGTTTTCAAGATTTTGCACTACCCAATTATCTGACAATAAATAGACACCTCCTATAGGGGCAGACGTGTTAAATGCCTGCCCCTTATGAGTAATGCTCAGCCGGTTATAAGAGTCAGTATTTCCTTAGCAAATGTGACTACTATGCCACCTGCAAGAGTAAGAAAACCGTTTGAGCGTTGAGAAGGATCATGGGACTGGAAAGAGAGACCCACCTGCACTATGCCCCAACCGAGAAGGATAAGACCAACGGCTCTGATGAGGCCAAAGATGAAGGTGCTTAGATTGTTTACAACGGCAAGGGGATCTCCGGCTGCTGCATATGCGGAGACTCCTGCACCGCACAAAACCACCAGAGTTACAACTACTGCAGAGTATAAACGGTAGATTTTCTTTGCTTTTTTGTTTTTTGTGCTGACTTTTTTATCCTTATTTTTCATTGGTTTATTTCCTCCGTTTTGAAATATTCTTCAAGCTCCTCCTCGGAGAGAAGCTCAAATTCTGATGTGTTTACATCGAGCGCAGAGACGGCCTCTAACAAGGCCTCGTCAAATATGATACTTACATAGCTAAGAGTGTCCTCTCCGTGGTTATAAGGATCTGCACCACCATCTGCGCTGAGTGACAGGTTGGGGTGTTTGAAAATGTCGTACTTCAAATCACATATGGGTCGTTCACCGCGAATAAAAAGAAGCGCATACCGGTTATCCAGCATGCGTACTTCATCAGGCGTCATGAGTTCACGACCGCTAAGCTGCCAGTTCGTAGAATAGCTGCCACTGCGGCCTTGTGAACGCCCATAGGTGTTCATGTCGATGGTTTCTTTGCCAAGGAGTTTAGATACATATTCGTGGGTGGATTGCTCGTTGCCGCCCAGATAAAGAAATTCATCGCAGTTGCCAACAATGCTTTCCCATTGCTTCTCAAAAAGTGCTTTCAGCTGAGCCATATTTTGAATAATAATACT
Source organism: Oscillospiraceae bacterium (assembly GCA_045538735.1). GTDB lineage: Bacteria > Bacillota > Clostridia > Oscillospirales > Oscillospiraceae > SIG459. The sequence goes on from JAZSRY010000011.1 coordinate 29,580, forward strand.
CACAGAAATTTCGCGACTTCGCATGGTGGCAAGCAGCTTATCAAACTCATCAGGAAGGGCAACATTGGCGAACTCATCCATCACAAAATGCACATGGACTGGGAGCCTGCCGCCATGGATCACATCTGCCTGATAATAGAGCTGCTGAAAAAGCTGTGTGTAGAGCATGCCGATGATAAAATTAAAACTGCTGTCATTGTCGGGTATTACCGCAAAGACAGCAGTTTTCTTTTCACCCAGAGACCATAGTTCCATCTCATCCGTTTGGGTAATTCCGGACAGGGACTCCAGGTTGAATTTCTCAAGCCTTGAAACAAGTGTTATCTGAATAGATTTCAGTGTTTTTGCGCTGCCTGAACGATAGTTTCTGTAGTATTTTAGCGCTATGTGCTCGGGATTTTTCATTTCCAGACGCTCAAATAGCTCGTCGAGAGGGGAAAGATAATCTTCGTTATCCTCTCGCACCTCGCCCGCGCGGATCATCTCCATTACCATGGGGAAGTTCTGTTCATCGTCAGGGGCCTCGTAATGCAGATAAAACACAAGGGCGAGCAGCAACATCTGCGCTGCTTGATCCCAGAAGGGATCCTGAGATTGACTGCCTTTGGGTGTGGTGTTTTTAAAGAGATTTGTTACGAGACGCTGAATGTCGTTGTCGCACTTCAAGTAGACAAAGGGATTGTAGCAACAGCTTTTGTCCATGTTGATAAGATCAATTACTTTAATATCATATCCTTTTGATTTTAGTAAATTTCCGGTGTCACGCAGAAGCTCGCCTTTTGGGTCGAGGCATACAAAGCTGGTGTTCGCGTTCATCACATTGATTTTGGCAAAGAAGCGGGTCTTGCCGGAGCCGCTACCGCCGCAGCATAGAATGTTCAGATTGCGGCGGTGTTTTCTGCCATCTAGACCGATAGCCATATTTTGGGTGAGTGTTTTATTTTCGTTGGCTTTCTTGTTTGAATACTTCCTGTTCAGCGCCTTCGGAGAGCCCCATTTTGCAGAGCCGTGTTCTTCCCGGCGGCGGTAGTTTCGATCTCTGGAGAGGTGCACACCAATGCTCAGCAGATAAATAAGGATGAAAACAAAAATAGTCCTTGTGCTGTCTTCGCACCACATTATCCCAAGGGGGTTATCCATAACTGCGCCGAAATTGCCAATAATACCTGGTAGCCCTTCGTGAACATAAGGGGACAGCAACAGGGCAAGCCAGACTACAGGGATCAACCCAAGGACATAAAGAATGAGACGAGCTCCGGACAGCTTATCTTGTCTGCGCATAAGTGATATCTCCGTTCTTTTTACCAGGTTTTTGCTTTGGATTAGAGAAATGGGATAAAGGCGGCAAGATTCCGTCTTGTGACTGGGGGTTTCTATGTTGCTGCTCTTTACGAATACTGTTGAGCTCTTCTTTTACAGAACGACGGGATTTTGACCTATCCCCAATATCCCCTTCGGCGTTCTCTTTGTGCTCTGAGGTAGACTCGGACCGAGGAGATTTCGGGATAGGGTTTCTGCTTTGCGGTTCCCCCTTTCCGGGTGAAGGCTTAATATGCTCATTAGGCAACGTGTTCTCCACTGTGAAAACCTTTTCACTTTTGCTGAGTTTTGCCTCGCTGCGGACTGCTGCCACATCAACTGTAGCCAGATTAAAACGCTCGAATATTCTATTAATCTTTGCAGCATCCTCAGCTCTAACCATGATATCTGTCAAACCGTCGTTTGCGTTTTTATCTCTGAGCACACAGTAAAGGACTCCGTATTTTTTTGCTTCAGTACAAAAGCACTGCAGCTCGGTATCTTTAACGGCAAACACTCGTAGTTCCTTGCCGCTGCGAAGCATAGAACTCAGCCTGGTTTTACCTTTGGTTTTGCTTTGATTTTTTAGAGCAGCATAAAGCATTACTGCAAGATGTTTGGCTCCGTTGCCCGTTATTTTCGCAGCAAGTTCAACACCGTTCAGGGTAATCCGAACGACTTGTTCTGCTGCATCCCCTGAGTAGTTCATGTTCGCTGTTCTCCTTTCTAATGACTTGTTTCTCTGCGCTTAGCTGCTCCAAGGCAGCCCTGACAAGCTCGGAACGAGCTGCTATATCCTCGCACATTGCCATCTCCTTTCTCAGCATCTTTAGCTCGGCGCTCAGCCCAGAAATTCGGTGCTTAATTTGTTCAGTTGATTCCATATCACCTCCTTTGCATACACGTCTCAGTTCATTGCGGAGCAGTCTTCGCTGCTCGGTTACTGAGCTGATTTTGCTAATCAAGCCCAGCCTATATGGTTCGAGCTCACCCTGAGTTTCTATCCGATTTATTACAAGGAACCTTGTTTGAGCAATGTATTTGTCTAGCTTTATAAGATCCTCGCGCAGTGCGAGAGTCAGCCTTTTTACAGACGCGGGTCGTTTCTGAAGAATACGCAGTTCATAACAGTATCTAAGATACAGAGCATGGAGCCCAGTGATTTTCCTATGCTGAGGGTACCTTCCGCGGTATCTGTAATGTTGCCTTGGCGTTTGATCTGTTGCGGGAAAGGGGCGCTGCTTGCGTATGTTTTGAAGAATCCTTTCGCGGATGATATTAAGAGTGTACATTTCGCCCAGCTTATGGAAGCGAAAAAAGCCCTGAGCGCCTGGTGGCTTGAGTGCAGGATATTTCAATGCAATACCGGAATCTCCGTGAGTTTTGAATTCATAACCCATCTCATGCATGGTCTTGTAGAAATCCCGTTCGGTAGTAGCCGCGAGTATCGCACGGTCGATGTCTCCTCTGATGGTACTGCGATACGTTGGCTTCCCGTTGCTCTCGGCAGCCCACTCGCTGTAGTGTTTGCCACGACCCACTGGAGAGTCAATGACTGATAGACGATAATCACGGCATAGTCGATCAGAGACAGCGCGCATAAGGCGGTAAGACTTCTTTTGGTCGTAATAACGCAAACCGTCTTTGAATGACACAGAGTTGAGTACAAAGTGGTTATGGTAGTGCCCAGTGTTTACATGCGTTGCAACCACTACCTCAAATCGATCTCCCCAAAGTTCGTTCGCAAGGGTTATCCCTATTTCATGTGCCGCTTTAGCGTCAACCTCGCCGGGGAGAAAGGATTGATAGCCATGAAAGGCAATTATGCCATCGGTCTTGCCCCAATGTTTTTTAGTGTTCATAAACTGTCTGGCAGCTATATCCGGGTCACAATTTATGCCTGTCACATAGACTTGTTTTTCGGTTTTTATTCGGTTGGATGCGTATTCCACCACGCCTTCAATTGAATGAAGCGCGGCAAGATAGTCCAGAGAATCCTCCGATGTCTTTTCGGGATTCGTGGCGTAGTTTATGACTTTGTAAATACGGCCCTTGATGTCCCAAATTGATGTGACTGCCATTAGTTTTTCTCGCTTTGAAATACGCGCCAAAGCATGTTTTCAAGCTCTCTGTTAGCATCCAACGCTTTCCTTAGGCGTGGAGCATCGAAAAGGCCGTTGGTATTGGCTATCTTAAGGAGCTGATTAAGATTGCTACCTATGTGGCGCAGCTCTCTAATGAGTTCGTAATACTCGGCGGGGGGAGCTTCTTTTATTTCGACTGAGCTTACCGCACGGCGTATAAATCCGCCAATAGACAAATGAGCTTTCCGGGCCTTTTTAGTCAGCTCGGAAAGCTCATCTCTTGTGAAGCACACTTCAAATCTGCAATTTCGTTTTCGCATTTTGCAATATCCTTTCTGTGGGGTTTCAGGGGATATCCCCTGACAAGTGAATTTGTACGGACAAATTCAGTGCTTGCTAAGACAATACCGTATCTCTATCAATATACATGCAAGTTCTTTATTGCCTTTGAACTTTGAAGATAACGTAGGTAATCGTTCACATCCTTTCCGTGTTGGGGAGGCTCGTCAAATATCTCATATTTGTGCTTCAAGCCATTTATAATGCCTTCAGTTGCACCACGCCCTACTTCATCATTGTCCAAGTGCAGACGCAGGATTTTTATTGATGGATAGTTTGCCAAAAACTGACTGAGAGAAACTGGTATCACATTCTCCCGTGTATTCTTATACACACCGGCAAGGGAGAGTAGAGCATCTTGTTTCCAATCTTGTCCCATTACGTGTAGTAACGAGGCATAGCTCATTAGGTCAATGGCAGACTCGAAAAGATGAACTGTGGTTAAACAAGGGCTATCTACAATGGAGAAAGAGTAGTGCTTGTTGCTACCTGTTGCTTCACCCTTATAGTTGCCCATAGTTCCACGCAAGGCTGCATACCTGGTGATGCCGTTTTTGTCGTGACCTACGAACACGGCGTTGTGGTAGGGCGTGGACTCAAACAGAAGACGATGACTGAGACAATAGCCTATGACATCAGGGTGGATGCCGCGTCCTATAAGATATTTCTCTACTGTATCTGTGTTGTCATTCAACTCCGGCATTAACAATTTGCATGAGTGACCCTGTGGTAGCGTTTCAGATGAAGTGATGGGAGGTTGCGATGTCGCTTTAGCCAAAATGGTTTCCACAGCATGGGTAAATGAAAAGCCCTGAACTTTAATTAGATAGTCCAGAGCTGTTTTTCCACCGATTCCGCGAGAAAACCAGTACCATTTTCCATTACTTATTTTGAGGCTATCGTGGGTGCGTGTGCAGTAGTTATTTGGTCCAAGCTGCAATAACTCATGTGGCTCATAGTTCTGCAAGTAGGTGAGTAAGTCCATTTCCTTGGCCTGCCGGATCTCATCTGTTGTTACAAATCCCATAGAAAATACCTACCTTGAGTCACGCTGTGACTGTATAAAATTTTCTCGGAGTACGGTGTTTGCCCTTGATTCAATGGCAGTGAAAATATCTTGCATATGTCCAGTCTCAATTTTCTCCCAAGTCTTAAATATATCATCTAAAAGACAGGGAGATTTGAGTAGAGCCTTTGCTTGCTTCACTGGCAATTCATTGTACTCAAACGAGAGTAAAATATCCTCCCGGATGGTGAATTCATAAGCGTGCGTTAGAATTTCATCGGGCGGCTGGGTGAGAATCCATTGGTGATACTTTTCCTGTTCCCCCAATATCTTCTCATAAAGCTGGGTGTTTAGCTCTTCGGTGGTCATGTGCATCATCTCCTTTGGTTAATGATATAGCTGGATTGTTTGTTTAGTTATTACAAACTGCATATATTGCTGCTAATTATGTAGTGATATTGCCTGGATCCAATAATTGTGATGTATAAATGACAAAAGTCGAGCTATTCTCGGTGCACCATTAGAGCCCTTTTAGGAGGGATAACGGTGAATTTTGCGTTGAATGATTCTCAAATTGCTACTATAATTAAGCTACCAATTTCTGCAATTAGAATTGGTAGCTTGAGATGCTGGTATTGGTGGGCGAATGCACTTATGTTACCGTTTTAGCAATAATATTTAAGTTAGTATAACTGATGAAAACGAAATTAAGCTTATTAGTTTGTTAAGAAATCAAGGGGGGAAGCGTTGTGAAGAAAACTAAAAAAATTGTTGAGCGGTGGATTTGGTGGTGGATTAAGTTTAAGTCTGGTTGGCTTTTTATTTCGATGGTTCTTGCCGTTGTAGCGACACTTCTTTTGAGTGTGTGTTGTTGTTATTTGCATAAGGGGAGCACCTTATACGATATATCCTTTGCGCTATTTTCAGGTATAATCGCATCAGCAATAGTTACTTGTGTTGTAGGTATAAAACAGGAAAAAGATAAAAACAAAAAGAAAATGGCGCTTTTATTTGATGCAGGATTTTGGCTAACAATTTTCGAGAAAGAATATAAAGAATTCTTAAGCAATCCTCCAGAAAAGCTGCCAGATAAAATCCAGCTTTTGTACTCTATATGTAAAGAACCAACCGAGCAAATGATTTTATTATACCAACAGAATGCGGAATTATTTGATCTGCTCGAAATTGGTTTTATCCAGAAAATCAATGCCGCATATAAGTTTTTTAATAGGTTGTTATCATGTGAACTGACAGATCGAGACATAATGAAATATTTCAATGCAGGCTTGAGCGAAAATTCTCCTGGTATGCAGGAGTATTGGGAGATGGTAAAAACAGTCCAGAAAAATTTATGTTATCTATTAATCAAATGGAAAAAAGATAAAATAATTGAAGATATTGATTTATGTTAGAAGGAAGAAACGCTAATATAATGAGGAAGAATTAATCTTATGGCGCTTCAGTTACGATGAGCGGAAATGCATATATGCAAAAAGAACACCATTCACATGTAATGGTGTTCTTTGTTTTTTTGCTTTATTCACGTTTTTCTAATAATAGACACTTTGCGTTACGGAAATAGAATGCGTCAGCATATTCTTTGTCGCCGTTCTCGTATGTGCAATCAGCGACATGTGACGGTTTTTCATATCGAGACTATTCTTAGATTTTTGAGAATTTCATAAAAAGAAACCTTGGATAATCATATCTGTATTTATCTGGTAATTCTTCCTGTGGATAGGGTTCGATCATCTTTTCTAGCATAAAATTTTCCCCACAAATTCTGCTAATGTACGTGGAGAGCGGTCTATGAATATATGTGGCAGCTCCCAATGACTTGACTAATGATAAAGAGAAATCGTGCTCAATATATACTTCTTCATTGCAGTTAAACCATGAAGCATTCTCAAATCCCCAATATTTCGGCCAGTTACACGGATGTGGAAGCATAATCAATAATTTTCCACCAATAGTAAGAAGTCTAGAGATTGCTCTAACGGAATTAATCCAATCAGGGTCACAAGAAAAAACCATGTTCGATACACAGATGTCAAATTTGTTCTCAGTACTAAACTTACTAACTGACGAAACTATAAATTCAGCTCCGCAATCCGAATAACGTTCCTTGGCAAACGCAATGCTAGTAGCGCTAACATCAATGCCCACACATTTTCTAGCATGTTTTGCTAATAATGAAGTTAAATATCCTGTTCCGCATCCAATATCTAATATACTATTAACACCGCATGGACTTAGCTCCTCAATAATGCATGGAGCAGTTACAGCTAGTAAGCTAAAATCTTTGCCTAAATCAATAACTTCTTGTCTACTTCCACACAGAGCATCCCATTCAGCCTGTATGTCAGATAAGTGCTTTGGGGCAGTTTTCTTAATCATAGCTATTTTCCTTACATACTAAATCACAGAGGCGCAGCATATCAACAGCCAAAGAATTGATCCACTGATCTTGTGGGCTACCACTTGTGCTGGTTTGATAGATGCTATGCCTAAATTTACTCCTTTTGCGGATGCTATTTTGAATGTTGGCGATGGCCACTTGAGGATTATTCTTGTTGTAGCGAATTATTGTGAACCTCGTCTGGGGCTCAAAGCCTAATTCCCCATAAAATTTTACTTTGATGCCCCTACTAGCCATTGTTTTTGTTGTTTCGTTCTCGGATTGGGCAAAGATCAATACGCTACTCTTTTTTGCTTCAAGGCATGCCATTACTTCTGGAGTTACCCAACTTAAGGCTCTACTAACGATACAGATTTTTCCCTGAGAATTGATGATTTCTTTCATCGCATCTTCTATGTCTTTTTGGCTTGTGCAGATTCGTTCATTATGAGTATTGGCCTTTATTCCTTCGTAGACCAGGAAAATAAAGCACCCTAAACCGAGCGCTGCAATAGCGAAGGTGAGCCAGACTGGCATAAAAGAAGAAAAAGCCGGACTAACAATTGAAATTGCGGTTCCCCCAGCTGTGATAATATGCTTAATATATTTCATTGCGGTTCTCCCTATCTTTATCTGTATTGTATCTAGCAACTAAGCTTTTTGTTTAGGAATAGACAACAATTTTCTCACTCGGACTTCCAATAGCTTTTCAAGCATCTGCAGATGTTCTTCGGAGAAGTTTAGAGCGGGATTGCGTTTGAATTTGAAGCCTATCATGCGGCGGAGCTGTTCTTTTTGCTTTGTGCCCATAACCGCCGCACAGATTTCTTCAAAAGATAAGCGATATGGAGTAGTACGGGTTTTGGCGTATCCCTCCATCGCGGAGAAAGTGGCGAGGTCATCCTTACCTGCATAGCACAGAAGAGATAGGCCGTTATCAAAGATAGGGGCAGGAGCGATAATTTTACCGCTGTTATTATCTCTAAGAACGCCAAAGTTTCCAAAGTGTCGATCTTCATTATAAATTAAAGCATCAAAAACCAACATACTACGAATTTGTTCACCAAACTCCTGACCAAGACCATCGTAGTATTCAATGCACTTTTGAATACCTCCGGTGCGGACAATTCTTCCGATTGGAATGTATGAAATATCTTTGTTAGTAAATAGCACGCACTTGGATGCTGTGATACCTTTCCAGTTTTCTAAATCGTAGTGTACAGTATTCAACTGCATCGTTTCTGCAATTTGAGAGGCGTAGAATTCGCAATAGGGCTCACGACCTGCATTGGATGCTCCGGTTGAGCCACCCTTGTACAAATATATGCCATCGTTTTCGATGAAACGCCATGCTTTTGGAAGCATTCCGTTGGTGGTTAGTTCTGGAGATGTGGTAAATGCCTGTTTACTTTGACCGGCACCTGTATATGCAACGAGAGCCAACATCTCAGAAAACCGATTCTCGTAAAGATTATACTGGGCAAAAGTGCCCTCAAAGTCGTCAGGAACAACCCAATAGCTATCGTTTAGAGATAAGCCTTTGCAGACATCGATGATTCCTTTGGTGTCATTATGGCTAAGACCTAGAGTTTTGAGGATCTCATCAACGAATGCTCGGTTTTTTGGTATTACTCTTCGTTCTAACCATTTGATGACACCTTCATTGGTTTGTTCCATATCAAGAGGCATCAGATGAGAATGAGTTTTATCTATATTAATAATTTCGGCGACAAGGCCTTCCAAACCGCGCTTTTCCATAATGAACTTCATGAGTTCTGTATCATAAATACGAAGAGAATAAAATTTGCTCATTGGCTCCTCCTTGTCCTCTAAATTTAGCGATACTGTTTTGCCGACTGCAGATGCTATTTTCAACAGCATATCAAGTGAGAGGTTTTGAGTACCGCTTTCCAGCCTGCATATATTTGAGCGCTGCGTACCTATCATACGAGCTAATTCGGATTGGCTGATTCCTTTTTCTAATCGTGCCTCAGTGAGTTGTGATATGATTTCCTGTCTATTCATAGGCTTGAGCACCCTTCAGATTACTACATCCACATGTTATCATAAATGATAACACAATACAAGGATAATTATTGCCCATTTACCTATAAATTAGTAGTGTGATATTACTATTATGCTGTCTATAAAGTTTGATTTATCTCACAGCGGGGCAGCGATAAAATTGCATTAGAGTTTGGAGAATCATGCAGGATGCTTTGTGCCAAAAGGGTATACCTTAATGGCATAGCAGAAATTCACCGTTTTCCATGTCATATAAATCGCTTTCAATATTTTGAAATGTTGCAAAATTAGAGGATACTTCATTGAAAGAAAAACGGCTATGTGGTATAATAAAGACAAATTACGAAAGGGGTGTTGTCCCGTGAGAGTGGGCTATGTGCGTTGCTCCACCGCTGAGCAGAACGAAGCTCGACAGTTGAAAATGATGGAAGAGCAGAAAGTCGAAAAGATCTTCACCGATAAGGCCAGCGGAAAGAATATTGACCGTAAAGATTTCAAAGCTATGATGGCTTTCGTACGCGCTGGTGACACTTTGATCGTTGAGAGCATCCCCCGTATCGCAAGAAACACTAGGGATCTACTAACCATCATTTCCAATCTGACAGAGAAGGGTGTGGAGTTTGTCAGTCTGAAGGAGAACATTGATACCACCACACCCCACGGCCGTTTCATGCTTACCGTGTTCGGAGCCTTAGAAGAGTTGGAACGTGAAAGCATCTTGGAGCGTCAGCGTGAGGGCATTCAGATTGCAAAGGCTGAGGGTAAGTATAAAGGCCGTAAGCCTGTGGCAGTCAATGAAGCTAAATTCCGTACTGTCTGCGCTCGTTGGCGTTCTGGTGAAATTACAGCGACAGCAGCGATGCAAGAAGTTGGATTGAAGCCAAATACGTTTTATCGTTGGGTCAAAAAACTGAATTTGTAAATTGGGGATTTTTTCATATCAGCATGTATATGTAGAAAGAGAGAGGTATACTAATGAACGCAACAAAAAAGATGGATGAATGCAACCATGGAAAATACCACTTTGAGAAGTTAGCTTTAACCGAAGATGTTGATATTAGTGTCTACAAAGATGCAATTGACTTTGCGTTTGAAAACCCAGATGTTAAAAATATAGCTATCTCTGGTGCATATGGTTCAGGAAAAAGTAGTATTCTCGCATCCTACAAGAAGAAAAATCCAGATAAAAAGTTTGTGCATATTTCACTCGCACATTTCATTCCCCAGAAAAAGCAAAGCATCTCGACTCCACCACAAAGTAACATACCAGCCAATAAAACTGATACCATGGCGCTAGAAGGAAAGATTCTCAATCAATTGATTCACCAGCTAGACGCAAGGAATATTCCTCAAACCAATTTTCGTGTAAAGAATACCGCATCCTTAGGCTCAATCTTTTGGAACACGATTGCGTTTGTTGCACTTATTCTCTGTTTCCTTCACTTAATTCTCTCCTATACGTGGATCAATTTTGTTGGTACTTTTGAACCATCTTGGTTAAAAAGCTTCTTGGAATTATTTACGACACCCTTTTCCTTCTTATGTAGTGGTCTTATTATATTTACAATCTGTGCAGTTTTTATCTATTCTGCTGTCAAAGCACAACGCTATAATGCCGTTATACGAAAATTAAGTCTTCAAGGCAATGAAATTGAACTTTTTGAAGAGAATAACGACTCTTTCTTTGACAAGTACTTAAACGAAGTTCTTTATCTGTTTGAAAATTCAGGGATAGACGCTATTGTCTTTGAAGATATGGATCGCTACGAAATGGAAGCAATTTTCGAGCGATTACGAGAAGTCAACACTCTTGTAAATATTCGCCTTGCAAAAAAGAAGAAGGACGCTATACGGTTTGTATTTCTGCTAAGGGATGATATTTTTATTTCTAAAGATAGAACTAAGTTTTTTGATTTCATTATCCCAATTGTTCCCGTCATTGACTCCTCTAATTCTTACGATCAGTTAATTGAACATCTTGATCGCAATAATATTAAAACCAAATTTTCCGATGAGTTTCTTCAGGGAATTTCATTTTATATTGATGATATGAGGTTGCTCAAAAACATCTGTAACGAGTATTTAATCTATCATAGTCGACTTGGCTCTATTGGTCTTGACCCTGAAAAACTACTTGCCCTTATTACTTATAAAAATATCTACCCATACGACTTTGGCAGGTTGCAGAACAACTTGGGCTATGTTCATGCGGTATTTGCAAACAAAGAAAACATTATTAAATCCCAACGCTCAACTTTAGAAAACGAATTGAAGAAAACGTCCCTTCTTGCTAAGGAAGCATCTGATGAAGACTTAAAATCAAAAAAGGAAGTAATGCTTGTATATGCAGTTGCTCATCTTTCCGAATACACGTATTCTTTAAGGAATATGAGCGAAAGTACCCTAGACACAAATATACGCAGAGTTCTTTCACGAGAACAGATACAGGAGTATGAGTATCGAATAAACAGAGCATCTTCACAACGTCAATCAGAACTTCACGAATCTTGCAAAGAACTCGAGCGGAGTATTATTTCAATCAACGGAATGCATCTATATGAGATTATCCCACATGAAGATGGTGCAAAAGTTCTTTCAGAGATAACCCATGCCGAAGAAGGTGCTACGCAAGAATATCAAGAAATAAAAAACAGCCAGTATTTTGATCTGCTTAAGTATCTTATCCTGAACGGTTATCTAGACGAAAGTTATCCTGACTATATGACATATTTTTATCCCAACAGCCTGACCCGAAAGGATAAAATCTTTCTTAGACGAGTTTTGGATAGAAACGGTCATGATTACACATATGTTATTGATAATCCTCGCCTTGTTGTCTCCAAATTACGTGTGAGCGACTTTGATTATGTAGATGTTCTCAACAACAGCTTGCTAAATTATCTTTTGAAGAATGATTATCACTCCGAAAAGCTTCAGCATATGCTCGCACAGATAGAGAAGCGAAGAAACTTCCAGTTCATACGCCAATTTCTGGAAAGCACACCTGAACGAGAAATATTCGTACAAGCATTTAGTAATCAATGGCCAGGATTCTTTGACGATATAGTTCGAAAAGGAGAACTGTCTCCTGAGGAAATCAGGCAGTATTCTATTGACACACTTTACCACTGTAATGAAGCACAACTTTCTAGCGTAAATATCGGAGGCTGCTTGACAGGATATATCGCCAACTGTTCGGATTACCTGCAGATTTCTAATCCCAAGATTGATAAGCTAATTTACGCATTTATGCTGTTAGATGTTCATTTTCGCTCACTCAATCCCGATGTCTCTAATCGGGTTCTCTTTGAACAGGTTTACCAAGCATCCTTGTATTCCATCAACATAGAGAATATAAATCTGATGCTTAAAGAAATGCATGGTGTTGCAGCAGATAATAGCGAATTACTTAGTAGTAATTACTCTTATATTTGTCGTTTTCCGGAATCACCACTATGTCATTATATTGATCGTTTTATTGACGATTATATGGGTGTATGGCTAACCACATATCAAGGAATAATTTATGATGAGGAAAGTGATGCAATCAGGCTTCTAAACAACGAGCACGTATCCGAGCGATTCAAAGAAGCATATATTTTACAGCTTGGAATAACCATTGGTGATATAAACGCTATCCAGGATAAGCAATTGTGGGAACTTCTTCTAAAAAAGAAATGTGTATTGCACACCGAGGAAAATGCCATTGCATATTGGACATTACAGAACAGGCTGGACCCCGTTCTCATCACTTATCTAAACGAGTTTCGTGATACAATTAGTTTCACCAAATGTAAAGAGTTAGTATCCGATGCTGAACTGAAGAAATTCTTTGTCGCCTTGGTAAAATGCAATAGCATCCAAAACAGGCAGTATAAAGAATGTGTCACTACTTTAGGCTTCGAGTGGACAGACGAATTCAATATTTCCGGCTTGTCAGTTGAAAAGGTCGAGATTCTGGCAAAGAATCATATCCTCCAAATGACTCCAGCCACACTCTGCTATTTGCGCAACAATTATACCGATGCGGTTTGTGGGTACATTGAGAACAATTATGATGAATACACAAATATCATGACTGCTCAATTGATGAATCAGCATGAATTGTTAATGATTCTAAAATGGAATGTTTCTGATGAATCTAAAAAGAAGCTAATTGACATGGCGCCTTCTCCTATTTCAATTATTGACAGCGACTATTCCCCCGAGATTAGCGTGTATATTTTGCATAAAAAGGTTAATTTTGGGGATATCCCGCTACTATACGAAACCTATGATAGCCAGCCAGATCCAATCAAGGATTATATGTATGCTCTTGCTATCAAGAATATCGAATCCATTATCAGAGGCACAACGAAGACCACCACTGAACTCAAGTGTCGAGTTCTTAATAATGACCAAGTTTCTGATTCTGTGAGACAAAGACTTCTTGTATCTGCAATAAAGACCCTTTCTAAAGAAGACGTATTATTGTGTCTTGATGCTGCCCAAAAGCAGGAATTTTCCAAAATATTCAACCCAAGAGCAAAGCCAAAAATCGGAAACGATACGCACAGCAAAGAAATTCTTGATAATATCAAGCTTAGGGGCTGGATAGCTGGATACTCGATGAATGAAGCAGGTAATGGATACGAAATACAGAAAAGCGCAACATCTAAGAAAAAGATGTTGACATACGTATAAATCATAACCACCGTGCCGGTGGTTTGTGCAGACCTCTTCGGCCTTTTACCAGCAGAGCCTATAGGTTCATCGAATCACCTTTCGTCTGCGCGTTCCGACCCACCACCGCAGATGCGGTTATGAGCAGAATCCAGCCCCCTCTGATGATGGGGCTGGATTTTGCTAAACTCTAGTTTTGGGAAAGGAATATTAGCTTTTGTGTTCCAATGTTTTATGTTGAGTTGGTATTGCATACTATTTTATTGGCCACGTATTATTGCGATTAAACGGGATATATATCGTTTTTGCAAATATTCAGCTTTTCAAAAATAAAAATATTTGATATACTGAGCCTACGTAATACAAAAATTTTTTGTTGTACTCTATATGATAAGCGAGAAAAACTACTATGGATTTTAACGCACTAATTGTTGCAATAACATCTGGATTTCCTAATGCATTTTCACACATTGCTGAGATACTAGTTGAGGCTTTCATTTTCGCAATGTTTGCAAAGCATGGTGATAAGAAAAACGCTGCACATAGCGTAAAAGCTAATGTTCTAGGAGACTTTATTGCTGAACTATATAAAGATAATAAGATAACAGGAACAGACTTAGTTAAATGCACGAATTTGGCAGCAATCGCAAAGCTTGCAGATAAAAAAAGAGCTGAACAAGATACCTCTTCTGAAGCGCATGAACATTCTAACAGTTATAATGCAAGCCAAACATATGATTTTGAATGGTTTCTGCGTTTCTTTGAAAGAGCTGGATATGCAACTAAAGAAGAAATGCAAGAACTTTGGGCATCTGTTTTAAATGGAGAAATAAACAACCGAGGTTCTTTCTCGTATAAAGCAATTGAAACGCTTTTTCATATGAGCGTAAACGAAGCAAACTTGTTTGACGAAATGGCTAAATACTCAATAGTTACTCCTTATGCTGAATGTATGTTACCTTGTTCCTCGGAGTTGTATGCTAATTATGATACAACTTCACCTGTGATACAATCTGGACATAGCGATATATACTCAATTATTGCTGCCGCTTATGGAATTAATAACGAGAGAGTACAATGCCTGATTGAAAGCGGGTTATTGTCATCTCTTCTTACAACCAGTAATTTTATTGTTAGCCATGATCCGATTTATATTACTAATGATCAATATGCACTATCATTAAAACTAAAATCAGGGGTTACACATGATGGTATCGAAATTGACATTTGTGGATATCGTTTTACCTCTGTAGCAAGGCAATTGTTTGGAGTAATGCATACTGAAATGTCGCTTCCCTTTTTCTTGGACTTTGCACGATTAATTAAACGTAGATATTCCGAAATTGAGGTTCATATTTACAATATTATTACAATAGACGAAAATGGGATAGAATTAGACGAAGAGTATGACTATCTTTTCGATTCTCAGTATTTAAATTACACAAAGCTCCAAGAACTCAATGAATGTGGGGATTTTGATATAGTATAAAAGTAACAAATATGAGGTGTTATTATGAACTACTCAGGTCCACCGACCGCATATTCTACAAAGATAAGACCTAACACATCAAAAATAAAGAGCACACTGTTGTCATTGCATGGGCCAAAGTGCGCATTTTGCGGACTTGATGTTACATATGGACAAATTGGAATTTCCTCCTATTACCCAGTTCACTCTCATCCTGATAATCAGGATGAAAACAACTTTGTTCTTGCATGCTCGTATTGCAATCGCATCAAAAACAATAAAGAACCTTTTTCGAGCGAAGGGAAAGAACTTATAATTCATCCATATGCTGATAGATACTGGGCAGAAATACAGGTAAACAAAGATGGTATTGCAGAGGGAAAAACGGATGCAGCTAATAGTACCATTAGTCTCATGGAATTAAATCGTCCATTGTTAGTTTCATATCGAAAGGAACACATCTCTGATTTTATAGAAAAAATCAATGATAATCACAGTGCTTATGATGTTTATGCTTGCTCCATTGGCCAGATAAAGGAACTTCTAAAATTAGAGATTGAAAATGACCCGCTTCAGGAGTACTTTTATAGAATGATTTACGCAAATGTAATTGCATCAATGGAGGCATATCTATCAAAAACAATCATTATGCTAGTTCTAAACTGTGATGATGTCTTTTGGAGATTTGTCAATAAGTTTGACTGGAACAATGAAAAGGTTAATGTCGGTGAAATAAAGGATGCCTATGATAATATGCCGATTAAAGTTCGAAAAAAGTTAACTGAAGTGATATATCATAATCTGCCTAAAGTAAGAGCTATGTACAAAAAAATACTAGAGATAGACATCTTGACAGATGAAACTGATATGAGTTTTCTTAATCGTGCGGTTGATATTCGCCATGACATAGTACATAGGAACGGGAGAAAGAATAGTAATTGTGAAACAGATGAGTTTCACAGTATTTCTATTGAAATGATTGAGAAACTGATATGTAATGTAGACAAACTCATAGTATCAATAGAAACACAACTTGCAGTAAGATACTTCCAAAGCTGAATATGATACTTGCATTGTTGCATATCAATGTACTCTCCTTAGTTTTGAGGGGTGTGTAACCCCTTCGCTTGGGAGAGCTCTTGAATGGCATTCAAGAGCTTGGCGGTTTGATTATTAATATCACCGCAGGGCTAAAACTTAATACTTTTGTCTTAAGCCTTGTTATGCTTCATATGGTTTAAGCCCATCATATTTGTGAAATCAGAATACCCCACCGTGCTATATTTGCGGTGGGGTAGATGTTTTTGCACTAAAATATATAAGACCAAAGTCCTTTGCAAACGCTTTGCTGAGAAAAGATTATGTGATGATATACTTGCTTGTGAGATGAGTGTATTCACCGTGCATCACGATTTTTAGTTTGTGTACGATGTTCCAATACAGACTCAAGACCTTTTGTGTACTCCATATCGGTAATAAGCCCTGCCTTCCAATCCATATATGAAGCCGCTGATTGTGCATCCTTGATTGCATGAATTAATGTTTCGGGTTTGTTGCGTATGGCTTGTACCCATGACTGCACATAAGCTTTGTGGTTATCAATGTGTGATGAAGAAGCTGGCATTTCCAGATTAACACCCATGAAACAAGAACACATTTCAGCAACAAGTTCCTCATAGGCATATTCTGCGCTGCCGAAAAAGCCTCCCATATTACGATTCAGCCTAGAAGGATGGCCTGTTGCATGAGAAAGCTCATGAAGCGCGGTGGCATTAAAAGCGTAGCCATCAACAAATAAACCTGGATCAGGTAGGTGGACTTTATCATGAGACGGGGAATAGTAAGCTTGGTTACCGCCGTCAGTAGTTATCTCAATGTTCATGCCCTTGCTTAGCCTCGTAATTAACTCATCCGGAGATATGTCGTTTGATTCAATCACAGGGAGTTCCGGAATTCCCTCAACATCACAAGCATTAAAAACCGCCGTATATCTGGTGGATAATTTAAACTCGGAATCTGTTCTGCCGTCTGCTAACTCACGTCTGTACTGCTCCCATGTGAGTGCTTTTTTGTTTTTGAGGTCATATGGGTACCAGTACTCTACATAGGTAGCTTTAGACCCGGATTTAAGATGCCACTTTTGTTTAGGATGATACTTGCCTTCAGTGTCCATGATTTGAACCATCGTTACCCAGCGTGGGTCCGTGTAGCCCTTCATCATAGATACAAGGGACAGCCAAAAAGCATTGCTGCCTCGATAACAGGCTTTGGTAACGCCGTTATGAGGCGCATCGCCGCCTGAGCCACGCCATTCCTTGCGCCACTCGAGGCCGCGCTCCTCCAACACATTGGCGAAAGCTTCTGCCAGTTCAGCGCGGTACTCATCCTTATTCTTCGGCCTTGCCATCATCCATCACCCCCAATTCCTCTGGGGTAAGAGTATGTTCGTCTATAAAGACAATTTCTCGCTTCATCCTGCCTCACCTCCATCTAAATACACAGTCCCTATATCATCCACAATTCCTACCGCACCCCGTATTCCGGGGCCAATTGGGTGTGGATCATATCCCATGCATTCCATTCGGATTCTTGTTCCAGGCGGGTACTGCGCCTTCATTCTTTTAACAAGATCTTTATTAACAAACAATTTGTTCCCTCCATAAGCTATTCCTCCGTTACTCGATCGCAGAAAACCAAAAACCGTTGCCTTCCACCAGATGCATAGGGATGGCAGGTGAGCAATGTCACCATGTCACGGTCTTCCTGAATCAGGATGCTCTCCACCTCGTTAGGCAGAATTATCTGGGTTCCAGTTACTTTGTAAGTCAACGTCTCCCACAGGTTCGTAATAATGACCTCATCACCGGTCTGCAGCTCCGTTACATATCGGAAGTAGGCTGCGCCATTATAGCCTCTGTGGCCCGCAATCACGCAGTTAGTGTTTTCTCCGCCTATGGGCAGGCTTGTCTGGGACAAATGCGCTGCTCCATCGGCCATGTGCCGCTGTGTTGCCCCGAGGTATAGAGGCATTTCAAGCTCAAGAGCAGGAATGGAAATCACTCCGAAAACCTCATTTTCAAGACCATAGTCCCCTAATACAAAGGAAGGCTGCTCATAGGCCCACGGATCACTAAGGCCCTCCTGCTTTTCACACCAAATCCGATCATTGTACTCACGCATTGCCAGCCAGAGCTCGGTGTATTCTTCAGGAATCGGCACCGGAGTCTCCTCAGGTGCAGCTTCAGGCGTAGTGATTGGTACATTTTCCTTGAGCTGAGTGTCCAGAAATGACTGGGCCTCCTGCTTCAGTTCAGTATCAACACTTAAACCATACAGATAGGGATATGCAAAAACCGTAAGGCCGAACAAAAACAGGGCCACCATAAGCACGATCCCTATTGCTTTAAGAACCCGCATGGTGACGCCTCCGATATATCCACGCTGCAACAAATGCTATACCGACAATAGCCACAGCACCAAGGCCCGCGACTATCCCTCTTACATATTCCTGCTCCCATGCAGAGACCTCAACCTCTTCAAAAGCTTCTTCCGCCACCATTTTTTCAGCTTCTTCATAGGGAATGCGTGTACCTCGAACAAGCAGTCGATGGGTGTTTACTCCCAAGGGTGTACAAGTAACAAGGGTGCATAGATCCTCGTCCTGAGAAATCTGAAGGAGAGATGTGTCGTAGGGCAGCACCGTATTGATGCTGTCCACCTCGTAGGCCAGAGTTTCATCAAGAACATGAAGATAGAACTTATCTCCAAGCTCCAGCTGTACAAGGTCAGTAAACATCTTCTGGGATGCCATACCGCTGTGCCCAGTCAGAATACTATGGGTACTTCTTCCACCTATAGGCAGTGAGCTACCGAGCAGATGTCCGATGCCGCGTTCTAGAGATTCATACTCCGTGCCGTGGTAAATAGGCAGATTAACAGATATACGGGGTATCTCCACATAGCCCATGGTGCCGTTTTCAGCCAGATTTAACAGCTCATCGTATCCAACAGAGGCCTCCATAATGGCTTCACGGCTATAGCTGTCATCCTCCACAGTTCCGGGAGTAATAGACCTGTTATATGCGTGGGCAGCCTCCCTTGCCTCTATAAGCTCAGTATCATCCGCTTGCTTTATGACCTCCTCATACTGCGTGTGGATTTCCGAACGGTACTTCTCATTGACGTAGCTGCTTATAAGGGGATAAAGCGTCAGGCCCAAGGCCATCAGAAACACAAGGGCTGCGCAGGCTATGGCCAATACCTTCTTTTTCAAAGGGGCCTCCTTTCCAAAAGGCCGAAGGGGCAAGTCCCTCCGGCCTTTGTCTTATTGGGTTTTGTTATTCTTACTTCTCGGTGCCTTTTTTGCGGGTGAAGAGGATAATGCCGCCAAGAGCTGCTGCCATGGCAAAGATACCGAACACGCTGTACATCCAGGTGCCGTGGTCACCGGTGGAGGGTAGATCAAAGCCTCTGGTGTTCACTACAGTGAGAGGAGCCAGAGCGTTGACAGAACCCTTGTCAGCCAGCATAGTCACGTCATTACCATCCACAGTAGCAGAAGCAGTCAGGAGATAATGCTCAAGATGCTTCTGGGGCATGTTCTTAAGATCGCCGGTGTCGTTGATAATCTCTGCATAGCGGGGGTCATTCTGGATGAGGCCCAGGACATCGTCTGCATAGATGTCGCAAAGAGTGGCTGTCTCAGCCTGAGAGATAACTACCTTGATGTCCTCCTTCAGAAGGGTGTAGCCATTGTCGGTGCAGACCTCGGTGATGGTGTAGGTGTCATCCTCAAGGCCCTTGATGATAACCTTGCCATCGGTATTGCCGGACTTAACGGGGATGAAGTGGGTAGCCTCAGCTTCTGCAGACATATGGTCGGTCACATAGTAGATGCCTTCGGTGGGGTTCAGCTCAGCCTTGATGAAGTAGTTATCGGTATCATTGTGAACGATGAACTCTACGTTTTCGTATTTGCCTGCATCATCGGAGAAGAGCTTGGTCAGGTCGATGCCGTAGGTGTAGACATGGGCATCGTCAATGAGAGTGTCATAGTAGCTGGTGTTGGAGCGTTTCCAGGTAAGGACTACCTCGTTGGGGTTGCCGCTGTCGCCGTATACCACGGAGTTGTCGCTATCCATGGTGGCCTTATATGTGATTCTTAGGGTGCAGTCGGAGTAGCCGGAGTTAACCATGGATGCACCAGTGTAGACGGACTTGGAGGCATTGATGGCAGAAAGTCCGCGTTCGGTCATCTCGATGGTCATAACAGCGCTTCCGTCATCCGCAGAGGAATATCTGACGGTAAAGAATCCGTCTACCTCCTTCCAAGTGGTTACAAGGTCGGTGCAGTTGGCATCGGTGAAGAACTCAAGGACAACATCGTTCTTGTTGTAGCTGAGACCGGGAGACAGGGTGTCAATGAAGGTGTAGCAGGTCAGGTAGGTGGACTCAGAGGTGATGGAGGGCAGGGTGGAAACAATCTGGTAGTCAATGACATCGCCTGCGGATGCGGTGCCGGTGTGTGCGAAGCCATCGGTAATATCGGTGAGAGAACCGCCGTTCTTTCCGGTATCATTTATGTTCTCACGAAGGGTTTTCTCAAGAGAGGGGATACCGGTCAGGTTCTTGGGGAAGAGGGTAATGTCGTAGACCCAGCGAGTTCCGCCGTCACTTGCGTTGGTACCGTCAACGGAGGTCATGGGCACGGATACGAGGAAGGGGTCGGTGGTGGATACGACCATCTCAGGGACTGCAGTCTCTACGATAAGATAGAGGCCAAGCTCCATATTGGAGACCTGAGTCTTGCCGTAGGAATCGGTGGGGTTCATCTTGACGCCGCCATTATTGGCCATATACTTTTCAAGGGCGTTCTTGACGGTGGTGGAGTTTGCCTCCAAACCGGCTGCAAGGGCGTCAATGAGAACATCGGACTGGTAGTAGTACATGGATTCGTTGAGGCTGTCGGCATTGGTATAGCGATGGGCACCGTTTTCAAGGCCGAGAGCTCTCAGGAAGTCTGCGCCCTGAATCTTATTGATGGCGTAGAGCACTTCAACATGGTTGTCGCTGCGTCCATCTACAGCAGACTCGGAGAACTGAACTATATCTGCAATCTTCAGGTAGCTGAATTCAACGCCCTTGATTGCATAGCCGTAGCTCACATTGCCGTTGCCAAGGTCGGATTCATTGTCGGTGTCGCCTTCGCGGATAGCTCCGCCGAGGACATCGACAACACCGCTCTGGTCCATAACGCCGGTGGAGACATAGGAGCTGTCCCAAACGCCGTCTTTTTCGGCATTAGTAAGGTCATACTTGTAAATCGTGAGGGAGCCGCTGCGGGTAGTGTCGATAGTGGCATCGTCCACATCGGCTGCGTGCACTGCGCAGATGCAGCTGAGCATCATCACAAGTGCGAGGCAGAGGGTAAGGATTTTCTTCATTCGTTTCATTGGGCATTCTTTCCTTTCATTTTTAGTTATCTGTTTGAAAATGGGCATCAAAAAAACCAGGGTCGATCCCTGGCCTTATAAATCTGCATATTCACTTTCATTCTATTTCTCTTTTCCTAAGGACGAAAAAGGCCCCGCAAGCTGCGAAAGCAGCAATTAGTATAGCTGCGGGTATGAGCTTGAAGCTGGCTCCGCCTGTGCTGGGAAGCTTAAAGCTCTCTGCGTTCACAACAGTAATACCAAGCATGAAACACTCATCCTCAGGAAGAGGGCCTTCATAGGCCACACCCTGCAGAAGCTCATAGCCGGGTAGAGTTTGAGTTTCCGTTAGTCTGTATAGCAGCTTAGGATTTAGTCCTTCAAATGCAGCAACTCCATCTGCGCCGCTAACAATCTTGCCTTCTTTAAGACCGGGACTGCTGCAGCTGCCGGTTCCTCCGGAGCTTACTGGAGCCCAGTTTGTTCCGTCCTGGCTCCATTCCAGAAGAAACTCTACACCTGCCAAAGGCGCACCTCTGGTGTTCACCTTCTGAATACAGATCCTTCCGTTGCGCAGCGCATTCACGAAGGAGACCTCCGCAGTCTGTCCTGCCTCTACGCGAATGGTTTGGGATGCACCGGAAATACTTTCCCAGGCTGAGCCTTCTTCCAGCACCTCAGTGACGATATAGTCACCGGGCTCCAGCTCCTGCATGATTATGCCATCTTTGCCTGTAGTTGCTGTAGCTACGTTCTTATACACTGTCTTGCCATTCTCCTCAGTAATTAGAGAAATGCCGAAGGTCCAGCCTTCCACAGTGCCCTGACTGGGATCTGCAAGAGTCTTGATGATTTTCACTGTGCCTTTACTCAGCTTGTTGAGAAAGCTTACAGATGCGCTTTGTCCTGAAGCGATAGCTACCTTCTGAGGATTGGGACTGTCGCATTTGTACCGGGCATTGATTTCGGCATCTGCATGTCCCTCTTCTCGCACCCAGACAACTCCTGCCGGAAGCCCGGTAACAGAAATATTGCCACCAGCATCCGTGGTATGAGATCCGGAGAGCAGTTTTGTACACTCCTCGTCTGAGTATATGCCAAACTGCCAGCCGGACAGGTTCTGACCATCCTCTGTAGTCTTCTTCAGGCTCAGCGAACCGCTGGAGGTCTTCAGCTTGAAGTATGCAGGTACAGGGTCGCTTGCGGGAACTGCTATTTTTACGCATGCCTGTTTTGTGTAGTCAAACTCATTACTCCAGACTTCGTAAAGGGTGGACTTGGGATTAGGCAGTGTAGCAATTGCGCTCTGCACAGTAGTGGGGACAGCACCGGAGACTGCAACTGTAAGATTGTTTCCGTTTTTGGTATAGGAAACTCCCTCTGTGTTTGTGAAGGTGAACCTTGGCAGAACGCTGTTGGTGTCTGTCAGGGTAACGCTATTTCCGCTCAGCACAATTTCGGGTGCAGTGGCCGCGAAGTCTCCGGTGAAGCTAGGGATGGTATTGTGTCGCTGCAGGTCGCTTACTATCTGGTCATAGGCCTGCTTGAAGTAGTCGATAGTACCGTCCTCGCTCATGCACATACCAACAGCGAGATCATACCAGTAGCTGCGGTTGCGGGTATATGGAGGTGTAGGGGATCTGCCTCCACCTGTAATTTCCCATACAAGAGCCTGAGTTGCAAAGCGGTAGCCGATATTGGGGTTGTGCATGTTCCAGTCACCCTCAGCATTGAAGCCCCATTCCTCATCCCAAATCTTTGTGGGTGCACCGTACAGAAGAATAAGACCGATAGCGATTCTCTGATCTGCACTCAGACCGTACCAGACGGATTCACCGTGGTTTGTGGCTGTACCGTCAATGGGTAGATTACCTGAGCCTGTATGGTCTATACCTATGCTGAAGGACTTGTACTGCTCAAGGCAGTAGAGCATATTGGAGTATTCCCAGGGGGCCTTCCCGTCCATGTCAAAGAAATGGAAGCCCTGAGCTACACTACCATTCAGTCTCATATTCATCTGGTCACAGTTGCGCAGGGTACCGGTTTTAGTTGCGGCTCTGGTCATAGCGAAGGTGCTCACCGAGTCCAAATTGACAACGCTGCTCTCTATGCTGTCGGATGTGAAGCCAGCGCTTACCAGGGCTAGGTCGAGTGCCGATTCTTCGGTATCCGATTCCGTAATATTCTCTTCTACCTCGTATGATTCCTCCTGCGAAACAGCCGTATCTGCTGTGTCTGTAGCATAAATCATGGGGAGCATGGAGAGCATCAGGATGAATACCAGAAATAGCGAAATGATGCGCTTTGATTTCATGGTTACTTTGATTTCCTCCTTCCGAATAGAAAAAGCCCCGCTTGTAACGGGGCTTTGAAATGTTCAGTTATGATGTGGCAGCTAATTATCCATAGTAAACGTAGATATAATACCAATCCCCAGCCAGATCTGAATGACTAAAGATTACCTGACAATTGGCTCTGACAAGTCCGTATGCTTCGTCTACCAGAACACCACTATGCTCGGCAGAGAATCTGCTGTTAAGCTGATTTTTGGTAGCAGCTACGAGGCCAACAGCAGCATTGTACCCATCCTGCATTGTGTTGATAGGACGATATTCCGGAGGATAATATCCCGAATTGCCTTGTCCCAGAGACGTATCGATAACAAATCCAAGGGAAGCAGCATATGACCTTGCATAAGCTGCTATTGCATTTGGATCTATTACTTCTTTTGCCTCTTCAACAGGAGCCTCAGCTTTCAACTCTCCTGTGTCGATGGTATCTTTCTCCCCTGCAGGCTGCTCCAGCTGTGGTGTGCTTGTTAGTTCCGGCGTTGGAGCAGGAGTGTCAACAACCGGTGACTCGACATTGCAGATGAGAGAGTACACTTGAGTGGTGGTATCAACTTCAGGTAACAGCTCCATGATTTCTTCAGCTTGAGACGGTAGAGCCTCTTCCTTTGGAAGGGCTTTTGGCGCTGATTCTACAGTTTCGCTTTGAACTGAAGATTCTTTCTGGTTGTTCTGCAGCTCATCTTCGATAGCTTCATGCTCTGTTGGTGTCTGCGCTGTTACAGTCGGGATCTCCACTAAAGAGTCAATCTGAATGTTTTCTTCTACTTCAGCTTCTGGAACACGGCTACATCCAACCAAACAAGCCAGAAGCAAAACATTGATAAATAATGCCTTTTTCATTTACGGCACCTCCTTGATGCCGATTCTACCCCATATGTTTATTTCTTCCAAACCTGCAATTCACCAACTAACTATCCCTTTTCAGCCAGTAACAGATGGTAATTGGGGGGAGAGTGTGAGAGGGGGGGAGCGCGGCACTGAAGCAATGTCGAGATCTCAAAAGAACGCAGTGATGCCCAGGCGTAAATAGGTGTTTGCATTTATCGCTCCATATCTCTTAGCCGTTTGCGGTAGTATTCCAGGGCTTTGATTATGGTATCTTCCATTTTTTGCGCAGGCGTCCCCGCTGGAAAATATTTTGCAATGCGTTCCTTCGGCATCCTAAATTGTTCTTTTTGGTTGGGTTTCTCCTCTTGCATAATTGACATTATAACTTCGTCTGTGAGATTACCTGCTTCTGAGAACTTGCGCATTTTTATAGCCTGAGCATGTGATGGAGTGCAGTCCTCGATTTCCATTGTTTCAAATAAACTGCGCTGTTCATCCTTCGTAAGGTAGGAAAGTTCCACAGCAGGGCGGAGAGCGATTTTGTTTTCGTCTACAAGGTCAAGCACCTCCGGTGTGAGGCTCGTGAGGCGGATATACTTTCGAATTTGCTCATGACTTTCACCAGATTGCTCTGCCAAGATTTCTCTTGATGTTTTCCTGGAGAACTTCTGCAACAGTGTTGCAGAAGTTAAATCAGTTCTGCTGCCCTGCTGCCGACGCATGGCTTCAAGCTTCATTTTATACGCAAAGGCTTTCTCTGAAGGAAGCACCTTTTCGCGCTGGAGATTGCTGTCCACCATAATAATTATGGCCTCGTCATCGGTAAGTTCACGGATCACGCAAGGAATGGTTGGTCTTTCTGCCAAAACGCAAGCTGTTTTTCGTCGGTGTCCGGCTACCATTTCGTAGCAGCCGTCGGGTTTTGGCCTTACCAGTGCAGGGACAAGTACGCCGTATTGCTTAACGCTGCTGACCATTTCTGTCATGGCATCATCCTGCCTGACTTTGAAAGGATGATTTTTGAAGTCGCTGATTTTGTCCAGGGGTATTTCGGTAATGCGCTCAAGTTTTGCATCATCGCGTTCCGCTTGGGTAGTGAAAAGTTCATCTACATTTGTCAGTTTGCTTGCCACGCTGCTTTTCGCCAATTTTTATCACCTCCTTGACGAGTTCTCTGTATGCAGCTGCCGCACGGCCCTTTGGATCGTGTCTGAAGATGCTTCTATCTGCTGTGCTTATCTCTGCAAGCCGAACAGTTGCAGGGATCATAGTGTTAAATACCGGCAAATGCTGTCCGAAAGTCGCTTTGACAGAGGATACGACTTCTTTGCGGAAATTGGTATCGTTGACCATCGTAAAAAATACCCCGCCTATTTCCAAGGCGGGGTTGATTTGACGCTTTATGTTGTTGACGGTTACTATTAGCTCGGTCATATCTTCGGCGGCAAGGTAGTCTGCCTGTATGGGGACAAGCACATAATCTGCGGCTGATAAAGCATTGATAACGAGCATACCCAGGGAAGGACGGCAGTCAAGCAAAATGTAATCATAGTTGTGCTTTAGTGTTTCAATGTACGTCCGCAGCACGGTCTCACGGCTCATTACATTAACAAGGCCGACTTCTACGGCGGATAGTGTGCGGTTTGCCGGTACGAAGTCAAAGCCCTCATGGTGTTGCAAAATTTCGGGATGTTTGTCTAATTGTGTATAGGTGATGATTGCGTTCATAGCTGCGCTGAGTGTGTTTTCAAGCTTATGCGGCTTGCGTAGCCCCAGCATTTTTGTTAGATCTCCTTGTGGGTCTATATCGATGGCAAGTACCTTCTTGCCATTATCGGCAAGCCCAGCAGCAATGTTATATACACTGGTGCTCTTTCCAACGCCTCCCTTTTGGTTGGCAATGGCGATTGTTTTACATTGTGGCATCGATTAAATTTCTCCTTATTGATAGTAAAACGGTTTGTTCTCAGAAAAATGAATGATATAATAAAATACAGATTTTGACAAATTATGAGCAGAGATCCACAACTTGTCGAGATGGCCTTAATATCTGACATCCATATATTTGTGATCGGAGAGAAGCCCAAAGGTACAACAGCTATGTAGTATAAGATATCTGAATTTGAAAAGAAAACTCCATCAGAAATTGAATATGACAAAATCCCCCTCAGCTATGATGAAAAAATAAAAGGTTATTTGATTAAGACGGTCCGCGATCTTATTCAATATAATTGAGTTGAGGCGGACGGTTAAATCGTTTTCTCAATATGAGCGAAATGCATTGGAACCCTTACAGCAACATTATGGTATTTAAACTCCGCAACTGGATTTGGTGACAATGTGTAGGCAATGTTATGCTTAGCAAGCATACATATATGCAAGAATTGTTATCCTATGGTAAAGATAAAAAGAAACGGAAATAATGTAATTTCGGAGGTAAAATAAATGGAAATATTACTAATTGGCAATGGTTTTGACATAGAACATAGACTACCTACATCATACAATGATTTTCTCTTGTTCTGCCTAAAAGTTATGCCCATTTTCTCAGTCGATCCAGGATTAACTATTCAAAAATATACGCATGATTATTTGGAAAACTGGGAAATTGACAAGAGCGTTAAAGATACGCTTGCTGCTGCGTTTAACTCTAGATATGAAGATAAAGCAAGCGTTACTGAAACAGAATATGATACGGGAATAAGAACTGTAAATAGCGAGCTGAATGAGTTTTACTCCTACATAAAGTTCAACACATGGCTTCGGTATTTCCAAGAATGCTCACATAAGTTTGGTCGTAACTGGATTGATTTTGAAAGTGAAATCTCAAATGTGATTCAAGCACTTGATGCTGCAAAATTTCAGACTTCTTGTGGCGGCGGTGCAACCAATGTCGAGAAACATGAGCAAGAATTATTAGTATCTATATTAAAAGCATCAAAGGGATCATTGCAGCAAGCTTTCAAAGATGTTCCTGCAATCATTAGATTTGGAAATTACTTAAACTCCGAACTTGAAAAACTGATAAGAGCTCTTGAAATTTATCTTGCTGCTTTCGTTAGAAACATTCCTGTAAACGAAAAAAGCTCTGATATTGAAAAAATGAGTCCAGATTTTATACTCTCTTTTAATTATACTGATACATATTGCAGGGTTTATGGAAATAACAACACCGAATATGATTATATCCATGGAAAAGCCGAACTGGATAAAAATGTAGAAACTTGCGATATAGTTCTTGGTATTGATGAGTACTTAGATGATGATGTACAAGATATTGATTTAGATTTCCTAACATTCAAAAAGTATTATCAGCGGATCTATAAATCTACTGGTAATAAATACTTGGACTGGGTAGATGAAATAAAAGAAGGTTACGCAGACTATATTCGTAAGATGAACGATGCACTTACAGCTAAGCCCGTACAAATGCAAAAGAACGATCTGCATTTTCCGTGGCAAAGAAGCTACACTGACCCGTCGAGTATAAAGTGTCCGCAACATACTTTGTACATTTTTGGCCATTCCTTAGATTCTACGGATAAAGACATCCTAAAGCTCTTCATTTGCAATGATAATGTACAGACCAAGATATTTTATCATCGAAAGAATCAAGATGACAAAAAATCTTTGGGAAAACTAATTAAGAACTTAGTGCAAATAATGGGACAAGAAGAATTGATTCGTAGAACTGGGGGCGCACACAAAACGATTGAGTTTATTCCACAAGCTCTCCGTCAGAGCTAAGCCTATTCTCACCAACTTGCCAAAAGGAAAAGGGCTTCGCCGCAAACCACGGAGAAGGCTTATGGGGAGTGAATTGCCCCAACTTGGGACGAGGTTAGGTGTAGAGTAGTTCGTTTATTACAATTTCTTTTGCCAGCGCTTTCGGCATAGTTATGTGCTGGATCCAGGCTATCTGCTGCGTAGCCTTATACGGTGCAGAATTTGCTTTCAGCAGACCGACTTCAAGCTGTTCTATACGGCAGGCAACAGTTTTTCCAATCTCTTTCGGATATGGGGTAAAGGCTAGGACAAAACCAAATTATTATACAGAATAGGATGATATTCTTCGCGATATATGTGGGTGTACAGGGGATGCGGTTCGCATAGATAGGTTGATGTAGGAATGTTTTATAATGGGAATAATGTAATCTCCGCAGAGCGCACAATGCAAATTATTCTTCATTGTAATCCCTGTAGTTTTTGCAAAAATTGTCGAGGAAATATAAAATGAGTGATGTTCGGTACGCTGATCTGGCATCACTTGTTTTGCCGATAGGGATGACAAAATTAAGCGCGTTCTCGACTTGTATTAATCGTTGTGTATCTCAACTGTCATATTGCTTTATGCAACAGATTGAATTATAATGTTTTACATAGCTCGAACAATCTCAGTTTTCCATGTTTAAGGAGATCAGACTATGAATGCGATTACAATTACATCATTTTCAGAGTATATCTCCCATGTGGAGAAACACTATACCCGAAACCATTTATTTAGGGGATTGAAAAAGAAATCTTATCCCCTAATTCCAAAGATTGGCCGTGATAGCTATGTGCAAAGATGCTCCAGCGATCCTGCCATTCGGTTATTCGATCTCCAGGACTTAGAGGAGCGTGCAATGAACGACTTCATTAAGATGTCGGTCCCGCATATGGATTTACGAAAAATTGATCCGTGGGATCAGTGGACAATCGGACAACATCATGGTCTTCCGACAAGGCTTCTTGACTGGACAGAAAATCCATTAATTGCAGCTTACTTTGCCACAGAGGATGCAACTGATGATGTAGCCGTGTGTGTAACAGACCGCTCTCAGTTTAATGGAACTGACGATGTCTCAGATCCATTATCTGTTCCCGAGGACGATGACGTACTTCTACATATACCAAGTTATATCAACGACCGCATTATTGCTCAGAAGGGTGTTTTTACCGTCCACAAAAATCCAACCCTGTCTTTGGATCAAACAGAGATAAACGGAGTTTTATGTAATGTAGACCAGTTGATTATCCCCCAGGTTGCATTACGTGAATTCGTCAAGGATCTCGACTGGTTTGGAATTAACCGTTCCTTTATCTATCCTGGGCTCGATGGTCTGGCTTATTATCTCGATTTCAAAGCTAAGGGAGGTGTAGACTGATGTATGTACCAGTAATGAAAAATCGTACCGTTGAGGTCGGTGTATTGCAAAAGCTGAGCACCATGCATGTATTCGATGGCGGTATTATTCCTTTAGTAGAACTGATTCAAGAAAAGACCAGAAGCAATAATAAAAGTACATTTATCCAAGATCTGTGCGGTATTCTTGCAGAAGCACCGGATATGCATATGATGGTAGACTTCTATAAATCGACCAAACTTCGGAATACAACAGATGCCATCCGAGAATATGTAACTATGTCTGTCCGTTTGCCCGATTTCAGCGTTAACGAACTTGCTCCATTATCTCCATATTGTGATCGGGTAGTGCCTGTTGTGTCTTATTTATCAGAAAGCATTTCTTTGGATCGCATAAAATATGAAGCCACGCAATTTCGTGATACCTTTCCACGTTTAGCCTTTAGGGTCAAAGTTCAGGAATTCGAGCATGTGTTCTCTTGTGTTGAGAGCCTTATTTCTTCCAATGACTACTTGATTTTGGACATCGAGTCCGCGTCGCACATGAGCCCCGTTTTCAAAAAGATTTACAAAAGAATCGCAGAAAGCAAGAAGAAACTGGGATTCATTTCTATAATTATTAACTCACACCGCCCTGAGAATCTAACTAACAAGGAGATGCTTGATGGCGAACCAATTGCAGATATTGATAATAGCTTAAAGGAATTATACGCATCTTCTTATATGCACAAATTTGATGGTTTTGGAGATTATGCGTGTATCACTGCTTCACTTCCTTCTACCGGTGGCGCAATTAGCCCTGTTGGAATATATTACTCAAACGATAATAATTACTTTGTATCCTTTAGAAGCCGTGCCCCGCAGTTATCTGAGTTCCCACTATATATTGCTCCCAAGATTATTGCCTCTGAATACTGGTCTGAATTTGAAGCGCAACATCACGAATTCTGCCCTGGATGTCAAGAAATACTGGCTGTTATTACGGGTACAAAAAGTGGAAGAAATCAGGCTCAATGGAAAATGATTACTATGTTACACTATATCTACACAATGTTTGAAGTAGATGCATAAATAAAAAGTGGCTCAGTCAGCATGTTCTGGCTGAGCCACTTTTTATTTAGTGTATAGCAGAGTGGGGTTCATATTTGACGAAAAGAAACTTTGAATATCCACAGGAAGAATTTCATCAAAATGTTTTATAACGAATGTCCACTGATCCTCATATTTATGTCTTAACAATTGCCGGTATTCCTTCCAAATTGGCTTTGAATTTGCTAGCTGTATAAGAGTATCAAGTTTATCTTTTCGACTTTTGAGGTCCTTCTCATTTATCAACTTGAGTAAATAGCTCATATCGCTGCTAGACAAACTATTAAGGCAAAAAGATATATCGCAACAATTATGTTCTGCTCTTTTGATATAGGAGAAGACAACATCCATATTGCCGTCTATTCTATAAGAAATTACACCACAAGAGTCTGGAATATGCATTTTAACATCATCAACTCGATTTTTAGGAACAATCACGTAAACTTTTTCAAATGTCTTTAGATAATCACGCATCTGATTTTCCAATCTGTCAAGTGTGTCGTATTCCGTTTTGATTTCATAAGCATATGAACTTCCGTTTATTCTGCAAATATCAACACGGCTATCCCCAATAGCCATTTCAAACGCAACAATGTGGTCTATCTTATTTTTTAAATGCTTTATGAAATGATACTTTATAACCCTTTCACAATAATAGAAATTAAAAATCAAATCATTTACAACCTGATTTGACAAGCAGTTAGAACGCAGTTTTTCAAAGGCTGCATTTGATGTTTTGCTTAATACATATGCAAGCTTAGCCCAACGAACATCTTCTGGATCATAAACATTATAATCCTTATTTATCACCTTACACATTTGGAGAATCTCTGTTGCCGAATACTCCTTTAAGATTTCCTGTAGATGCTGGTTCAAGATTCTCCCCCTCCCCCTTATGCATTTTCCCAGTATATTTTCAGTCCCATCACAGATATGATCTCTAAAACTTCAGAGAACTTTATTGTGCCGCGGGCTAGCTTATTAGATATATTTTGAACGGATGTCTGATCATCTGGATCTCTATTTTCATTCATTCGATTCACAACTTCTGTAAGTGTAAATCCATGTTTGGCGATAACTGACTTTATCTCATCATGAACTTGATTCTGAGCCATATTATCACCCGCCTCTTACACCATAACGTTTACATTTATTTATTATAGTGTATATAGATGGAAGTGTCAAGCGGTTTGAAGCAATGCCTACAGACCTAATACATAAACACGTAAATCGCAATATGATAGGTATGTCTGAGGTCATGAAACCGGGAGTTTGGGATTTCAATTTTGGCGACGATGTGTTTGAAACAGTCATACACGGTACGGTAAGATAGAGGTCCGCCTACTTCATTTCGTAACACAAGGTCAAATAAGATTTCTTTATTGACGGTGTCCGAGAATATCATGGGTCTGATTGTTAAGGCTTCAGCAGCATTTTCTTTCATGCTTTCGAACTTTTGCCTTTGCAGTCGGAAAGTGTTAAGCACGGTGGCCGGCAGGGCAATGATACGTTTTTGGCTGTTTTCCGGTGTGTTGATGTAATACCTGCCGCCTTTTACCTGCTGACGCCGCAACTGTGGTTTTACTGTCATCGCCTGATTGCCGTTCGTTGCCGGGTCTGTAGTTATGTCGTAAATACTGGTACTTTTTCCAACACCGCTTTACTTGTTGGCAACCTCCATTACTTCGTATTTCTATATGTGTGCTTTGACATTCTTTTAAAAGCGGCAAGAGTTTCTTAGACTTGGCTTAGAACAGCTGTGTAAATATTTGAATATGGGGATGGTGTTTATACGAGTTGGGTCGACATTTATCTTGCGTTTCAAAAAACAAATGATATAATAGAAAACGGATAATATGATTTTCGTAAAGTGACATTAATATAAATCGTTTTGTATACGTGGGAGGGGTTTGCGTGAAGTCTGGACAGTTGAGTAAAGAGGACATGACTTTGGAACAGGAAAGCGGAGGATTGACAATTGTGCCATTTGACATGTCGCGGCAGAAAGGAGCGTCATATGATATCTCGCCTACAATTATTGCAATGTCTACAAAAGTGGGAATGTTGGAAACTGTATATCGAGAAAGAAACTATCCGTATAAATACTATGTAAATGTCAAAGCGAAAGATACTGTGTTGGCGGTAAGTAGAGAGTATATTTCAGTTCCTCCAAACATGGCGGGCTATGTTGTATCGCGTGTTTCAAAAGTGTCTGAAGGTTTTGGCCATGTGAGTACAAGTATTGACCCAAACTGGAAAGGGGCTCTTTTAATAGCGTTAAGCAATCCATCTAATAAACCCATCAAGGTTTGTGTTGGGGGAGGGAGTGAAGAAAATGGGAAAAGTCTCTCTCTTGCAACAACGTCGTTTCATTACTTAAACACTCCATGCGATGAGGCCGAAATCGAATACAGTGGGATGAGACTAGACCTGCTTAAATCGTTGGCGTATTTGAAACGGCAAGGAATAAAGGCGTGGATAAATAAAAACATCCATCCGAATAGAAGAAAATTCACAGATTTTTTCTTTAATTATTGTGAAATGCAGACGATTGATGAAAAAAACTGGCCAACAATTGCTAATGAACTGCAAGGAATCCTGCCGCACCAGGAATGTATATACTGCAAAAACTATACAGATGCAAATAAGAAGAAAAAACAATATTTGGCTGATTTTATTATAACAGAGCATTTTCTGTTGCGCACTGTACACATACTACAGAAATATTGGGGTTCAATATGGAAAACAGTTGCTGTAGTTTTTGCGACACTCGTAGTTTTGGGAGTGATGCCTAATGCGTGGCAAAACATAACAAAACGTTTTTTCGAGGCATTTAATCTACTGAAATGAGGTAACCTTAAATGTGGAGACAGGAGGGGAAGCTATGATGCAGAAAAGAAAGCAACGTTTATATATTACAGAGATGTTGAAGCAACATGAAGAGTTTATTGTGGTAGGCATTACAGGGCGTGTCGGGT
Organism: Oscillospiraceae bacterium; assembly: GCA_045538735.1. GTDB lineage: Bacteria > Bacillota > Clostridia > Oscillospirales > Oscillospiraceae > SIG459. Next base: position 63,663 of record JAZSRY010000011.1, read on the forward strand.
CAGGATGCTCCGAGGCAGCCAATATACTGGGTTCGTCTTTTTCACAGATTGGGTTGCCACCTATTTACCCTGGAGATACCGGACTGTCTAACGAACGTGAACGCGATAGAAGGATTCTATATAGGTATGCGACACATCATTGGCTAAAATTTGACGTGATCCGGGTTCGGGCAATTATTACGTCTTTTTTACTCCAGGAAAATAATTTGGTGAGTTTCTGCGACGAAGTGGCCGAGTATTTGTATCCGGGGGACAGTGATGGAGGTAGCAAATTAAGAGAGGAATTCGTAATGGGGGCGCGTAAGCATTTGAAAAATGCGTATTCCCAGGACGAGCTTGTAGATGAGCAATTCAAGAAAGTTCAAGATGTATATCGTGGGCGCAGAGGAATAGAAACTTTCGACTTTAAGACAGAGTGGGATAATGGCATTAAAGGTCTGGATTGCTCGATTTCTGCATGGAAAGTATGTGATTCAGCGGAAGGGTTTAATGTGGATAAGCTTTCAAACCTGTTTGATAAGCTTTATACGGCTGCGGAAGATGCTGAAAACTATGCTGATCGAATAAGAATGTTAAAGGAAACAGATGCTCTGCTTGAGTGCCTTGCAGCACGGACTGCTATAAAATGGTGGAACGCAATTATTGGCGAATCGGAAAACAGCAAAGAAACAGTTGGTTCCCAAATCAAATCAATTAGCCAGATCGGTACGGTATTGTCCAGCTGGGGGAAAACAGACAGGCTCGATTTTTCCAAATATGTTTTTGTTCATAATATAATTCCGGCAATTAGCGATTCCATCCACGAGCGTATTTCGGAGAATAAAGGGTCACTTTTTACAGAGTTATATCAAAAATATGGGAATTCCATACGCAGATACGGCAAAATCGTTTTTTCCGATGTAGATGGGGCTAACACAAAGTCATTGGGAGAGTGTACGTTTTCTATCCCACGGAGGATAAACCAGTTTATTAAATCCATACGGCATCCTTTTAGCAGGACATTTGCAAAGCCAACGCGTATCGCAATTGATTCGATAAAAAGTGCGCTTGAAGCCAATTATTTAAGAGAAAGATACTCGGCATTCTATCTTTTCGCAATCTCAACAGAAGAAAACATTCGTATCGACCGTCTTATGAGCAAAAAGAACCTCAATCTAAGAGAAATTCACTTCATGGACTGGAATGAGTACTCAAATTACGGAGCGGAGAAGTTTCAGAAGTACATGAAAGAAACAAAAAAAGCATATAAAGCCAACGCTTTACCAGATGAGTCAAGGGATGAATTGTACAATTATCTTAAGTCAGAAAAGGTGTTTAATGACGATGAGATTGCCTTTATAAAAAGAGTGGAAGGCGATACGGCAGAAGGACCCTTACAAATTTACGATGCAGTTAGAAAAAACGCGTATGAAAATAAGCTATACCAGTTTGTGCTACAGGATGTTGGTGCCAGCATAGAAAATGCGGATGTCTTTATATCCAACAACCACTTGGGCAAAACAAAAAACCTTGAGCTAAGATGGGAAATTGTACGAAATGTTAGCCTAATCTCACATCCTGGGCTGTTACTTCCTACTCCCATTGAGCGCTGTATGCAAGCCGCATTCACTGCAAAAGCAAATTCGGGTTGCCTATCTCGCCAAGTCGGTGCAGTTGTAACAGATTCGGAGTACAACATTTTGTCCATTGGATGGAATGATGTACCTTGTGGAGATATTTCGTGTGCAAGGAAAAACCTAAGCGATTTGGTTAACGAGCAGGATTTGGGCGCTTATACGGACTATGAAATAAACTCAGAGGATTTTCGAGATAGGATTAATAATATATACCAAGCAAGAATGAAAGACGCTTCTGGACAATTGAACAGATTGCTTTGTGGCTTGCCATGGAGATATTGTTTTAAGGATATACATAGTGATATAAAGCAACCAATGCGCTCTAGAGCAATGCATGCAGAAGAAAAGGCATTGTCCAACGTGCGTGAAAATGCAATGGGAGGATGCTTGTTTACAACATCAAGTCCCTGCGAAATGTGTTCTAAAAATGCTAAAAATCATAAGATTAAAAAGATATATTATATTGAGCCTTACCCGGGGATATCGGAAGAACAGTATAGTAATTCAGGCGATAATGATAATAGGGCTGAGCACATTTTGTTTACTGGGGCTATTGGAAGAGCATATACCCAGATGTATACGCCGATGATGCCTCATAAAGACGTTTTGGAGTTCCTGGGTCTCTAATAACACCCTATAATAGCGAAAGCCCCGGTACAGTGATATTTACTGTACTGGGGCTGTTATTATACATTTTTTTAAATTCATTAAGTCTTTTTGTGAATATATTAGCTTCTTTTTCCATACTGCCAAAACTCGTCATATCAATCTCGGTAACTTGCCTTAAACCGATAATCTTTACAGCTTCAATGGCCGCTTAACACTGGGGCATTTTACGGGGATAAGTTGATTTTTAACGTATTCTCGATTGTATGAGTGTAGATTGCCATAACACTTGTAGACTATATTTTTTAGAATTTCATCATCAACTAGGGGGAGATATAGTAATAGTTCATAGACATCTCTGATTGCAATACTTTCATCTATGAGGTCAATGTGCTATGGAAGAATCGTTCGTTATTTCGTAAGGGAGAGAACTGTAAGATAAAAGGTTTTTAAATATATCCTGCGGTATGTAATATAAATTTTCCCTAATTTTTTCCCTTAAAAAGATTAAAAAGGGGAAAAACTACTTAATATCAGCTAACACTCAAAAGGCCGCAAACCGTTGATATATAAGGCTTTTTGGCATTAGCTAACGCTATGTAATAATCGCTCTTTGCAGTTCGAGTCTTGTATCGTCCACCAAAAAGAGAGCCACGACATTGTCGTGGCTCTTCTTTTTTGTGGCAAGTTTGCCCTTGGCAAACTTATCCGCGCGGCGGGGAATTGAAATGTGAAGGAAAACCCTGATGGTTTTCCTTCACCCATCCTTTCCTTCCGAAAATTTCGGTCTCGAACTTGTGACCTCATGCCGAAGGCATATTAAAACCGCTTGCATTTCTGCAAGCGGGTCTTTTTTATTTAATGAATGTAAAAAGTATGTAAAGTTCCGGATATACAAGCGAAAATACTTGAATTTCATAGTAAATATCGCTACCATAGAAGGCAAATGTGAGGGGGTGTATCTATGATCTGGTGTGTTGAAGACGATTCCAGCATTCGCGACATTGAGGTATATGCTTTGACTTCCACAGGTTTTGATGCCAGGGGTTTTGAAGATGGCGACAGTTTTTGGAATGCATTGCAGTCAGAAAAGCCGGAGCTTGTGATTTTGGATGTGATGCTTCCCGGCAAGGACGGTGTTACCCTTCTGAAAATGATGAAGGCGTCTGAAAGACTCAGGGAGATCCCCGTCATCATGGCTACCGCCAAGGGTACAGAGTACGACAAAATTCAGAGCCTGGATTTGGGCGCGGATGATTATCTGGTCAAGCCTTTCGGCATTATGGAAATGGTCAGCCGTGTGAAAGCTGTCCTGCGCCGGTGCCAACCGGTCAAGAATCCAAAGTTGCTGAAACTGGGAGGCTTGGAGCTGAATCCCGATGAACATATCGTTACTGTGGATGGAGAACGGGTAGTTCTGACTTACAAGGAATATGAACTGCTGTATCTGTTCCTGTCTCAGCCGGGTGTCGCTTTTACAAGAGAACAGCTGCTCTCATCTGTGTGGAATACAGATTATTTGGGAGAAACCCGTACTGTGGACATGCATATCCGAACCCTGCGCCAGAAGCTGGGAGAATACGGGCATATCATTGAAACTGTCCGCAATGTAGGCTACCGCCTGGAGGCCAGGTATGACAAGTAAAATCTTCCGTTCAACGGTGTTGGTTGCGGTTGCGGTCCTTCTTTGTTCTCTCGGAATTGTGATGGGTGTTCTTTATAACCATTTTACCGGTGTGCAGGTGCAGCAGCTGAAGGATGAGCTGAGCTTGGCTGTTACCGGTACGGAACAGTATGGCAACGCATTTTTGGAGAATGTAGAAGCAGACCGATTTCGTGTAACATGGATCGATGCCGATGGCACGGTTCTGTTTGATACTCAGGTGGACCAAACTGCCATGGAAAACCACGCAGACCGCGAGGAGATACGGGAAGCCTTTGCCGCCGGTTCCGGCAGTGCGGTGCGTACATCTTCCACCATGACCGAACAGACTTTTTATGAAGCGCAGCGCTTGCAGGACGGAACTGTGCTGCGTATTTCCACCAATCAGGAGTCTGCTTGGGCGCTGATGATGGGTATGCTGTGGCCAATCGTTTTGATTGTTGTCCTGGCCATTGGCCTTTCTGCGCTGCTTGCTGGTCGAATGGCGAAAAATATTGTGGAGCCGCTGAATAAGCTGGATCTGGAACAGCCGCTGAAAAACGATGTTTACGAAGAAATCTCGCCTTTGCTCCATCGTATCCATCGGCAGCATCGGCAGATCGCAGAGCAGATGGATCAGATGAAGCGAAAAGCTGACGAGTTCCAGCAGATTACTTCCCACATGCAGGAAGGCCTTGTCTTGCTGGACGGTGAAGGCACGATTATCAGCATCAATCCGGCTGCAAAGTCTTTGTTTGAAGCAGAAGATGACTGCATCGGAAAGAATTTTCTGACGATTGATCGGACCAGCACCATGCGAAGCGCAGTGAACGATGCGTTGGACAAGGGCAGAGGTTACGCAAGACTAAACCGAAACGGCCGGGATTATCAGTTAGATTTGAGCCGTATTGAATCTGACGGCACTGTGATCGGTGCAGTCGTTTTGGCCTTTGACATTACCGAGCGACTCAATTCGGAACAGATGCGCCGGGAGTTCTCTGCCAATGTCTCCCACGAACTGAAAACACCGCTGCAAGGCATCATCGGCAGCGCTGAACTGCTGGAAAGCGGTATGGTAAAGCCGGAAGATGAAGCACAATTTGTGGGGCATATCAAGAAAGAAGCTTCCCGGTTGGTTAGCCTGATCGAGGATATCATCCGCCTTTCCCAACTGGACGAGGGCGTGGAACTGCCCAACGAGCAGGTGGATATGCTGGCCTTGGCAGAGGATGTAAAAGAAATTCTGACACCCAGTGCAGCGGAGAAGAATGTGA
>JAZSRY010000028.1:0-45625 GCA_045538735.1 Oscillospiraceae bacterium
CCGATACCGTGTCGGATGAAACCGACTTATGGTGGAACATTGGTATTCAGTTGTTTGTGTAGCGGATCACCGCTGTGCCACCATTATACAGATACATCACTTGACCGTCAAGTTTCTGAATGTCTCTCACTATATTCGGAATTTCAAAGAGCCAAAATCAACGGGAGCAGAAAAAGTTCCCTCTACTGGTTAGGATATTTATGAGCAATTTATCAACGGGTTTTGGGAAAGATTTTGAAAACGCTCTCATATACCTCCAGAAGAAACTTTCAAATTCGTACCCTACTTAACATATTTTTTGGCCCGTTTTTTTAGGGCGTTTTGTGTCACAACTTAAATGGTTGGTTATTTATCTCCCAAGTGGTAGCCGATGAGAAACGCTTTTTGTCCATAGTCGTTCTCAAATGGTAGCCAGCGAAACTGCGTTTTTTATGCGTACCTCGACTACAATTTTTTCAAGATGCTTCTCCAAGTGGTAGCCGGTGGAATCGGCATTTTGGTGAGTGATTTCAGAAAAAACTTTCCAAATGGTAGCCGCCGAGAATGCCATTTTTAGAACTGCTTTATTGAAAAATTGCAAAAAAATAATTCTGCCCAAGTTGGGCAGAATTTTCAAAACAAACTTCCCGACAACTTGTCGGGAATAAAAAGAGACTTTCGACCAAATTGGTTGTAAGTCCAAAACCCGACTTCGACACATGTTGTGTAGAAGCTAAATTTGCAAACGGCAAGGCACTAACTTTTTGACGGTTAGTGCCTTTGGTTCTGCTCTTTATTGGTTTTTCTTTTTTTCGTAGATTGACTCGAGGTGATCACCAAACTGATAAATCATCCATTTCCCAAACCATCTTCCGAGAGCGAATTCATATCCTTCACTAAACACATGAGGCGTGTCAATTAGGAATGCTTCATCTACCTTTGGAAATATTCTTACATAAGCTGTATCTTTGGGTTCGTTATATCTTACCTTTGAACTGAATCCTGGGTTAGGGATGCTAAGAAAAAATGCTTTAGCTTGTGAGAAATCGCCCCATCCGCCACGAGCAGCTGGGTGAACAAACGCTCGTAGTTTTCTTATATCAAGCTTTGGCTCTTTTAATGCATCAGTAAACTTGATACAAAGTTCGAGAATTTGCAATTCTTCTCGTGTTAGCTCTTTCCCAATCAACACCATATCTTCATCATTTGCGTCATGGCCGTAAAGGTTGCTCCAATACGGAGAAGCAGTTATTGACTGTTGGTTGGTATTGGGCTCTCCAAGATAGATCAAAGGAGAACGATTCGGCGGTGTAATAACCAATGTTGTCACTCCACAATCCTTAAGTAAGTCATAGAGCTTGAAAACAACACCTTCTACCTCTAAGATGTATTTCCTTGTACAGAAAAAACGAATTGCTTCCACAGTGTTTCCAAGTCGATGGATTCTGTTTTCGTCGGCATGAAGATACAAACCGTAAACCGAATCCTCAATAGTATTGTAGATGTTTAACTTCGTTCCGTCCGATAAAATATGTTCAAGCTGCTGAGATTCAATGTGATCAAATTCATCACTTAGTGCTTGAAATTGTGATACATAAGTCGGAAATTTTCGTTGAGCTGCATCAATAATGTTTTTTATATACACTTTTTCCTGCTTGCTCTGCGCATAGAATTTTCGCAAAAGCATCAATCTGACTTGTATGCCAATATAGTCGGCTTCGGAATAGTCATCTGTGAGAGAGTCTGTGCTTTTCACAGGAAGATGATTTGCGAATTTTTTATATTCATCAACTGTGTACAGATAAAGTTGAAACTCTTTTGCCATTCTATCTCCTCAAGATTGGGTCATATTTCATCGGAATACTCTTGTGTCAGCTTTCGGCCTTTGAATTGCACTTCAATCTTTGACAATACCTTTGCAGGGTCCATATCCTTGTGGTCGCTTGTAAGCTGGCCTTTTTCCGGCTTGATGAAAAACTGAGCCTTTTCTTTAGAATCCTTGTGACCAACATAGAGCACGATGATGGTGTCTCCATCCTTGTCGGTCTTTACATCGGTCGTAACCCAGTAGCCCGACTCATCCTTTTTCTTTTCACGAACCTCGTGAACATACCAGTCGTCTAAACGAACAAGTTTGGCATCTTTGAATTCTGGTATATTCAACATCCTCAAGCATTTACTTTTCAGTTCTCTTGGGTTGTCAATTTCAATACTCTTACGACATTTTGGACAGGTATAGGTCACGGAACCATACCCTGAGCCATCATATTCAAGTTCAATTTCAGGGTGTTTTGTACAATGAAAATGAATTCCGTCTTGATTACAACAGTAATAAGTTCTCCAATTTCTTTCCACCGTATGGAAGTTTGTGCAATCTCCAAATGTTAGTTGATCTTCATCGAATAAAGAGCATTTTCTAAAAGAAATATCATCATTTAAGCGATATAATGTTTTTTCTGCCATTAGCAGCACCTCGTTTCAGCTGTTCAAGCATTAACTTTTGTATGAAATCAATATGTCTTTCACAAAAAAGTTGTTGGTCTGTCGTCTTCGATTGAATACTTTATAAAATCGAATTTTTCCTTGTTGTTCTTGTAATAGTCCTCTGCTGCCGTACAAAGAATGTAGCATAAGTGGGATATATGTACTTTCAATTCTCTCCGCACTATGTTCATATCTTTGCCATAGGCTACCATGCTCAGATCACCATTAGCACCATCTTCTCCGGTTATGACAAGCTCAAATTTATCAACTTTGCACCGAGATTCGTGAATTTTTGATTGCTCTACGTTTGGTGTGCTTTGGTGAAGCAGACAATTACGCAAACTATAAATAATTTCTTCGTTCAGATAGGGCATATCCTGTCCGTAGGGGGAATCACATCTATCTGTAATGACATATTGGCTACACCAGTTTTTATAGCGCACGCCGTTGTAATCCTCGTTAGGATATTCAGCCTTTCCACAAGTGTCTGGCAAAGTCAGCGCAAGAGCAAGCGCCGACAAATGCAGTTTGTGGGACAGAGTCATACGAATCTCATGTACAATTCGGTCAATCAGGCAAATCACCTCATTCCAAGTTATTTCATCCAATCTAAATTGGTCATCTCTTCTTTAAGTTTTGGTGTTCCAACTTTGTAAATCATGGGCTCATCTAATTTTAGATCAATACCTTTAACCTCGACAAGATCGGAAGAAACAGCTACACAATCGTCAGGATTAAACAAGACCACATTATAACCATTCTTATTCAAGGAACTCCTAAATCGCAGTCCATCAAAACCCATGTTTTTTATTTCTTCTGCAATATATTGTGTAGGAAGGTATTTGGAAGCATCTCCGTTATACGGTCTGGAAAACATTGCACCGATTGTGTTATACAGTCTTGGCAATTCCACTACTTCATCATTTTCAATATCGTGGATATCAAAAGTCAAATCGTATAGTCTTACGTCTTTTAGCAGCTTGAACTTCGCAACACTTACAGTATCCCCAATAATCGGTCTGACTTCATATACCGGAGTTACTGGATCCTCTGACAAATATAAGTACCGAATATGGTCAGGATTTGCTCTTCCATTACTAATATAGTCGGCTGGTGGTGCGCCAGAATCTTTCTTGTTCCATCCCTTAAACTTGATATTTTTCTTCCATTTCTTTTGGGCTTTTACAAGCTCAGGTGTTTGATTATAGTCATAGTCGCTATATATTTCTGGCATTAAGGAAAGTATTTTTTGTTCATCTGTCCACTCGTTGAGTATTTTTTCAATATCGGATTGACTGTATCCACTCTCTTGCAAATAGTATTTTACAAGCAAGTTGAAGTTACTTTTCTCAAAGACACGAGCTCGGTATAACACAGTATCTTTTTTGCGTATTGTTACCGCATTTGCTTGACATTCATGGATTTCGTCTATGACTGCATGTTTTACAGAAAAACGATTTTTGTAGATTAATTCATCTTCAAAGCTTTTCCATTGTGAATTCTTTTGCTTGATATCTTCCATAAGCATCATCAATAAAAGAAACTTCCACTCGTCGCTATTTATATTTTCCGAATCCTTTATTGTCTCTTTATCCATATTTCCCTCATTTCAGCCATTCACACAACGGCAGATTTTCTCGTTTGAGTACATCAATGATCTTTCTTCAACCTACGATCACGCTTCTTCAATAGGCGCATCAGTTTCCAGCGATCAATACGCTTGGGCATCTTTTGGTAAATCTCTCGACAATCTGCTTTGGCCGGAATCCAGCGTCCGTTTTGAGTGATACTATGCCCATCAAGCAGATGAAGGAAGAAAGATGCTTCGATGATCACGGAAATAGAATTGCTCACACCAGAACCAATGTGATTGTGTTGGTACAGATTACGAGGCCCTTGAAAGAAGCCCATAAGCATATACCTGATGCCGTCCTGTTCATTGCGCTCGGATTCATTTTTCAGACCATTGATTGCAATGAGGGGCGGCCTCTTCATTTCACCAGTCTGCTTGTCTATTTCAAACGAAAGCGCTCTTGTTGCCAAATCGAATCCATGCGAATCCAAGCCTGATTTCTTTTTGAGGTAATTCTCCACAGCCACGAAAGCTTCACGTGCTGCCGATTCAAACTCGGATTTATATATGAGCTGCAAGGCATCCGATAACGCTGCGTGGATATTGTATACCTCAAAAAATCCTTTGAGCTTCTTTAGGGAATATGGCATTAGGCTGCCGCAACAAGGACAGAATGTAAAATCATAAAAGTCAAACCCATATGTCCCGTCGCTATATTCCCTAAGTTGCTTTCTTCTGGGTGGAAGAGAACACCCGTTAGGACAAGTGTGTTCTTTCCTCCTCATCACTGTTCACCTCATTTCAACCGCTCAGGTACTGGCTGGAAAGATTACAATTTCAGAAGATACGCATCCAGTTTGTTTTGAGCATTTATGTAGGATTTATAAATGTTTTTGATTCCGGCCTCTTTTGCCATGCTTACAACAAGATTTTCTTCTGCCACATCCATTCGCAGACCGAGAATTATACCGCTTGAGATCCATTCCATCATCACCGGAGGCTTCATAATGCAGCCAGTTATCATTCGCCATTCTTCATCGTATTTATGACACTCTTTTTTGATTAGGGTCGTTCTTTCTTGTTCCCATAGAGCACTTCCCATCCCTGCATATAGCTCTTGAGGAATCTGAGTTTTTGCTGTCTCGGCTATTTTACGTAGCATAACGAATTTCGCAAATTTTGTTGCATCATAGGGCGTGTCCGAATAATAAATCGGATATAGCGGTGTTCCGTAGTTCTTGATTCCGCAATTTGCACATTTTTCCTGTTTGCCGCATAAGAAGTTGTCATTGTTTTCAAGGTCGTAGATTTGAACAAACCCTCTATGCTGATCTGCATATTTCAGCCACAGAACCTCATTAAACCCATTTTCGGAGAAACAAACTGACCATGTATCTTTCTTAACTTCATCACGAAGCGAAAGTGCTGCATGCAGAAAGCTTTCGGTAAGCCCGTGAGAAAGTGCGTTTGTTACATTCTCAACCGTAAACTGCGCTGCTTGCTCCTCGGAGAGAACGCCACCAAGCAATGACTTAACGCCCTCCACAACAGCTTCTGTACTTTCCGGAGTCTGAAATGCACTTAGATACTCTTTCCGTATCGCCTCAATATCGATATGAAGAAAGGTATCAAAAGGGTCATCATAATAATTTGCAGAAGAAAAGTAGAGCTTGTTGGTTCTGAGTGCTTCCAAGCTTTTGGTGCTGACAGGGCGATAGCGGAAAAGCAACTTCGGATACTTAATTGATTTGAATAATTGTTCTCGTTCTGCCACAATGTCATTTCCGGGCAAAGAACATAATGTTTTCCAAAATTGTTCTCGATCATTGTGATCCATTGATGCCCCTCCTCTCAATTATCAAATCCACTGTAATATTACTCATTTTCTTTCTCCGGGGTGAACTCCAAAATGTCATCAACGCCACATTGTAGAGTTTTGCAAATTTTCTCAATACTATCGAGAGAAATATAATTGTCACGCTTGATTCGGGTAATGATATTTGCACTAAAGCCTGCCTGTTCCATTAGTTCGGCATTCGTCATGCCCTTGTCAATCAGTAAGTGAAATAATTTCTTATAGGTTACGGCCATGGCAATCCACCTCCTAACATTATTAACTATTATATCACGAAATCGTGAATAATTCAATTCGTTGGATTGAAATTACACAACGACAAATTCCTACGCAACTTACGTTGACGTGGGGGTATGCAACCTCGATAAAAAGTCGTGTCGAATTTCTATAAACCAAACTCAATATTATTCCACTTCGATATAAGTAAAAAATCCGCCGAGCAGATAGTTGCTGCTCGACGGATTATAATTGAGTTCTTTATTCGCTTTGATTCTTTCGAGTCATTCTTCTACCACACATCTTTTCCCAAATACTATGCAGCAGTTCGATTTCATGCTCTGTTAAGTTTAAACCCTTGCGAAGCAAAATGGAGTCTGTATATTCCAAAACCTTATCGATCTCGCCTTGGCGTTGCCAAGCATCAATCTTTTGAAGATCTAATTGGTCTGCCATTTGCATAGGAATGCGAATTTTTCGCATTTCTCCTGGCTCAAAGGTGAGGACTCCTCCGCCATAACTTCTGCCAAGTGTTTCACTAAGAGCGAACGTGTATGTGTTCAAAAAGGCCGCTGCAACTTGTTTTCCATCAATGCCCTCTAAGAATCTTACCTTGTGAAGAGTATCAGTAACGAGCGCTTTTTTCTCGTTTAAAATCATCCTTGGATACAAATGCGCCTGACGAATTAGAAAAGCATCGGCACACCAAGTCTGTGAAACATGATACCATCTTGGTCTTATGCGACATTTATAATTTTTGTTAAAGCCCTTTCTTTCGCCCCACTGAATATATGCCTTCTGTTCATCAGTCAAGGCATCAAATTCCTCGTTTCCGGGAGCAAAGAAAAACACCTTTTTACCTAACTCAATCAGATTGTTGTAATCCTCATTTGTTAATTGCACACCTTTTAACTGCTCGGAACGGCTAATGATAGGGATAACACTCTGTTGAAGATTGAATTCTTCTACCGTTGCCTGGTTCATGACAAAAAAGTCATTCTCGCCACTTACAAGACCAACATTCACTTCAAACAAATCGGTTGAATTGGAAATTCTCGGATCACTATTAAGCCGTTTCAGCAAGTCCAGTTCTTCGTTGGATAAATAGTATTTTACCCATTTGTCACGGCTATGATCGAGTTCCTTTAGCTCGGTATTCTCTAAACATGTTTGACCCTGTGCAATCAAATCTGCCATGTCATCCAGTTCTACAACACGAATACCATGCTTATCGCAGCCTCTTTCACCCAGCAGAAGAATAACTTCCTGCTGTATGTCATCAAAGACCAGTCGTTTAAATGTAACGAGTGTTAGCTTATCAAAAAACGTACTGAGGAACTGCCTTGCTTCAGCAGCGTAGTCAACTTGGAACAGTTCAGCGGGAATAACCATTCCAACACGACCAGTTGGCTTTAATGCCTTGCAAGAAAGCACTAAAAATGGGAGCCAAATGTTCGTTAGGCGATTGGGTTGAAACCCATGTTTGTTCATCAAAGTAAATGCGATTTTACGATATTCCTCTGTAAAGTGCTGATAGCGAATGAAAGGTGGATTCCCAACAATCACATCGAATTGAGTTTGATCTTCGATATTCTCTTGATAGTATGTGAAAAAGTCTTTACATACCACAGTTGTACCATATTGTGCCGACTTTTCAGCCTCAACCTCATCCAATTCAATTCCAAGTACGTTGTTCCGAATTTGCTCATCCGTAGCTCCCAACTCTTTATAACGAGTGGTTATGGCACTCAAAAAACTACCATCACCGCAGCTTGGCTCTAAAACAGAATCAGATGTTTTACGGATGGCCCATTCTGCAATAAATTCAGAAATTTTGTCGGGGGTATAGTATCCGCCTCTTAATTTGTTATATCCTTCAATCGGTTTCATACCTGTTCCTCGACTTCCTGAGATTCTACCTGATAAAGCTCATCGATTACGCTATTTAGTTCAGCGTTGATTGCTGTGATGGAGTGTTCCAAAACTGTACGACGAGTGGCGTTAGGCGCAGAAGCTAATTGCTCTTTTAACTGCATGATGTTTTGCACCATCTCAACAATCTGCTGATGCTTGGCAACTTCGGTAGGATTTTCAAAATCAATCTTGTAAATAGGCAGGGTAGCAATAAACTGCTTTCCATGAGAATAGTAATCTCCCCTAAAGGTGCTTGCTCTACTTTTTACAAGGAGTTCCATTAGCCAATGGTTCAAAATTGCCTGGATATAGAAAATGGATTCCTGAGAAGTAGTTTTCTTTTCTATGCCATAGAAAGGACCATTTCCTCCACCTGTAAAGACAACCATGTCATTATCATAGACATAATTTGAGCTTGTAGAAAGCACAGGCCAAACGAGATGTTCTCCTGCAAGGAAACGTCTTAAAGATTGACTGCGTCCGAACGCAAACCAATTTTCAGTCGTGCGTCCAGGCATATTGCGTTCATCCAGCTTATCTTTGAAGCGATTCAAATATGCTAACGCATGAGGGAAATCCTCTGTCATTTCTGCCAAACTATATAGAACCGGTCTTCCGTTTACCGCCTTGTACGGGAATATGATGTAGCTATTTGCTTCAATTTTCTCGTAACTGACAAGTTGTGTGTCATATATACTTTTACGCAGAATTCCTTTCTCTATCTGGAACTCACGCCCCTGTCTATCGTGCGAGTAAATGAAATTCTCGTCTTCACGATCAGCGTGAATGATATAGATCTGGTCAGCACTTGTTTGAACACCAACAAAAATGTCGACCAAAGTGGAAAGGGAAACGCAAGATTGCGAAATCTCTTCCAAATGTGCAACGATATTTTGCGGCAAGAACGACCACGGCTGACTACTAATGTAAGCAGCCGGATAGGTCAAGCATTCTGTATCATGATTGAACAAGAACCGATTCCAATCCTGAACAAAGCCAAATTGGAATTCTTCATAGCCTTGCTTAGATAATACCAAAATGCAGGTATAAGTGCTTCTGTTTTCAAAAACTTGATGAGTTCCGAAATGCAGAATTTTCTTAACGCTGGAATTGGAAGAAAGCAATTCTCTCAATTTAGCGCCTGACTTGATATTCATAAACTTGTGCGGGACGATATAACCCAGCATTCCGCCATCGTTTAACAGTGCAAGTCCTTTTTCAATAAACAGATAATACTTATCGAGTGTATCAGTTTGTGCGGTTACATAGGGAGAATGGCTGCTCTTATAAAAATCATACTCTTCTCGGGAATAGTGCACCATATTCTGCACACGAATATAGGGCGGATTACCGATAATTGCATCAAACTTTTGGTTGCCAAACTCAGCATTCCAATCGAACATCTTTAACTTGTTCATCAAGGAAATATTCTGATAAACAGATCGATCAAAACGTGCATAAGCCATATTCACAAGGCTGTTACCATTTTTGATGTTCTCGTCCAAATTAGGAAGGATACGTTGATTAGTACGCTGATGAAAAGCTTCTGCCTCCTCTAAGGACGAATTTTCCAACGCCTTTAGCAGCAAGCTAAACTTTGATACTTCTACAGCCAGAGGGTCAATATCAACGCCGAAGATGTTATTTTTCAAAATGGAGCGTTTTTTCTCGTAAGAAAGTATATAGTTAGTACTGCCAGCCAGTTGATAAATATCACCTCTTCGCTCAGCATTTTCTCTATCATGGTTTCGATAATACTCAATATGATAGTTTACAATGTATTCAAATGCCGACAGCAAGAAGTTGCCAGACCCGCAGCAAATATCTGCAATGCGATACTGAGCTACTTCTTCGGGAGTTTTATTTTCATACAGAGGACGGAGCGTTTCTTCGATAATAATATCGGTGATGTTTTTGGGGGTGTTGACTGCACCCTGGGAGTCAACTACTTCAGGCTTTTCTTGCGTCTCAATATGTCCATCTTCTCGAATTACAAGAGCCTCATCCAAGAACAGTTCATAAATCTGACCAATAATATACGGATCAATTACACCAAACTCATAGGAGTTATTGGGGTAGTACAGGCTTTGGAATATCTCAATGATAACCGCATCAGACACAGTAAGGCGATCTTCTTCTAAGAGTTCAAATAATCCAGAATCATACTTCTGATCTGCCGCAGCGAACATTGTCCTTAGATCTTGGTATGTCGTAATAGCCTTCAGCGACTCATAATTCTCGAAACATCTATCCTCACAAATACGAAGGAAAATTGTTCTATTAAGCACTCGTTGAACAAAAATATTGAGTGTTTCTACATCAACATTTGGATTGTTGCGCAGAATATCCTCGCCAAGCATCATTCGCCATGCTCTAATCTGATCCAAGAAATACTGATCGAACGGTTCACGACGAAGAGCTCCCTGAATGTTACCGAAATGGCGCTCAAACTGTCCGGTCAAGACTGCTTCTTTGGACAGCATGTTGTAAATTTCCTCAAAACGTTCCACGTACTCGTCGAAGTGGTAGTGAGCAATCATTGCGACACCAATGTCATCGCCTTCTCTCGGACGAACAGAACAATCATAGATATATAGATCGGTGAAATTGGTCAACACTGAGACTTTTAAGTTTCCGCTCCATCCATATCTGCGCAGCTGGAATGCAGGAGCTGCATCGATAGTAAGGTTTACCGCAGGTTTCTTTGTCTCAAGAAAATACAGGACTTCCGTGCCTACCTTGAAAGAATAATCTGGTTTTTTGCTGCGATGGATGCCATCTTCCTCTACAACTACGGTAGCCTCATGGGTAACTTCACGCAGGTGTTGTGGCAATCCACGCTCGTTATCTACATCCCATCCAAGGAGTTTGAAGAAGCGGTTTACAAAATCAACACGGACTTGAGTCTCGTTATAGGTTGCTCTCTGGAATTGCGGATAATTATCACTGTAAGTCTGAACAAGCTCGGCAACTTGTTCGGTTAGAGTAGCCAGCATCTCTGGTGTCATTTCTGCAATTCCTCGCTTTCTGGTAAAAAATCTACAACATCGCCTACATTACAATTCAGCGTAGAACAAATTTTGCTTAAACTCTCCATGGACACAAATTCGTTTCTGCCCATCTTTGCCAGAACATTGAAGCTAATGCCAGAGGCGTCTTTTAAATCTGTTCTATTCATTTTTTTATCTATAAGTAGTTTCCAAAGTTTATCGTAACTGACAGACATGGCAAGTCTCCATTCGACATCATAATATGTAACATAATAGCATGGAACACACGAATTTTCAAGTACATCTCCCGAAAACGTGAGATATACTTAAACCATAATGAGAACACTGCTATTAATTATAATGGGTGTTTCTAAACCTGTATCTTCTTCCGGATTTCAAAATGGTTTTTGGTCAATAAAACAGTAGTAAAGGCAAGATTCGTTTTTTGAGGAGCGATTAGTATGGAATAAGCTACGAAACCAGTTGTGGCCATAACTGCACTCGTAGAGTACAATTATGGCCACGATTGAATTCATCATCTGTTGATTTCAAAAAACACTTTAGTGCTATTGTATTCTTCCAGCATCTTTTGGCTGATTTTGTTCAAGGCAGCCAGAAGTTTAGAGGAAGTATTCAAAGTAAAACGCGAAATAAAGGCTGCGTAGTAGCCTGCAAGAATCCCTTTCCTCTCATCCACCTTCATGCCGTCCTTCATCATAATATCAAAGGTCGAGTCCTCGTTAAAACTGGACTTATGAACCGTTTTTGCGAGTTTGATCAACGATTCAAAGCAAAAATCTTCGGGATTGGTATTGTGCTTCAAATAATAAATACAGCAGTTGAGGAAACTATACAGTTCACCGTGGCTGTTCTGGTCGCCATCGGTGCCGTCATAGATTCTACACAACTTGTTAGTCATAGCCGTGACAGACGATGCCTTGAGCATATACGGCGTGGAAAAATCAACAGAAAGTTCGGAGGAAACATAGTCTAAGACTTCAGTAGCGTCCGGATCCAGTACGGAATACTGTCTGACACCCTTCTCATATCGCACAAAGCATTCCCCGTTTACGGCATCCAGAAGAACTCTGCTGATCTTCGCATCACGATCTATCGCCGACATTGCTTCTCGCATCAAGTCGTTAATCAAGGGGTTGATTGCGCGAGCTCCCGTAGTGCTATTCATACAGTTGCTGGCAATAGTCTTCACACTTTCCTCAGTCATAGCAAAATCTACGCCATACAAAGAGGAAAAGTAGTTGGAGTATCGACGAGAAATGCTACCATTATCAGCAATCAAAAGTTGTCTGTAGTCCTCCAACTCCATGGGGGAAATGCTGATAATAGAACCGATTCGTCCGATGAGTTCAGTCATCATTCCGTACTTCACGAGATCTTGCGGAGTCGCTTGTTTCATCACTTCGGCAGTAGTCATCTCCTTCTCATTGTGTTTAGTGGAAAACCCCATTGCAGCCTTGCAATTCAAACGACTACGGATAATCTCGTCCAAGCCAGAAAATGCACCCACAAGAAGAATCGTCCAACGACTACTGTCAAACGATACGGCTTCACGGTTATTGGAGCCTTCTGCGACAATGGGATCACCACCAAACAGCTGAAGAAGATTTTCTTGCGCTGCGGACTGATCGTATTGCGTACCCCAATGCCGGAGCTTGTCTGCTTCATCGATTACGATGATCGAGCGCTCAAACATAGCATCATCTTTTGCGGAATTTTTCGCCGCAAGCAATCGCTGGCTCAAGGAGACTCCCTTCCACCCCTCGTGACACAACGAGCTACCATCGACCCAAACAACATTCGTTTTGCAGATTTTTGCCATTTCTCTCAGCAGAAAACTTTTACCTTGACCCGACGGCGCAACTACAATAGCGCTCTGGTAAGGGAGATGCGTAGCAGAGTAACCATTGTCCATCAGGTAGTTCTTTTTCATATGATAGCTGAACAGTTCGGCAAGATTTCTGGCGTAGGATTCCTGGCAAGGAAGCGGTGCGATATGTTCCATAGTGCGCTGATACAACTCATCAGCGGTCATGTAATTTCTCCCCATATTGAATACCCCCTTACTCGATAATGACATCAATGAGTCCGTACTCTTTAGCCTGAGAGCTATCCATGTAGTTATCTCGCTCGCAGGCTTCACTAACTTCGCTGAATTCCCTGCCAGAGTGTTTGGCAAGGATACGGGTCAGTCGTTCTTTGGTTTTCATCATGTGATCGACATGAATCTTCATGTCCGTTGCCTGACCTTGCGTTCCACCCAAAGGTTGATGAATCATCACTTCGCTATTCGGCAAGGCATAGCGTTTACCCTTAGCTCCTGCGCTAAGGAGGACCGCACCCATGGACGCTGCCATGCCTACGCAAATAGTAGATACATCACACTTGATGTACTGCATCGTGTCATAAATGGCGAGACCCGCAGTCACAGATCCGCCGGGACTGTTGATGTAGAATTGAATGTCTTTTCCAGGGTCTTGTGCTTCCAAATAAAGCATCTGGGCAATGATCAAACTTGCGGTAGTATTCGTGACTTCTTCGCCCAGAAAAATAATTCGATCTTCAAGAAGACAACTGAAAATGTCCGACACTCGTTCGTAATTGTTTTTCATAGTAGTGACAAAAGGCATATTAGGCATTTTTTATTTCCTCCTTAACGGTTTTTCTTAAAAACATCTGTTACCATGCGAATGATACTAATGATCCACGCAACTCCTGCGAGAGATACCACCGTTCCAGTAACACCTGCACTTGCTCCAAGCATCTCGCACAAAAACCAGGGGAGCAGTACGATCTCCAGTTTGAGCAAGGTGATAACATTGAACAAGAGTCCGATAAGCGAGAGCATGATTCCAACGATTTCCATAGGGGCCTCCTTCTGAATTGTTTTGGTGTGATTTACTTGTATTTACTGTAACACACCCTTTTTCTCGAGTTCGCCAAGTGGCGAACTCGAGAAGTGAAATTCTTCAGTCCAGCGCAAGCAGTCTTTCGGGGATGATGTCTGCAAGGGTGATGCAGGTTCCAATCG
The DNA here is from genome assembly GCA_045538735.1 of Oscillospiraceae bacterium. Taxonomy (GTDB): domain Bacteria; phylum Bacillota; class Clostridia; order Oscillospirales; family Oscillospiraceae; genus SIG459. Next base: position 14,061 of record JAZSRY010000028.1, read on the forward strand.
AATGATTATCTTCATAATTGACAGAGTGCTGGGTGTGGAGTTCATCGCTCACATTTCGGGCGTATCTACCATTACCAAAGTTGCAACGTTCTCTCTGGCAAAGTTGGATTTTCTGAGCAAACAAGTTAAGTAGGAAGGGTTTTGCATCTTCGGCAAGGGTATGTCCTCGTTTTTTCAGATTGATTTCCAAAATCTGCAACAGTTGGTTGCTATTGTAATCCGCAAACTCCAATTTAATGGGAACTCTGGATCTCAAGCCAGGATTCATGTCAAACAAACGCTCAATTTCATCTTCGTAGCCTGCGAAAATAACAACAGTTTCAGAATAGTTGTTTTCAAGATGCGTCAACAGCGTAGTAACAGCTTCCATAGCGTATCCAGACTTATCAGAACTACCTGCGCAACTTGCCAATGCGTATGCTTCATCAATGAAAATCAAGCCACCGGCTGCCTGCTTAAACAGCTCGTTAACAACAAGTGGAGTTTCACCCAGATACTTTCCTTGAAGTGCATTTGCGTTGATTTCAACATACCGGGGCTTTTTGATAATGCCCGCATCATACAAAATCGCAGCCATTGCCTTTGCAACGGTAGTTTTTCCCGTACCAGGACTTCCAACAAAGCGACAGTGCATGACATTTTTCTGAGATGCACCACCGTGTTTCTTTTCGTAAGCAATTCTTGCTCGGACACGCTTGAGTTGTTCTTTCACAGACTCAAGTCCGATCATGTTGTCCAACTCGTGGGCATCTTCCTTTTTGATTTTTTGAACATCGAATTTACGAACAGGCATCAGATCTCCCAGGCTGGTTCCATTGTGACCGTAGTCCCTCTGTTGCTCGTTTCTAATGCTTTCCTCCGCAATCTTATCCGTGTATTTCAAACGCAGTTCTGCCTTGCGCTGCATAAGATGGCGGTTTTGCTGAATCTTTGCGGTCACATCCGAGACCTTATCGTTAAGAGCCTCCTTAATAGTGGAAAGTACAATAAGACCAATAATGCAAATGCCCAAAATAATCATATCCTGGATGCCGGGAGATACCTTGATGTCTTTATACACAGAAATGTGGTTCCAAACCCTCACGCCAGAAAAAGCGAGCAATGCAAAGAAGCTCATCAGACGCATGGCCTGCAAAATCCGAAAAGCGAGCAATTTGCAATAGAGAGGGAACGAAGTGACATTCTGTTCTTTCTTTTCATCCATAGTTGATTCTCCTTTGATGTGTTCTTGATGACCTAAATATAAATCACCCAATTTTAAAAATTCGCCATGTGGCGAAATGATAGTATTGAGTTTTTCGGAGAACCGTGATACTTTATTAATGAGGTGATAAAAATGGAAAACAGCCAAGCCGCAAACGAAAAAAAGGTATTCGATGCAATCCAAGAATTGAAGGACTGCATTTTCGGTCTAAAGCAGACATACACAGATTTCTGTTATGAGCATACGGTAAAAGATGGCTGTAGCTCTTACATGATGAATACAGAAAAGCTCAACGATTTTGCAAATAAGCTATCAGAAACAGCGAAAGCAGTACGATACTACAATGAATCATTCGATCCCATTTTGCCTGTGTTTTTTAAAGTCACGATCATGTTTTTGACCGCAGCCTGTAATCCAAGTGATTGGCTGTTTGTCAGCATCAGAAAAATAGGTGGAACAGTTTTTAAGACAGGTCCTAACGAAAAAAGCACCTTTGACATCATGGTGGAAACAGCTACACCAACCATAAATGACTATTTTACAGACGGCTTGTTCTGGAAGGATTATGAATTATTCAATGCAAGTCTCACCGGCGTAGACTTATCAGATTTTGAGCAGTGTGTAAAACGAACTATTGAGCGATTTATAGACGAACACGAACTCAATGCTCTTGGCGATGATGTCGCAACCCAGAATTTTGTCGCAAGGATAAATAGAACTGCGGTAACTATTGCCAGAGATTTAAGACGATCTTCTCGCTGATAAGGGGTTGCTTATGAAGAACACAAACAACTACAGCGAGGTGTTCTCTGAGTTATTAAAGTCTGAGTTTTTTAATTCTGAACACTCACCATATAGATTCCTGGATTTGGTCAAGCAACATTACAAAGCTAATGATGATAGCCCATTTCCTACAATTCCGGAGTTGTTTCCAGGAAAAACTAATTCGTGGCTGAGTAAAGAATTGCAAAAATGGAAAAAGAAGTTAAGACCAGAGGAAGACTCGTTTAACCCAACCGTGCAAAACCTATTTATTTTTTGTAAGATCACTGGCAAAACTCCCAACACAGTGCTAATGCCGGATCGAGTGTACTACGGACCAGATCAAATTGAATATTTATCGTTCGAAGCGGTAAAAAGTTTGGTTCAATACCTTCAAACCATTGACCACCTGGAACAGAATTTTACGGTGCCAGTTTTGTATGCCCCAGAATCAATGACCTCTGCTTTTTTGGTGATTTACAGTCGCAGCATCAACCAAAAAGAAAGTATATACATCCGCTTTTTATTGTCCTCTGTTGAACAGTGTGATGCGAACGGAGACGGAGATGAATCAGGCGGAATAACTTCAGTACCTATTACGACAAACAATACAATGGGCGAAGTAAAGGTTACATCTTCTTCGACAACTTTTGCTGAGTTGAGGGATGTTTATGATAGAATGTGCGATGAATTCAGATGGGCTCAATCAGATTTAAGAACGGTTGTCGTTGATGACTTTTACTCCGAATTCCTGAGTTGGCTTCGGAGCCGTGATATGCGTGATTGTGAATTAACCAAATACTTTCCAACAGATGCCGTGGTTTGCACCGAATCCGGCGTAAGTGCTTTGGATGTAATAAGAAATAAAACCCAAGAATATGAACGTTAAGCAATTATTCTGACAGTAGATTAATTAATAACGCCCACCGGTCAATCTGATCGGTGGGCGTTGTGCATCTATTCGATTATTCTTCCATGACCTCTAACATTATTCTTGCCCCCAGCTTAAAGCTGTTTTGAAATATCAAGCAATCCGTGATGGTTTGATATTCTCGCACACAATCAGTGTATTTCTCAAACAACTCCTTCTGCTCGTCTGTCATGGTGGCTTTGAGCTTTTCTTCATTTCTGCAAATCAGCTCCAATAGTTTCTTGTATTCTTTGTAAGATGATGTATCGTACTCAGTCGGCTCGATATTGCCGTACCAAAATTCTTCAAGGATTCTCATACTGCATCCTCCTCGTAAATCATTTCTCGAAGGATGATTTCCTCTGCTCGGTTGCGGATGCTGTTCATGGCTCCTACCCATGCCATCTGATTGTGCTGCTTCATGCGCTCTGTCACGCCCTCAGCGGATTTCATTTGCTCAATGATTAATTTAAGGCGGTGTTGTGCCTGCTCGTTCAAATCAGCCAGATATGTCCAAAGCTGACCGCTGAGAACAAGGTCGTTAAAGCGGATCGGACAATGTTCTTTCAAATACTCTCGGTACATTCGTCCCCACCGACCAATAGGTCTGTTTTCCTCCGGTAAGCGAATATCGGGAATATAGTAATCACCACAACGAATATAGTTCAGTTCGTGCATCATATGTACCTCCAATAAGATTCAAACATTCTGTTAAAGATAGAAAAAGGCGATACCTGGTTGTAAAAACCAAGTATCGCCAATTTTTCTTGTCGCACTCCTGTACGGCAGCTACCCTATGCCAGTAATGTTCTCATACTGTCTTATTGGAAACTACCCTCGGGGAGCTTTTTTATTGGCTGAAATCAGCTTAGCGGTTGTAGAACTCCTCAACAGCACCGAAGAAAGCGTCGATGTTGGCCCAGGGAGACTGGGGAGGAATGTCGCAGCCGGTGGAGATGCAGAAGTTGGGAGCATAGTTGCAGCTCTCGAGAACATTGAGGGTTGCCTCGCGTACGGACTCGGGGGTGCCGTTGCAGATCTGGCCTGCGGGGTCAACGTTACCCATAACGAGAACATCGGCGGGAGCGTGGGGAATCATCTCGGTGAGGGGAACAGCGTTGCCGAAGTGGTAAGCCATTGCGCCGCAGGAGAAGATGGAATCGGTCATCAGGTTGATGTTGTTGCCGCAGTTGTGGTAAACGACGAGGAAGTTCTCGTCCTGAACAGCGTCAACGATCTCCTTAACATAGGGAGCGGAGAACTCTGCGCAGAGGTTGGGGGAGAGCATACCTGCGAGGGGCTCAGCCATAACAACGCCGTTTGCGCCGACAGCCTTGTAAGCCTTGATGTAGTCGATGAGGAAGTCGGTGCACTTTCTGAGAACGATGTGAACGGTGTCGGGATCAGCATAGCAGAGAATCATAGCCTCGCTGACATCGAGGATACGGCCTGCGAGAGAGTAAGGTCCGATAACGCCTGCGAAGATGGGGCGGTCGGTGATGAGTTCCTTGGCCTGACGGATAGCATCGATGTAGATGCCGGTGCGGGCAGCGCCGATTTCGGGGATGGCGAGCTCTTCTGCCTCGTCCTCGTCGGTAACGATGGAGCCGACAACAGTGGGAACTTCGTCATCGGAGAAGCGGACGGTGGAACCAAAAGCTTCGGCCTCAACGGAAAGGTCCATAAGGCTGACAGCTGCGGCAGTGTCAACGCGGTCAGCGATCATCTTCATGCCCTTTGCCTGGCTTTCGGCGCTGGAGATGAGTTCGCGGACGGTGATTCCCATGAGCTGGACGGAGGGGAAGGAGAGAACGGGGGTGGCCTTTTTCTTTGCGGTGGCGATCATCTGATCTTTCCATGCGTACATGTTCATAGTGTATGTTCCTTTCATTGAGCCCGCAGGCATTTATTTTACTTTATCAGTATAATTTTTTTAGTCACAGATGTATATAACTTTTTCTACTTTTTTGTAATAATTTTTTCTAATAATAAAAGGCTTCCAAGAAATTTGCAATTTTGGGTAGCTTTTAAGCATTATTTTTTGCCGAAAAGGGAGAAGCCCTTCTTGGCGTTTTCCGTGCGGTAGCTCTTTACGGTGAAGCCGATATCCTCAACGGCGGCGCGGACGGCGACCTCGTCGGGAGAGTCGGAAACGGTGAACTCAGTGATGCCGTCCTTGGCAGAGGAAGAGATACTGCGGGGAGCGGCAATTGCCTTTACGGCGTTGTTGACGCGGTTTTCGCACATGGGGCAATGCATGCCCTCAACTTCCATTATAACCTTAACCATTGCAGAAACCTCCATGAGTTGTATATGGATAATTTTATCAAAGTAAAAAATAACTGTCAAGAAAGGCGTCTTTGGAATGTCTTAACTCTTGCGAAAGCGGCTTTCAACTGGTATAATTTCTATATTAATGTTTCTGAAAGGAGACTGCAAATGGAACATGATGCAAGACTTGGCCTTCTTCGCCTAAGACTGGACCGAATGACCCAGCTTGAAGCCGCTATGGGTGACCTTATCGTTCAGCGCATTGAGCTTGGCGTAAAGGTGCGTGAACTGGAGGCTGTTAAAAACTCAATTCAGAGCAAGGCTCAGGGCGGAAGCCTGGCCCACTTCTTCTATGATGTTGTTTACCACCGCGGCGAGATGATGGCACTGGAAGATGCCATCAGAGTCAGCACTGCCGGTGTTAAATACGATATCGCAGTTAAGGAATATAACTATGTCTGCTCTCTCATAGAGCGTTTTCAGGCAGAGCGCGACACCCATAACTACAGTTATCAGGAATATGATGAAGCCCGTAGCAGAAAAATTGCCCATTTCAAGAGCATGGGTAAGGATAACGCAGAGGAGCTCATCGATCTTGAGGAGCATATAGAGGGTTATGCCAAGCAGCTGCGCGAAATAGGCGAAACCGTTGCCGTGGGCGAGAGAGCTCTTGCAAGCGCGGGAGAGCTTATTGACGGCCTTAACTCCAGCGACAGTCTCGGCGTTTTCAAGTTTGAAGGCGAGAGAACTGCCGAGGAATGGATAGCCATTTTCGACGAGGCACAGGGCTGGATTGAAAAGCTCCAGATAGAGCTTCGCGACTTCAAGACCGAACTTTCCGATGTTACCATCAATTCCGACATCAGACGCCAGAGCGATGATTACCTCAAGTTTGCGGATACCTTCCTTGACCATCTTTTCTCCGACTGGGCTATACAGAAGCAGAGAGCGGAGACAAGATATTATGTGGAGGATTTGCGTGACAGTATTCAGGCGATGCTGGCTCAGCTTTCTATGGAGGCGGGAATCGCCCAGCGCGCCAAAGCAAGAGCCGAGGCCAGATATGACGATATGCTGAAGGCGGCGATTATTATCCGCACTGCCAAAGTGGAAGACGCCGGGCAGCTTGAGCTTCTCAATGCCGAATTCAACGGTGCGGGAAAGACCACTCTTGAAAATATAAAAGCCTCTCTGGAATTCAACAAGGGCGAAATCGTCATTGTTGCCGAGGAGGCAGGAGTTCTCAACGGATTTTTGTGCCTGCAGCTTAAAAAGTCATTCTGCTACGATGCATATATGCCCGAGATAAGTGAGGTTTATGTCCGTCATGAGCAGAGGAAAAAGGGCATTGCAAGCTCCATGATAGCTTTTGCAGAGAATCTGTGTATGGGCAGCTATCCCTCAAAGGAAATCAGCGTTATTACGGGAGCTGCCAACAGCGTTGCTCAAACCGTATATGAGCGCATTGGCTTCAGAGATGTTGGTGAGAAGCATCTTTCAAAGGTTCTCGCCGAGTGAAATTAAATAAAACAAAAAGGCACGCAAGGGGATTCGTCCCACTTTCGTGCCTTTTGTCTGTTATATGCCTTGGGGTTGGGGCTTTTTCTTGTGACGGGATTGAGTCCGTTCCAGCTTCCGCGTCTGAGTGCGTCGGCTTCCCGCTTGGCTTTCTTGGAAAGCTTTTCATAGGGTATAAATTTTTCCATATGTTTTCTCCTTTTCTTTTGATTTCGATTTGATTATAGCATAAAGGTCAGAGAAAGTCAAATGCGGACAGCAATGGTTTGACAAAAGTGATTAATGTGTTAATATATAAGAGCTATTATCAGAGAGTGAGGACATTTATATGGATAGCTATATTCAGAAGAGAACAGAGCGTATAAAAACTTTGCAGCTCACCATTATTATAAAATATTCCCTTTGTGTTTTTCTGCTCATGTCTCTGCCCCTTTGGATTTCCGCAATGATAGCCCAGCCCGCCCCCGAAACATGGCAGCAGGCGGAGCTTGTATGCTCCGAAGTGAAAGAGGAAGAGGGCAGAAAGACCACCTATGGCCTTTTGATGGCCGAGACCGGTGAGAGCTATTTGTTTGATAACACCCTTATCAGCTATGAGCAGCTTGCTGAGGCTGTGGAAAGCGGAGATGAGTGCAGCGTGGTGTATGCCGAGGGTGCAGGTGATGTCCGCCTGGGCAAAGCCATCAGCGTTGAAGGCAGCAGCATAATTGACGAAGAATTTGCTGCTCAGCAGTGGGCAAAAAGCCGTAGGACCGGCTATATGACCATGGCAGGTATTGTTGTTGCTGCGCTGGTAGCCCTTCTGCTTATTGACAGAATCTGGTGCAAGGGCGAAAAGCTGGAAATCAAACAGCTTAAGGCTGAGATTGCAAAACGAGAAAACAAAATTGCCGAGCGCAAAGCATAATATAAATAAGAGCGGTGCATCTGCACCGCTCTTATTTATATTATATTGCTCGGGCTCAGCCCGCCTGCTTCAGAATATCATAAAATTCATAAACGCGCTCTTCTGTGATTCTTGCAGCTTCACCGCTTGTAATAAGGACATACATTGAGCCTCCTTCGAATTCCTTGCCGGATTCTTGAACAGCCTTTTCCTTGTCGTTTATCCATATGAGCTGTTCATCCAAAAGCCTGGAGAATTCTTCCTCGGGTAATGCGGCCTTCAGCTCGCCCCAAAGATAATTGAGGGCATCGTCCCAAAGCTCATAGAGCTGCTGAGATTTTATGTTCATTTCCGCCTGAGTAAATGCCTCCGTTTCCAAAGACAACTGTATTGCATCGGAACTTTCTTTAAGAGCCGCCATATAAATATCAAGCTCGCTTTCCTTGCTCTCGGCAGGGACACTTACCTGAATCGGCGCAGCGGTCTCGGCAGGGGGAAGCTCTTGGGCATCATTGCCGCAGCCTGCAATAAAAAGAGCGAGCATCAGTATCGGTATAAAAATGAGTTTTTTCATAAAATTACCTCTTTTTTGATAAGCTTTATAATCCTTGGGCGGTTGTATCTCTGCATTATAACAAACATTCCGTCAAAACACGCGGCAAGAACGGAGGTCGCGGCAAACGCCGGAAAGGATCCGAAGGGTATTGCCCCAAGCAAAGGCAGAAAGCTCAGCAAAATTATGAGCTCATGCACAAGCTCGGCCTGACATGTGGCCTGAGCAATTTCGTCCCATGAATGGCTTTTCGGGTCAAAGCTTTTCGGGTCATATGTGCCCATTGCGCCCTTCCACTTTTTTACCCTGAGGGCTTTATAAAGCCTTTGTTCAAAAGCCTTCGGGCGAAACCAGGGAGCATTATAATTCACGTGGTTATGCAGCAGAAGGTTTATAACAAAACCCACGAGCAGCCGCATTATAAAATGGTATGCCGTTGTGCCTGCAGTGATTGACAATATAAGCAGCAAAGAGCTTGGCGCATTGGTATATAAAATGATAAAGAGCAGCGTCAGTAAAGCGGAAACCAGCGCGGATATTTTCATAATTTTAGCCACATAATCACCTGCTTTTCTTAATTATGGCACTATATGTTCAACATTATAAGCGCGGCAAGAATAAGGATCAGTGCCGTCCATTGCAATCTGCGCAAACGCTCTTTGAACAGGCAGACACCGGCAAGTGTTACCACAAGTATGGATGCCACGCTGAATGTGGGATAGACGATTACAGCGGGTAAATGGTTCAGTGCCATCAACAGAAATTTGGCCGAAAAGAAATTGGGTATGCCGACCAGCACGCCGAACATCAAGGCATATTTGTCAGGACGCTCTTTCTTTCGAAGGATCAGCACAATACACAGCAAAAAGGCGCTCAGGAAGGTATAAAACAAAAACAGATCTGTATGTACCGCGGAGCCATATACCTCAAACACCTTGGACATGGCATCGGCGCTGCCTCCTGCCAGCAGCATCAGTACCAGTGGCAGTTTGGAACCGGAAAAAGATGTACCTTTTTCATAGTTGATCATAATGATTGCACCCACTGCCAGAACAAATCCGATGCACTGCATACCGGTGGGAATTTCTGCGAAGAGAAAAACTGACAGAACAATGGGCACAAGAAGTCCCAACTTCATAAACACAGAAGACAGTACAAGGCCGTTTTTGCGGGTGTTATACTGGAGTAGCACGAAGCCTGCAAGATACAGAATGCCATTGAACGCACCCATTGCCGCCGTCACAGGAAAACCGGCTGACCGGACGGGGAATAAGTGAAATTCTGCATAGAAGGCCCCCAGCAGCAGGCATGTCAGGTAATTCATTGCAAGCATACTGATATTGCCCCTCACTGTGCGAGAGCTGATACGCATAATAATGGCAATCAATGCACTGCTTGCAATTGCCAGAAATAAATAGGCCATGTAATGCCTCACCGCCTTTCTGGTATCATATCACAAAACGGCAGTATTGCAACAAAACTTGGGGCGAGAGCAAGTCCCGCCCCAAGTTATCAAGCTATATTCTACGCAGCTGCATCGAGCATTTTTTCAATGAAAATTCCGTAGCCCCTTGTGGGGTCATTTACAAGAACATGGGTAACGGCACCGATGATTTTACCTTTTTGCAAAATGGGGCTGCCGCTCATGCCCTGAACTATGCCGCCGGTGAGGGAGAGAAGCTCCGGGTCGGTGACGCAGAGCATCATACCCCGTACATCATCGTTTCCCCGGTAGACCCTGCAAATTTCCACTGTGTATTCCTTCACCTCGTCACCCCGCACATTGGAAAGAATTGTGGCTTCGCCAAGCACCACCTCAGCGGGGGATGCCACCGCAATTGCAGCGCCGGCACGGAAGGCGGAAGGGGAGCAGTGACCGAAAATTCCGCAAAGGCTGTTGCTTTCAAGCTCACCTAAAACCCTTGTTTTGTCGATTTTTCCCCGAAGCTCTCCGGGACTTCCTTCCGCGCCCCGTACAACATCCGTCACCTCGGCGTCCAGTATGCTTCCACTGCCGATGGGCACAAGCTCACCGGATTTAAGATCATTAATCCCATGACCGAGAGCGCCGTAGCTTCCGCTGGCCGGGTCATAAAAAGTAACCGTGCCTATTCCGTTAACCCCGTCACGAAGCCAGAGACCAAGCTGCCAGCTTCCGTCGAGTGTCTGTGCGGGAGTTATGGAAAAACGGATTTCTCTTCCGTTTCGAGTCACTGTAATGCTGACAGGTTTTCCGTCGAAGTTGGCTGCGGCTGAGAGAAACTCCGCAGCAGTGCCCACCTTTCTGCCGTTTACGGATGTAATAAGGTCTCCTGTGCAAAGCCCCGCACTGCGTGCGGGGCTTTTTTTGCCCTCGGCGCACTCCACTTCGTTTGTGTCAGCCACCAAAACGCCGTTCATCTGAATCTCAATTCCCACAGTTTCGCCCACGGGCACAAGTTCCGAAGCCTCCAGAGCCAATGCCTCTGCCGTCGGAAAAAGCACCGCCGTCAGCAAAAAAGCGGGAAGAATTTTTCTAAGCTTTTTCATAATCTTTATCCTCCCCTGATAGAGCCTGAAAAAATTCGGGCTAAATTCATTATGGCTTGCACGGGCGAAAAAACACTCAGCAAATCTTTGCTTTGCTGAGATAATTTTTTCAAATTGAAAATATAAATTTAATATTGAATATTTGAGGGGAGCGCAAGCAATGATGAAAGTGCTTAGACTGGGGGATATAGGGCCGCAGATCCAGCTGCTGCAGCTGGCTTTGAGAAGAGCGGGAACATTTTCGGGGAATACAACGGGAACATTCGGACAGCAGACCAAAAATGCTCTTATAGCTTTTCAGCGCCGCAACAGCCTTGCGGCCGATGGAATAGCGGGAGATAGAACCCACAGAGCCCTTGAACCCTATTACACGGGCAACGCAAGATATACCGTGCAGCCCGGAGACAGCTTCTACCGCATAGCAATGAGATACGGCAGCAGCGTTCAGGCAATAACAACAGCCAATCCGACAGTTTCGGCAACGGGTCTCAGACCGGGTCAGGTGCTTACCGTACCCTTGAATTTTTCCGTAGTGCCAACATCTATAGATTATTGCAGCGAAACGGTAAATTTTGCCTGCCGCGGTCTTGCGGCGCGCTATCCTTTTATAACATTGGGGGAGATAGGACGCAGCGTTATGGGGAAAAGTCTCTGGAGTCTCACTCTCGGGAGCGGGGATAACAAAGTTCTTTATAATGCCGCCCACCATGCCAACGAATGGATAACAGTGCCGGTTCTGCTGCGTTTTTGCGAAGAGCTTGCCCTCTCCTTCGCCCGCAATGGGGAGCTTTACGGCGAGAGCGCAAGAGAGCTTTTGTCCCGCAGTACCCTGCGTATAATTCCCGCTCTTGATATTGACGCCATTGATCTTGTAAGCGGCGATCTGAAAAGCGGACCATACTATGAGGGAGCAGCGGATATAGCTGCGAATTACTCCAATATAAGTTTTCCCGGCGGATGGAAGGCGAATATCGAAGGGGTTGACCTGAACCTTCAGTATCCTGCCGGTTGGGAGCAGGCCAGGGAAATAAAGTATTCCCAAGGCTTCACCTCTCCCGCGCCAAGGGATTTTGTGGGCCGCGCGCCTCTCGCAGCCCCCGAATCCAGAGCAATGTATGATTTGACCCTCGCCTATGACCCCTCGCTGACGCTTTCCTACCACAGTCAGGGAGAGGTTATCTACTGGAAGTATCTGGACTATGAGCCGGCGGGGAGCAGAGCCATTGCGGAAGAGCTTGGGGACGCAAGCGGATATTTTGTTGAGGAGACTCCCTATGCCTCGGGCTTTGCAGGCTATAAGGACTGGTTTATTCAAAATTTCAACAGACCCGGCTACACTATAGAGGTGGGCCTGGGTACTAATCCCTTGCCCATTTCCGATTTTGAAAGAATTTATAAAGATAATCTCGGGATTCTTGTTCTGGGAATGAGCCTTTCCGCCAGCATTCTATGAAATGCTCTCCCGCATGATTCAAGGCGAAAAAGCTTTCTCTTGTGTATTTTGTGCAAAAATCAGCGATTTAATTGATAAAAGTAACGAAATGTCAATGATTTAACACAATAAATCAATAAACTTGCAATATTTTTTATTAAACTTTCATTTTTAGGCTTGCAATTCCTTCGGCGAGGGTATATAATTCGGCTATAATGAATTTTTGAAAATTAAAACTTTCATTTTCTGCAAAAAACTTCTGAGGAGGAAACAAAAATGAAAAAGATTATTGCTCTTGCACTGGTACTTTGCTTTGCTCTTGGCCTCTGCGCATGCGGCAGCGGCACCACTGAACTGACCTTCACCACAGGCGGCACTTCCGGCACCTATTACGGATATGGCAGCGCCATTGCTCAGTATATAACCAACAACACCGATGTTGCAGTCACCGCTGTTGCAGGCAACGGCTCCAAGGCAAACCTTGAGCTTATGGATGTGGGCGATGCCCAGCTTGGCTTCGTTCAGAATGACGTTGCATCCTATGCATACTACGGCACCAACATTTTTGCTGAGTCCAGCCCCATCACCTGCTTCCGTGCAGTTGCCGCTCTCTACACCGAGACTGTTCAGATCGTAACCTGCGATCCCACAATCAAGACCGTTGCCGATCTGGCAGGCAAGAAGGTTTCCATCGGTGACGTCGGCTCCGGCGTTTACTTCAATGCAATCGACGTTCTCGGCGCTTATAACCTCACCGAGGCCGACATTGATCCCCAGTACCTGAGCTTTGCCGACTCTGCAGACGCTCTGAAGGACAAGAAAATTGACGCTGCTTTCATCGTTGCAGGCGAGCCCACCACCGCTGTCACCGAGCTTTGCGCTACCACTGATGCATATCTTGTTGAGCTTGATGACGCTCACATTGCAAAGCTGATGGAAACCAGCGCCCTCTATGCCAAGTACACCATTCCTGCAGGCACCTATAAGGGAATTGACAAGGATACCCTCACCGTCGGTGTAAAGGCTACCATCGTTGCCAATGCCGATGTTTCCGAAGATGTTGTTTACGAAATCGTATCCACCATTTTTGAGAACAAGGATGCCATTACCGCCGCCTATGCAAAGGGCGCAGTTCTTGATATTGACTTCGCTTCCGTCTGCGGCGTTCCCTACCACAGCGGCGCTGCCAAGTACTTCGCAGAGAAGGGCATCACCGTAGAGACTGTTGACTGATAAATTCCACCGCTAAAGAACATATATCGGCTGCGGCGCTGAAAATGCGCCGCAGCCCGTATCATTTTTCCGTATTTCGTAAAGAAAGCGTTAATCTCAGCAAAGGAGGCCCGAATATGGCTTTTTCCAAAAAGAAGCAGAATGAGGACCGTAAAGAACACACCGCTCCCGCCGGCACCGATGTTGATGTGAGCGAGGTTATGCGAAAATATGACCGAGAAAGCAACACCCGTATATGGGAAGGCGCCCCTAAAATCGCCATTCGCTGCATTCTCGCCCTATTTTCCGTATTTTGCATCTATGTAACCCTCTTTGGCAATATGCTTGAGCAGGCTCGTCTCAGCAGCTTTGTAGGCCTCATCATCGTGATGGGCTATCTGAATTATCCTGCCAGCAAGAAGCATGTCCGCGTAAACAGCATGCCCTGGTATGACTGGATAATAATGATTCTCGGCGCAGGCGCATTTTTCTATTATTCCTTCAACGCAATGACCATAGTCAAGCTCAGCTACGGCGGAATTGCAAAGAGCCCTCTGCTCATTATTCTTGCCATTATTGGCATTATTGCCCTCGTGGAGCTTTGCCGCCGCTGCGTCGGTATCCCCATCCTCTGCGTTGCAGCCTTCTTCGTGCTTTACGCTTTCATCGGAAAGGGACTCAGCCTCAAGCGCGTAAGCTATGAGCTTTTTTACAGCGCCAACGGCATTCTCACCACCCCCATCAATGTATGCAGTAAATACATAGTTGTGTTTATAATTTTCGGCGCCTTCCTTGAGAGAACAGGAATTGCCGAATATTTCATAAATCTTGCCAACAAGCTCTTCGGAAGCGCAGCGGGCGGTCCTGCAAAGGTCGCTGTTGTTTCCTCCGCCCTTTGCGGAATGGTCAGCGGCTCCTCTGTCGGCAACACCGTTACCACCGGATCCATCACCATCCCCATGATGAAGGATAACGGCTATAAGCCTGAATTCGCAGGTGCTGTTGAAGCGGCAGCTTCCACAGGTGGACAGATAATGCCGCCTATTATGGGCGCTGCGGCCTTCCTTATGTCGGACTATGTGGGAATCCCTTATTCCAATATTATTGTTAAGGCAATCCTCCCCGCAATACTCTACTTCCTCGGTATATTCATCGCCGTCCACCTTGAAGCCAAGAAGCTTGGTCTCAAAGGTGTTTCCAAGGACTACCTCCCCAAAATGGCAGCTCTGATAAAGCGCAGCTATCTCCTTATCCCCCTGATTCTCCTTGTCTGGCTGGTCAGCAGCGGCGCACGCACCATGGCCTTCTCTGCAGCTGTTTCCATCCTTGCTGCAATTGCTGTCTGCTTCATCGCAAAGGAAAACAGAAGAGGCGGCAGAGGCGTTGTTGAGACTCTGGGACGCTTTGTAGAAGCCCTTGAGGCGGGCGCAAAAAGCTCCATTTCTGTCGGAGTTGCCTGCGGCGTTGCAGGTATCATCACCGGCTGTATTACCGTCACCGGTCTTGCCTCCGTTATCATCAATGCTATCGTACAGATGGCAGCGGGCAAGCCCTTCATTGCACTGTTTTTCACCATGCTTTGCTGCATAGTCCTCGGCATGGGTGTTCCCACCACCGCCAACTACTGCATCATGGCTTCCACCTGCGCCCCTATCCTCACTACTGTGGGTATTGACCCCATCGCGGCTCACTTCTTTGTCTTCTACTTCGGCATAGTTGCCGATATAACTCCTCCCGTTGCTCTTGCCGCATATGCGGGCAGTGCTATCGCAAAGGCCAATCCTATGAAGACGGGCGTGAATGCAACCCGCCTTGCAATAGCGGCCTTCATCGTGCCCTATGTATTCGCGATGAACCCAGCAATGCTGTTTATCGATACCGGTGTCTGGGAGGTTATCCAGATAACCGTCACCGCAATTGTCGGTATATTCGGTGTTGCAGCCGGCCTCAGCGGTTATCTTGCAAAGCCCCTTCACTGGGCGCTTCGCATCGTTGTGATTGCAGGCGGTCTGCTGCTTATTATCCCCGGCGGTGTCACTGACATAATTGGACTTGTTATCATAGTCCTTGTGTTCCTTTTCCAGAACTTCGTTGTGAAGAAAAAGCTTGCCGTATAAACTTTCATAAAAATAAAAGCCCTGCCGTTTCAAAGGAAGCGGCAGGGCTTTTTGCTGAAAAATATTTCGACCGCTATCGACAAGTTTAGTGCAAAATAGGACGCATTAGAAAGAAAGAGGAGGAAATATGTAGAAAAACAGGGAAGAAAATAATATTTTATGTCGAATTATGTAAACAAAAAGTGGGCTCTATAAGAGGGCGGATTTATTGCAAAAATGAGGTATATGTGGTAAATTATTCTTAAATCAACGGTGTTTCCACGAAAAACAAAAGGTGAAGCCGTGAGTTCAATTACTATCTGGAGGAAACATTATGGAAACTAAGATACGGGTTATGTTAGCCGATAGCGGAGAAGATTTCAGACGCTTATTGGCAGATACCCTTGGTCGGGAGAGCGATATAGAGGTAGTGGCTGCGGCGGGAGACGGAATAGAGGCAGTCAGTCTTGCGGCAAGCTTGAAGCCGGATGTTCTGCTTCTTGATCTTGTGCTGCCGAAGGTGGACGGATTTGGAGTAATGCAGCGTTTGGCAGAGCTGGGAGCTGATACCGTTGTTATGGTGGTGTCCGCCTTTTATAACGAGACTATGGTGGCAAGATGCGCGGAAGAGGGGGCATACTACTTTGTTCCGAAGCCTTGCGACATTGGCGAGCTAACCCGCCATATTCGGGAGGCTGTGTCGCCAAGAGGG
Organism: Oscillospiraceae bacterium; assembly: GCA_045538735.1. Classification (GTDB taxonomy): domain Bacteria; phylum Bacillota; class Clostridia; order Oscillospirales; family Oscillospiraceae; genus SIG459. The sequence continues at coordinate 30,146 of JAZSRY010000028.1, forward strand.
AGAATAATGCCTCTTGCTATGCCTGCTGCGGACAGCAAATCTTCCGAAAGCAGTCTGGAAGCCACGGTAACGGAGATTATTCACGAGATAGGCGTGCCTGCCCATATAAAGGGCTATCAGTATCTCCGCGAGGCGATTATCATAACAATTAATGATATGGATGTGATAAACGCGGTTACAAAAGTGCTTTATCCCACCGTGGCGAAGAAATATGCCACAACACCCTCCCGTGTGGAGCGAGCCATCCGCCACGCAATAGAGGTTGCATGGGACAGAGGAGACCTTGAAACCCTCCAGCGCTTTTTTGGCTACACTGTCAGCAATATTAAAGGAAAACCCACCAACAGCGAGTTTATCGCAATGATAGCCGACCGACTTTGCCTTGATATGAGACGTAAAGCAAGATGAAAACAAGCCCCGCCAATGATGCGGGGCTTTTTTTTATTGCAGGAATAACTCTGTCAAACTGCCTTCTCTTGCATAATAAGGCAAAGTATGCTATCATTTTCAGCATATTATGACTGATGAGACGAGGAAGACTATGGAGACCAAAACTCTTAAAAGAGATTTAATTACATTGCTTATTCTCGGCATATTTTTCATTGCGGCAATGTTCGTTTTTTCCTGCTATACAAGTCCCCTTTATCCCAACTATTTCGGCTGGGACTCTGCAATCTTTTCCCTTCTTGGAAAAGGTATGCTTGAGGGCAAGGAACTGTATACCCAGCTTTTTGACCATAAAGGCCCCGTTATTTTTGCTATAAACGCCTTGGGTCACGCCATTGGCGGACGCGGCGGAATATTTTTCCTTCAGTGCGTTTCCGGCCTGATAACCCTTTGCTTCCTGTATTTTACCGGGAAAATACTTCGTCCCAAAGGCAATTATAAGTGGGCAATAGAGGCTGTTTTCCTGCTTATCTGTGCGGCAAGTGTGCTGTTTTACACTATGGAAAGCGGAAATCTTACGGAGGAATATTCTCTTCCCTTCATTTCCTGCGCCTGCTATTTCTTTGCTAAATATGCCATAAGGGCAAAGGAAGATCCCAGACATCCCAAAGCATGGGCTGTGGTTTACGGCGCCGTTTTTGCAGTACTGTCCCTGCTTCGTCTGAATAATGCCATTACCGTCATGGCGGGTGTCTTCGCCATATTGGTTTACCTGATTTACAGAAAGCAGTATATCAACCTGCTCTGGAATCTGCTTTTCGGCCTCATAGGCATTTTAATAGTCTACATCCCAACCTTTACATACTTCTATCTCCATTCTTCATTGAATGAGATGATTTACGCAACCTTTATCCATAATTTCATAATCGCCGGCAATACGGGACATGAAAACGTGCTGCAGAGCCCCAAGGCCTTTGTGATTTTGTATCACCCCATGTTGATTTCTTTCCTGCTTATCGGCCTTAAGGTCATAAGAGAGAGGAAATTTGAATGTGCCGACGGAATACTGCTGTTCATACTGGTGATGAACACTCTGAATCTTTGGGTTGCAAACCGCTTCCTCCATTATTTCGAGATTTTTGTCCCCGTCTATTATGTGATTCTCAGCCGCTATATCTCCTTTAAGCCCCGCAACATTGTTATGTGGCTTACTCTGCTTTTTGCCCTCTACTATTTCAACTCCACCGCCCAGCGCACACTGACCAATTACGAAGAGGTGCATGTGCAGGGCAACTCCAGATATAGCTGCGTTGCTGAGGATATGGCAAAAATTCCTGAAAATGAGCGCGACAGCGTAATTGGCTTTGAAATAATGGCAATGGATTATCTGGCGGGTGACATTGTTCCTTGCTATAAGTACTATACCCTCCAGTCCACATGGGCAATTACAACTCCCCAAATCCTTCCCGACTTCATGAGCTTTGTGGAGAACGAGGAGCCGCTGTGGGTGCTCACTGCGGTTGAGGAAACGGGAACAGAGCTGGACGGTATTTTGCAGGATAAATATACTCTGCAGTTCGAAAATCCCTATGTGTATTTCTACAGACTGGCCGATTGACGGACAATTTAGGATGTGTAATATGAATCCCGACGGAGTGTTCGGTTAATAAAAAACCTGCAGCGTTTGCTGCAGGTTTTTTCATTATTCGTTTATATCGCTTGTACGTTCGCTGATTATAAATCTGGGGCGGTGCTTGACTTCAAGATAAATCTTGCCGATGTATTCGCCGAGAATGCCGACGCTTATCAGCTGAACACCTGAGATGAAGCAGATAATGGAGGTCATACTTGCCCAGCCGGGAACGCTGAGACCCAGAATACCCTCAACAAAAGACCATATCACAAATAGGAAGCTGATGAAGGCAACGATTATGCCTGCGGCAGTAATCACCCGCAGAGGCTTAACGCTGAGACTTGTGATTCCGTTGATAGCAAGATTGAGCATTTTGGAGAGGGGATAATGGCTCTTTCCCGCAAGTCTTTCCCGGCGGTCATAATAAACGCAGGTGCTCTTGAAGCCCACAAGGGGGAACATACCGCGGAGGAAAAGGTTAACCTCCTCAAAGTGGGAGAAGGCTTTAAGCGCCGTGGAGGAGACCAGACGATAGTCGGCATGGTTATATATGCTTTCAACACCAAACCATGAGAGAAGCTTATAAAAGCCCTGAGCAGTTGTTCTTTTGAAGAAGCTGTCCGTGTCCCGCTTTTCGCGGACTCCATAAACTATATGGCAGCCCTCGTGGTAGGCATCTACCATCTTGTCCATGGCATTGATGTCGTCCTGACCGTCTGCATCTATGGAGATGGTGATGTCGCAAAGGTCTTTTGCCTCCATAAGACCCGCAAGGAGCGCATTCTGGTGTCCCCGGTTGCGGCTTTGTCTGATTCCCGTGAAGTGGGGGTCTTCCTTGGACAGACGATAGATTATATCCCATGTGCTGTCCTTGGAGCCGTCGTCCACAAACATAATGCGGCTGTCAGCAGAGATTTTTCCCTCGGAAGAAAGCTGCTGAAGCTTACCCAGAAATTGGGGGGCGGTAAGGGGAAGAACCTCCTCTTCGTTATAGCAGGGGATTACGATATATAATACAGGGAGCATAGTGAAATACCTTTCGTACTTATCCTTAATATCCAAGATCTTCGCCGATGAGGACAACTTCGGTATCCATGCCTCTCATAGGTGCCCAATGGACCACAAGTGCGTTGCATATTCTGTCTGCGCTGTGGCAGTCATGGCATTTGCCGTCGGCTCTGCAGGGGGTGTTGAGATTGAGCCTCTCGCAGTTGAGAGGACTTGCCACATTTCTGGCTCTTTCCAGAGCGGACATAAAGTCGGGGCAAATCTTGTTTGTGCCCGCAACTATGTAAAGCCTTTTATCACCGAAAACCTGAGCGGCAAGGCGGTTGCCGCGGCCGTCGATATTCAGAATCTCGCCGTCCTCGGAGATGGCATTTGCGCTGGTTATGTAAACCTCTGCGGAGTTTGCCTTGGCTATGGTCTCATTGCCGGGGATGAGATGATGGCTGTATACAGCGTTTTCCTCGGCCAGAAGCTGATGAAGCTTAAGGGTGTTGGCAGTAACGCTGCCGCCAATGCCCACGTTTGTGTTTTTTATATTTTCGCAGAGATAGCTGACGGCGGCATCGGAGGAGTCGAAGTAGCTGACCTTGTAGCCGCGTTTTTCAAGATTTTTTATTGTTTTTTCAATATTCATACGGGCACCTGCTTTCTTGTGTCCATTATACTATCTATCTGCAAAAAAGTAAAAACTATTTTGTATGTAGAGCAAAATTATTGCAATTTTCCTTGGGAATGATAAAATATAATTACAAAATTTTGAAAGGATGATTTACCCATGCAGGAAGTATATAAGTTTTTGAAAGAATGCGGCACTTATTATCTGGCAACCGTAGAAGGAGATCAGCCCCGTGTGCGTCCCTTTGGTACCATTGAGCTTTTTGAAGGCAAGCTTTATATCCAGACCGGTAAGGTAAAGCCCTGCTTCAAGCAGATGGACGGCGCAAAGGTTGAAATTTGCGCTTTCAACGGCGCACAGTGGCTTCGCGTTGCTGCAACTCTGGTGAATGACGACCGCTATGAGGCAAAGGCACATATGCTGGATAATTATCCCCATCTCAAGCGCATGTATGATGCCGCTGACGACAACACCGCAGTCCTCTATCTCAAGGACGCAACCGCAACCTTCTCCAGCTTCACCAGCGCTCCCAAAACCGTTACATTCTGATCGAACATACAAAATAAAACAGCCGCCTGACAGGCGGCTGTTTTATTATTATCTCATATTATTTGTTTTTGAAGAATTCTTCGAAATAATCTCTTTCTGCCTGTTCCTCGCGGAGCTGAGCAGCGGTTTTTTCGGGGACCTCGGTAACATCAACTTCCTTGAAATAGCTGACCGCAGGCTTTACGGGGACGGTTTTGGGCTCATCGGTCTCTTTGCGGAGCTGCTCTTCTCTGTCCAGCCTGTCCTGACGGGCCTTCTGGAGGCGGGCCATACGCATTGCGCGGAGATGGCGGATGCGGCGGACACGGTAGGTGATTACAAGAGCGAGATATGCAACAACGAGAATTATAACTACCCAGAGTATGAGCTTGAAGGCGGTGCTGTCGGTGGTAGCTTTAATCTGAGCCTTGATGTATTCGCCTCTGGAAAGATCAATTCCGGTGGCGGCAACAAGATTAACGGTTCCGTAGCTGATGCCGTTTTTGGTAAGGGTGACCTGACCCAGCTTATCTCCTGCGGAGATGGGGGCGAGAATGGGCTCGGTGCCGTCGCCGTTATCGTAGCTTACGCTGAGGCTGAAGTTGGAGAGGTCGGAGTCGTTGGGGAGAAGTGCGGAAATGCCTTTTTCGGGACGGAGCACAACGCTGTCTGCATTGGCGCCCATTTCAACGGGAAGGCTGGTGACTGCATCGGTGGAGCGGAGAACCTCGCGGTAGCTGAAGTTATTGAAGACCCACTCATAGATTTTAATGGAGTCGGAGAAGTTGCTGTATTCGGGGATGGGACCGGGCCAGGTTTCGGTGCCGCCGAAAACGCTGGCGAGGATATGTATTTTTTCCTTGTTTGCGGTGGAGATGAGGCAGTAGCCTGCTGCGTTGGTGTGGCCGGTCTTCATACCGGTTGCGAAATCATAGAGATACTGGCTGCCGTAGATACCGTCGGGATTAATGAGAGCGTTGGAGTTTTTCAGAGTGCGCTCGCCGCTGAGGTTGGTTGCGGGGATGGAGATGGTGGGGGTGGAGCACAGAGTCATGAAAAGGTCATGGCGGGATGCCTCAAGAGCTATTTTGCTGAAATCTCTGGCGGTGGTGTAGTGATTGTCATCGGGGAGACCGTGGGTGTTCACAAAGTGGGTTGCCTCGCAGCCCAGCTCCTTGGCTCTTGCATTCATCATATCCACGAAATCGGGGATGCTGCCGCCGATGTGCTCGGCAATGATATTGCAGGCCTCGTTTGCGGAGGAGAGCATTGCGGCATAGAGCAGAGATTCAAGGGACATAGTCTCGCCTACTTTGATTCCGGCAGAGCTTCCGTCCGCAACCAGGTCGAAGGTGACATTTGCGGAAGCGGTCACCTCGTCCGTTATAAAGGCCTCGCCGTTTTCTATGGCTTCAACAGCAAGCAAAACGGTCATAATCTTTGTGATGGAGGCAGGATAAACCTTGCTGTCCGCATTGCGCTCAAGGAGCACCTCACCGGTTTCTCTGTCAAGCACAAGAACTGAAGGGCAGCTGAGGGCGGGCTCTTCAAGGGCAAGGGCAGAAGGAGCAAGGAAGATGGTGGTCATTATGACCAGAATCAAAAATATAGGCAAAAACTTAATTTTTTTCATATCATTCTCCATGAATCTGTGATATATTTGTATATAAAAGGAGAGCTTATTTATCTCCAAAGAAATCAACGCTACTATTATACGAATTTTTAACAAGAAAAGCAACTGAAATAATTCGGAAAGAGAAGCATTATATGAAACTTTTGAAAAGCGAGAAATCAGCTTTGATAATAACCGCGTTGTTTTTGGTGCTGATTATGGGTTATGGACTCGGAGGACGCGTAGGAGAAGCGGACACCGTGATAGCTGAGTTTGCCGTCAGAAGCAATGCGGAGGTATATGAGCAGACTGTGGCATCCGCAGAAACGGGAAAAGCACCCAAGCGTATAAATATAAACAGCTGCACAAAAGAAGAGCTTGAGTCCTTGCCGGGGATAGGTCCTGCGCTGGCGGAACGGATAATAGAATTCAGACGCCAAAACGGCGGCTTTAAGACCATAGAGGATATAACAAAGGTTCGCGGTATAGGCGCTGCCACATATGAAGATATTTACCGATTGATATGCACGCAGTAAGAGGAGGCGGGACATGAGAATTCTTGTTGTTGATGATGAAAAACTGCTTGTAAAGGGAATTAAGTTCAACCTTGAAAACGAAGGCTATCAGGTCGATGCATGCTATGATGGGGAAGAAGCCGTGGAAAAGGCAGCCTCGGGCAGCTATGACCTGATACTTATGGACATAATGATGCCGAAGATGAACGGGCTCGAAGCCTGTATGCAAATCAGACAGAATTCTATGGTGCCAATTATTATGTTAACTGCAAAGGGCGACGATACAGATAAGCTCATAGGCTTCGAATACGGTGCCGATGACTATATCACAAAGCCTTTTAATATTTTGGAACTGAAAGCAAGGGTGCGTGCATTGCTCCGGCGCAGCAATGTGCAAAGCGGGCTTGCAGAAAAGTCCCAGGTGATCGAAAGCGGTGACCTGAAGCTGGATATCCTTCGCCGGGCTGCCTTCAAAAACGGCGAGGAGATTGACCTTACCTTGAAGGAATATGACCTTGCTGAGCTTTTTATGAAAAATCCCGGAAAGGTGTATTCGAGAGAGAGCCTTCTGGATATTGTTTGGGGATATGACTTTCAGGGAGATGCCCGCACGGTGGATGTCCATATTCGCCGTCTTCGGGAGAAACTGGAGACAGATCCCGCCAATCCCTCCCATTTCTTTACCAAATGGGGCGTAGGATATTATTTTAAGGGCTGAAGCAGACCATAGGAGGAACTATGGACAAGGAAAAGAGAAAAAGAAAATATAGTGTTCGCGCGACCTTTGTGACCATCTTTTTTCTCTTCATTGCGCTGTCCATAGGTCTTCTGAATACCTATCCCACCATAAGCTCAAGGGATATTGTTTTTGCCAATAAGCGGGAGACTATGCTCAGCCAGATATCGGTTATGTCCTCATCCCTGTCGGGACTTGAGAACCTCAGTGTTGAAGGGGTCGACCAGGTAATGGAGCTTGTGGACGTATATGAGTTCGACCGTGTTATAGTAACGGATGAGGCTTCGCGGCTTCTCTATGACAGCGCTGACCGCGGCAAAAATCTTTCCCGTGTGCTTTTTGCTGAGGTGCTTGATGCACTGGAGGGCGAAGTCGTTTTCGCCAGCAATTATGACGGCCAGGCATTTATAAGCCGTGCGGCCTGCCCAGTCGTCAGCTACGGCAATATCATAGGCTGCGTCTACCTGAGTCAGAGCGATGTCCAGCAGGCTCAGCTTATAGGAGAGATTCAGGCCAGGCTGCGCAACATATCCATTGTCGGCGGCGTTTTCGCCCTTGCGGTTATTGTTCTTTTCACCAACGCGCTGACAAGACGGATCAGGGAGCTTGCCGGCGCGGTTCGCAGCGTGCGCGAGGGCGGATACGGATACCGGATAAGACCTGAGGGCAGAGATGAAGTGACGGAGCTGGCAGAAGAGTTCAACGATATGAGCCAGCATCTTCAGGATACGGAAGAGCTTCGCAGACGCTTTGTTTCCGATGCAAGCCATGAGCTGAGAACCCCCTTGGCCTCTATAAGACTTCTCTCGGATTCCGTTGTTCAAAGTGAGAATATGGATGAGGAGACTATGCGTGAATTCGTAACGGATATAGGTTCTGAAGCGGAGAGACTTCAGCGCCTGACCGAAAAGCTTATGATGCTCACAAAGATGGATTCCGACATAGAAATAGCAATTTCACCTGTAGATATAAAAATGGCTGCAGAGAGCACCATCCATCTTTTGGCTCCTCTTGCAGAGTCGAAACAGGTGAGCATATCAACGGAGCTTTCCCCGGGCTGCATTATCAGTGCCAATGAGGACAGCCTCTATCAAATCATATTTAATCTTGCAGAAAATGCAATTAAATATAATGTTCAGGGCGGACGGGTGTTCATCGGTCTTAGCAAGTCCGATGATATTGTGGAGCTGCGTGTTGAGGACAGCGGCATTGGAATACCCGAGGAAGATAGGGAAAATATTTTCTCCCGCTTCTACCGCGTTGACAAGGCTCGCTCAAGAGAGGCGGGCGGCAGTGGCCTTGGCCTGAGCATAGTCCGCGACGCGGTTGTATCCTTCGGAGGAGAAATTTACGTTGAACCCTCCGATATGGGAGGAAGCTGTTTCACCGTGCTCTTCCCGCTGTGGGAGGAGGTAACTCCCGATGAGTAAGAAAACCGTGGCCTTGATTCTTGCGATATGCCTTCTGCTGGCCGGCTGCGCATTCGGCACCGGGGGAGGAGAGGCGGATTGGGCAACTGTTTACCGCATTGATAATAGCTCTGTCGGAGGCGGCCTGAGGAGAGAGCGTATAAACAAGCGGGCAAATACCGTTGAGGAAATGCTGGAACTTATCAACAGCCGCCCTGAAGATTCCGGCCTTCCGGCCTCATTACCGGAGGGGGTAAATATTTCTCCGGTGAGCTTCAGCGAGGGCATTGCAAAGATTGAGATGAGCCCGGAATATTTGTCCCTGACCCAGAGGGAAAGGTTCCTGGCGGAAGGAGCGGCGGTGCTGAGTCTGTCCACGCTGGACTGCGTCTGCTATGTGGATATTGTCTGCGCGGAGGAATTTATCGGAAGATTCGGCGTTGAGGATTTTGTGGAAGCCGATGCGATGTGCGGCGACTATGAACGCACGATAAAACTTTATCTGCCCGATTCCGAATGCGAATATATTTTGCCGCGGAGCATAAGCCTCCTGGATAAAGGTGAAGCCGAAGCGGCGGAGCTGATACTGCATCAGCTCTTCAAAAACATCGGGAACGGTATGGAAAACACACAGATTCTCTCTGTTTCCATAGAAAACGGTGTATGTAAGGTTGATCTCAGCGAAGAATTCTACGGAGCGGAGCCCGCAGGCAGCATAGGCGGAATGGTTATCATTTATTCAATGGTAAACAGTCTTTGCCGGCTGAATGCCGTAAATGCGGTGCAGATTAAAATTGAGGGAAATGAAGTCAGCAGCTACGGTGGCTTTATCCCCATGTGGCCTCTTTCCGAAAATATGAGTCTGGTCAGATTTGAATAATAATAGGAGAAAAAGTATGAGTTTTTGGCCTGTTCCGGATGTTATGAAGGATAACATCTATCAAATAACGCCAAGAATGTTTCTAAACAGAGGCATAAGATTTATTATGCTTGATGTGGATAACACCATAGCCCCCTATACCGTGCCAAATGCCACTCCCCGCCTTAAAGCCTGGGTGGAGGAAATGAAGAATGCGGGTCTGGTGCTTTTCATCCTCAGCAACAACAAAGGTGAGCGTCCTGCGGTGTTTGCCGAAGACCTTGGGCTTGAATATGTGAAGAAGGCATGGAAGCCCTTCACAAAGATTGCCCGTCAGGTGCTGGAGCAAAAGGGCTTCAAAGCCGAAGAAACGGCAGTTATCGGCGACCAGATATATACGGACACCTGCTGCGGAAAGTGGATTGGTGCTTTCACCGTGCTTGTTCACCCCATAGAGTTTTCAAACTTTTTTCTTAAACTGCGATACTGGCTTGAATTCCCCTTCAGGCTGAAATACAAATGGAGATTTATGAAATGAAAAATACTGAAAAAATACGCGCAAAGCTGGTCGAAGCCGGGCTTGACGCAATGATTTTGTTCTCCGATGAGAACACCCGTTATGCTTCCGCATTCCATTTCAGCGACGGTGCCGTTGTGGTCACCCGGGAAAAAAGCTGGCTTCTTACCGACAGCCGCTATATAGAGGCTGCGGGAAATGAGGCCTGCTGCGATGAGATAGTCTGCTTCGGTGGGGATAAGCCTCTTTCCGAGTGGGTGAAAACTGCGCTGGAAGGCTGTGAGAAAATAGGCGCTGAGGAAGATTGCCTTGCCTACGGTCAGTGGCAGCATTGGGAGCAGGTAATCGGGAAAAAGCTTCTGCCCGCACAGAATATTATGGATTCTCTTCGCACCCAGAAGGAAATGTGGGAAGTGGAGTGTATCATCGAGGCGCAGCGGATTGCCGAGAGCGCTCTTGACTATGTGCTGGGAATAATCCGTCCCGGCATGAGAGAGCGTGAGATAGCTGCAGAGCTTACCTACCGAATGATGCTTCTCGGCGGCGAGGGCAACAGCTTTGACCCCATAACCGTTACGGGAGCAAAGACAAGCATGCCCCACGGAGTGCCCGGAGATGAGATAATCAAGGCGGGAGACTTTGTTACCATGGACTTCGGCTGCATTAAAAACGGCTATTGCTCCGACATGACCCGCACTGTCGCTGTTGGTCACGCCACAGATGAGATGAAAAAGGTTTATTACACCGTTCTGGAAGCCCAGAATGCAGGTATTGCAATTGCCCGTCCCGGAGTAAGCGGCCGTGAAATTCATATGGCAGCCGCCAATATAATTGCCAACGCGGGCTACGGTCAGTATTTCGGCCACGGTTTCGGCCATGGCATTGGTCTGCTTGTTCATGAAGCACCCCGCGCCGCCCCCGCAAATCCCAACCCCATGCCCGAAGGTGCCGTTATTTCCGCAGAGCCCGGAATTTATATTCCCGGCAAGTTCGGCGTGCGGATTGAAGATTTGCTCTATCTCAAGGGCGAGGGTAATCTCAATCTCACCAAGGCGCCCAAGGAACTCATAATACTTTGATGCTTGCAAAGGCCAAGTTAAAAATGTTAGAATATAGGCAGACCGTATAGGTCTGCCTTATTTCTTTATCGGAGAGCTTTTTATGAAGGTATTTGTTCCCGGAAGGACAGAAATAATAGGAAACCACACTGACCACCAACTGGGCAGAGTTATAGCTTCCGCCGTCAAGCCGGGCATGACAGCCCACTGCCAGCGCCTTGAGAGCAAAATCGCAAGGGTCAAAAGCGGAAAGAGGAGGCCAATGGTGCTGGAGCTTGATGACCTTTCTCCCCGGGCTGAAGAGGAGGGCAGCACACAGGCTCTTATAAGAGGAGTCTGCTGCGCCCTTGAAAAGCGAGGCTACAAGGTGGGCGGCTTCACCGCCGAAGTGAACAGTGCCCTCCGCTCGGGAGGCGGACTTAGCTCCTCGGCAGCCTTCTGCGTTTTGATGGGAAAAATAATAAGTGTCCTTTATAACGGCGGGAAGATAGACCCCGTCACTCTTGCACGATGCGCTCAGGAGGCGGAGAATATCCATTTCGGCAAGCCCTCGGGACTTATGGACCAGCTTGCCTGCGCAACAGGCAAGGCGGTGTATATAGATTTTCTCAAAGATGAGATCATACCCATTGACTGCGACTTTGCCGCCATGGGACTCGTTCTTTGCCTCACGGACACCGGCGGCAGCCACGCAAACCTCACGGCCGATTATGCGGCAATAAGAGAGGATATGGAGGCGGTTGCGGCTGCATACGGCAAGAAAGTTATGCGTTATGTAAACAAAGAAGAGTTTGAGGCCAAGGGTTATGAGGATGCCTCTGCTGCTATGCGCGCCCGGCATTTTTTCGAGGAAAATGAACGTGTGCTTATGATGAAAGAGGCAATGGAGCGCGGCGACAGGGAAGCATGCCTGCGCCTTATGAATGCTTCCGGACGTTCCTCAGAAGAAAAACTTCGGAATATACGCTGCGCGGCCGGTGATGATCGGCTTGAAAAGGGCATTGAGCTCAGCGCAAAGCTGCTTGAAGGCAAAGGCGCGTGGCGAGTACACGGCGGCGGTTTTGCCGGCTGCGTCCAGGCTCTTGTGCCGACGGAATACTTTGGGGAATATGCCAGAGCTATGGATGCCAGCTTCGGCCTCCACAGCTGTTTTAGAATTATGTAAACTATTCGCCTTCAAAAGGGGATGCGTATGAACGGATTCAAATTGAAAAACAATATGCTTCTGGGCGTTGCCTCCGCAGCCACTCAGGTTGATGGAGGAGACTTGAACCACAGCTGGAACGATTGGTATGAAAAAGGCCACATAAAGGATGGCTCTGATCCTGCCATTGCTACGGGTCACTGGGAACGCTGGCGGGAGGATATTATGCTTATGCATTCAATGGGCATAAAAACCTATCGCTTTGGCATAGAGTGGGCAAGAGTTGAGCCCGAAGAGGGCTTTTACGACGAAACTGCCATTGCACATATCAAGGAAGAGATTATGCTGCTTCTGGCACTCGATATAAAGCCTCTTGTAACCCTTCATCATTTTACGAATCCCATGTGGTTTGAAAAAAAGGGCGGCTGGGAGAAGTTTGATAATGTTAGGGCGTTTCTCCTTTATGTAGAGAAGATTATAGGCTGCATCGGCCATCTGGTGAATGAATATATAACCATCAATGAGCCAAATGTATATGCGACCAACGGCTACTTTTTCGGCTCCTGGCCTCCCGGCAAAAAGAGCATGAGCGCCTGCATAGAGGTTATGAGCAATCTTGCCGCAGCCCATATAAAAACTTACCGCCTTATTCACGATATGCGAAGAAGTATGGGCTTTCGCGACAGCAAGGTGAGCTTTGCAAACCATCTCCGTGTTTTCGCTCCGAAAAATCCGAAAAACCCCGCCCATAAGCTTGCCGCATCCACAATGGAAAATCTGTTTCAGACTCTTCTCACAAGAGCAATGCTTACGGGAGATTTCCGTCTGCCCCTGAAAAATAACGGCAGAGACAGAAGGGGCGCCTACTGCGATTTCCACGCAGTGAATTATTATTCCCGCTCTACTGTCTCCGGAGTCTTTGCAGACGGTGTCCGTGAGGGATGCCATAAAAACGATCTGGGCTGGGAGATATATCCCGAAGGCATTGTCAAATGCTGCGAAAAGCTCCAGTCAATAGTCCGACTGCCCATTTATATCACCGAAAACGGTACATGCGATCTTGGAGACAGCTTCCGCAGCCGCTATATCTATGACCATCTCCGCGCCCTTTGTGAGTCCAAGCTGCCAATCAAGCGCTATTACCATTGGTGCTTCAACGATAATTTTGAATGGGTGGAGGGTAACTATGCCCGCTTCGGCATTGTCCACACCAATTTTGAAACCCTCGAGCGCAGTATCAAGCGCAGCGGCGAGTTTTACAGTAAAATAATCGAAAACCACGGTGTCACCGAGGAAATGTACGGTGAGTATGTGGCGGGAGAGGAGTATCATTTCTGATGGAAGAGCGTAAATGGTGGCAGGACGGGATAGTTTACCAGATATATCCCAGATCTTTCTGCGATTCAAACAGCGACGGCTACGGCGATATTCCCGGAATAATTTCAAAACTGGATAAGCTGCAGGATTTGGGCATAGATGCCATCTGGCTGAGCCCCGTCTATAAATCTCCTCAGGTGGATAACGGCTATGATATTGCCGACTACAAGGCCATAGATCCTATGTTCGGAACTATGGAGGACTTTGACCGACTCCTTGCCGAGGCAAAGGCAAGAGATATCCGCATAATCATGGACCTTGTCATAAACCATACCAGCGATCAGCACGAATGGTTTCAGCGCAGCCGCAGACGGGAAAAAGGCTACGAGGACTATTATATCTGGGCGGATAAGCCCAATAACTGGGGCGGCTTCTTCGGCGGCGGAGCGTGGGATTATGACGAAGTCCGCGGACAGTATTACCTCCATCTTTTCGCCAAGGAACAGCCTGATCTGAACTGGCGCAACCCCAGAATAATGGAGGAAGTGCAGGACATTCTCCGCTTCTGGCTGGATAAGGGCGTGGCGGGCTTCCGCTGCGATGTTATCAATATCATCTGGAAAAACGACCTTGAAAACGGCTTCCCCAGCCCTATCCTTGCTGGACTTAAGCACTATCATTCAACTCCGGGCTGCCACGCTGTGCTGCGCCGCCTCCGCCGGGAGGTGCTGGATGAGTATGATGCCTACACGGTGGGCGAAACGGTGTTCGTAAACGAGGATCAGGGCAGAGAGCTCTGCGAGCCTCACAGAAAAGAGCTCGACGAGATATTCTCCTTCGAGCATATGGAAACCGAACAGGTGGGCGTAAAGTGGTTCAAGCATGCCTTCAAGCCCGAAAAGTTTTTCCGCACCATTGCAAAGTGGCAGCATGCCCTCACATGGAACGCCAACTATTTTGAAAACCATGACCAGCCCCGCAGCGTATCCCGCTTCGGTGATGACGGCAAGTACCATAATAAGAGCGCAAAGATGCTGGCCACTATGCTTCTTACTCTGAAGGGCACTCCCTTTATCTATGAGGGTCAGGAAATAGGCATGACCAACTTTGACTTCACCTCCATGGACCAGCTCCAGGATGTTGAGAGCCATAATATCTACGGCATCGCCGAAAAAATCGGCCTCCCCGAGGGCTACCGCTGGAAGATGATAAAGACATCCTCCCGTGATAACGCCCGTCAGGGCGTGCAGTGGAGCGATGCTCCCCACGGCGGCTTCACCAGCGGAACTCCCTGGATAGCAAGCAACAAAAATTATGAGACTATCAACTATGCTGCACAGGAGGGAGACCCTGATTCCATTCTCAGCTACTATAAGGCGCTCATAGCCTTCCGCAGGGAAAACGAGGTTCTGCGCCGGGGTGCTTTCAAGGAAAAGCTCATCAAGGCCAATGCCTTTGTTTATGAGCGTGAGTACCGGGGCAAAAAGCTTACCGTGCTTCTGAACTTCTCCGAAAAGGCGCAGAAGGCCCCATTCAAGGGCCGCCAGCTCATAGGCAACTATGAGAAAAAGGAGTTTTATGGAGTGCTTGGCCCCTGGGAAGCTGCCATAATCGAGGTGGACTGATATGCCCAGAAAGAACACAAGAAACACCCGGGGCAAGATAATTGCTGCTGCGTGGAAGCTTTTCTATGAGCAGGGTTATGAGGATACCACCGTTGAGGATATCATCTTTGAATCGGAGACCAGCAAGGGCACCTTTTATCACTATTTCGAGGGTAAGGACGCTCTTCTGGGCACCCTTTCAACCCTCTTTGATGAAAAATATGAGGCTCTGACCCGCAGTATGGACAGGGAGAGAAACGCAATTGAAATTCTCCACTGGCTCAATAGGGAGCTTTTCGCCATGGTGGATTCCTCCGTTCCCATTGAGCTTTTGGCCGGCCTGCTCTCCACCCAGCTCACTACAAGAGGGGAGAAGCACCTTCTTGACCGCAACCGCTTCTATTTCCGCCTACTTCGTGAGATAGTGATGAAGGGACAGGAAAGAGGGGAGATCAGGACGGATTTCAGCGTCAGCGAGATCACCAAGGCCTATGCTCTCATGGAGCGGGCATTGATGTATGACTGGTGTCTCTGCGG
>JAZSRY010000010.1:0-9634 GCA_045538735.1 Oscillospiraceae bacterium
TGTCTTTCCTGCCTCCGCACTTGGGGAGTTTCCAAAGAGGGGGGTTTCCTCCCCCCCTCTTTGGTGGGCTTTTCTTTCCATATTCTTTTCGGCCACACGAAAAGAATATGGCCGTCGGAGACATATCCCGCAGCCGCCCGCCTCGTCCGCCCCAAAACTTGACAAAGCCTCCGAGGCTATATAAAATCCTCTTATAAACACACAAGAGGTGCGCCATGAAGAAGAAAATTTCACCTATTCCTGCCCTTGCGGCCTGCCTGCTCGTTCAGGTATGCGTGGGCATAATTTACATATGGAGCGTTTTCAAAGCCCCCGCAATGGCTTTCCACGGTTGGGAAGAAGGCAGCGTCAATCTGGTGGCAAGCTTTATGCTCTTTGCCTTCTGCGCGGGCAACTTCGCAGGCGGCGCCGCCGCTGACCATTTTGGCCCCCGCAAGGTCTGCTTTGTGGGCGTTATTCTCTTCGGCACCGGCATACTGGTTTCCCGCTTCATCCCTGCGGGCAGCCCCATAATCATGTTTTATCTCACTTACTGCATTCTGGGCGGCTTCGGAAGCGGTGTCAGCTACGGCGCTAACCTTAGCTGTATCCAGCGCTGGCTGCCCCATCGCAGAGGCTTTGCAACGGGCATAGGTGCGGGTGCCTTCGGCCTTTCCACCGTGGTGTTTTCCCCCGTTGCCGATGGCCTTATAAAGTCCATGGGCTTCAACCCCGCCCTTGGCACACTGGCAATCATTTTCTTCGTGGTGGGTCTTGTTGCCTGCATTTTCATCCGACTCCCCAATGAGGAATATCTTGCCGCCCTGCCCAAAGGCGCCGCAAAGGCTGCCCCCGTGGGCAACGAGAGCATGCCCTTCTCCAAGGCCGTTAAAACTCTGCCCTTCTGGCTGCTGTTTTTAAATATCTTTCTTTTCAACGGCACCTGGAATATGCTCAACCCCCTCATAAAGGGACTTGGCATCAGCAGAGGTCTGGGAGAGGCTGCCGCCGTGCTGGCAGTATCCCTGACGGGTGTTGCCAACACCGCGGGCCGCGTGCTTATCTCCAGCTTTTCCGATAGACTTGGACGCATCAATACCCTCTATCTCGTTTCCGCGGCAACGGCTGTATTTGCAATTTTGCTGAGCTTCGTGGAAGGTTGGGGCTATCTGGTGGCTGTGCTGCTCACCGCCTTCGCCTTCGGCGGACCTGCAGCGGTAAACCCCGCCGCCACCACCGACTTTTTCGGCACAAAGCATATGGGTGCAAACTACGGTGTTATTATGATGGCTCTGGGCATTAGCTCCATAGTGTTCAACTCCATTTCCAATGCTCTTTATGCCGCTACCGGCGCATATACTCTTACATTCATCGTGGGTGCGGTTACCGCGGCGCTGAACATTCTCAACTGCTTCATAATCAGCAGAGAACTGAAAAAATTGAAATAAACCATATTTTCTTAAAAGCGGGAGATATTCTCCCGCTTTTTTCTGTTTTCATTTGAAGAAAAAGATGATAAAATATAATTTAGTTAACTATGTGGAGGATCAAAAGTGGAAATTCTCTATGCGGATAACTACATAGTGATGTGCCTCAAGCCCTGCGGAGTCCTCTCCACCGATGAGCCGGGGGGCGTGCCCGGGCTTTTGCGGGAGCAGCTTGCCACAGAGAATATTCGCACCGTCCACCGTCTTGACCGTGTGGTGGGCGGAATGATGCTCCTTGCCCGCAGCCGCCACGCTGCATCGGATTTGGGCAAGCAGATTATGGAAGAGGGGATAGGCAAGGAATACCTCGCGGTTATCGAGGGCTGCCCCGAAGAGGAAAAAGGCAGTATGAGAGACCATCTTCGCAGAGACAAGGCGGAGAAAAAGACCTATGTAAGCCCCGCAGCCACCGAAGACAGCAAGGAAGCTCTTCTGGATTATGAGGTGCTTGAAAAGCGCGGAGACTTCTCTGCCGTCCGCATCCGCCTCCACACGGGGCGCACCCACCAGATAAGAGCCCAGTTTTCCTCCCGGGGTCTGCCCTTGGTGGGGGATAAAAAATATGGCTCCGGCGGAGAGTGCAGCATAGCCCTCTGGTCATACAGACTGAATTTTCTCCACCCCAAATCGGGTGAGAGGATGGATCTGAGCCATTTGCCCCCCGATGAATATCCGTGGAATTTGTTTGAATGTTTTAGCCTGAGCTAATGAGAGGTTAAGCGAATGAAAGAGCAAGTTAAACTACCCGAAAGAGAGCCCTGCCCCCACGCCAAAAAGTGCGGAGGCTGCCAGCTCCAGAATATGAGCTATGAGCGTCAGCTTGAGTGGAAGCAGGCCAAGGTGGTAAACCAGATCGGCCGCTACTGCAGGGTTGAAAAGATAATAGGCATGGACGATCCCTATAACTACCGTAACAAGGTGCAGGCTGCCTTCGGAAGAGACGGCAAGGGCAAAATTATCTCAGGCGTTTACCAGTCCTCCAGCCACTGCATTGTCAGCGTTGATAAATGCATGATCGAGGACAAAACCGCCGACAAAATAATTGTCACCATCAGGAAGATGCTGCCTGAGTTCAAGCTCACCGCCTATGATGAGCGCACCTGTCAGGGCTTCCTCCGCCATGTGCTTGTAAAGCGAGGCTTTGCAACCAATGAGGTCATGGTGGTGCTGGTGACCTCAACATCCATATTCAAAAACCAGAAGCCATTTTTGAAAAAGCTTCTTGAGCTTCACCCTGAAATCACCACCGTGGTGCTGAATGTGAACGATAAATTCACATCCCTTGTGCTGGGCAAGCAGGAAAAGGTGCTTTTCGGTAAGGGTTATATCGAGGATATCTGCTGCGGCTGCCGTTTCAGAATTTCCGCAAAGAGTTTTTATCAGATAAACCCCGTCCAGACGGAAAAGCTTTATTCCACTGCTGTGGACTACGCTGCTCTGACGGGCAGCGAGAGCGTTCTTGATGCTTACTGCGGAATAGGAACGATAGGCATGGTTGCCTCCCGAAAGGCGGGAAAGGTTGCGGGCGTTGAGCTTAATGCCGATGCTGTCAAGGATGCAATATATAATGCCAAGCTCAACGGCATTAAAAACTGCTGGTTCACCTGCGCCGATGCGGGTGAGTTTATGGAGCGGATGGCTGCCGGGGGCGAGAGCGCCGACGTTGTGTTTATGGATCCTCCCCGGGCAGGCAGCGATAATAAATTCCTCAGCTCCCTCATTCATATGGGACCAAAGAGAGTGGTTTATATTTCCTGCAATCCCGAAACCCTCGCCCGTGACCTTGGCGTGCTGACGAAAGGCGGCTACAAGGCTCTGCGCGCCCAGCCTGTGGATATGTTCCCTCACACCAACCATATAGAGTGCGTGGTGGAGCTTATCAGGCAAAAGAAGTGATATAGTCAAATATTAACAACATATTTGCGGAGGTTTTACCATGGAAACAGGAAATATCAGTATTTCAAGCAGCGTTAATTTCGGTGGACTTAAAATTCAAACCGCGTTTCCGCCAATAAAATTTAATTTATTTACACATGTTTATGAAATTGAGACTGATGATCGCAAAGGGGTATTTACATATAAAACCCATGGCATGTGGTTTATGATTCTCGGCGCAATTTTGCCGCTGATATTCAAGACAATCCCCTTTGACTGGAAAGTTGGTCTTGGAATCGGATTTGCAGCCGGAATGGTATTTAATCTTGTAAGCTGGGTGATTTTTAAGCTTAAAATGAACATTATTATCCGCGCCCTCAATCGCGGGGACATATAAATGAGAAAAATTTGGATATAAGGAGAAAGAATATGGAAAATTATCTGGGCAAGGAAATAGGTAAGCTGGGATTTGGCCTTATGCGTCTGCCTGAAAAAGACGGCAAGATTGACATTGAGCAGGTCAAGACCATGGTGGATATGTTCATGGAAAAGGGCTTCACCTATTTCGACACAGCCTATGTTTACGGCAACGGCGCCAGCGAGCGCGCAGCCAAGGAGGCTCTTGTGGACCGCTATCCCCGCGAAAGCTTCCAGATCGCAACCAAGCTGCCCCTTTTCGACAAGGACGTGAGCCTTGAGGAGCTGCATCAGCGTTTCTACACCTCCCTGGAGCGCACCGGCGCAGGCTATTTTGATTTTTACCTGATACATAACCTCGGCCCCGGCCGCAGAGAACTTGCCGAAAAACATGACATCTGGAACTGGCTCTCTGAGCGCAAGAAGGAAGGCCTCATCCGCCATCTGGGCTTCTCTATGCACGATACCGCCGAGGCTCTTGACGAGGTTCTTACTGCTCATCCCGAAACCGAGTTTGTTCAGCTTCAGATTAACTATAAGGACTGGGAGGATAAGTCCGTTCAGTCCAGAGAGTGCTATGAAGTTGCAATGAAGCACGGCGTTCCCGTTATCATTATGGAGCCTGTCAAGGGCGGCACTCTTTCCTCCCTGCCTCTTGAGGCCGAGGCTCTTATGAAGGCTGCAAGACCCGATGCCTCCGTTTCCTCTTGGGCTGTCCGCTACTGCGCAAGCCTCCCCGGTGTCATCACCGTACTCTCCGGTATGAGCAACATTGAGCAGATGGCAGATAACCTTAGCTATATGAGCGATTTCCGTCCTCTTGACGAGGAGGAAAGGGCTATCATCGCAAAGAGCCTGGAGATTATCGAGGCCGTTCCCACCATTCCCTGCACCAAGTGCAAGTACTGCGTGGATGACTGCCCTCAGAAAATAAACATCCCCGGAATTTTAAGCTGCGTCAACCTGAACACTATCTATCGCAATCCTGCCAAAGCAAGAGGCGAATATAAGTGGGTGGCCGGCGGTGAGCGGGGCTATGCAAAGGACTGCATTGGCTGCGGTGCCTGCGAGCGCATCTGCCCCCAGCATATTCAGATAATCGAAGAGCTGAAAAAAGCCAGCGAGCTCCTTGATTGACACTTGCGGAAGCAATGGAAAATAAGCTGCCGAAAAGAAAGGGTTTAAGGCTGCGCAACTATGACTATGATACGCCGGGCGCATACTTCGTAACCTTCTGTACAAACGGGAAACGAAAAATCCTATCCAACATCGTAGGGGCGATTCACGAATCGCCCGAATTGGAGCTGACAAAATACGGCGAAATCGTCGAAATGCTTATTAATCGTTGTTCGGCGCAGCTTGATGTGGCAATTGACAGCTATGTTATTATGCCAAATCATATTCACCTGATGTTTATAATCCCAGATAATGAAAGAACGCGGGCGATTCGAGAATCGCCCCTACGGGGACGCTCCATAATTTCAAAAGCTGTAGGATATATAAAAATGAATGCATCCAAAGAGATAAAGTCAGAATTTGGAGAAACTGAACTGTGGCAGCGCGGATTTCATGACCACATAATCCGCTCGAGAGCAGACTACGAGGAAATATCGAAATATATATCCGAAAACCCTCTGAGGTGGCAGCTGGATTGCTTCTATACCGAATAAAAAAAGAGTTCTTTGCCCAAGGCAAAGAACTCTTTTTTATATCTCTGCTAAATCAACAACGGTCAAAACCCCATCGCTGACGCGGAATTTAACATTGTAGCCGCCGAAGTCCATGCCGTAAATCCTCTCAGGGTCTTTGTGGTAGGAGGGGCGGGGGTCATTTTCCAAAACGCCGCGCAATGCTGCCAAAAGCTCCCCATCGGGAATTTTTGCGGCGAGGGAGTCGGGAAAATCAAGCTCCAGCTGCCTCTCCCACTGGGCGGAGGCAAAGCCGCTGCGGGCATTGGGATGACAATCGGCATAAACGGTATAGGGCTTTATATCATAAATCGGTGTGCCGTCCATAAGGTCTGCGCCCGCAACTACGATGACGGTGCCGTCCTCGCCCTGTTCCTCGATGCTGACTATCTCCACGCAGCTGAGGCCGATGGGATTGGGGCGGAAGGGGGAGCGGGTGGCGAAAACGCCCATACGGGTGTTGCCTCCGAGTCTGGGAGGTCGGACGGTGGGGGACCATTCATCCCTCGCGGCTTCCGAGAACTGCCAGATGAGCCAAAGATGAGAAAAGCCCTCCATACCCCGAAGGGCGTCGGGATTTCTGTATTCGGGCTCAAAAACAATGGTGGAGCGCAGCTCCTTCACAAGCCCGCTCTGGCGGGGAATACCAAACTTGCCGGAAAAGGGGCTGCGTATCCGGGCGATGACCTTCATATTATGCTCGCTCATATTTTCTCAAGCTCCTTTCGGGCGGCATCGGCAAGGACGGGAGAGACTGCCGCCATATCTTCGGGAAGGGGTGAGGTAAGGGAAATCCTCTCGCCCGTAACAGGCTGCTTCATACTCAGGAAAGCGGAGTGGAGGGCGGGGCGATCTATAGTCTCGCAGTTTCCTCCGTAAAAGGCATCCCCAAGAAGAGGGGAACCGATGGCGGCGAAATGCACCCTTATCTGATGGGTGCGGCCGGTGCGCAGTCTTGCCCGTACAAGGGCAAGGCTTCCGTCTTCCGCGATAAGTTCATATTCGGTGAGGGAGGGCGCGCCCTCGGGGGAAACGCAGCGCTTGGGGCTGTCCTCGCTTTCGCGGGCTATGGGCAGAGAGATGCTGCCTTTCTTCTCCGCGGGGGAAGGCGAGCATATGAGGAGATATTCGCGGCGGTAATCCTCGCTGTGCAGCGCGCGGATGAAAAGGCTGTGGGTATAGCCGTTGAGGGCAACGCATATAAGGCCGCTTGTGCCCTTGTCCAGACGGCTGACGGGGTGAAAAGCAGCATCCTTGCCCCAGCGGTGGGCGAAAGCCCCAATGAGAGAAATCTCTTTTTTGTTGCTGAAGCCGTGGCAGGGCATGCCTGCGGGCTTATCTATAACGGCGCAGTCAAGGTCCTCGTAGAGCACATTGAGAGGATAGTCTATGGCTGCGATGCCCGCAACGGTATCCCGGTCGCTTATATCCACCTCCAGCAGCTGCCCCGCTTTCACCTTGTCAACGGTGCGGACATCCTTCCCGTCAAGCTTTATGGCGCCTGCCTTATATTTAAGGCGCACCACATAGCCCTTGTCCATATTGAGCCGGTAGCGGAGGATGGAACTGACGCGGCGTCCCTCCATTTCGGGAGTGATGCATACAGAGAGAATTCTCAAAGGGCAAGCTCCTTTCCGTTTAGGGCGGCATAAACAAGCTTATCTCCCTCGTAGGAGAGCTTCAGGGAGAAAAAGGGCGCGTCCTCAGCCAGCAGGCGGAGGAATATTTTATCGCCCTCCCATATGGACAGGGAGGGAACGGCGTCAATATCCACCCACTCAAGCTCGCCCTCGTCGCAGCCCGAGAGCTGACCTTGCCATTCGTGGGCGGTGAAAAGATGCATATATTCTCCTTCCCAGCAGTCGGAGACAAAGGTGACGATCCCCCGGTAGCGCCAGTGGGTGAGAGTGAGACCGGTCTCCTCCTTTACCTCGCGGAGGAGGCATTCCTCGGGGCTTTCCCCCTCGTGGAATTTTCCGCCTATACCTATCCACTTGTCCCGGTTGGCATCATGCTCCTTTTTTACACGGTGGAGCATAAGATATTGATCTCCCCGTTGGGGATAGCAGAGGGTTGTATGCAGCATTTTTATCACCTCAAGTTTTGAAATATTTTATCACACTTACATCTGCCGCGCAACGGGAAGCGACAGTGTGTTAAGAATGCATAAAGAAAGAGGATTTCCATCGGCAGGATAAGTTAAATTAATAACACAATTACTTTTTGATATTGAAATTTTGGATAATATATGGGCGAAAAGCTTGTTTTCGCTTTTGTGGGCTTTTACGGCATATGTCGTTAAGCATATACTTACCAATAATTAATAGGAGGAAACAAAAATGAAAAAGCTTGTTGCTATTCTGCTGGTTCTGATCATTGTTCTTGGTATGGTTGGCTGCGGTGCTGAGAAGGATACCGCTTCCGTCTACTACCTGAACTTCAAGCCCGAGCAGGATGCCGCATGGCAGGAACTGGCTGCTGCCTACACCGCAGAGACCGGCGCTGTCAAGGGCTGATTCCCGCCTTATAAGAAGCAAAATCCCCTGCCTTCGGGCAGGGGATTTATTTTTATATCGACTAATCGGGTGAAGCTTGCTATAATACCTTTATAATTTCTTGAAAGGGGGCGAAGCTATGTCCTCAAAAGAAAATAAAATGCCCTGCGCCATTGCAATGCTGGCTCATGTGTGAGCTAATAGATGAGCACCACGCAAATCACCCTTAAAAATAGTTCATCCCCGACCTTTTCAGGTCGGGGATTTATTGCTATTTGCGGCATATTCGACTGTTTCTTGACGGCCTGCAATACGGCGCTCACCTAACAAGAGAATCGGACAAATGAAGAAGCAGCACTGTCAGACTTTTCGGCAGTGCTGCTTCTTTATACCAAAGATATATTCCGGTATCAAATATCCATGACAGGTTCCTTCTGGCAGTTTGCCAGAGCGGCAACCTCCAGGCGGCTGTGGACATTCAGTTTGCGGTAGATCTTCTTGGTGTGGTCATTGTCCGTATGCACAGAAATGACCAGCACATTGGCAATTTCTGCGTTGCTGTAACCACGGGCAATGAGATCCACAACTTCCAATTCCCGTTTGGAAAGGACCGCAAACAGCGAATCCCCGGGAAGCGTTTCCGTTGCGGGAACGACTTCTTTCTCCCGCACGGGTTCTGCTTGGCTGACAGGCTCTGCGTCGGTCTGCTTGAGTGCATCCTCCGGGATCTTCCGGCGCAGGGTGTACAGGAAGTAAGGCTCGATTTGCAAGTAGAGAATGACCAGGATCACCATGATCACCCCATAGGCAAGGAACAGCATGGAAGGGGCGCTGCGGAAGGCTTCCACCATGCCACCCTGGACCAGAACAGCGACCAGTGCCAAACCGATGATGATGGGAGAAAGATACCGGGAAGGGTAGGACTTCATCAGCACCAGACCGTACAAAGGAAAAGTCGGAGGCCAAGCGGTCTTAGGAAGACAAGTCCAAACAGCAACTCCTTGGCTCACAGAACGACATGGCTACGATCCGAACTTGGGATCTTCCGGCGCAGGGTGTACAGGAAGTAAGGCTCGATCTGCAAGTAGAGAATGACCAGGATTACCATGATCACCCCATAGGCCAGGAAAAGCATGGAGGGGACGCTGCGGAAGGCTTCCACCATGCCACCCTGGACCAGTACAGCGACCAGTGCCAGACCGATGATGATGGGAGAAAGATACCGGGAAGGGTAGGACTTCATCAGCACCAGACCGTACAAAGGAACCATCTGGCAGGCTACCATACCGAAACCGATCAAAGCGCAGGAAATCAGCTTCAGCACCGGGACAAAATCTGCCGCATACATCAGCAGAAAACCGATACAGCTCAGACCGACACAGGCGGAAATACACCGGAAAGGATGGAATTCTTTCTTCTTGTACAGATAAAACAGCAGCACACTGGCGGCAGCATCCACAAAATAGGTCACGAACACACCGTGGCGCACCTCGGCGGAAATGGAGGGGCCGGACACTCCCATGAGGGCGCTGACAAACACCAGAACAAAGGTGCCGGTCAGCAGCCTTTTGGGAGCTACCAGACCGCTGCCTTTGCAGATATACTGAGGGCAAGCCTTGGGAGAAGCCGGTAAACGCAGCGTAAAGATCAGCAGCAGGAGCAGCGCAGCCACCGTAACCACACGGAACACCGG
>JAZSRY010000024.1:0-7142 GCA_045538735.1 Oscillospiraceae bacterium
GTGCGGTCAGTGTTGCAGCCCTTATAATCTGTTTTCATGTAAATGTGCGTCTCGGGACATGGGTGTATTTAGAAGAAATTTTATCTCCAAGTTCATCGTCCCAAAATGTACAAGGATTGATTATGCTTTGTATACTGGCCATTTATATTATTTCATTGATAATAGCGTTGTTTGTTCAAGTTATACGTGTTAAGTTTCCTGATTAAGCTATGTAAAGGAATAAGTGAAATTAAGTTAGCTTTTGGGCATAACGCAAACAGGAAGCACGGCTGTGTTTTTACAACACAGCCCTGCTTCCTGTTTTAATATTCTTTATAAAATCATTCGGCGGCCTTCTGCTTTTTGATGCAGCCGTTGATGATGATGAATATCACGATGGTTGCAACGGCGGAGAGAGCGGCCATTATGAAAGTGAGGGTGTAAGCGCCGGTGGCGGCGTACATAGCGTTGGAGATAGCGTTGAAGAAGATGGAGCTGAGACCGAGAGCCAGCATGATAACGCCGTAGTTGGCGCCGGAGTTTTTGGGTCCGAAGAAGTCGGTGCTGGTTGCGGGGTTGACAGCTGCAGGGCCGCCGTAAGCGAAGGCGGTGATGAGGATAACTGCAAAGTAAGCATAGCCGCCGACGAAGATGAGGAGAAGTGCGCAGATGGCGGTGAGCACGGAGAGGATATGCATGGTGTTGATGCGGCCAAGCTTATCGGAGAGGGAGGCCATGATGAGGCGGCCTGCTGCATTGAAAAGACCGGTGAGGGAAACGCAAGTGATGGCGAGAGCCTCGGTGAGACCGCGGTTTACGCCCAGACCCTTGATGAGGGGGGTAACAAGATTCCATGTGCCGTTATAGAAGAAAATGCCGAGGAAGAGGCACCAGAAGGGAAGGGTCTTGATTGCCTGACCGAGAGCCATATCCTTGGTGGCGATGGAGGTCTTTTTGGGTGCGGGAACGGGCAGGGCAGCCAGATACTCCTGAGAGGGGAGTCTTACGAAAAAGCTGGCAACGAGACCCACAACAAGGAAGACTATGGAGAGAATGCGAAGGGTGGTGTTGATGGTCATAACGTTGAGCATTCTGCCGATGATGGGGCTGAACACAACGGTGGCGAGACCGAAGGTGGAGGTGCCAAGGCCGGAGGCAAAGCCGCGGCGATGGGGGAACCACTTCTGGATGCCGGAGATAACTGCGCCATAGGTGAAGCCGCAGCCGATGCCGCCGACGATGCAGTAGCAGATGTAGAAGCCGATGATGCCGGCACCAACGGGAATGAAGGAGCTGACGAGGATGCCGCCGCCGAAGAGAATCATGCCCAGAATGCAGACCTTCTTGGGGCCTATCTTGTCGTTAAGAGCACCGCCGAAAAGGTTGCCCACGCAGAAAGCGAAGAGCATGAAGCTGGCGACCAGGTTGACAGCGCCGTCTGCCCAGCCGTAGAAAGAGATTGCGGCGGGCTTAAGAACGCTCCATACATAGAGAATACCCACGCAGAGCTGTGCCACAAGCAGTGCCACAACGGGGACAATGGGGGACTGTTTTTTAGTCATATTAATAACCTCTTTAATATAAATAAGTATACAAAGGGCATTATCTCAAATAAAAACAGATTTTTCAATAGTTTTTATTGCCCCGCAACAAAAAACACGCCGGTTTTTGTAAAAATCAGCGTGCTTTTTGTGATATGTTTTATCCAAAAATCTTGTGGAGGCCGCCCCACTTTTCGCAGAACATTCCCTCGTCCATAAGCTTGAGCTCGGGGGAAACAGCCAGGGGGAAGTCCACGTTGGCGAGAACGTCCTTTTCAAGGTCGATTCCGGGAGCAATTTCGGTGACGGTCATCTTGCCGTCAATAAGGCGCATAACGCAGCGCTCGGTGACATAGAGAACATCCTGACCGGGCTTGATATACTTGCCCGCAAAGGTGATCTGCTCAACAGCCTTCACCATTTTTCTGACCTTGCCTTCCTGCACGATGGTGAGCTTGCCGTCGCCTACAGCGAGCTTTGCCTTACCCATGAAGGTACCGCAGAAGACAACCTTGGGAGTTGCGTTGGTGATGTCGATGAAGCCGCCGGGACCGGTGAGGCGGGGGCCGAACTTGCTGACGTTGACGTTGCCCTCCTCGTCGCATTCGCCCATACCCAGGCAGGTCATGTCAAGACCGCCGCCGGAGATGATGTCAAAAACGCTGTTGTGTTCCAGAACGGCTTCGGGGTTATAGCTGCTGCCGAAGTTGGGCAGAGCGCAGGGCACGCCGCCTATCATGCCGGACTCGCAGGCCATGGTGACCTTATCGATGCAGCCCTCTTCCGCAAGAATGTTGCCAACGTCGGCGCTCATGCCTACGCCGAGGTTGAGGACATAGCCCGTCTTGACTTCTGCGGCGCAGCGGCGGGCAATAACCTTGCGCTCGCTGAGAGGCAGAGCGGGGATGGACTTGAGGGGTCTGCGGATCTGGCCGGAGAAGGCGGGCTCAAAGTAGCGACCCTCGGTCTGCCAGCAGGCCATGGGGTCGGTGGCTTCAACAACATAGTCAACCAGAATGCCGGGGATTTTAACATCCTTGGGAGGAATGGTGTCGTTTTTGGTGATGTATTCAACCT
The DNA here is from genome assembly GCA_045538735.1 of Oscillospiraceae bacterium. Taxonomy (GTDB): domain Bacteria; phylum Bacillota; class Clostridia; order Oscillospirales; family Oscillospiraceae; genus SIG459. The sequence continues at coordinate 2,598 of JAZSRY010000024.1, forward strand.
GAACGATGACGATGCCGCCGCTGTTGTGGGCGGCTGCTGCAACGGAGAGACCCTCGTTGAGAATGCCCTCGTTCATGAAGGAGATGTTGCCGTTTTCGTCGGAGACGGTGCCGCGGAGCAGAGCCACATCAAGGGGGAAGGATTTATAGAAAAGGTATTCCTCGCCGCCGAAGTTCACAAGCTCCGCAACGGGCTCCTTGGTGCATTCGTTCATGCGTCCGCCCTCCAGGCGGGGGTCAACGAAGGTGCCCAGGCCAACCTTGGTGAGAAGACCGGGACGGCCTGCGGCTATCTCGCGCCAGAGGCATGCAGCAACACCCTGGGGGAGGCACCAGCTTTCAAGCTGATTGGAAACTGCAAGGTCGCGGAGGGCGAAGGCACTGCCCACGTGGGCGCCCGTCCATTTTGCAACAAGACCGGGTCCTGCTTCGCCAAGGCGGGAAATGCCGCGGACTCCTGCTTCGGGGCCAAGGGGAACCTGGCGGGGATTTTTGTCCCAGCCGTCGAAGCTGTTTCCAACGCCCCAGTCGCCCATGGCGCTGGCGTGGTGAAGCTCAAGATTTTTGGGATGCCCCGTCTCTTTGAAGCGGTCTCTGATTGCGCAGAAGACCTCTTCGGGGAAGCCGGAGAGACCCATGCCTGCAACACCTATGGACGCACCGTCGCGAATGAGAGCGGCGGCTTCCTTTGCGCTTATAAACTTTGCCATAATCTTCCTCCTGTATTTTCCGTTGTTATTTATAGTATAAATCCGCCGTCGGCAGTGAGCACCTGACCGGTGATAAAAGATGCCTCTTCGCTTGCGAAAAAGGCAACAGCGCCGGCTATATCCTCCGGTTTTCCCAGCCTGCCCATGGGAGTCATATCCGCAAGGGAGTCCATAACATCGGCGGGGAGGGCGGAGAGCATATCGGTATCCACAACTCCGGGAGCCACGCAGTTAACTCTGATGCCCGAAGGAGCCAGCTCCATGGCCAGCGATTTGCTGAGGCCGATGAGGGCGGCCTTGGTGGCGGAGTAAACAACCTCGCAGGAGGCACCGCGAAGTCCCCACATAGAGGAAATCGTCACTATGCAGCCGCTTTTTTCGTGGAGCATATCGGGAAGAACGGCCTGAGCGCAGTTGAAAGCGCCCCGGACGTTAACTCCGAAATAGCGATCCCACATTTCGTCGCTCACATCCTGAAAAAGGCACTGCCCCGCAACGCCGGCGTTGCTCACAAGCAGGCTGACGCTGCCGAAGTTTTCCTTGATGGCGGCAACCATTGCCTCAACCTCGCCTCTCTTTGAAACGTCGGCGCGGTAAGTCATAATGCGGCAGCCCTCGGCCTCCAGAATGGACTGAAGCTCCAAAGCCTTATCTTCTCTTTCGATATAATTTATGCATACGGCGTAGCCCTCTCTTGCAAGGCGTGCGGCGATGGCGCGTCCAATGCCTCGGGAGGAGCCGGTTACAAGTGCAATTTTTTCCATTATTATTCACCTCGGGCTATATTCTAGCACACTCGGGGATTTTTTTACATAGAGTTTGAAAACTTTATTTTGCCGTGGTATAATTTCAAAAATTATTTCCACTGTACGGAGTGTTCGGAATGAAAAGCAGAAAAATCAAGGGCATAGTTTTCCCCACTCTGGCGGCCTTCATATGGGGCACAGCCTTCGTGGCTCAAAGCGTATCCACAGACTTCGTGGGGCCCTTTGCTTTCAATGCTGCCAGAAGCATCATAGCCTTTTTTGTGCTTTGGGCTGTTGCGGCAATATTCAGGAAAGTTGGAGAAAAAAAGGGCAAGCCGGTAAAGGTTGGCTCCCGCAAGGATCTTATCATAGGCGGAATCTGCTGCGGAGTTGTGCTGGCGGCGGCCGCCAATTTTCAGCAGGCAGGTCTTGCGGATACCGCCCCCGGAAAAGCGGGCTTTATAACCGCCCTTTATGTGGTGCTCGTTCCTCTTATGGGAGTTTTCCTCCGCCGCAGAGCCTCCCTTCCCGTGTGGCTGGGAGCGGTGCTGGCTGTGGGAGGACTTTACCTCCTCTGCATAAAGGAGAACTTCTCCGTTGAAAAAAGCGACCTGCTGGTGCTGGCCTGCGCCTTCATTTTCGCGCTGCATATCATGTGCATTGACCATTTTGTGCAGAAGGTGGACGGTGTTCACCTCAGCTGCATTCAGTTTCTCACCGCAGGCGTTGTCAGCGCAGTGCTGTCCCTCGTCTTTGAAAATCAGTCCCTTGGGGGGATTTGGCACTGCATACTGCCCATACTCTATGTGGGCGTGTTTTCCTCCGGCGTGGCATACACTCTGCAGATACTGGCGCAGAAGGATGCCGACCCCACCGTGGTGAGCATACTGCTGAGCCTGGAATCCGTGTTCTCCGTTCTGGCCGGAGCGGTGATTCTGGGGGACAGACTCAGCGGAAGGGAATACATAGGCTGCCTATTGATGTTTGCCGCCGTGGTGCTGGCTCAGCTGCCGTGGCCGGTTAAAAGGAAGGAGAAGTTAAAATGAATATACTTATATCCGGCTGCCTTCTGGGACTTTGCTGCCGCTATGACGGCAAGAGCAAGGGTCTTGAAAAGGAAGTTATCGAAAAGCTTATGGAAAAGCATACTCTCATCCCTGCCTGCCCTGAGCAGCTTGGCGGTCTGCCCACCCCCAGAAATCCCTCCGAGCGCATAGGGGACAAAGTGATGATGGATTCGGGAGCGGATGTCACGGCTCAGTATCAGCATGGCGCGGAGCAGGCGCTTGCCCTTGCCCGCCTTTTTGGCTGCGAGGCGGCAATTTTGAAAGAGCGCAGCCCTTCCTGCGGCTGCGGCAGCATATATGACGGCAGCTTTTCCGGCGCTCTCAGAGAAGGCGACGGAGTGACGGCGGAGCTTTTCAAGGCAAACGGAATTCCCGTTTACGGAGAAAGCCGCGTCAGCGAGCTTTTGTAAAGCATAACGAGGTACAATTTCGGTGGTGCCGAACAGGCACCATAGAGCAGCAGCGTCCTGAGCGGAAATCGAGGTACGCACACTGAGGTTTCGGATTTAATTATGTGGCACAATGTGCTTTTACACATCTGCACCTGAGGTGTTTCCAAAGAGGGGCTTTCTTCGCCCCTCTTTGGTGGACTTTTCTTTCCATATTCTTTTCGGCCACGCGAAAAGAATATGGCCGCCGGAGGCATAAACCTTGCCCTCAGGCTACGGCTAGTGTCCTCCTCGCATGCGAGCAGACCGGATTTTCCATCTCTCACAGCTGCTAAAGGAAGGCGGAGGCGTTAATTCTGCTGTATAATACCATCTGCCGTTAAACAAAAACACTTGACACACGCGGATGCATTGTAATATAATGTATGCCCGTGGGCTTGTGCCCGCCTATACAAACCAACTACTGGTACACCCGTACCTGTTGAGTATTATTATTGAAAGGAGTCAACCCGAGATGCTTCGTACCTATCAGCCCAAGAAGCGCCAGCGCAAGAAAGAGCACGGCTTCCGCAAGAGAATGTCCACCGCTAACGGCCGCAAGGTCCTCGCACGCCGCAGAGCAAAGGGCAGAGCACGCCTCTCCTACTAATTTGTTAGTGTGACATCACCGAGAGGTAACTGAACACCGGTTTCGACAAGGGCGGCCATTGACCGCCCTCTTTGCGCTGCAAAGGGAAATCGGAAAAAGGAGGAAGGAAAATGAAGTTCACAGACACATTGAAAAAGAACTATGAATTTCAGCGTCTTTACTCCAAGGGCAAAAGCGCCGTGAATCCTTATCTGGTGGTCTATGCCCGAAAAACGAAAAAAAGGGATATGCGAATCGGCTTCACCGTCAGCACCAAGCTGGGCAAAGCCGTTGTGCGCAACCGTGTCCGCCGCCGTCTCCGTGAGATTTACCGTCTCAGCGAGGAGCGTTTTGTGCCGGGTACGGAACTTGTGGTGGTGGCAAGGGTCAAAGCTGTCCGGGCCACATATGCCCAGCTTCAGGATGCCTTTCTGGGCTCCTGCGAAAAACTGGGTATACTCAGGGAAAGAAGTGAGAACAAATGAAGAAAATTCTCATGGCGCTTGTAAAATTTTACCGCAATTTCATTTCCCCCCTCACGCCCCCCAGCTGCCGCTTCATCCCAACCTGTTCCCAGTATGCGCTTGAGGCTCTGGAGAAATACGGAGCTTTGAAGGGATCATGGCTGGCTATCAAGCGCCTTTCCCGCTGCCATCCCTTTCATCGGGGAGAGCACGATTTTTATGATCCGGTGCCCTGATAATTAGGACGCCGAAGATATTAGGAGTCATAATATTATGATGGAAATTATAGCAAAGCCATTCGGCTGGGTGCTGCTTTGGCTTAACAACCTGGTTGGTAACTACGGTATAGCTATTTTCCTGTTTGCCCTTCTGGTCAAGTTAATCATGCTGCCCTTCCAGCTCAAGAGCAAGAAGAGCATGATGCGCATGACCGGCCTTAACGACAAGGTCAAAGAGCTTCAGAAGAAGCACGAGGGCAACCAGCAGAAGCTTAATTTGGAAATCAATAAGCTCTACAAAGAGGAGAAGGTCAACCCCATGTC
>JAZSRY010000022.1:0-40024 GCA_045538735.1 Oscillospiraceae bacterium
GTGCGGTCAGTGTTGCAGCCCTTATAATCTGTTTTCATGTAAATGTGCGTCTCGGGACATGGGTGTATTTAGAAGAAATTTTATCTCCAAGTTCATCGTCCCAAAATGTACAAGGATTGATTATGCTTTGTATACTGGCCAGTTATATTATTTCATTGATAATAGCGTTGTTTGTTCAAGTTATACGTGTTAAGTTTCCTGATTAAGCTATGTAGAGGGCTAACTATTATTCTCATGTCTACGAGTATGTAGCAGATGTTCTCGGGGGAGTATCGCGCACCGTTTATGCATCCGATGTCCCATATAATTATCGTGATGCAGAGACAAAGTGGGCCGGAGCATATTACATTTATACGCTACTATACCTATGAACGGAAGGAGCGAAAATGAAAAAAGCGTTTATTGTTCTTGCTATACTACTTTTTTGCTCAGGCTGTTATGCCAAAGATTCCTTAGGTGCCACCAAGCTTTATAATGTAGCGGAGGTTGTTGAGTCTGCTCTTCCCTTTGGTATGGGACAGATCGAGGGAACTGACTTCCTTAAGCTGTTGGAAAGAGATGAAATGGGTCGTGAGCTCTACGAGTACCGTAGTCAATATTACGAACACCTTGTGATAATCCAGCAGACAGAATATCCGCTTGTCTATTATTACCGCGACTTGTGCTATATTAGCAGAATCATCCACGAGGAAGAGTTTACGGAAGAAGATACCATCTGGCTCAAGGAGGCAAACGATTGGGGAAGAGAACTTGCACCCGACAAAATGGCCCCGCTCAACTACAGCGAGGATATACCCGATATAGAGGAACGCTTTGAACTTGAATCCGAGCTGTATGAATACTTCGATCTTGATGGTAAAAACGTTGTCGTAACAATGGACGGTATGGAGCGAGATACCTCAGGGAAACAGATCATCCGAGTAACTGTAAAAAATCCTACTGACACGGAGCATTCGTTTGGAGCCTATCTTATACTTTCCGAATATGTGAACAGTGAACATATCATCTATGCCTGCGAAGAAATTGATTCCGGGATGGACTGCCGGGAAGAGATAATGGAGTTCCGGGAGAAATATTGGGATAAATAGGATAAACTAAATGCGGATGGAGGGCTGCATATTCCTCTACCCATCCTGTATAGCAAAACCAAATACCGCATGGGTGATATCTACAAGTATTCAAAAGAAGGAGAATTTACACAGACATATGCTATAAACTTTACATTTGATACCATAGTAAATATTGCAGATGCATTTTTAACTTTCTTATAATTAGGGACAAATGTATACATGAATTATATGGTTGAAATTGCTAATATTCCTTATTTGAATGTATGTTTATTATATAGAAAACTGGAAATAAAGGAAATTTATTATGATTATTGTATGTATTTTTGTGGTTGTCATTGCCATTGGCATTGGTATAACAATGATTATTTTTCCTGACTTCTGGTTTGAACTATTATCCATTGGAGACAACCAATTCTTATATTGGATCGGGGCAGGATATACTTCAAATCCAACAAAAGGAACAAGAATATTATCGCGAATAGTAGGTAGTTCTTTGATTGCTTTTACTATAATAATAGTCCTGTGGTTATTTGTGTTTTGAAGAAGGCAGAAACTGCTTCAGAGATTATATTTTGGACGAATCCGTGTGGTGTGCATTCCTTGACGTAACGCAATAACTATATCCGTATCTTAATTTGAACATTAGGGGACAGCTATGAGCAAGGGAAAAATTAAAAAGAAAAGAAAGCAAGGCGGCCAATATTCCTACGAAAAAGCAAAAAAAGCTGTATTTATAAAAATTATCTCCTTTATGCTTCCGCTTTTTGCTTACATAGCATTCACCTGCATTATATATCCCAGCCCCAACAGCAGCTATATCGTTCTGGGAATATTTGGTGCAATCATTCTTGGAGTAGGTCTGATTAGCCTATGCGGTTTGAAGGACAATATGTATTTTGGACATATAGTGACTGTGTCTATCCTGAGTGTTGGCTGCCTTTTGATTGGCGCAAGCGTACTGATAATGTATGTTCCGTCCGTCTACGCAAAAATTGACGAGCAATATAGCGGCTTTTACTTCCTCGTATGGATTTCTCTGTTTTTATCTGCGGTGTGGTATATGTTGTTTCGCATGGCCATTGGCAGAAAGCTGCGGAGCGATGGATTCAGCAAAACCAAAATCAACGAGCTTACCAAAGGCGGCATAAACTTTTGGTGGTATGAGGAAGTAAACAAGGAACAAAGTCTGGGACTTCTCTATCAGCTGAACAAAATATTTACCATCTTGTTCGCCTTAGTGCTTGTACTCCAGTTAGTCGTAGGCTGGGCAAAATTGTTTGGCGCTGTAATCGCGGTGTGCACCTGCGCCGTGTGCATGCTCAACGCACCTATGTGGCTCATCTCCGCCTCGAACCAAGAGCAAAACAACTCTGAACACAGGACCACTCTTTTGAGGAAAATAGGCGGATTTTTATTCCCGATATTTTTAGGAGCCGCAATCCTTATGTTCTATTTTGATGTGGTAAGGGGCTAATACATCTGTCTAGTTTGTTGTTGGGTAGTATTAAGCGCTAGCGATATCCAGTTTCTATTAGATGCTGTAACATTTTCACAGTTAAGGAGAATTAAGGGGCAAAAATATTTTGTTTTTGCCCCTTAAGATAATGCACCATCCAAGAGTCGGGCTTGTACTACCTGCAGAGCAGATATAATGATCCTGAGGTTTGCAGAATTAGATTGAGTCACTCAAACTGTTAGCTACGGAGGCAGTTATGGTAGATAGAATTATATCGGTTCTTAACAGCAAATATGGAATAATTCTTGCCTTTGTCCCTATTGTAAACATTGCATATCTTATTTTCAGACTGCTTTTTGTGCAGACCAAAGTAGACAAAATTCCTCTGTGGTATTTTGCGATTATCGCTGTACCGGCTGTGGTTTTATACAACATCTTGCCGGGAAAGTGGGGCTGGTGTGTGACCCATTTGATCATATCATGTATCGCGGCATTCTACATGTACAAAAGTCGGGGCGCATACATGGGCAAAATGGCACCAAGGGAGAAAATGCTCAGAAATTTTATCCCCTTAGCTATATTCGCAGCTCTCCTGATTTTAGGCAACTTATGGTATGCTCCACATAATGACAACCCAGTTGACTCTTCGGTGGTTAAGGAGAAGACCTTAGAAGCCCTAGATGCACTGGTTGAAAATGACAGCGAAAAGTGGAATAGTTTAATTCACCCCGTGTACGGAACATCCGTCAAAACTCTTAGTAGGTTTAAGACCTCTCTTGAATTTGATGGCATTAATTTTGACAGCGGCTATTCATATGTTAATCAGTATGGTACACACTTCACACCATATGATGTCGAAGATGGAAATGCTATGTGCATGGAAGCATTTGTTTATGTCGGCGGTAAACGTTGCTTTATAAAAACAGTTTGGCAATGCAGCGATAGCGGTTCCGGTTTTGTTAGGTTTACTCTTGTTGAGAAGTGACAGGCATAAGCCTGCTTATTCGATGGGGCTTAATCAGGAAAAGCTTTACGATACAATAAACACACTTATCGCAAACGACGAAGAAATCTGGTTGGAGCACATTCATACGGTGCACGGCGAGGACATATCAGATAAGGAGTAAGCTCGTGAATTTACTGCTAATTGTCTTTTGTTTTGCGGACATATTTGTCCAGTTGACCTTATTGAATTTTCTTTGGCGAATGTTTAGAGAGCTTGGGTGGATTAAAAGAAAGAACAATGATAACAATCAGACAAAGCCTATTAGGAGAAATAGTTTGTTATTTTTTCAAACTTTATCTGTTTTGATCGTTTTTTCACTTGCGCTCATTATTACATATGATGCAGGAGTACCGTTTCTCAAAGATCTGTTATTAATGTTTGTTCTTTACCTTGCACTACCAATTCATGGAGGTATTGTCCTGCTTACCGCGATAGTACACAGCATTTATATTCGAAAAAAATAAGTGTAACCCTAATTTGGAAGTTGCATATACAAAAGCTGATGATAATTACCGCAAACAACTGGCTGAATTCAGAAAGAAAGGTGAATGGGAAGGCTGTGCCTCTCATGTAGCACATAGGCTGAAGATGATCCTAACAGTCTATAACCTATAGTCCTATAAATCGTACTTATTTCAGCGCTAAAAAATAGCCCGATTTTTGCCGGTTTAGTTTATGCACCATCCAAGAGTCTGGCCTGTAGTACCTGCAGAGAAGATATTACGATCCCGCGATAGGTAGATTCAGCAGCTTCGGAGTGTTGGAAGTTATGTATTCGACCCATAATAGGAGGTGGCTCGATGAAGCGAATTATTACTATGATTGCCTTGCTGTTGCTTGTGATATTCAATACCGGCTGCGAAAGGCCTCCATATGTTTTCCTTACTGGACTTTACGATCCCTATGGTATTCTTGGCACTAATATGCCTTACACAGACAAGCTCAATGACCTGCAATTTGACAATGTATATAAAATCGAAGAAGATTCCTATGGCAGGCGATATTATATCTACACTACTTATTCCGGTATGTGGATGAGCGAACTGGAGATTCACGTTATAAGTCAGAAATCCAACAGCAGGCTTGTATATTATTACGAGGACTTATGCTACAGAGTCAAGGATCCCACATCTGAGTCCTTAGACGTTAGGGAGATTGAAACTTTCAAGGCGCAAAATGATTGGAACTGCGTCCTTGACGAAGCGAAAATGCACCCCACTGAACGAAAGGAATTACACGAAGATATTGTGGACGAAATGGAGCTCGAGAAGAAAGTACTTGCGTACTTCGAGTTGCCCAAAGATGGAGTAGTTGTTTCAGAAGGAATGGAAATTTATGATGACAGCAAGCAGATATTTTATGTTCGGGTTGCCAAAAATTCCGAGGAATACAAGAAACAGGCATGCTGCTATATGATCCTGTATTCCACGGAGGAAGGCGGAACTATTATCTACTCCGAGGAATTCCCTCTTATTGCCGACTGCAACCAAAGTGTCATTGCGTTCAGGGAAAAATGCATGGAAATAATTAATGAAACCGAGTGACATCTTAAATGTCACTAAATATAGACTCGTCTGTATTTTCTGCTCAAGTATTTTTCTTTCCGCAATCTACAATGCAATTTCCCGAGGTAACGCCTTATCAGATTACTACTATTCCATGCCGTGGGAATATGATTCAAGCAGACGAGGAAATGGGGTCGAATTGCAACTTGGTGTACCCTTAGGTTTTGGTAAGAAATTTTGCGTGTCAAAAAATGGCTTTCAGTTTGGAAATTCTGCTTTGATCGGTTGGCAAGTCGCTGCGGTGTGGGATGAGCAACGTGATTATAAATGTTTTGCAGAATTAGATTGAGTCACTCAAACTGTTAGGTGCGGAGGCAGTTATGGTAGATAAAATTATATCGGTTCTTAACAGCAAATATGGAATAATTCTTGCCTTTATCCCTATTGTAAACATTGCATATCTTGTTTTCAGGATGCTTTTTGTGCGGATCAAAGTAGACAAAATTCCTCTGTGGTATTTTGCGGTTATCGCTGTACCGGCTGTGGTTTTATACAACATCTTGCCGGGAAAGTGGGGCTGGTGTGTGACCCATTTGATCATATCATGTGTTGCGGCGTTCTACATGTACAAAAGTAGAGGTGGCTATAACGGCAACATTGGTTTTAAGTCCAACCATTTTTTTCTAATACTTGTGATATTTATTCTTGTGGTTTCGGTGAATGTAATACATAGTGTTAAGCCTGCTTATTCGATGGGGCTTAATCAGGAAAAGCTTTATGATGCGATCAACGCACTTGTCGCAAACGACGAAGAAGCCTGGTTGGAGAACATACATCCCGAACATGGTCAAAACATATCTAATATTGATGCTGTCCGCAAAAGATTTTCAGTGAAGCTAGCTGCTTTGGAAGGCGGATACGAGGTTCAACATAGGCATAAAACGATCTTATTCACTTCTGAAGTTGAAGAAGGCAAGGCTGCAGGGGTCCATATATATGTGGTCTCCAAGGGAACTGGGAATTTGTATGAAATCACCGCCGTGTGGCAGGAGTGTGAGCACGGCAGCGGGCTCATATCGGTTGATATAGTGTATATTTAAAAGAACGCAGAAACTAATCACGCCCTAGCAGAAATATATTTTGTACTTTGGAGCAGAGGTTAATGTCTTATGAGAAAGTTCAAAAGTACTATTTCACTGATTTTGCTTTTTATAATAATCACCACGCTCTTATCCGGCTGTATGGATTTGTCTGAAGATAAAATGCTTGCAGTATGTGGCTCCTATGCCTCGCCCGGTATGTTTTGCAGTGACTTAAAAGGTGGCAATGGAGCCCCCTTCTCAATTCATATTATCGAGAAGGATAGCGAGGAACGGATACTTTTTCTTTATGAAACAACAAACCATATAAGCAATGAATGGGACAGTGTCTATGTTATCTGTCAGAAAATCGAGGAGAAATATGTATATTTCTATGAGGACATTGGCTATATGGTTGCAGACGACAACATCGACCTTGAGGAGTTGAAAGCTCTCAATGACTGGGGAATGCCACTGAATGCAGAACGTATGTCCAGACGTCCCCTCAAAGTTTCCTTTGACCTCTTCATAATGGATGACTCTGAATTGCTATTTAACGAAATAAAAGTGGCGGTGTGCGAGACGCTTGATGTTGACACCGAGGAAATCAAACAGTTAACTAGATTGGATGTAAATGAGAACGGTCAGGAACTCTATTGGCTTTCCTTGGGTGAGGAGCGCTATGAGGATTGTTATCTAATCATGGTTAACCCTAATTTGGAAGTTGCATATACAAAAGCTGATAATAATTACCGCCAACAACTGGCTGAATTCAGAAAGAAAGGTGAATGGGAAGGCTGAGCCTCTCATGTAGCACATAGGCAGAAGATGAACCAATCAGTCTTTAATTTATTGTTTGTTGTATTCTGAAGCGTAGGAGGTAACGATGAAAAAGTATTTTGCACTTATTGGAATAATATGTTTAGCCGTTTCAATGATTGTTGCAACACATCACCTCCCAGATAAGAACAAAAATACCAATTTATACGATTCCTGCGACCTGTGCGGAGGTTGTGTTCTCACCCCATTTACTTATGCGCTGTGCAAATATGGTGCCGATGTCGAGTGGATAAATGAGCATGTAGCAAGAATTATATACAAGGATAAGGTTTTCTTTATAAATTCAGAGGAAATAACATTTAAGGAAGACGGGTCGAATTTTAATTTACTACTCCCAGCTCCAGGTCAAAATTGTATGCACTGCAAATGTGTGCCCAACGAGATCTATTTGGATATGGATACAGCAAACTCTGCACTATGGCTTGCTGGTATAAGATAAGCATGGTGGCTCGCGCTTCAAATTACCTCATTTTTGTCGGTTTGGTTAATGTACCATCCAAGAGTCGAGACTGTACTACCTGCAGAGCAGATATTACGATCTTAATGTAACCGTGCGGATTCCTTCGTCCGAATGCTTAAAGGGGCTTGAAATGAAAAAAGTTATTCTGGTTTGTTTTAGCCTGCTGATTGTACTTGTTACATCCTGCGGAAACAATGTCGATATTAAAAATTATGATAAATATAAGATCATAGTTTGTGGAACTGAGGTCGAAGATTGCGGCTACTATGTTGATATGCCGGAGCATAGCGGTTATGCAATGCTTCCCCTTGACTCCATACTTGAGTCGTTAGGCGCGGATGTGGAATGGAACAACAGGTTCAAGGCAAGAGTAATATTTAATGACAAGGTTTATAATCTCAATACTCGCAAGCTTTCATTTATAGAAGAAGGCGTGGATGGAAATTGTATTGTGCCCGCTCCCGGGCAGAACGGAATATATCATGCTTCCTATGATGGAGTGTTTTTATTGGACCAAACCACTGTAAACACTCTGGTGCGCTATATGGGCATTAGGCTACGTTTTGATGTAGACACAGATAAGTTGCTGATATATCTCGACGAGTATTGCATGGAGACGGGAGAATGAGCATGCTGAGCCAAATAAAAAAGTCCGAACCTATAGGTTCGGACTTTTTATTATTACTCAAACCAACGCAGGGAGGGGAGAGGCTTTCTCTCTCCGTCGCGCTTGGCGAGGGGTGTTTTGGGATAACCCACGCTGAGAGCGTCGAAGGCATAGTCTTCCTTGCTGTCAAGACCAAGAAGGCGGCAAAGAGCGGCCTTGTCCTTTATATCTGCAATACCGGAGGAGGGCTTTGCACCAAGCTCAAGCTCCGTTGCCTTCAGCCACATATTTTCCATAACATGACCGAGACAGACCTGCTCCCGCTGGGGCACTCCTGCCTGCTCCGCAATGATGATGAGCCAAGGGGCGGCGGCCATATCGTCGGCACTCTTTCTGTAGAGCATATCAAGCACCTTCACCATCTCGGGCCAGCGCTCCGCCATTCCCGCGGCATGGGCATCGTCCACTATTTCAAGACGGCTTTCCTCAACCAAAGCCATAATGGGCTTCATAATGGGAGTAGTTCGTGAAAGAACGAAAAAATGGCGGAAGGACTCCCGGCGCTGCTGAACAATGCCGGCGTAGGGAGCAAGACGGCCTGCCTCGACAATTTGCTCAATCAGTTCCTTCGCGGGCACATCGTCGGTGAAAAAGCGGGTGCTTTGGCGCTGCATGATGATATTATCGAGAGTTTTCATGTAATTCCTCCGCAGTTTGATTTAATAAACTTAGTTTATATTCTTTTATCCACCTTGTCAAATACTCTTGCGAAGGGTGTGCAAAAAGTCTATACTGAGGATATAGAGAAAAGGGAGTGAGTGGATGGATTTTTGCCCCCATTGCGGAACCGGAGTTCTGGACGGTATGAAGCGCTGCCCCGAATGCAAACGACCGGTTTCCACCGCGCGCAAAAGCGGTATGGCTGAGGAAATGCCCGGACCGGAAGAGAAAAAACAGGCAGGAGTTTTTGACGGCGATGCCCCAAAGGGTAGAAGCCGCAGCATAGTAATAAAAAAAGACATAGTGAGCTTCAAAAAACTGCTGAGAGTTATAATAGCTCTCACGGTCATAGCCTCGGCAATATACAGCAGTCTTTCCGATAAAAAAGAAGCGGACATCACGGAAGCACCAGATTATAGTCCCGCGGTAAGCGCGGCAGATGAACAGTATTTCTTCGATTGTACCGCTCCGGGAGAGAGCGTATATGCCGACATAGTTTCCATATTCCCCGCCTATAAAATCTATGAAGAGGAAAATGTATATACCCATTTCGCCTGCGAGTGTGTCAGCGTATCGGGAGATACGCTTTGGCTTTTTATCACGATTTCCGACTATGTGGCATTCTTCGACAGCGAAGCCTGGGACAGCATACATAGCGACTATGCCGATGAAATAAGCTTCCCGGCACGAAGAATTTATGGTTTCACCCAGTATGCCGATGATCTGATCGATGATTTCTCAAAGGATATAGGCAGCGAAATGTATATTGAATTTGTTTCCGCGGATTAAAAAGAGACCGCTTTGAGCGGTCTCTTTTTTATATAATAGTGCGTTTTCCCAGGGTGAACATCTTTCCCTCAAGGGGTGGGGATACTTTCACAGACAGGGAAATATTTTTTTCTTCTGCACCAAAGACCTCTGCAGCGGCACTTCGAAGGGCGGGGATGATGATCTCATCGCTTACAAGCGCCTCCATATTGAGCGTTTCCCCTGAAAAGCTCAGGCTGTAATCCAAAAGCTCTTTTATAGGACATAGCTTTTCCTGAAGAGCATAGAAGGCAGCGGGGGTAGAAATGCGCCCGTAAACTCCTTCAATACAATTCGGGTGCTCCTTTGAGAGGCGGGCATAATCCCCCGTGCGGTATCTTATAAGGGGCATTGCCTCTCTTCTGAGAGTGGTGAGAACAAGCTCTCCCGCTTCTCCGGGAGGGAGCACCTCACCGTTATAAGGATTGATTATCTCGGCATAAAGCTCATCCCGGCGGAGATACATTCCGCGGTGGAGCATGGACTCCACGGCGCAGCCGAAGCAGGTTTCAGTCATTCCGAAATGGCTCAGCACACGACAGCCCCATATATCCTCCAGCAGAGGATATATGCTCTCGGGCACATAGTCGGCGGAGAGCAAAACGGCTTTGGGACGCAGAGAGGGCAGTGCAAGAGCAAGGAGCCTTATCTGCCATGGCATGCCCACAAGCACGGCGGGTTTTTCCGGCATAAGAGCCTCGGCAAGCTGCGCGGGGCTTTCCGCAAGACCCAGCCGAAGGGGACGGGCACCAAGCTTTTCAAGCCCGCGGGCAAGAAGGTCGCCCACTCCGTCCGGTACGGAGCAGGGCAGCAATATACCAACGACCTCGCCCTTTTCACACATCCAGCCCATACCCTCGGCAAAAAAATCCACGGTTCGCTGCAAATCTCCGCTGCTGAAGTAAAGCCGTTTGGGCTCGCGTACAGTTCCTGAGGTCTGCAGGCTGACTATGCGCTGTATCCGGGAGGCACTGACGCATAGCATCTCCCTGCCGTGTGCGGAAATATCATCCGCGCTTATAAGGGGGAGAGAAGAAACATCTCCAAAAGAGCGCAAAGGGAGTTTATCCGCCAGATGGGCGTAAAAAGAGCTCCGGGAAGAAGCATACTCCAGTTGGGCATTTAATGCTCGGAGTATGCTCTCCTCGGAAACATCTACAAAAGAAGCCTTATTGATTTTTGCAGAGTAGCTATTCATAGGTGTTTATTTATCTTCCAGCAGCACCTCGACCTCGGCCATTCGGCCTTCGGCAAGGTCGCGGGAGATATAGGCCTTGCCGCAGCGGGGGCAAACGGGAACGGCGTGGCCGAAGCTGCGGCGCATATAGGAGAACATCACCTGACGTTCCACCAGTTCAACATCGCATTTTGCGCACTTGAGAACTCGTTTTTCGCTCATTTTCCGTCCTCCCCAATATGCATTCTGTGGCAGTAAGCGCTTTCGAGGAAGTAGCCTCCGTCCTCGGTCTGACGGTAGTCAGCCCAGAAGGTGAGAACCTCCTTCATAAGGCAGGCGCTGCGCAATCCGCTGCCATCTTCAAAATAGTCCCTTTCGGCTTCAACGGTGTAGATAAGCTCCTTCATTTCACTTTCGGTGATGAGCTTATCTTCCATATTTGCCTGAGCCTCGGCGCTTATCTCAAGGGGCAGGCTGTCCCAAGGCGCGGAGGAGGGGACAAAGGCTTTGTTTTCAATTTCCTGCATAAGCTCACCTTTCAAACGGAGAGAATTGGCCTTTTTCTGTGCAAGGGTAGGGGTGGAAGCGGGAGCAGAGGGGAAGAGGGCGTCCAGAATATGGACACATTCCTTGCCCTTGGAGCGGAAAACCTCAAGGCAGTTTGCGCAGTAAACGATGTAGGGCAGCTCGCTTTCCCTGACACGGTTATCTGTAATCTCCTTGTAAAGCTCGGGGTTGGCAAGACGCATATGTCCGCCGTAGCCGCAGCACTTGCCGCCGTCATCCAGTTTCTCAATGCTGCAGCCGGCTTTTTTCGCAATGGCGGCAACGCTTTCGTGGGTTTTCTCGTCCTTTGCGGCGGAGCAAGGGTCAAAAACCGCAGCCTCAGAGAAGGGGAGCGGATGGACGGGAACGCCGATCTTGTAAAGCAGCTCATAGATGATGTGTATCTCGGCGTCGGGAAGAAGCTTTTTCAGAAAATCGCTGCAGGTGGCGCAGGCGCAGACTATTGCGGGGCGCTCCATAGCCTCCCAGTGGGAGCGGATTAGAGAGGTATTTCTCTCTCTGCGCTCAAGGTCGCCTGCCCATACGGCGGGAGCGCCGCAGCAGCCAAGCATAATTCCCATATTGAGTATGCCCGACAGATAGTTCCAGATATCCTTCACCTGCTGAGGTGAGGATGCGCTGAGCTGGCAGCCGGGGAAGAAAAGATATTCGCACTCTTTGTTTGTTGAGTAAAATCCCTCGCCGCCGTTGAAATCCAGCTCGCGGAGCCAGTAGTCATGGAGACCAGGTACCCACTTTTTCTGCTTCCAGCGGTCTTCGCGGGAAAAGCGGAAAAGCTCGCCCATATCCACGCTCTCGGGGCAGATGTTGGAGCAATGGGAGCACATGTTGCAGGAATAGGTCTGACGGGTGGCCTCGCAGTTGGAGAAGGGAGGCATGGTGTGGGAGTCGCCGCATATATCGGCTGCAAGCTTGTAGGGACTCTTGCGGTAATGAGCCATAAGCTCGCATTCCTTCAGGCAGCGGTCGCAGACGCACTGCATGCAGCGGGCAGCCTCTGCCTTGGCCTCATCCTTGGTATAGCCAAGCTCCGGGTCTGCGGGGAGAACGATAGCCTTTTTCTCCTCACCGGGATGATCCATCATATGGCCTTCGCAGTATTCCTCGTCGTTTTCGACAATAAGTCCTGCCCTGCCGGTTTTGAGATAGGCCTCCATAAGCTGGGAGAGCTTACTGCCGCAGGCAATACTCTCCATTAGGGGCATGCCTACAACGCCGCCTCCCATAAAGAAGCCGGCTTTTTCTGTTGTGAAGTTTTTGCTGTCCCAGCTGCCGCTGAGACCGAAGTCGTTTCCGCCCTCGCCTGTTGCGATGTAGACGGCGTTGAAGCTTTGCAAAAGCTCAAAATCTGCCTCTGTGCCGAAGCGGAAGTCCACGCTCTGAGGCGCAAACTGCTTGGAAAAATCTGCGTCAAAAAGTGCAAAACGGGGGTGGGAGCGCAGATGGCCGCCCCACCCCTGTTCTTTTTCGAAAACGGTGACAGCATATTTTTTCCTTGCCAGACCAATGGCACAGGCCAGTCCGGCAGGTCCGGCACCTACCACGGCAACGGTCTCTTCCTTGGGCGGAAGACGGAAGTCAGCAGCTTCCCCGGTGGCAAAGCGTATGCAGGCTTTCTCCAGTTCAGCCATGTTCAAGGCTTCGTCGCCAAGGCTTTCGCGCTGGCAGCGGGAGCGGCAGGGCTGAGGGCAAAGCTCCGCGGCAATGGAGGGGAAGAGTATAGCCGTGCTCAAATCGCGGTAGGCGGCCGGCCACCTGCCTCTCGCCACCTTTTTCAGAAAGCCTCTGATGTCCAGATGGAAGGGGCAGGCGCAGGCACAGGAGGCGGATTCGTCATGGAAGCAGTTTTGCACAAAGGCTTTGGAATCCTGCAATTCCATTTATAATCACCTCGCGGTTTTGGTTTTTAGATGGGTTCGTTGCGGATGTCTTCAAGCATATCCTCGAAGTCCTTGCCCAGATAATACTTGGCGGGCTTGAGGTCCTGACCGGCCTGCTTGGCAGCCCAGGCTGCCTTGACCTTTGCGGGACGGGCGGGCAGGTCGTAGATGCGGACACCGCAGGCATTGTTGATAGCGTTGATAACTGCCATGTGGCCGGAGCTCTGGAAGCACTCGGAGGAGCCGGAGGAGCCGTAGGGGCCGTTGGGTCTGGGGGTTTCGATGTAGTCAACGCTCAGGTCATCGGGAATGTCCAGAATGGTGGGGATACCGCAGATGGCCATGTTCTTGTCCTTCTTGATGTCGAAGAAGTCCTCGCTGAGGGCGAAGCCGATGGAGTGGCTCAGACCGCCGAAGGCCTGACCGTCAACGGCCAACTTGTTGCCGATGGTGCCGACGTCGGCGAGGGTGTAGTAACGCTTAACGGTGGTCTTGCCGGTCTTGACATCAACATCAACGAGAGCAACGTTGACGGCATACATGAAGGCTGCATCCTTGTCGCCTTCGCCGGAGTTGGGATCAAGTCCGGGAGGAATACCGAGGTTCATCTGGTCATAGTGACCCATATACTTGGTGGGACGGCCTTCAGCAACCATTTCGTCATAGGTTCTCCAGCTGCCGTCTTCCTTGCGCATTGCATCCATCAGCTTCTTGCAGCCATCGATGGTGGCATTGCCGACCATATAGTGGCTGCGGCTTGCTGCTGCAACGCCGGAGTCGGGGCAGATAAGGCTGTCGTTCATAACGAGGCGGATCTGCTCGGGTTTTACACCCATGGGCTCGAGAGCCTTGACCGCGTGGGTGAGGGAGCCGATATCGCCGCCCTGACCCAGGTCTTCCCAGGTGTTGTAGAAGGTATAGGTGTTGTCGGGATTGAGCTCGATTGCAATGTCGCAGCTATCGAACATACCGATGGTGCAGAGGAAGCCGCCGAGGCTGATGCCGACACCGGTGTGGCGTCCTTCGGCCTTGCCCTTTTCGGCCTCTGCCTTGTATTCATCGTAGACAGGCTTGATCTTCTCAAGCATATCCACATAGACATACTCCTTGTAGGGACGGCTGTTCATAGTGGTGTCGCCGGGACGGGCTGCGTTGATGTAGCGGAACTCCCAGGGATCGATGCCCAGCTTTTCGGCTGCCATATCAATGAGAGCCTCGGTGGTGGTGTAAACCTGAGGTGCGCCGAAGCCGCGGTAGGGGCAGCAGAAGGCGTGGTTGGTGGCAACGCCGCGAGCGAGAGCCTTTACATTGGGCACATTGTAGCCGTGGAAGCCGACGGATACCATGTTGTTGAAAATCTTGCTGGCGGTCATAGCGTATGCGCCGTGGTCAAGACCAAGGTCATACTCTGCAGCGGTGATCTTGCCGTCGGGAGAGCAGGCCAGGCGGGCGTTGACGTAGGTAGCGGAACGCTTGCCGGTCATGAACATAAACTCCTCATAGTTGAGGGTCATGGTGCAGGGGATGCCCAGAGCCTGAACGGCGGTGATGACAACGCCGAAGGTGGTGGCATTAACGGGATAGCCGAATGCGCCACCGGCGGGGTTCATAATGATGCGGAGATTATCGCGCTCAACGCCGCAGGCGGGAGCAAGAGCATCGCGGCATTCGCCGATAGCCTGGCACTTGCACTGGAGGGTCATGTTGCCGTCCTCATCGTAGTAACCCTGAACAACATCGGGCTCGATGGGGAGATGGGGCTCATGCTGAGAATAGAAGCTGCCTTCAACAACGATCTCGCTGTTATCGATGATTTCGCTGGCATCCTCGCCCTTGTAAACGGGCTGGAACATAAACTCGTTGGGCTGGTCGTCATAGAGCTGGATTGCATCGGGCATAACAGCCTCGGGAAGGGTCATGTATGCGGGGAGAACCTCCAGATCATACTTGACTGCCTTTGCGGCTGCACGTGCATGCTCTTCGGTGTCGGCTGCAACAACGGCAACAACGTCGCCCTTGTGGCGAATTTTGTCACCTTCTGCAACAATGACAGGGCAGGGAGTGATGCCTGCGCCCTTCTTACGGGGGATAACAACGGGAGTTTCAAGGTTGTTGCTGCCCTGAACATCGGCGCCGGTGAGAACCTTGTAAACGCCGGGCATTGCTTCTGCCTCGGAGAAGTCGACCTTCTTTACGATTGCGTGGGCAACATCGGGAATAACAACTGCCAGATGGGCAACGCCTTCGGGCATCTTCAGCTTGATATCATCGCCATAGTCGGTAAGACCGGTGACCTTGCCGAGAGCGGTGGGACGGGGGCGGTTGGAGCCGTAGATATCCTCGCCCTGATCCTTGTAGGTGATGTCTTCCATGGTCTTCTCGCCGCGGATAACTTCGGCTGCTGCCATAACAGCATCAACAAGGGGCTTGTAGCCGGTGCAGCGGCAGACATTGTGGTGCTTCTGAAACCACTGTCTTACCTCTTCGCGGGTGGGAGCGTTGTTCTCCTCCAGCAGAGCGGAGGCGGATACAATGAAGCCGGGGGTGCAGAAACCGCACTGGGCAGCGCCGTAGGTTATCCAAGCCTGCTGCAGGGGGTGGAGATGCTGGGGAGTGCCGATGCCTTCGATGGTGGTGATCTCGCTGTACTCGGGGATGTTCTTCATCTTCTTGGTGCAGGAACGCACAACTTCGCCGTTGAGAATAACGGAGCAGGCGCCGCAGGCACCGATTCCGCAGCCAACCTTGGTGCCGGTGAGGCCGAGACGGCGGATAGCGGTTGCGAGGGTGTCTTTCTGGAGATCGCAAAGAACGGGTCTTTCAACGCCGTTGATTATGAGCTTAACGCGGGTAAGTCTCATTTCTGCCATTTTGGTGTCCTCCTGATTTGTGTATCTTAATCTTTTGTTATTTCTTCAAGAATTTCAAGAGAGCCGCGGACGAAATCGGGGCAGCGCTCTATGGTTGCGCCTGCAGCGAAAGCCTTCTCCTTCTCGCCGGGAACGGAGAAGTCATAGCCCAGAAGCTCGCGGCAGTAGATGCTGCCGAAACGCTTGGTAAACTCTTCAAGGAATGCGTGAACCTTTTCGTGAACGACCTCGTCGCACTGCTCGTCGCAGCTGCCGCCGTATGCCATTCCGATGGCCAGAAGCGCGCCCACAACGGTGCCGCAGGTGTCGCCCCGGAACATACCGCCGCCGAAGGAATGGGCAATGCGGTGGAGCTCTTCGGTGTCGTAACCAAGCTCGTCTGCCAGCTGACCGAGAACGCACTGGCTGCAGTTGAGACCGGCTTCAAACATGGCGCCGACTTCAGCCTTGGTGGGTTTTATTATTTTCATAAAAATTGCCTCCTTATGAATCCTACAATAGACGTAGTTATCATAGCACAGATTTAGGTAAAACTCAACAAACTTTTGATTAATATTGACTGAATCGGGGGGATTGGCTTCGTTGACAAAAGGTGGCTGTGTGTTATAATTTAGCTATTAAATTTGCGTGGTTTGGTTATATGAAAGTTTTGAGAAAAACCCGTTCACTGTGCCCCCGTTGCCTCCGCAACACAGAGGCAGAGCTTGTTGCCGAGGGGGAAAATATAAAACTGAAAAAAAGCTGCCCCGACCACGGCAGTTTTTCCGTAACGGTGTGGCGCGGTCTTTCGGATTTCGAGCTTTGGCGCAGCGGTGCTGCGGCGCTTGAAGAGGGAGAGGGACTTTCCTGTCCCCAAAACTGCGGAATATGCTCCGAGCATCTTCAGGGAAGCTGCTGCGTGCTTCTTGAGGTCACCCGCCGCTGCAATCTTGCCTGCAGCTTCTGCTTTGCCGATGGCAAAATGGCGGAACCGGGCATGGACGAGCTGAAAATGGCTGTGGATACTATTTTAAGGGCGGGTAAGCCCCTTATCCAGCTTTCGGGCGGCGAGCCCAGCCTCCGTGATGACCTGCCCGAGCTTATCCGCTATATTCGCAGCAAGGGCGTGGGCTATGTTCAGCTTAACAGCAACGGACTTCGCCTTGCTGAGGATGAGGAATATGTGAAAGCCCTTGCTGAGGCAGGACTTTCCTTCGTGTTTCTGCAGTTTGACGGCGTCAGCGATGATGTATATGAAAAGCTGCGGGGCAAAGCCCTTCTGGAGACGAAGAAAAAAGCCATTGAGCTCTGCGGAAAGCACGGCCTTGGCGTGACCCTTGTACCCACTTTGGTGAAGGGCGTCAATGAGCATCAGGTGGGGGATATAATCCGCTTCGGTGCATCCCTTTCCCCCGTGGTGCGGGGAGTCCATTTCCAGCCCGTCAGCTATTTTGGGAGATACCCCGAAAAGCCTGATGACAATGAGCGCTATACCCTCGATGAGCTTATATACGCGCTGGGTGTTCAGGCGGGAATAAAGGAAGAAAACATTGCCCCCTCTCGCTGCGACCATCCCTCCTGCGGAGCTCATGCAAGCTTTGTTGTGATGAGAAACGGGTCTTTGATGCCTTTGACCCTTCGAAGAAATGCCTGCAAAATGAGCAGCGCCTCTCAAAACAGGGCGTATATAGGATCAAGATGGACAAGAAATGCCGAAAAGGAAACAAGCGATTGCGGAGACGACCTGAGCGATATGGATGCCTTCGTGGAGCGGGTTAAAAGCCACGGCTTCACCGTGACGGCCATGGCATTTCAGGACGCAATGAATATTGATATTGAGCGGCTGAGAAGATGCTCCCTCCATGTTTACAGCGAGGGAAAGCTGAAACCCTTCTGCGCCGCTTACCTGACAGGTGAGAACTGATGGCATACGGAGAAAAAATGCAGCGTCTCAGCCCCTGCAGCGACGAGCTTATCTGCGCTGAAATTGCCGCTTTGCCCGATGCGAAAAGCATACTTGATGTGGGCTGCGGCAGAGGCGAGCGTATGAAAGCCCTCAGGGAGGCTTTCCCCGAAAGTGAAGTTATCGGTGTGGACGTCGATGAGGATATGGTAGAGCTTGCCGGCGGCATAGGGAATGTGTTTCACGCAAAGGCAGAGAATTTGCCCTTTGAGAATAAAAGCTTCTCCCTTGCGCTGTGCGAATGCAGCCTTTCCCTTTTCGATGACGCGGAAAAAGCTCTTGAAGAAACGGCAAGAGTGCTGAAAGATGGAGGCATCCTCCTTTTGACGGAACTTTTTGCCCCCGCGATAGAAGAAGATTTTATTCCTGCTCCCGACGGCAATGCTATTCGCAGAATATATTCCCGGGAGAAAATCCAGCATTTGCTGCAAAACGCGGGATTTGGAATGCTGAAGTTTTCCGACCGCAGCGAGGACCTTGCTGCAATGGCGGCGCAGATGCTTTTTGACGGCAGCTTCTGCAACTGCGTGGGAGCGGAAACCGCCTTGCTTCTGCGGAGAATAAAAGCGCGCTACGGTCTTTGGATTTTCAAAAAGGAAGAGAAAAAGTATGAAAGCTGAAAAGCCGCTGCCCTTGGCAGGACTTATAAGCGCCGCGGGTCTTTCAAGCCGGATGGGCGCATTCAAGCCCCTTCTGCCCTTCGGAGACGGCACGATAATCTCCAGCTGCGTGGAGAATATGCGCCTTGCCGGAGCGGAAAGAGTGCTTATAGTGACAGGGCACAGAGCCGATGAAATAAAAGCGCAAAGCGCCCTTCGCGGCTGCGCTTTTGTCCATAATGCCGACTATGTGAATAACCAGATGTTCGACTCAATCTGCATAGGCCTCAGGGAACTGGAGGGCAAATGCTCAAGAGTCATAATTAGCCCCGTGGACGTACCTGCGGTGAAGGCGGAGACCGTGAAAGCCCTTCTTGCAGAAAAAGCAGATGTTGTCCGCCCCATGTATAGAGGCAAAAGCGGGCACCCCATCGTGCTGAATGGGGAGCGCATAAGCGCAATAGTTTCCCACAGCGGCGAGGGCGGACTTCGGGGAGCAATTAAAAAGCTTGGCCTTGAAGTCAGAGATATTGAATGCAATGACGCGGGCTGCTGCATAGATGCGGACAGACCCGAGGACTATGAACTTTTGAAAAAGCTTGGTGAATCAGTATGAGAAAAATCTATCTTTTCAGACACGCAGAACCTGATTTCGGAGGAAAGCAGCATGTTTGTCTTGGCTGCCGCACGGATGCGCCCCTTTCCCAGCTGGGAATGGAGCAGGCGGCTGCCCTTGCAAAATTCTTCCCCGACGATAAGAAATTCTGCGTTTATTCCAGTTTTATGGCCCGCGCAAAGCAGACTGCGGAAGCCATTTCCCGGGGAAGATGGGATGTTTTAGAGCTGCCCGGCATTGAGGAGCAGGACTGCGGAGTCTGGGACGGACTCAGCTTTGACGAGATAAAAGAGCGCTGGCCCAAGGAGTATGCCTCCCGCGGCGAGGGCTATGAGCTTCTGCCTCCCGGCGGCGAAGGTCTTCAGGACTGCGCCGAGAGAGGTCTTGTTGCCATCAGCGGCATACTGGACGATGCGGAAGAGGATATAATAATCGTTGCCCATTCCGGCATCAACCGCGCCATGATAAGCGTGCTGCTGGATATCCCCATGTCCCGAAGCCGCAGCATGCCTCAGGCCTATGTCTCCCTCAATATCATCGAGTGGGATGGAGAGAGTCTGAAACCCACCCATATCGGTCTTGATGCGGCAGAGTATTTTTCCAGGGAGAGCGTCTGATGAGAGAACTTTTCAGAAAACTCAATAAGGCCATGAGCGAGGGCGCCGACAGTGTTCTTGTAACCACAGTTGCAAGCAGCGGCTCAACTCCCCGGGGCAGCGGAGCGAGGATGCTCATAACTGCCGAGGGCAGACTTGCGGGCACAATCGGCGGCGGCGCCGTGGAATACCGAAGCCAGCAAATGGCAGCTGAGGTCTTGGAAAATAAGTGCTCCTTCGTGGAGAGCTTCCGCCTTCATAGCGGAGATGTGGCCAATCTTGGCATGATTTGCGGCGGAGCTGTGGACGTGTATTTCCGCTATATTTCCGCGGAGGATAAGACTGTTTTTGCCCTCACCGAAAAGATAGAGGAGCTTTATGCCCGTGGTGAGCAGTGCTGGCTCATCTGCGGTCTGGACGAAGCAAGCGGCGGAAAAATGGCGGTTTACGGCAAGGCTTCGGGACTTTTCGGAGATAATATTCCCGAAGAAATTCTTGAAGAGCTTCCCGCCCGCCCCACCCAGAAGCAGGCAGAAGGCGGCACTTATTACACCGAGGAGCTTCTTAAACCGGGCAAAGTGTTTATCTTTGGCGGCGGTCATGTGGCGCAGGAGCTTGTGCCCGCCCTTGCGCGAGTGGGCTTTCGCTGCGTAGTGCTGGAGGACAGACAGGATTTTGCCCGCATGGAGCTTTTCCCCGGCGCGGAGGAGACCCGCATTGTGGATACGGCAAATCTGGGCAGCCTGACAGATGAAATAGGCGAAAATGACTATGTCTGCATAATGACAAGAGGACATAAGGATGATTTCGAAATTCAGCGCCAGATTCTTGCAACTCCCGCAAAATATATAGGCGTTATAGGCAGTCCCGCAAAGAAAAAAGCGGTATTCGACCGCCTGCGTGCCTTCGGCTATACGGATAAGGATTTTGAGCGTATCACCGCACCTATAGGTCTGGATATCGGAGGCGAGACTCCCGCCGAGATAGCCGTGAGCATCACCGCACAGCTAATTATGGTGCGTGCGGGAAGAGCGCCGGGCGCATGGGAGGTATAAAAAGTGTGGGAGCTTTATGATAAGCTGATAGAGCCTATTCCCGAAAATATATATGTGGATGAAGTCATCTGCGGAAAAACATGGACGGCTGTGCGCTCTTCCGAGGACAGCATAGGTTTTGCTATGACAACTCCTGTGGAAACCCTGCCCCAAAGCGGGGAAAGCCCGATGGGAATGAGCCTTCGCGCTGCGGCGGAAAAGGTGAAAAGCTGGAACTTCATTGAGGCCGGAATAGGCATGGCCGCTATAAATGCCTTCTATAATTCCCCCGAGCGTATGCGCCGATATAAAACCGAACAGGGAGACAGCCGTTTTTGCACCTATGACCTGCCTATAGAGGGCAGAAAAATGTGCATGATAGGCGCCCTGCGTTATCCTCCCGAGCTTTTCAAAAGCGCGGAGAGACTTGTGGTGTTAGAGCGCAATCTTGTAGACGGCACTTATCCCGACAGCGCCTGCGAATACTTTGTGCCCGAGTCCGATCTTGTGCTGATAACGGGCAGCGCTTTTATCAACAAGACTATGCCCAGACTTCTGGAGCTTGCCAAAAATGCGGATGTTATAATAACGGGACCCAGCGCCCCCATGAGCTTTGAGCTTTTGAAATACGGAGTGCGCCGCGTGGCGGGCCTTGTTATAACTGATAATAAAGCCTGCCTTGATTTCGTAGCCTCGGGCGAATTCGGAACTCCCTACAGATTCGGGGAGAGATACATAGTGGAATAAAAAAAGAGCATCCCGATGGGATGCTCTTTTTGCGCTTGAAAATGTTCCTCAGCAGGAGAGGATATATCCGCCGTCGATTACCTGAACAGTGCCGGTGACCTGAGCGGAAGCGGGAGCGGCGAGGTAAACAGCCAGAGCGCCGACCTCGATGGGCTCGCCGAAGCGACCGAGAGGCATCTGGTTATTGATATAGTCGAACTGATCCTTGGGGATGAACTTGCTCAGTTCGGTGTTGAAGAAGCCGGGGGCGATGGCGTTGACGCGGATGTTATACTTGCCAAGCTCGCAGGCCATGCAGTGAGTGAAATGGTTGACGGCAGCCTTGGAAGAGGAGTAGGGGCTCATGGGCTGGGTCTTGTTGACTATCATAGAGGCGTTGGAGGAGATGTTGATGATGCTGCCGCCCTTGCCGGCGTCGCGCATGAGCTTGCCGAAAACATAGGTCATATGGACAGTGCCGTTAAGGTCGGTGTTGAGGACGTTGTACCAGTCGCTGAGCTGCTCGTCCATGTTCAGAAGCTCGTTGAAGCAGGAAACGCCCGCGTTGTTGACGAGGATGTCAACATCGCCGAACTGCTCGCTGACCTGCTTCGCTGCCTCGCGTACGCTGTCGAGATTGGTGATGTCGCAGCTGAAGCTCATGTATTTTCCGCCGTACTGCTCAAGCTCGGCAATTGCCTCTGCGGCCTTTGCCTTGTCGCGGCACAAAATGGCGATATTGGCACCGCTCTGAGCCATGGCGGTGGCGATGCCGAGACCGAGACCGCGGTTGCCGCCGGTGATAACAGCGTTCATTCCGTTGAGGGAAAAGGCGTCTTTCATATTGGTGATGGGCTTAATCATTTTTGTTTTCTCCCTTCAAAAATGTTTGCGCGTCCCCAAAGGCTTGAGAAAAAACAATCAACTCAGAGACGCTTGCATATTGTTTTTGTTTAGTCTATAATGTGGTAAAACCCGGCACTTGGAATCGGATTTTTTGCCATATTTGTCTATTATTAAAGCACAGAGCTTGGGATATTTCAATATCTTTATAAGGAGGATTTATGAGAGAAGATTATTCTGTCCTTTCAACATTGGGTCTTGAACTGCCTCCCATAGGCGTGCGCTATGACTTTTTCCGCCCCGAGGGAATTGAGCTTCTTGAGGAGGATGTGAAAATGTCTCTCTGCGAGCTTCTGAGAGAAAGCCAGAGAAGGGAAGAGCCCTTCTGCTTCTCAAAGGCCAACGCGGAAACCTGCGTCGGCAAGAAAATTCTCGGCATGGAAAGCTGGGACGGCTTTGAGCAGAGCGGTCAGATAGGCCCCGGTCTGGGAGTTTTTGACGAGGCACGCTGCAACGGCAGACTCTACAGATACGTCCAGCACCTGACAGAGGGCTCCGTCAACTATGTTTCCTTCGCCCGCTACGATAAGATGAACTTTAATCCTGACCTGCTTATAATTGCCGCGCCCCCCTCCAAGGGCGAGCTTATAATGCGCGCCGCAACCTACTCCACCGGCGAGCTTTATACCAGCGTCTGCACCCCCGTTATAGGCTGCTCATGGATATTTGCCTACCCCTATAATGAGGATAAGATAAACTATATCCTCCCCGCCCTTGTCCATGGTCCCCACGGGAGACAGCTTTACGGCGAGAATACCATGCTTATTGCCGTGCCTTACAGATGGATACCCACTGTGCTGACAAACCTTGCAAAGATGGAGCATCATCTCCACGGTCACGAGGGGCTGGAGGCCTACCACGAGGAGTTTGAAGGCATAGTCAAGGCTCTCGGCGAGAGAGTTGAAAAAGAACTGAAATGAAATAATACATTACATAAAGGAGAAATGGAAATGTTTACTTACAATCAGTTGGCACCTGTTGTTTTCGGCAACGGAGCAGTCAGCGTCGTTGGCGAAAAGACCAAGGAACTGGGCTGCAAAAAGGTTATCTGCGTTTATGATGCAGGCGTAAAGGCCGCCGGCGTTATGGACAAGGTTATCCCCAGCCTGGAGGCTGCAGGAATTGAATATGTCCTCTTTGGTGACATTCAGTCCGACCCCGCCTGCGAAATCGTTGACGCAGCCGGCGCTCTCGCCTGCGCAGAAAAGGTTGACGGCGTTATCGGCATCGGCGGCGGCTCCTCCATGGACGCTGCAAAGGCTGTTGCTCTCCTGCTGGATAATCCCGCACCCATCGCTCAGTACCTGACCCTTCCTCCCACCGAGATGAAGTCCCGCGTTCCCATCGTTCTCATCCCCACCACCTCCGGCACCGGCTCCGAGGTTACCCATTGCGGCGTTTATTCCGACACCGTCCGCAACCTGAAGCTCTCCATCTTCGTCCACGGACATATGGCTATCGTTGACCCCGAGCTTACCCTCACCGTGCCTCCCTATGTAACCGCCTATACCGGCATCGATGCTTTCACCCATGCTGTTGAGTCCATCACCGCTCTCAAGTGGAATCCCCAGGCTCAGCTTCTTGCAAGCGCCGCAATCTCCAAGATTTGCAAATATCTCCCCATCGCTGTTAAAGACGGCAGCAATCTGGAAGCCCGCTATGAGCTTTCTCTGGCCTCAAACTGGGCAGGCATCGCCTTCACCCAGACCGACGTTCACTTCGGTCACGGCCTTGCAGACGGCATTTCCTGCCGCTTCCATACTCCTCACGGCACCAACTGCGGCTGGGCCTGCCCGGAACTCATGAAGTTTATCGCTCCCAATGCTGCCGATCAGGTCAAGATGGTCGGTGAGGCTATGGGTCTCAGCTTCTGCGGCTGCGAAAGCGCTGAGGAAATCGGCGAGAAGACCGCTGAGGCTATCAGAAACCTGATGCGTACGATCGGCATAGAAAGCCCCGCAGAGCGCGGCTATACCCGTGAGGAAATGCTGGAGTGCACCGAGGTCGGCTTTGCCTCCGGTCTGCGCTTCAACTGCCCCACCCTCGTCACCGAGGAAAATACCAGAGAACTCTACGGCAAAATCTGGGATAACTATCAGTAAGATAATAAAAGCTAATAAAAAAAGAACCCGACTTTGGTCGGGTTCTTTTTGTTAGTTGGTTTAGAAGATATCAGTCGTCCATATCGCTCCAGTTCCACTCTCTTCCGCCCAGGAAAACGCTGGAGTTCATATCGTTGCTGAGGAAGATGAGAACGGAGGTGGGGAAGCGCATGCACATGTTGTAGAAGAATTCCTTCATATCGCTGGTCTTTGCAAGCTCTTCTTCGGTGGCGCGGAGATACTCCTTGGTGTAGGTGAAGGTACGCTCATCGAAGGGCGTGCCGGGCTTTACATGGCCGGGGATAACAACTTCGGCTCCCAGCTTTTCAAGCTCTTCAATCTCGGCGTACCACTTTGCGCGGCCCTTTGCGCTGACCTCGCAGGTGAAGGGGTGAGCATCGCTGAAGAGAATATCGCTGCCGATAAGGGTCTTGATGGAGGGAACCCAAACGGCGGTGTTGTACTTAAGATCGCCCCAGAGCTTAGGGAGAATCTGAATTTCCTCGCCTTCAAGCTCGATGATGTTGTTTTCGGGCAGGGGCTCGATAACGGGCAGCTCACGGCAGAGGTTAACCTTGCCGATAACCTCTTCCCAATGCTCGGTCTTATCGTGGAACTGGGCATTAATGATGGGAATATCTTCGGGACGTGCATAGAGCTTTGCCTGAGGAAATGCCTGAGCTATGTATCCGATGCCCCAGTAGTGGTCGGGATGAGCGTGGGTGGCATATACGGCGGTGAGGTTCAGGTTGGTCTCGGCTATTTCGGCGATAACGCGGTAAGCATTGGAACGGGTCCACTGGCAGTCCACAAGGACGCAGTCCTTCTCGCCCATGATGAGGACACTGGTGACGCAGAAACCGCCTTCGTCGGCAACCATGGTTCTGGTGCTGAGCTTTCCGGGACCGTGAGTGTGAGTTCTGACTTCCATCATAATGAATTTGCTCCTTTCGGCAAAAGATATATCTATTTAATTAAATCTTTTTGTATTATAAAGCATTTATGTGCAAAATGTAAAGTATTATCCTATATATTTGTTCAGTTTTTTGGCGTTTTGAGCATATAATCCGTTGACTATCATTTAACAAAATGATATAATCCGACTACAGGTTAAATGGGTGAATGTTTGTTTGCTAACTTCCCGGACCTGTAAATATGGGGAAACTGGGTTACCCATTATCAATAAAAGGAGGACAATCCAAAATGAAGAAAATCATTGCAATCGCTCTTGTTCTCGTCATGGTTCTTGCTCTTGCAGCATGCGGCGACAAGGCTCCCGAAACCCCCGCAGCCGACGGTGCTAAGACTTACACCATCGGTATCAACACCTGGGGCTCCGGCGTTCCCGTTCTCGATATGTTCGGCGACGCTAAGGAGTACACCCTCACCACCCTCGGCCACACCGTCAATCGTATGAGCGACGACTTCACCGCCGACAAGGAACTCCAGAACATCCAGAACATGTGCGCAGCAGGCGTTGACGGCGTTGTATTCCAGGCCGCCGCTGTTTCCACCGTTCCCCAGATCGGTGTTGAGTGCGCAAATGCCAAGATCCCCTTCGCTTTCGACGTTTTCGTTGGCGAAAATCCCGACCTCGAGAAGCTGGCAGAGTCCAATGAGTACTACTGCGGCGCTATCGACCTCGACATGGTAGCTGACGGCGCTGCTATCGCTGAGATGGCATACGCTAACGGCGCTCGTACCGCTGTTATGATCGGCGGCAACATCGGCGACAACAACATGGACCAGCGTTCTCAGGGCTTCACTGCTAAGTTCACTGAGCTGGGCGGCGAAGTTCTCGGCGAAGCACGCTGCACCGATAACTCCGAGTGCCTTGCAAAGGCTACCGACCTTCTCTCTGCAAACAAGGAAGTTGACGCTCTCTACGCTTTCGTTGGCGACTATATCGAAGGCTCCCTGACCGCTATTGAGAACCTGGGTCTCGATGTTCAGGTTTACGTTTCCTGCGTTGACGCCGGTACCGCTCAGTACATCATGGACGGCAAGGTCGTTGGCGGCAACGACGGTATCTCTCTTGCAAGCTACATCTCTTCTACCCTCGTTATCAACTACCTCAACGGCAACAAGATCGTTGACGAGAACGGCAAGGCTCCCCGCCTCAGCACCTCTCCCTTCAGAGTTGATCAGGACAACGTTGAGAACTATGTAAAGGTATTCTTCTCTGAGGGCTATGCTCCCTTCACCAAGGCTATGCTCGATGAGATGACTGCTCCCGACGTCACCTATCAGTACTATGTTGACCTGGTCAACAACATCAACCTGGACTACATGCTCGAGTCCAACGGCCTCAAGTAAGCCGGATAGGTACATATAGTCAGAAACCTTAAAGCATTAGCAGAAAAGGGTCTGCCGGAAACGACAGACCCTTTTCGTGGCGTTTTTCACTTAGCCCCTGTTCCTGAATCCCTGACACATAGAAATGAGGTATAAACCTATGCCGACGATTTCCGCAGACAAGAAAACAAACAAATGGCTTTTTGCCCTTGTTTTTGTTGTCGTGATCGCTGCCGTTCTGGGTATTTTCCATATTATTTCCGGCGGCATTTTCCTTGAGTGGTCCAACCTCAAGGGTATCATTGCCCATATTGCGTATCCTTCCTTTATCGCATGGGGCTTCTGCTTCCTCTTTGCATGCGGCTACACCGATATGTCCATCGGCGGTGTAATAGTGCTGGGCTCCTTTGCCGCAAACTTCCTTGGCAATGCCATGGGCGTACCCGGCGTCATCATAGGCGGACTTGTAACAGGTCTTGTCCTTATCATGGTGAACTTCCTTATATTCACCTACACCGGCATTCCCTCCTGGATAGCCGGTATCAGCCTTGCCCTTATCTATGAGGCAATCGCACTTGCAATCAAGTTCAGCGATAATGGCTCTCTCTTCACCAATGCCCTTAACAGAGACTATCGTATCCTGGGTCAGCTGCCCTGGTGCGTTGTCATTCTTGCCATCGGTCTTCTGGTGATTTACTTCCTCTATAACCGCACCACCATCGGTCTGAACATCCGTTCTCTGGGCGGCAACAAGGAAGTCAGCAAGGCTCTCGGTATTAATGTGAACAAAACTCTGCTGGCTGTCGGTCTCATCAGCGGTCTTCTCATCGGTATCGCCTGCTTTATGCAGCAGAGCTATGCCGGTCAGACCACCGTTAAAACCGGTCTTACCAGTATCAACCTTATATTCCAGCCTCTGGCAATATATCTGCTTGCTCAGATTATTCAGAAGAGAATCAACATCATCATCGGCGTTCCTATCTGCGCCTTTGTTCTCTACGCTGTGTTTAACATCCTGACCATAATGGGCGTTCCCTCCGGCACTCTGCAGGAAGCCTGCCTTGGCGCATTTATTATAATCTTCGCCATCATTGGACAGAGAAATGTGAAGGGGGTCATAAAATGAGAGACGAGTTTGTTCTTGAAATTCGTGGCCTTAACAAGCGCTTTGGCCCCACCCACGCCAATAAGGACATCGACTTCACCCTCAAGCGCGGTGAAATCCGTGGCCTTATCGGTGAAAACGGCAGCGGTAAGTCCACCCTCATCTCCCAGATCGCAGGCATTCATATGCGCGACAGCGGCGAGATGTTCGTAAACGGTCAGCCTTACGATCCCCATAACCCTCTGGATGCCAATAAGGCAAAAATATCCATGGTTATGCAGGAGCTGGGCGTTGTCGGCAACCTTTCCGCCGGCGTAAACGTATTCCTTGGCAGAACCAAGCAGTTCTCCCGCTTCGGAATTGTCAACATGAAGAAGATGAACAAGGCTGCTCAGGCTGAGTTCGAAAAGTGGAATCTCACCATGCCCCGCCTCAACGAAATGACCGGCGACATGATGATCGAGTCCCGCAAGATGATCGAGCTGGCCCGTGCACTCAGCGTTGACCCCGATATCCTTCTTCTGGACGAGGTGACCCAGTCCCTCTCCCTCAATAACCGCAGCAAGCTCTATGACCTCATCAAGAGATTCCGCGACATGGGTCGCAGCATCATTGTTATCACCCATGACATCGAGGAAATGGTTGAAATCACCGACACCATCACCGTTCTGCGCGACGGCGAGGTTGTGGGCAATGTGAACTCCCGTGAGACCACTCCCGACGAGATCCGTCTGATGATGGTCGGCCGCGAGATCAACGGCGATTACTACCGCGCTGACATGACTCCCACCGGCTCCGACGAGGTAGTCCTTGAGGTCAACAATCTCACTGTCCCTCACGAGATTTCCGATGTATCCTTCAAGGTACACGCAGGCGAAATCCTCGGCTTCTGCGGACTCAGCGACTCTGGTATCCATTCCGTTGGTAAGGCTGTCTACGGTCTTTCCAAGCCCAGTGCAGGTAATGTCTACCTGAAGGCAAAGGATGTCAATATCACCAAGCCCATGACCGCCCTCAGCAACAATGTGGGCTATGTTCCCAAGGACCGCGATAATGAAGCTCTTATGATCAACGCAACCATTAGAGATAACTTCTGCCTCCCCTCCCTCACCGAACTGGAAGGCAAGGTATGGTTCCTCAATCCCGCAAAGCTTGCAAAGCTTTCCTCCGAAATGGTTGAAAGCCTTTCTGTAAAATGCACCGGCATTGACCAGAGAATGAACGCTCTTTCCGGCGGTAACAAGCAGAAGGTCAACTTCGGCCGCTGGCTGGCAAAGGATCTTAAGCTTCTGATTCTTGACTGCCCCACCAGAGGTGTTGACGTCGGCGTCAAGGCTTATATCTACCAGCTGATGAAAGAGGCAAAGGAAAACAACATCGCTATTATCCTCATTTCCGACGAGCTTACCGAGGTTCTCGGTATGGCTGACCGCCTCCTCGTTATGAAGGACGGCTGCATCACCAAGGAAATCCGCAGAGATGAGGACTTTACCGAGCAGTCTGTAATAGGGGTGATGATCTGATGAAGAATTTTATTAAGAAAATCAAAATATCCGATCTGGTGCCCTTCATCGCCTTTGTGGTGCTCTTCGTGTTTTTCACCGTAGCCAGCAAGGGCAGAATGCTCAGCGCCTATTCCCTGAAGCTTCTCCTTGAACAGTCCATCCTCACCATAGTTGCAGGCTGCGGCGTTCTCTTCGTTGTTGCTCAGGGCTCCATCGACCTTTCCGTCGGTGTTAACCTTGCTCTCGCAGGTGTCACCGGCATGTGGGTCGCAACCGCAACCGGCATTGGCTGGCTTATGATTCCCGTGGCAATGGCTGTTGGTCTCCTCCTCGGCTTCATCAACGGTGTTATCGTTGCAAAGTGCAAGGTTCCCTCCTTCACCCTCTCCATTGCAATGCTCATCAGCGTCCGCGGTATTGTAAACTATATCCAGACCATTATCGGCGTTCAGTACATACCCGATTCCATGCGTTTCCTCACCGGTTCCGGTGTTAAAATCGCAGCTTTCATCGTGGTTGTTATCATTATCGCCTATCTCTTCGAGTTCACCCGCCTCGGCCGTTACAGCCAGGCTATAGGTGAGAACGAAACCACCTCCAAGTTTGTCGGTGTTCCCGTAAGCAAGATGAAGATTGCAGTTTTCCTCCTCTCCGGACTCATGGCCGGTGTGGGCGCAATTTTCTCCATTGCAAGCGTTGGCGGCACCAGCATGCAGATGGGTGTTTTCCTTGAGATGAAGGTCGCTATGGCTATCTTCTTCGGCGGCGTTCTTGTCACCGGCGGTACCTCCGCTAAGTTCTACAAGATTATCCTAGGCTCTCTCTCCATCACCATTATCGTTAACGGCCTTGCCCTTATCGGTATGTCTGATAGCCAGATCACCGAGTCCGTTGAAGGCGTGCTGCTCCTTCTCATCCTCTTCATCACCATACTCACCAGCAAGAACAAGAAGCAGAAAAAGACTGTAAAGCTCAACGCTGCTGCAGCTGAAGAAGCAGCTGTTCAATAAGAAAATGATGGCGGCAATGCCGCCATCATTTCATTTGAAAGGAACTATCTATGAAAATTGCAGTAATGTCCACTCTCCCCAATCTTGAGGGCATAGTGCCGGAGTGCTTCGAAACCTCTCCTGCTCTTTTGATAATCGAGACCGATGACGGAAGCATATGCGAAGTTATCGAAAGCAAAGAACCAATGGACTATGTGGAGAAGATAATAGAAACATGGTGCGAGGCTGTTGTCTGCGGCATCCATATAGGTCAGCGCTGCTTCGACCCCATTGCCGATGAGAGCATAACCCGCTATGAGGGCGCGGGAGAAAATGTCCTCATCGCTGCGAAAAAAGCGGACAGAGGCCTGCTTCCCATTATTCCCGAATATGAGGGCGGTCCCGGCTGCAGTGGCGGTAGTTGCGACGAATCCCATTGCCACGAACACTGAAAATGAAAGCGCATCCCATTTTGGGATGCGCTTTTTGTTGTATACAGAAAACCACCGGCAGTGCCGGTGGTTCCAAAAAGCTTTAGCTATGCATAGCCCCGCCGCAGCGGCTAGCCTCCCTTTGACGAGGGAGGTGGATTCGCCGAAGGCGAAGACGGAGGGAGAGAAATAGAGAAAAGAAAAATTCTCTCCCCCAGTCAGCCTGCTCGGCTGACAGCCCCCTCGTCAGAGGGGGCCTTGGGTATGCCCACAGCCGCATCTGCGGTGGCAGGGCGGAACTCGCATAAAAAAGATTAGTTCGATGAGCCTATAGGCTCGGCCGATAAAAGGCCCTAAGGGGGCTGTGCAAACCACCGGCACGGCCGGTGGTTATGATTATTTTGTCAGGAATTCGCCGAGGAGATAGCCGAAGGTGAGGGCTGTGCCGTGGCTGTTTCCGGGGATGACCATAGGATAGTCCACTCCGTAGCGTCCGCCGGCAGCGTTTCCGATTGCATAAAGACCTTCAACGGCGTCGCTATTCTCGTCAAGCACGCCCATGTCAGCGCCGACGCGAAGACCGCCCACAATGGCGAGAACGGCGCTGCCGAATTTCAAAGCGTAATAGGGGGGCTTATCCAGAGCGATGAGAAGTTCTTTTCTCTTGCCGAAATCGCTGTCCTTGCCCGCCTCGCAGGCTGCGTTATACTTTGCGGCGCTTGCTGCTAAGCTTTCTGCATCAACGCCCATCTTTTCCGCAAGAGCCTCAAAGCTATCGGCCATAACTGCGGTGCCGGCCTTGAGTCCGCGCTCAAGCATACCCGCGAATTTCTCCGTGGGGAATTCGCTGTCATCGGGACCGTGGTCTATATCCCAGAAAATTCCGCCGCCGTAAGGCAGAGTGGCGGGGATTTTTTCAGCCCACGCGGAGTCAATGATGGACCAGGCATAGTCCATATTTTTGCTTAGCAGAGTGTTGCATTTGCCCTGAATATAGTTATCCTCATTCATAAAGCGGCGGCCTTTTTTGTCCACAAAGAGAAAGCAAAGGTTGGAGAAGAAATAGGCCTGAGGATGAAGCATAAGGGGAAAGGGCTGCTCTTCAAAGCTTCCGCCTGCCCAAAGGCCGAGACGGTGACCGTCGCCGGTGTTCTGACCAACGGGGGTGTAAATCTTGGGGCAGCGGTTTGCGAGGGGGGCAAGGTCGGCGCACATTTCGTCATTGCCGCTGATGTCGCCGGTGGCGATAACTACGCCCCTGGAGGCGTTGATACGCACATAGCCATCGTCGCAAGCGCCTATTGCGGCAACAACCCGTCCGTTTTCCTTTATGATACGGCAGGCGCTGCAGTTGAAGCGGAATTCAACCCCCAGCTTCAGAGCCTCGCAGTACATTGCGTGAACTGCATCTGCGGCTCCGGGACGCAGTCCCTTTTTTGCCATAGGACCGTCAAAAATGCGGTGGGAACCCATATGCTCGCGGTAGGTTTCCCCCCGGTAGATGCAGGCCTGAAGCTCAGGTCTTGCGCCGTATTCGGGTGCGGTAACTATGTCAAGAAGCCAGTCCATAGCGTCGCTGCTGCGGGTGAAATAGAGACGCACAAGCTCCTCGCTGCAGCGGCTGCCGCAGCGCTTTATCCACTCTCTGCTCAGAGCGTCAATGTCGTTTTCATAGCCCAGACTCTTCATATATTTGGAGCCTGCAACGCCTATATTGCCGCCGCGGGCTGACCATTTTGCGCCCTTTTCCATAACGGTGACCTTTGCACCGCCCTGGGCTGCGCGTAGTGCGCAGCTCATTCCGGAAATGCCAGCACCGAGGATGAGCACCTCGCAGCTTGCGGTGGAGACTATATCTTCTTCGGCAATGGGTGCGGGCTCTTTTGCCCAGCTGCCCCAGCGCTTATCGATGTTTGACATTAGCTTGCCTTCTTTCTCAGATAATAAGTGCGGTGCCGAAGCCCTCGCGGACAGCGTCGCCAATCATGCGTGGACGGAGACAGTCGCCTATGACATAAACCTCCGTTTCGGGAATGGCATGGCGAAGAGCGTTCACGGTATCCTTGCGGGGCTTGAGACCTGCAGCCATAAGCACCGTGTCGCAGGGATAAATCTCTTCCACGCCGCTTTGAATGTTGAGGCATACAACATGATCGCTATGGATGGAAAGGAGCTTTCTGCCGGTTTTAACGGCTCCGCCAGCCTTTTCTATAATCTCGCAAAGCTCCTTGTCGGCTCGGACAACTCCCTTGGGAAGCTGGGGGAGCATTTCAATCACGGTGACTTTTTTCCCGTAGAAAGCCTGAGCCGCGCCGCCTTCAAGGCCAACACTGCCGCCGCCTACGATGACAATTTCGTCACCCACGGGGCATTTGCCCATGTCAGCATCGCCGCACCAGTGTACATGAGGCAGGTCAAAGCCGGGAACAGCGACTATTACCGGGTCTGCGCCTGCGGCAATTATCATTGCGTCGGGATTAATTTCCTTGACAAGCTCAGCTGTTGCCTCTGTGGAGGTGCGTATATCGGCGCCGCTTTCAAGGAACTTGCGGATGAGCCAGTCTCTGTAGACGGGCATATCCTCCTTGAGGTGCATTGCTGCGGCGGTGACAAGATTGCCTCCGACGCTCTCGTTTTTCTCAAGAACGATAACGTCGTGTCCGCGCTCTTTGAGAGTAAGGGTTGCCTGCATGCCTGCAGGACCTGAGCCAACAACGAGAACCTTTTTCTTAGTACGGGCGAGGGGGACTTCACCGTGGTCAAGCTCCAGTTCACGTCCCAACTTGGGGTTTACGCCGCAGGCAACAGTTTTGGTTTCCCGCACGCGCTTGCCGCAGAAGTTGCAGCGTATGCAGGGGCGAACCTCTTCGGGGGCGTTAAAAGCATATTTTCTGGGCATCTCGGGGTCTGCCATAAGGGGACGGGCCATGAGGACGAAATCTGCCCAGCCCTCAGAGAGAATTTTCTCCGCGCTTGTGAGGTTGTCAATTCCTGCAACGGTGCTGACCTTGCTCTTGAGAAGCTTTTTAAGCTCGGCGGCATATTTGACGTTTACCATCTTGCCCATAAACATATGGGGAGACCAGTATTTGAAATAGTTAATATCGGTGTGCATACCTGCGGAGACGTTTACGATGTCGAACATTCCGTCCATCATCTGCAGCCAACGCTTTGTCTCCTCAAAATGCATGCCCTCGGGATGAATTTCGTCTGCGGAAACCCGCATTTCGATGACGAAATCCTCGCCGCATTTTTTGCGTATGCCCTCAAGAATCTCCATGCAGAATCTTGCGCGGTTTTCAAGGCTGCCACCGTATTCGTCGTTTCTGCGGTTATAAAGGGGGCTGGAAAACTGAGCGATAAGGTTGGTGTGTCCCGCGTGGAGGAAGCAGGAGTTCATGCCCGCTCTCTTGCAGCGGAAAGCGGCGTCTATGTATTTCTGCTCAATTTCCTTGATCTGGGCAATGCTCATCTCTTCCGCGGCAACTGGAGGTCTGCCCTTGATTGCCGCGCGCATAATCTCGTTGGGCATAAGCTGTGCGGTGGGACCCAGACCGGGAGAAAGGTTCAGGTCGAAGTTGTTGTCAAGACCTGAATGGTTTATCTCGCACTGACCAACAACGCCGTATTGGTCGAACATATCAACAAGGCGGGTGAGACCGGGAATATAGTGGTCGTTGTCAAGGGCCACCTGTCTGGGCTCATCCTGGAATTTTTCAATATCAACGGTGCAGTTGCCGAGGGTGATTATGCCCGCGCCGCCCTTTGCTATGGGGCGGAAATATTCGATATGCTCCGTGGTCATGAAGCCCTTGTAATCGGTGTATTTGGGGGAGGTGGGAGCCATGTGTATGCGGTTTTTATATTCAAGACCTCTTATCTCAATGGGTGAAAAAACATGGATAAAATCGCTTCCCATAATGCAGTTCCCTTTCGTGTTTGTGATTAGATATAGGATACCAATTTTAGCCCCACCCGTCAAGGATATGGGGGAGTATGAATAACTTAATTATGAAAAATTCAAATTATTATAGGAATAGAATTTTCTCCCTGCTGTTTTTAACAAAAATTCCCACCGATATTTGCTTGCAATGGTTTTTCAAGTCCATAAATAACAATTTTGTATATAGATGCTATAACACTTGCGAATTATGAAAAATCAAAAATGCAGAAAAGACCCTTGTACGCTGTGGGCGGACACAACAATGAAAGATAAAAAGGGCAATTATTCAAATTTTACGGCTTTTGCTTCTGCGCTCAACAGAAAATGAATTTTCACGATGCGAAGGATGCAATTGCAAAAATGCAGGATAGGATAATGAAAGTTACGAAAGAAAACTTGCAAAAACTTTAGTTAAATAGAAAAATTATGCAAAATGTCCAGGCGGACTATATTGCTTCTGATGAAAATGCTTGAATTCCTGCAAAAACAGAATATACTGAAGATAAGAGATGGTGCGAGGCACCATAGGCAATTTGCTTGATTTTTGAAAGGAGATACTGTGATGCTTGTTGCTTTCGGAACCTTCGGAGTTATTTATCTGGCCGGAATGATCGCAATGACTGTCCGCGGCATGAAAGCCTGATTCCTTGCTTATAAATAAGAACAAAAAGAGCTGTGTTTCGAACACAGCTCTTTTTTGTCGGTGACTTATAACGAAGATTAAGGGGTTCTCTCCTGATGTGATATCCACCCCTACAATCGTACGAGGAACAATCCCGGCGGCGCCGAACAGGCGGCTCTACGCAGCAGCGTCCTGAGCGGCAAACGAGGGAAGCATACTCAGCCTTAGGATTTGATTATGTGGCACAATATGTTTTCAACATCTGCACTTGGGGAGTTTCCAAAGAGGGGATTTATATCCCCTCTTTGGCCTGTTTTTCTTTCCATATTCTTTTTGCTGGCACAAAAAGAATATGGCCGTCGGAGACTTAAAAAAACCAATCCCAGTCTGAGATATTATTTTGCAAAATAGTCCTCGAAAGGCTTGAAAAAGCGGCTCCGTTTTCAAACGGAAGCCGCTTTTTCATTATTTCATTTCTTTTCCATGGGGATGTCGCCGAGGCTGACGCAGTCACCGATGGTGCTGATGTCCTCAATGTTAACATCCTTATAGCCCTTGGCGGTGATAACAAGACTGAACTTGCCTTCGGGGAGATCCTTGAACCAGAAATCGCCGAAATCATCGCTGTAGTCTATCCAGGTCTTGCCGCCGCTGAGAAGGCGACATTTTGCGCCCTCAATGATTTCTTCTTCCTCGGGGTCATATACAGTGCCGCCTATGAACTGACCGGGGAGGTGGCGGTAATAAACCTGAGGAGCGAGACCAAGCTCGGGGCGGAGAGTTGCGGCGCCTGCAAGCTGCTCTTTAAGCTCGCTCTCCTCGCCGAAGAGGATTGCATCGGTGGGGCAGGCCTCAACGCAGCGGGGAACAGCCGTGCCGTTATCCAGCAGGTGGGCGCAGCCGGTGCATTTCTGGGGAAGACTGAGAGCCTCGTTCCAGTAAATAGCGCCGTAGGGGCAGGAGTCCACAAGCTGCTTCTGACCTGCTGCCTTTTCGGGGTCGATGATGATAAGACCGTCATCTCTGCGGTAAACAGCGCCGTTTTCGGCGGCTGCAAGGCATGGAGCGTTTTTGCAGTGGTTGCAGAAGGTGGGGGTGTAATTGACCTTTACCTTGGGAATGCTGCCCACGGTTTTCTGCTCAACCTTTGCCCAGAAATGACCGGTCATGGGCTGGGGCTTTGCATAGGGGCTCCAATCGTTGCCGCAGTGTTCGTCCTTGCAGACCAGCTGGCAGTTATAGCAGCCGGTGCAGCGGGCGATATCAACTATAAATACTTTGCTCATATAAGGTTGCCCTCCTTGTCTCCGCCAATGAGCCAGCCATCAAGGCAGACACCTGCGTCGGGGTGAACTTTGCGGGCGAAGGCTTCGGGATAATCGCGCTTCCAGCCCTCCATTTCCTCGTCAGTAACCTTTTCAACTTCCACGAGGAAGCCGCTTGTGGCCATGCCGGTGCAGTTCTTGCTGGTCATTCCGGTGGGGGTGATGGAGTTTATGCATCCGCCGCGGTCAAGCCAGCCGGGGATGATGGGGTCGAGGCGGCTGCCGTGGTCGATGTAGCAGACCTGAGGCATAAGTCTTTCGGTGACATAAGCACCTGCCAGAACGATACCGCGCTCGTTATAGATTTTAACGATGTCGCCGTGGGCAATGCCGCGCTTTTCGGCTTCAACGGGGTTGATCCACAGAGGCTCATACTGGTAACCGTCCTTGGCGCGGACCTTCATAGTCTCAACCTCGCGGTTCCAGATGATATCGTCGCACTGTGCGTGTACGCGCCAGCGTCCGTGGTTAGACATGCAGAGGAGAGGATACTTCTTTGCTCTTTCGGAGGAAAGACGCTCGTCGTGGGTCTCGCTCTTCTCAATCCAGTGGGGTACGGGAGGACGCTCGGGGTCATCGGGCATATAGGTCTCGATGTCCTTGCTGGAGTATTCCAGAAGGCCGGTGGGGGTGGTGAGCTTGTTGTTTTCGGGGTCAGCCCAGAAGTTATAGAGACCTGCGGGCTTCTCCTGCGCCTTGGGGTCGCAGGGGATAACGAAAACCTTGCGCTTTTTGAACTCTTCCCAGCTCATGGTGTCTTCGCAGCCGGTGGCCTTATAGAAGAAGCGGACGCGCTCTGCCTCGGTGAGTTTTCCGGTGTAGGCATCCACATATTCCTGACCCAGCTTCTCGCAGACCTTCACGCAAACGTCAAAGTCGCTGAGGGATTCGCCGATGGGCTCAATAGAGGGCTCTTCCAGATAGATGGACTGGAAAACGCCGCTGGAATAATCGTTGCCGATATCGGCCAGCTCGTGCTTGGTTGCAACGGGGAGAATGAGGTCTGCAAAGTAGCAGTCGTTCTCAAGCCAGGGATGCTGGATAACGAAGGTTTCGATGGAGGGGTCGCGGTAAGCATCGATGAACATGTTGCCGTGGTTCCAGCAGGTGACGTTGCAGGGTGCGGTGGACCAGAGCATATGGACTCTGGACTGACCGGGACGAGGATAAACTATCTTTTCAAACTGATAGATGTTGGTGGGCTGACGGTAGTTGTTCTTGTCCGGCACCTGGCTGGAGGAGAACATATGCATGCCGTACCACTCGGCATGACCGTCCACGATTGCCTTCTGAACAAGGCAGCGGGGGATAAA
The DNA here is from genome assembly GCA_045538735.1 of Oscillospiraceae bacterium. Lineage (GTDB taxonomy): Bacteria > Bacillota > Clostridia > Oscillospirales > Oscillospiraceae > SIG459. Next base: position 38,091 of record JAZSRY010000022.1, read on the forward strand.
CTGGGTGGGGGCGGGGAACTGTTTGAAAAGGTCAACGAGCTCGGGAGCTCTCTCCTTCTGTTCGGGGGAGAGGACGAAACGCTTCATGTTGACGGTGTCGGGCAGGTCGCCCTTAATGGGACGCAGAGCGTCGCAGATATGAGGCATGGGTACGCTCTTCACGGGGGTGAAGGGGACGGGGAAGTCCTTTGCCCACATGTTCCACTCAATCATCTTGGTCTGATGCACACCGGGGCGACCCAGACCCTGCATGCCCAGAAGCATAACCTCAAGACGGGCAGGCTCGCTGGCATAAGGTCCGCGGATGTAGCTGCCGCCGTTGCCGTGGCAGATGCTGGTGGTGTTTTTTGCCCAGTGGCGGGCGAGAGCCTTGATGGTCCAGGGCTTAACACCGCATTTTTCACTGGCCCATTTGGGGGTCTTGGGAATGCCGTCCTCTTCGCCCATAACATAGGCAACGAACTTATCGAAGCCGTAGGTGTGGGAGGCTATGTATTCCTTGTCATAAGTGCCCTCGGTGAGCCAGACATAGGCTATTGCAAGCTGCATTGCAGCGTCGGTGTTGGGCAAAATGGGAATCCACTTGTCAGCGTGAACAGCTGCACCGTAGTTCAGGTCGGGGCAGATGTAAATCTGCTTGATACCAAGCTCGGTGAACCAGAAGCAGAGGCGGGAGGGGAGATGCATGCCGAAGCCCAAAGGAGTTACCTCGGGGTCGCAGCCCCAGAAGAAGAGGGAATCGGAGTTTTTGGCCATGTCGGGGATAAGGTTGGCGGTGGGAGCCATCTCGCCAACGGGCTCGCAGCCCCAGACGTGCTTTGCGCCCCAATACCAGCCTTCCCAGGAGTCCATGTTGCGCATCTGCAGGGTGTAGCCGCCCAGCAGAGAGAGCATGCGGTTGGGGCAGCCGTGGCTGGGGGAAACATTCTTGCCTTCGCCGTGCATATCGCTTTCGCAGAGAACTGCCTCGGGGCCGTAGGTGCGCTTCATGCGGAGAAGCTCGTCTGCGCAAATCTGAGCAGCCTCGTCCCAGGAGATGCGGACATAGCCGCTCTTGCCGCGATTCTGAGGATTGCGCTCACCTTTGGGGTCCCAGTCAACGCGCTTGAGGGGATACTTTACGCGGTTGGGGGAATAAACGCGGGACTTATAGCCCAGACCGAAGTGGGTGGTGGGGATCCTCTCGGGGGGAACAAAGGTAGAGCCTCGTGCTTCCATGGTCCAGGGATTGCAGTTGGCTTTTGTATATTCGGTGTCATAGTGGTAGGGACGTATACGGGTCATCTTGCCGTCGTTGGAGTCCACTACGCAAAGGCCGCCGCTCTCGGGGCCCATAAGACTGAAACTGACAACGCTCTGATGTTCGGGCTTAAATTTATTGCTCAAATCAGGATTCCTCCTTCTGTGCCTGCCTTGGGCATTCATAATCCAAGTTTATAACAATTATAACACCTATTTATAAATAAGGCAAAGGAATTTATAGGACGGTGGTATAGATTTTCGTATGGACGGGCTGTGTTTATCTTCTTCCACTCTATAGTATAAAGCTTTTTTGACGAAAAAGAAACAGGGAAAGCTTTTTAAGGTGACGAAAAAGACCGGGTAAATTTGTGATATTTGGCAAAATTCGGTATGGAGGTATAGTTTTTTAGACCGGGCTCACACTGTTCCGCCCCAGCCGCAGGGGCATGCTGAAAGGCGCGGCAATTCTTCTGCCGCGCCTTTGATGATCTGCTATTCGCTTGTCTTTTTTCGGATATTCAAATAGTAATTGGGCGTATCTGTGTCAAGCTCGACCCGACTTATTCCGGCCTCGGGATCAAATCCAAAGTTCTGGCTGACGATCTCAATACCCTCGAAGTCTGAAATCCGGGCCTCTTGTGTGATGAATTCAAGCTCTGAGCCGAGGCCGGTAGCGAATTCAAAGCCATAAA
>JAZSRY010000017.1:0-8710 GCA_045538735.1 Oscillospiraceae bacterium
TGGCCCACAGAACGACTTGGCTACGATCCGACTTCCGCAGCATACGCTGCGGGAGTTTTTTGCAGCGCCTACCGCCAAAGTCTTTCCCTTGGGGAAGGTGGAATTTGCGCAGCAAATGACGGATGAGGTGCTTATGCGGGACGAAAGAGGACGCTGTCCCCTGCGAAGGGGTGCGCAGTTAAAGGCCCCCTCTGACGAGGGGGCTGTCTGCGAAGCAGACTGGGGGAGAGAAACAAACTGCGGTGTATCTCTCCCTCCGTCAAAACCTTCGGTTTTGCCACCTCCCTCGTCAGAGGGAGGCTTTAGGCGGCGAGACGATGTGGGCATCGCCCGCTACAAGGTTCTTCAACCAATTTCGTAGGGGTCGGCGTCCCCGACGACCCGAAATGCACGAGGCACAATCTCTGCGGCAACCAACAGGCGCCTCGGCGCAGCAGCGTCCTAAGCGGAAAACGAGGGGTGCATATCCCGCCGCAAAAGCAGCAAAAAGCCCTGCAGAGAAATCTCTGCAGGGCTTTTTAATATGTAGTTTCAAATCAGAAGCCGAGACCAAGCTCGCCGGAGCGGAGAGAATCGATGACCATGTTCACAACATCCCAGCCGCCGAAAATGTTTTCAACCATTCTGTCGAGGCTTGCACCGGTGAGAAGACCGATTCCGCCGACAACGATGCCGGCAATCACCAGCACCAGCATAATTATGCCCACAACTTTCCATACCTTGCTCATTCGGCAGCCACCTCCTTCTTGTAAGTGAGGGCTCTTCCCAGACGCAGGATAACGCCGCTTATCCAGAGATAGCCCAGCTCAAAGCTGACCCAAAGACCGAACCAGATGAACAGGATGGCAATGGCCATAAGTATGAGACCTACACCCACAACGGCAAGAATATCGGAGAAAAGAGCCAGCATGGGGATTGCGGAAACCGCGGCCCATACAACGCCTGCGCCAAGACCGAGACCGCCCACAACAAAGGGCAGACCAAGGCAAATAAGCACGACGGCTATGGGAATTCCTATGACAAGAGTGAAGAGCATGGAGGCAAGGAGTCCGAAGAATCTCACTTTTCTTCTGCTTTTGGGAGCAACAGGCTCTGCAGGCAGCTCTTCTTCGGCCTCGGCGGGAAGCGCCTCTTCAGATGCGGGCTCTCCGCCTTCCGCAGCGCCGGGCTCAGCCTCTTCGCCTTCGGCAGCGTTGATGAGGGGGAATTCTCCCTCAAGCTCCGGCTCCTCGGCGGGGGCTTCAACGGGGATGATTTCGGGGGCGGGAGAGGGGACATAGTCCAGGGCAAGGCTTATTGCAAGCTTTGTGGGGGTGCCGATGGATTCAATAAGCGCCTCGATATCTGCGGCCTCGTCAAAAAGGGCATCGTATTTCTGCAGGGTGTCTCTTCTGTCCCAGGCGGACATGAAGCCCAGTAACTTGGCCAGTTCGGCCATATAAGACTGTTTGTTTATAATAATCACCTCGTAGTTAGGCTATATTAATTCCGATGATATTATACGCGGGGTCCTTGCCCGGGTCAAGCTTTTTGCGGCAAAATACCCATATTAAGGTTTTTTTCGTAAAAAAACAGCCGCCTTTTTTCTGGGACTCCCCAGCTAATTTCGTTAAAAATTCACAAAAAAACTTATGGCAATAAGATTGACTTATGGGGCTATAAATACTATACTAAATAAGGTATTCAAAATAAAATGCGGGGTTCCCGCAAAAAAATCGGAGGAATATTACAATGAAAGAAATCTATGTAGTAAACTGCTGCCGTACTGCTGTCGGCTCTTTCGGCGGCTCTCTGAAGGACACTCCTGCTGCAGACCTTGGCGCTGTTGTTGTTAAGGAAGCCCTTAACCGCGCAGGCGTTAAGCCCGAGCAGGTCGATGAGCTCATGTTCGGCTGCATCCTGACCGCAGGTCAGGGTCAGAACCCCGCCCGTCAGGGCGGCATCAAGGCCGGTCTGCCCTTCTCTGTTCCCGCTTACACTGTCGGTATGGTTTGCGGCTCCGGCATGAAGGCCGTCATCGAAGGCGCTCGCGCCATCGCTGCCGGTGATGCTGAGATCGTTGTAGCCGGCGGTACCGAGAACATGTCCGCTGCTCCCTATGCTCTTCCCGCAGAGCGCTGGGGCGCCCGCATGGGCGACAAGAAGGTCGTTGACACCATGATCAAGGACGGCCTTTGGGACGCATACAACAACTATCACATGGGTACCACTGCTGAGAACATCTGCGATGTTTGGGGCATCACCCGCGAAGAGCTTGACGCTTTCGGCCTTGCTTCCCAGCTGAAGACCGAGGCTGCTCAGAAGGCAGGCAAGTTCGATGACGAAATCGTTCCCGTCATGATCAAGAAGAAAAAGGAAATGGTCGAGTTCAAGGTGGACGAGTTCCCCCGCGCAGGTGCCACCATTGAGGCTCTTGCAAAGCTGAAGGGCGCATTCGTTCCCGGCCCCGAGGGCGTTGAGGACGAGATCGTTCACACCTTCGAGCTCACCGGCATCCACGAGGAAGACACCAAGAAGCATGTCGCACGCGTAACCGCAGGTAACGCTTCCGGTATCAACGACGGCGCAGCCGCTATCGTTCTCGCTTCTGCTGAAGCTGTTGAAAAGTACGGCCTCAAGCCCATGGCCAAGCTCCTCAGCTGGGGCCACGGCGGCGTAGACCCCAAGATCATGGGTGTTGGTCCCGTTCCCGCTTCCCGTCAGGCAATGGCAAAGGCCGGCCTCACCATCGAGGATATGGACCTTGTTGAAGCCAACGAAGCTTTCGCTGCTCAGTCCATCGCTGTTGCCCGCGAGCTGGGCTTTGACATGGACAAGGTCAATGTCAACGGCGGCGCTATCTCCATCGGTCACCCCGTAGGCGCTTCCGGCGCACGTATCATCGTAACTCTGCTCCACGAGATGCAGAAGCGCGAGGATGCAAAGAAGGGTCTTGCAACCCTCTGCATCGGCGGCGGCATGGGTGTTGCCACCGTATTCGAAAAAGTCTGAAATATTTCTGCCATTTAGGAGGAACATGGAATGCTGAAATCCAAAGTTATGAGCGTCTCTGAAGCAATCAACAAGTATTGCTTCAGCGGTATGAGCATCCTGCTCCCCGGCTTCGTCAATGTCGGCGTCCCCGAGACCCTGATCGACGGCCTGCTGGAGACCGATATCACCGACCTCAATGTTATTTCCAACAACACCAGCGTTAAGGGCCGCGGCATTGGTAAGCTCGTCCACGCTGACCGCATCAAGCACCTGAACTGCTCCCACATCGGCAACAACGAAGAGACCTGCGCAAAGGTCGTTGCCGGCGAAATCGATGTCACCTTTATCCCTCAGGGAACCATCTGCGAGAGAGTTCGCGCAGGCGGCGCCGGTATCGGCGGCATCCTGACCCCCACCGGTGTTCACACCCCCATGGAGGAAGGCAAGCAGCTCATTGAGTGGCGCGAGGATCTGCAGAAGTATGTTTTTGTCGAGGCTGATGAGCCCGAAATCGGCAAGCGCTATATTCTCGAGCGCCCCATCCGTGCTGACGTCTGCTTCATCCACGCTTGGAAAGCCGACAAGATCGGCAACTGCTACTTCCGTCACACCGCCCGCAACTTCAACAACGTTTTCGCAAACGCAGCTGACCACGTTATCGTAGAGGCTGAGGAAATCGTTGAAGTCGGCGAGCTTCTGCCCGACACCATCTTTACCCCCCACTTCATCGTTGACGCCGTGGTTCAGGGTAAGGCTCCCACCGATGTCTGATTGAGGAGGTACTAAAATGGCTCTTTCCGGAAAAGAACTTATTGCTTACCGCACCGCCCGATTCTTCAATGACGGCGACATTGTTAACCTTGGTATCGGCATGCCCACCAAGTGCCTTGACCACCTCCCCGAGGATGTTGATATCTGGATCGACTCCGAGAACGGTGTTGTAGGTCTCACCGGCGCTCCCGGCCCCGGCGAGGAAGTTAACCCCTATATCGTTGACGCAGGCGGACGTCCCAGCAAGATGCGCGTCGGCGCTGTCTGCTTCGACTCCTTCCGCTCCTTCGGCTTTATCCGCGGCGGTCACATTGACACCACCGTTCTGGGTGCATACGAAGTTGACGCAGAAGGCAACCTGGCAAACTGGATGGTCCCCGGCAAGGCTGCTGCAGGTATGGGCGGCGCTATGGACCTGGTAACCGGCAGCAAGACCACCATCGTAATGACCACTCATTGCGACAAGGCAGGCAACCCCAAGATCGTTCAGAAGACCCATATGCCCCTCACCGGCTACCACTGCGTTGACTACATCGTCAGCGAGCTGGCAGTTATCCATATCACTCCCGATGGTCCCGTTCTTGAGGAGATCAGCCGCAGCACCACTATCGATGAAGTCATCGCAAAGACCGGTGCAAAGCTCATCATCCCCGAGGTCGTTGGCTACATGGAGGATGTTAAGTAAAAAAGCTTAACAAACAGTGATTCTTAAATCGGCAGCAGAATTTTCTGCTGCCGAATTTTTTATATTGCTCAGGCTAACGAGGGGAAATCCCCGTGGCGGAGAAGTGTTAATTGTCTCCGACGTCGGAGCGCTGCTGCGCAGAGCTGTGCCTCGTAACGCACCGCCATCGTAGGGGCGATTCACGAATCGCCCGCGGGTCGTCGGGGACGCCGACCCCTACGGCTAATGCGATATATCCCTTGTAGGGGTCGGACACTGGCCGGCCCGCCTGCTTCGCACAAAGCCTCCCTTGTGTAAAGGGAGGTGCCGAACGAATGTGAGGCGGAGGGATTGAAAAAAGTGTAATTGTCTCCGACGGCCATATTCTTTTTGTGCCAGCAAAAAGAATATGGAAAGAAAAACAGGCCAAAGAGGGGGTATAAAACCCCTCTTTGGAAACTCCCCAAGTGCGGAGAGTGAAACAGTAGTGTTCCACATAATAGGAGCCTAAACCTTAGAGTGCATTCCTCGTTTTCCGCTCAGGACGCTGCTGCTTTTTGCCGCCTGCTCGGCGCCACGGAGATTGTCCCTCGTTATGTTTTCGCGGGGCTTTGCTCCCACCGTAAAAATTTGAGGCATATTATCCTATTTCCGCGCCTGCTCCTTGGGTATCCTGACGGTGAACACCAAATCCGCCTCTGTCTCCGCACGGCTCAGGGTTGCATCAATACCGCCTTGGCGAACGAGGTCAAGGCTTCGGTTGAGGGTGTTCATAAAAACCCTCACATCCTTCATAACAAAAAGGGGCTTTTTGCGTATTGGCTTAGGCTCTTCCAACTTGGGCGCTTCCGAGAGCCGGGCGATGAAATCCTCGGCGGCGGCCACATTCATCCGCTGATCGATGATAAAATCCAGCGCCTCCTCCTGTTTTTCGCGGGAATCGAGCCGGAGCAGTGCCCGGGCATGGCGCTCGGAAAGATCTTCCTCTCTCAGCCGCTCCAGCACCGCGCTGTCAAGGCGGAGGATGCGCAGCTTATTGGCAATGGCGCTTTGGCTTTTGCCAAGAGCCCGGGCCACCTCCTCCTGACTCAGTCCGAATAGGCGTATAAGCTGGCTGATGCCCTCGGCCTCTTCGATAAAATCCAGATCCCGGCGCTGTATGTTTTCGATAAGAGCAATAACTCCGGATTTTTCCATATCCACATCCATAATTATGCAGGGCACTTCCCCAAGACCTGCCAGCTTGGCCGCCCGGAGCCTTCTCTCTCCTGCGATAAGCTCAAAACAATCGCCTCTGGTACGGACGGTGAGGGGCTGGAGCACCCCGTGCTGGGCTATCGAGGCGCGCAGCTCCTCCAGACCCTGACGGGAAAAATGTCTGCGGGGCTGCATCTGACCGGGAAGTATATCTTCAACGGGTATGTAGGCAACGGAGCGCATCAGGCGCTTGCTTGTTACCGGGGACATAAAATCTGCCTCCTTTTTTTTGATACTGCCAATATAACTCACCTCCCGGAAAAACAAGGTCGAAGCAAGGGAGGCGGCAGAGAAAGGAGGTAAAAAAATGATCGGCAGCATATGCTGCCGATCGGGGGGGAAAAAGAGGAAGATCAGGAAAAAATCCTTCTGAGAACATCATTGTCTTCAACATTATATAAAACAAGGCCGGTCACATTGCCGTTATCGTCCTTTCTGGGGACAAAGGCGCATACGCGGAGCTTCTTGGCATTGATGCCCACGCAGGAGCCCAGCTCAACATGGATGCAGCCTTCCCGGGCCGGCATAATGTTGACCTTGAGACCCTTGAGGGGGAGAGAATGAAGCTCGCGGTCGCCGTAATGGAGGAAAACTCTGTCATTGGTGATATAATACCTGCAGTTTTTGTAAACGCTGTTTTTGTCAAACCAGGGAAGGAAGATAAAATATGCAACAACGAGCAGGCAGATAATAAGAAGCCAGATGCTGACGCCCATGGAGAGGTTAATAATGCCGTAGACGGCAACCATGACGGCGGCAACGATTGCGCAGATGATCCAGCGGTTATAGATAAACTTCTTGTTAAACTCTTCAACCAGGGGGAAAGCTTCGGGAGCGCCCTTCCACCGGATGGACTCGGTCTCTCCAAGCTCCTTCGTGATGACGATATCGGTTTCGAATGTTCTTGCCATAAAAAAACTCCTTTTCTTTTACTGGTATTATTTTATCATTCGAGACCGTTAATTGTGTGCAAAGCAGGCTTCCGCTCATGTTAAACTTCCGTTAAGGGCAAGGGGGCAATTCTTAACGGTTTTTTTATTACCGCAAATTCGTCTTCGTGATATAATATATATGTAGAAATTTGCAGTCTGATGAAGGGAAAGGAGGAGATTTGTCATGAAAAGCGGCAAAAGCAAATTTATAAAGTGGCTGAGAGGCGCATTTCCGATATCTGTTCGGGATATCGCTATAAGCGTGGGCCTTCTGGTCTGCGGCTTCGCCGTGTGCTTCGCTCTTCAGCCTATAAGCGAAACGGACTTCCATGTTCCACTGATTTTCGTGCTGGTAGTTTTGCTCATATCCCTGCTGACAGACGGTTTTTTCTTCGGTCTTGTGGCCTCGGTTTTGTCCGTTGTGGCCGTTAACTATGCCTTCACCTTTCCTTATTTCCATGTCAACTTCTATCTGGCGGGATATCCCATAACCTTCTTCTGCATGTTTATCGTCTCCGTAATCACCTGCACTTTAACGAGCCGCGCAAGAAAAGGTGAGCAGATGCGTATGGAAGCCGAAAAAGAAAAAATGCGGGGCAACCTCCTCCGCGCCATCTCCCACGACCTGCGCACGCCCCTTACCAGCATTGTGGGAACTCTGGCGGCTTTGGAGGATGAGACTCTGCTTTCCGGGGCGGACAGAAAACACCTTTTGGAAGACGCCAGAAGCGATGCGGAATGGCTTATAAATATGATGGAAAACCTTCTGTCCATAACCCGCATAGGCGGCAACGAAGCGCCGAGAATACACATGGAGGCCCAAGCCCTTGAAGAGCTTATGGGCGAAGCCCTTGCCCGCTTCCGCAAGCAGTATCCGGCCATGAGGGTAAAAACATCAATTCCCGATGAGCTTATAATGAGTAATGTTGACGCGATGCTTATTGAGCAGGTGATAATAAATCTCCTTGTGAACGTAATGCTCCATGCAGAGGGTGCGGACAAGATAGAGCTTACCCTCAGCAAAGAAGGGGAAATGGCCCGCGTGTCCGTTGATGATAACGGCAAGGGAATAAGCAGAAAGGCCCTTGCCCATATTTTCGAAGGAAAGATGCTTGCCCCCGCCGAGGAAAAGGGCGGAGATTCCCGAAAAACCATGGGAATCGGACTGAGCGTCTGCCGTACTATTGTGGAAGCCCACGGCGGCACTATGGAGGCGAAAAACCGCAAAGAGGGTGGCGCATCCGTCAGCTTTACGCTGCCCATTGTTGAAACTGAGGAGGATGAAAATGCAGATACGCTCCAAGATTTTGATTATTGAAGACGAACCCCGCATATCCAATTTCATGACCGCGGTGCTCTCTGCCAACGGATACGATGTTATAAGCGCATATACGGGCAAGGAGGGCTGCTCTATGATAAGCTCCCATTGCCCCGACCTTGTCATCCTTGATTTGGGTCTGCCCGATATGGACGGCATAGAGGTTATTCGTTCTGTCCGCACATGGACCAGCCTGCCTATAATCGTTGTATCTGCCCGTATGCACGAGAGGGATAAAGTTCAGGTTCTGGATGCGGAGGCGGATGACTATATCACAAAGCCCTTTGGAACTGCGGAGCTTCTTGCCCGCATCCGCACCGCCCTTCGCCATACCCACTCTGCGGCAGGCGGCAGCATCACTCCCGGCGGAATATTCACCGTGGGCGAGCTCACTGTGGACTATAATAAGCACTGGGTGCTTGTGAATGGCGAAAATGTGCATCTGACCCAGAACGAGTTCAAAATTGTGGGTCTTCTTGCGAAGAACGCAGGCAAGGTTCTCACCTATGATGCCATGCTGAAGGAGCTTTGGGGGCCTGCGGCAAAGGGCAATAATCAGGTACTGAGAGTGCATATGGCCAATATACGCAGAAAAATTGAGACAAATCCCGCCGAGCCCAGATATGTTTTCACAGAGGTCGGCGTTGGCTACCGTATGGCCGAGGAATAAAGAAATTAAAGGCGCGCTTATTTATAAAGCGCGCCTTTGCTGCGAGGAGAGAAGAGCGTTGGGAGTGTAATTGTCTCCGACGTGGGGGCGTTAAGAAAATGTGCCTCCGGCACATTTTCTTAACG
>JAZSRY010000062.1:0-13836 GCA_045538735.1 Oscillospiraceae bacterium
CTCCACTTTTTGCGGTCTTGTTTTTCGTTATAAAACTCCGCCGCAGAGTTGTCACTGCGGCGTATGAGTATATTATGGATTTATTTGCCGAAAACTTCAGCGGAGAACTTATCGATTTCTTCGTTGACGATATCGTCAACACCGGGATGGATGAAGCCGGGGCCACCGTAGGTGACGGAGGGGATGAAGAGGTTGCCGGGGGCGCAGTATTCGCGGCAAACGCGCTGAACCTCTGCACGGATTTCTTCCTCAGTGGAGTCGGGTCTGTCAACGATGGCAGCGTCAATACCGCCCTGAAGGGCCATGCGGCCGCCGATCTGCTTCTGAAGCTTTACGATGTCGTTCTGGGGGAGAACACCCTGCCATACATCGATACCAAGATCGATCATATCCTCAATAATGGGCTCGCAGAAGCTGTCAGAGTGGTGAACGATAATAACGCCCTTCTCCTTGAGATACTTGTAGCTCTTCTCATATGCGGGCTTGATTATCTCGCGCCAGAGCTCGGGCTGAACGAAGAGGTTGGTCTTGCTGCCCCAGTCGTCATGGGAGAGGATAGCATCGGGATGGGCATTTTCAACCATGAGCTTGAAGCCGTTGTAGCGGTATTCGCCGATGGCCATGCTCAGGTCAGCCATGAGTTCGGGCTCAAGCATGAAGTTGCATAGGGTGTCCTCGAAGCCCATGAGGAAGTGGAGGCGCTCAAAAACGCCGGTAGGAGCGAAGCAGGTGACCAGCTGTTCAGAGCGGTCAACAGCGTTGCAGCGCTCAATATAGGGAGCCCAAAGCTCCTCGGCAGAGCAGTTGGCAATGAGGTCGGGAATCTTTATAATGTCTTCCCATTCTTCAATGTCGTCTATAACCTTATGCAGGGGGTCGGGAGTGGCGGCAACTTCGTGTGCGGGCCAGAGTATACGGGTGCCCCACTTGTCATAGATGGGCTCCATGCCGGGATAGCGGTTGCCGCGGACAAAGGAACAGACGGGGTCACCGGGCAGCATTGCCATATATTCATACTGCTTTACAAAGCGGTCGGGCTTACCGCCGCGGATAGTCTCAAGAAAATTCTCTCTCTTGGTGAGCATAATATACCTCCTGATTGAACATAACCCCTCCGGCGGGGTTTATTAATAGCTGTGTTTTAATATTAACATACTGCAGAGCGTTTGTCATTGTAAAAATTCAATATAATTGTAACTTTTTTACTTTTTTGTGTGTGAACAGTATAGACGGCTTCTCCGTTACAAACTGCAATATAAACAATTAATTCCGATAAAGTAATTTCTCTTTTGATAAAATGCGTAAAGCCTCCTTTTGCCGGTAGCAAAATGGCGAACAGCTTTGCCTTATACTATACTGGTGGAGAATGCTGTGGAGGGACGAAAACCAGGCAATATATATAAACATCTTACGCGGTTTGCAGCAAACTGAACAAAAGTTTTGAGCTAATATGGATTTCCAGTTATTACTTCTTGACAAAGCAAGCCAAATATAATACTGTAATGTCACAGATATGATCATTTTCAATATCTGGGATTTCGATAACGTGACTCCACTGACAACTGAATTCGTCAATAACTGTTAAGTTGACTGACGGTAAACATCCGGGATGTTTGCCGTCAGTTTTTTTATTTATATACCGTTTGTCCGCAAATAAACTATTATAAATTAGGAGGAAAAGAAATGAAAGCAAGCAAAATCATCGCTCTTGCACTGGCGCTCGTGATGGTACTCGGCCTGTTCGCAGGCTGCGGTAAGACCGAGCCCGCAGCACCCGGCGCACCCGCAGCACCTGCAGATCCCGCAGCACCTGCTGATCCTGCAGCTCCCGCAGATCCCGGCGCTGACGAACAGTCCCGCGACCTTGTTGTGTCCGGCGAAGTTGAGCCCAATACGGTTCGCTCCGACGAGACCCTGACCGTAGTTCTTTCCGAGGAGCCTGCCTCTCTTCTGGCAAGCAACAAAATCGGAACTCACGGTCTGACCGTTACCAACCTTCTGATTGACATGCCCTACAACTACAACCAGGATACCGGCGAGGTTGAGCCCTATCTCTTCACCGACTGGGCATGGGTAGACGATGCACACACTCAGCTCAAGTGCACCGTGCGTGAAGGCGTTGTTGCCGCTGACGGCAGCGTGTTCAACGCAAACGACGTCTATTTCAGCCTTAAGGAGTATAAGGAAATGGGGGGCAGCCAGTTCATAGATCTGGTTGACATAGAGAAGACCGAAGTTGTTGACGACTACAACATCATCATCGGTGTTGCCAGCGGCAACCCCACCTTCCTTGAGTCTATGTGCAACAGAGGCACCGTATTTATGATGGATGAGTCCTCTTATCTCGCAGGCGGCGGCAGAGACAACACCACCGTTCCCGCATACGGTACCGGTAAGTATAATTTCGTAGAGTGGGTTCCTGGACAGTACATCCTGCTCGAGCGTAATGAAAACCACTGGGATACCGAGAATGTTGCTTATTACAAGTACATCAAGTTCACCTTTGTTCCCGATGCAGCAACCCGTATTATGAACATCCAGAGCGGCAACGCTGATGTTGCGGTTGCAATCAATGTTGGACAGGCCACCGAGCTCATCGGTGATGAAAAGTGCGGCGTCACCTTCGTAAGCACTCAGAACGCCAACAGAATTTTCCTGAACGCTCTCGAGGGTCATCCCACTGCCGACATCAAGGTTCGTCAGGCTATCCGCTATGCTCTCAATCCCGAGATGCTGAATATGGTTCACAGCAACGGCGTTGCTCCCATTGAGCCCTACTACATCACCTCTGAGTCCAAGTACTACTTCGATCCCACCGATGGTGCAGGCGTTGAATACAACCCCGAGAAGGCAAAGCAGCTCCTTGAAGAGGCAGGATACGGTGACGGACTTGTTATCAACGGTCTTGCACAGGCTCAGGCAACCAGTCTTATGACTGCTGCCCAGGCAATGCTGAAGGAAGTCGGAATTACCCTTGACTTCATCACTCCCGATGTTCCCACCTATCTTGAAAAATCCAAGGCCGGCGACTTCGACCTGATATTCACCGAAACTGCAAACTGCGGTAAGTTCTTCCGTGACAGCATCGTTTTCAGCGTAATTGAGCCCGGCTGCGTATGGCCCGGCAACCCCCAGATCGATGATCCCGAGCTCCTTGCACTTGTTCAGACTGCAACCGGCAGCCTCAACGAGGAAGAGGCTGTTGAAGCCATCTACGATATCGTTCAGTATGTATATGACGATGTATGGGTACTCGGCCTTGGCCGCACTCTGAACGCAGTTGCTCATAATCCCGGTCTTGAAGGCTTCTACGCCGGCACCGGCACCAGCATTGACGTTTCTCTTATCCGTCCTATCAGCTGATGAACAGTAAAATAGAATAGTTTCTTGATCGGCAACGGGGGTGCCGCCTCGTGCGGCATCCCCGTTGTTTAGCAAAATACATATGCGCACTTCTCGCGTATATACTGTCCGACATTCAACCCTATATTAATCGCCGAAGGTGGAAAAAATGTTAAAATATTTGGCAAAAAGAATTATATATCTGATCCCGATTCTGTTCGGTGTGATTTTTATTCTCTTCGTCCTGAACGAGATTTCACCCGGCGACCCTGCTCAGATGATTCTGGGTGTAGAAGCCACTGAAGAACAGATAATGGAACTTAGGGAAGAACTGCAATTGGACGACCCCTTCCTGACCCGATTTTTTAGATATGTGCTTCACTCCTTCACAGGAGATCTGGGCACTTCTTACCGTTCGGGCCAGCCCGTCCTGAAAGAGCTAATGGTTCGCTTCCCTGTATCTCTGATATTCGCGGTGGGTGCGGTATTGTTGGGCGTTTTGTTCGGAGTACCGCTGGGAATTATCTCCGCAATAAAGCAATACACATGGATAGACAGCGCGCTTATTGTTTTCTCAATGGCGCTTCTGGCCATCCCCGGATTCTGCCTGGCTCTTTTCGGAATACTTCTTTTCTCGGTTAAGTGGGGGGTACTGCCAACGAGCGGCATAGCGGATTGGAAAGGCTATATTCTCCCCATGGCTGTAATTATGCTCTCATGTATGTCCACAAACATCCGAATGACCCGTACCACCATGCTGGATGTTATGCGTCAGGAGTATGTTAAAACTGCAAGAGCAAAAGGTCAGAAAGAGCGCATTGTAATTTTCCGGCATATGGTTCGCAACACTTTGATACCTATGGTTTCCCAGATAGGCTTCGACTTCGGCAACCAGCTTGGAGGCGCTCTTATCATTGAAACAGTTTTCGGCGTTCCCGGAGTGGGAAAATATATTGCGGATGCGATCACTTCGCGTAATTATCCCTCGGCTCTCGGTGGCGTATTTGTGCTTGCCTGCGTCTGCACGGCAATAAATCTGATTTTGGATATCATTTATGCTTATGTTGATCCCCGCCTTAAGACATCCCTGATTTTGGATAATGTGAAGAAAAGGCGGAAGAAAGTGAGGGGAGCATAAGATGGCAAAATATAATACTCCTGCAATGGAAAAGGCTGCAAAAAGAAGAGCCAGATACAGCGGAAAGGGCAACTTTGACTCTCCCGGCCGTCAGGCATGGAAGCGTCTGAAGCGCAACCCTACTGCAATAGTTGGAATGGTAATTATCTTTGTGGTTCTCTTTGTGGCCATTTTTGCAAATGTTCTGGCTCCTTTTGACCCCAACCAGCCCGATTACATGGCTCTTAAAAAGGCTCCGGATGCAGTACATTGGTTTGGAACCGATTCTTTGGGCCGTGATATTTTCAGCCGCTGCCTCTATGGCGCAAGATACTCTCTGTCTCTGTCCGCAATAACGATGGTAACCTCCGCACTAACAGGCGGACTGCTTGGCACCATCGCCGGTTATTGCGGCGGACGGGTGGATAACGCCATAATGCGAGTGATGGACGTTTTTCAGGCTATCCCTATGGTTCTGATGGCTATGAGCGTCACCGCTGTTCTGGGCAACGGTATTCCTCAGCTGATAGTTGCAATAACGATCTCGAGCCTGTCGATTTGTGCCCGTACCTTCCGAATGGCCATATTGACTGTCAGGAGCGGCGAATACATAGAATCCTCCCGCGCTATCAATATCGGTACCTTCCGAATGATACTGAGACACCTTATACCCAACGCCGTCGGTCTTCTGACGGTGCAGATGGTAACCCTTCTGGCTGCAGGCATGGTACTTATATCCAGTCTCAGCTATATAGGTATAGGTATTGCACCTCCCACTCCCGAGTGGGGAAGTATACTTAATCAGGGTAAGGACTTCCTCATGTCCTCCCCACATATGGTCATTGCGCCTACCTGCTGCATTATGGTTACAATACTCGGCTTCCAGCTTTTCGGTGTAGGTCTCCGCGATGCCCTTGACCCCAGGATGAAGTGAGGTGCATATTATGGAAGAAAAAAAGCAAGCTCAGGAGATATTGCTTGAGATAAAGAACCTCCGTCTTCACTATGAGACAAGAGAAGAAGTGTATGAAGCGGTAAACGGCGTTTCTTTCGACTTGAAAAAGGGCACTACTCTCGGTCTCGTAGGCGAGACGGGTGCGGGAAAAACCTCTATTGCACTTGCAATTATGGGATTGCTGCCCTACCCGCCGTCTCATATTATTGAAGGTGAGATACTCTTCGAAGGCGAGAACCTTCTTGAGAAGAGTGCGCAGGAGATGCGCAAGATTCGAGGCAATAAAATAAGTATGATCTTCCAGGATCCCATGACGGCACTGAACCCGGTGCTGCGCGTCGGCGATCAGATAATGGAGGTTATCAGACTGCATAATAAAATTTCCAAGGCCGAGGCGGAGGTAATGGCTCACGAGGTGTTGAAGATGGTCGGTATTCAGGAAAACCGCTTCAGCGATTATCCTCACCAGTTCTCCGGTGGAATGAAACAGCGCGTTATTATTGCCATGGCGCTTGTATGCAGACCGGAGCTCATTATAGCCGATGAGCCTACAACGGCGCTGGATGTTACAATTCAGGCGCAGGTTCTCAGCATGATGAGGTCTCTGCGCGAAGAAATTCAGACCTCTATGCTCCTCATTACCCATGATTTGGGCATCGTTGCGGAAAACTGCGATGAGTGCGCCATAATTTATGCCGGTGAGATAGTGGAGCGCGGCACGGTGGAGGATATTTTCGAAAATCCTATGCATCCTTACACCATTGGTCTGTTCAACTCTATCCCGAGTCTGGATAAGGATGTTGAGCGCCTTACTCCCATTCAGGGCTTGGCCAGCGACCCCACAAACCTACCTGAATACTGCAGCTTCTGCGACCGTTGTCCGAAGCGTTGTGAAAAGTGTAGTCAGTTTGACCCCGAGACCGTAGAGGTGTCACCCGGCCATTTTGTTAAATGTCATTTAGTAAGCGAAGGCAGTGCCTCCGCAGAAAGGTAAGGGTTTTGTCATGGCATTGATTGAAATACAAAACCTTAAGAAATATTTTGATGTTGCAAAGGGAACGCTCCACGCAGTGGATGATGTTTCCATAAGCATTGATGCAGGCAAAACTGTAGGTGTGGTAGGCGAATCCGGTTGCGGAAAATCTACCCTCGGCAAAACGATAATGCGTCTTGTTGAGCCTACCTCAGGAAAAATTATTTATGACGGTGTGGATATAACGGAGCTTTCCATGAGAGAGTTCAAGCCTTACCGCCGTCAGATCCAGATGATATTTCAGGACCCCTTCGCTTCTTTGGACCCCCGCATGAGCGTATCTCAGCTCATCGCCGAGCCGATTCGTTCTCTTGCAGGCGTAAGAGATTCTGCCGAGATCACAAGACGTGTATATGAGCTGATGGATCTCGTAGGCCTCGCAAGGCGTCTCGAGAATGTCTACCCCCATGAGCTGGACGGTGGACGCAGACAGCGCATAGGTATTGCACGAGCACTTGCTTCCGAACCCCAGATGATAGTGTGCGATGAACCTGTCTCCGCTCTGGATGTTTCCATTCAGGCTCAGATCCTGAATCTTCTTCAGGATCTGCAGAAGGAAAGGAACCTGACATATATATTCATCACCCATGATCTTTCTGTTGTTAAGCATATCTCCGACCAGATCGTTGTTATGTATCTGGGTCAGATAGTGGAAAAGGCTGGCTCCAAGGAGCTTTTTGCTAACACGCTGCATCCTTATACTCAGGCTCTTCTTTCCGCAATCCCCACACCCAGTCTCCAGCGTGAAAACAAGCGCATCGTGCTCAAGGGAGAACTCAGCTCACCTATAGATCCCAAGCCCGGATGCCGTTTCGCACCCCGCTGCATTTACGCAACGGATAAGTGCCTCGGTGAAACTCCCGAGTTGCGCAATTGCGGTGACGGTCACTATGTGGCCTGCCATTATGCAAGAGACGTGGGTAAGCATACTGATTGAGAAAGACCTTGAAAAAGCCTGAAAATCTGTTATCTTAAAACTATGACTCCGGATTTTCGGGGAGAAGGGATTGATACAATGAATGAAAAATCAAATGTAATCAATGACTTTGCGCAGATAGACTCTGTAAGGTGCATAACTGATAGGGTCGCGGGGCTTTTAGAGCTGCGCAAAAATGCGGTTGAGCATATCTGCTGCGAACGCAGCCGCATAGTTACGGATTCGTGGAAGAGTACCGACGGTCAGAATCTTGATATAAGAAGGGCCAAGCTGTTCCGTCAGATTATGAGAGAAAACCCTATAGCCATTTGGCCCGGCGAGCTTGTGGTTGGTTCTCAGTCCCAATTTCCAATCGGTTCATCTCCCTATGTTGATTATAATCCCGACAGCGCCATTGAAAATTTGAAAGGTCTTGACGCTTCCGGAGATATGGAGGATTTTACTGCCGAAATCACGGAGGAGGAGCGCCTGAGCATTCTTGAAGACTGCGAGTTCTGGAGCGGAAGATCTCCCGGCGATATTATCCACGCTGTTGAAAGGGACAAGTTCACGTGGCTGCCCGATTGGGCGGACTCAGGCCTTGTCCTTGGTAAGCAGACCGGTGCGCCTCCCGCAGTAAGAACCGTTGATTACGGCAAAGTGATCGATATCGGTCTTGAGGGCATTATAAATGAAGCAAAGGAAGCTCTCGCAAAGCTTGAGTATGACGCTGACAGCGCAAATGACTATGCCCGTGACTGCTTCCTGAATGCGGCGATAATTGCCTGCGAGGGTGCCATAGAATACGCGCAGCGCTATTCCGCCCTTGCTGCAGAGATGGCTGCGGAGGAGGAAGATCCCGTTCGTCGCGAAGAGCTTGAGACCATCTCCGAAATTTGCGCTCATGTGCCTGCAAAGCCTGCCCGCAGCTTTCGCGAGGCTGTTCAGAGCTTCTGGTTCATTCATCTGTGCATTAACCTTGAGATGGCCTTCCACGGTGAAACTCCAGGACGCATAGACCAGTATCTCTATCCTATGTACCGCAAGGATGTTTTGATTGAGAAGACTCTTTCACGTCAGGATGCAGCTGAGGTGCTGGCCTGCCTGCTCGTGAAGCTTAACCAGATGACATCTGTAAGAAGCAGCTATACCAAAGCAAATGTTCCGGCAACTCACCTTCAGGCCACCACCGTATGCGGCGTTGATAAGGATGGAAATGATGCATCCAACGAGCTATCATATATGATTCTGGAGACGTTGGCACAGGTGAATCTGCCTCAGCCTCCCATTTATGTGCGCTATCATAAGAATATTGACAAGAAGATTTGGCTTAAGGCTCTTGAGGTGAATGTCCGCCGCGGCGACGGCAACCCCTCTCTTTTGAGCGATGAGCCGAGAATACCCAGCTTCGTTGAGCACGGAGTTTCCCTCGAGGATGCAAGAAACTGGTGCGCTGCCGGATGCGCAGGCTCAATTACCTCTGCTTCCATCCACGGCGGCTCTTTGGGTATGAACTATATCAACCTTGCAAAGATGTTCGAATATGTTCTCAACGACGGCAAGGAACCCAAAAACGGAAAGCAGATAGGACCCAAAACCGGAGATCCCAGCACATTTGTGTGCATCGAGGATTATGTTGAGGCTTTCAAAAAACAGTTTGATGTACTGTTTAAGATTTTCATTCGTATGAGCCATATGACCGCTTTTGCCGATGTAAACAGCTACCATCTTCCTTTCTGCTCTGCTCTTGTAAATGACTGCATCAAGAATGGCAAGGATGTGAGAAGCGGCGGTTCAAGATATCCTCAATTCCTCTTCCACGTCAGCGATCGCGGGCTTCAGGATGTTTCCGACTCTCTCGCGGCTATCAAAAAAGTTGTGTTCGATGATAAAAAAGCCACGATAGAAGAGATTAAAGCAGCTCTCAAGGCTAACTTCGAAGGCTATGAAGAACTGCACGACAGACTTGCAGCCGCCCCTAAATACGGAAATGACGATGATTATGTGGATAATTTCTTCAGCGAACTGTCTGTCTGGCTGGAAAACCGCATTCTTGAGGAAAAAAACCCCTTTGGCGAGCCTCAGTGGTCCGGAAGAAGCGGAGCCAATGCCCATATGATGTTCGGACGCGTAACAGGTGCGCTCCCCAATGGACGCAAAGCATCGGAGCCTCTTGCTGATGGATTTTGCTCTCCCGCACAGGGCTGCGATACCCATGGTCCAACCTGCGTTTTCAACTCGGCAGGTAAGGCAAATCACGTTTCCAACTCCAATGCCGCGCTGATGAATATGAAGTTTGAGCGTAAGCTTTTCAATAACAAGGGTAATATTGAAAGACTTTCCGCAATTCTTGAGGATTTCTTCAGCACAAACGGCTTCCATGTTCAGATAAACTTCTTGGATCGCGAAGTTCTTCTGGATGCACAGGAGCATCCTGAAAATCATGCAGACCTGATGGTTCGTGTGGCAGGCTACAGCGCATTCTTCGTTGATCTCCCCAAGAACATTCAGAGCGAGATTATGTCCAGAACAAGTGAGGAGCTTGAATAAAAAGTTACGTCAATGGCTGATGCCTCTTTCGGTATCAGCCATCGGACTTTATGATTTGGAGGCTTTGAGATGTCGGAGACTTATGGAACAATTTTCAATATACAGCGCTTCAGCACCGATGACGGACCGGGAGTGAGAACTACCGTTTTTATGAAGGGCTGTCCGCTTTTATGTACATGGTGCGCAAATCCGGAATCTCAGGCCGCTCACCTTCAGGTAGTCCACCGAACCTCCAAATGCCGCGGATGCGGCAAATGTGCCGCTGTCTGTCCCCAAAAGGCAATAAGCATTGTTGCCGGAGGGAATAAGCCAGAGGTGAAAATTGACAGAACTCTGTGCACCAACTGCTGTGAGTGTGTGGAAGTCTGCACTCCCGGTGCGATGCATGTTTACGGAGAGCGTATCACGGCAAAGGAAGCTTTCGACACAGTTAAGCGCGATGCGGGTTATTATATGCGTTCAGGCGGTGGTGTGACTGTTTCGGGAGGAGAGCCCATGATGCAAATTGACTTTGTGGCGGAGCTATTTTCTCTTTGCAAGAGCAATGGAATACATACAGCTCTTGATACCTGCGGTTTTTTCCCCACGGAATATATAAGCGAAGTCAGCGGACTTGTTGACCTTGTTCTGTTTGACCTGAAAATTATTGATACGGAAGAGCATAAGCACTATACCGGCGTTGATAATACCATCATCCACAGGAATTTGAGAGAGCTTTTGAAAACAGATGCAGAGATATATATCCGTGTGCCGCTGATACCCGAAATTACCGACACCGAATCCAATTTGAAGGCAATAGCAGCCTTTGTCAAAAAGCTTCAACGTCCTCTTCATATTGATTTGCTTCCTTACCATAATTACGGTGAGAATAAATATAGAATGCTGGATATGCCATATTCTCTTTCGGAAGCCAAACGCCAGAGCGAGGAGAAACTGGCGGAGTGTCTGGAAATATTCTTATCTGAAGGTCTCGACTGCCAACTTCATGATGATTGAGCAGCGTTCAGAGCTGAAAAACGCAGGCAAGCTTTTCGGTAATCGGAGGAATTGCGGTTATGACGCCCAGAGAAAATTTCATTAATTTTTTTAACAACAAATCATATGAGTGGATACCGAACGGGATGGATTTGCTCAATTTTCGTCCCACACTCATACCAGACAATATCAGCAGAGGTCTGATACTCCAGCAGGAGGCTTATACAGGACCGTTGGGAGGCAAGGACTTTTTTGGCGTTGAGTGGGTGTTTGACCCTGCTGCAAGAGGGGCGATGGAAGTTGAGCCTCTTTTTGACGATATTGAAGAGTGGGAGGACTATGTGGTTTTCCCGGACTTGGATGCGCTCAGCTGGGAAGCCTGTGCAAAAGAGAACAAAGAATATCTGAACACAGATAAAATGGTATATTCCACCATATATACCGGCTTTTTTGAGCGGCTTATATCCTTCGTCGGCTTTGAAAATGCTGCAATTGCCCTTATTGACGAAGACCAGAAAGAGTCTGTGCACAAACTTTTTGACAAACTTGCTGATACATACATAAAATTGATTGCAAATCTGCATAAGTACTTTAATGTTGAACTGGTGGAGCTCCATGATGATTGGGGAACTCAAAGGGGGACAATGTTTTCTGTTGAAACCCACCGAGAGATGCTGATGCCTTATATCAAAAAAGTAGTCGACGGCGCGCATTGGGAAGGTGTTTTTATTGAATTGCATTCATGCGGTAAAATCGACGAACTAATTCCCAATGTACTGGAAACCGGGGTCGATACGTGGAAGGGACAGTCTTCCGTTATCGACCGAAAACAGTTGGTAAGGCAGTTCGGCGACAAATTTAAATTTGGAGCAGATATCAGAATAAATGAAAAATTGCCCGACGATGCTGTGATGGAACTGACCCAAAATTTAGTTTCAGAATATCGGGGTAAAAGAATTTGGATTCCAATGGGACCTTATTTCACGCCTGAGCAGAAAAGAATGATGTATGATTATATCAAAAGCGCAGGCATCAAACGCTAAGCATTAACTGCCTAAGAATAAAAAATTCCTCCTGCCGATGCCTTTTCATGTGAAAGTGCTGGCGGGAGGATTTTGCATATAAAAAGCGCCGACGGGGATGGGGCAAAATGCGCTGTTGCTTTTTTGCCTCTTTTGAAATAAAATAAACTGCAAAGGGGGTAGCCCGTAT
The DNA here is from genome assembly GCA_045538735.1 of Oscillospiraceae bacterium. Classification (GTDB taxonomy): domain Bacteria; phylum Bacillota; class Clostridia; order Oscillospirales; family Oscillospiraceae; genus SIG459. The sequence goes on from JAZSRY010000062.1 coordinate 12,101, forward strand.
GCTTAAGAGAAATTATAATGTTGATTTGTTCCGCACCCTCGCCGCTGTGCTTGTGGTTTTGCTGCATGTGCTGGGGCAGGGCGGAATTTTGGAAAACACCTCGCCAAGCGGTGCCAAGCACTGGACTGCCTGGTTTTTTGAAATCAGCGCCTACTGCGCCGTTGACTGCTTCGCTTTGATAAGCGGCTATCTTATGGTGGGCAAAAATATAAAGCTTAGAAGCATAGCCAAGCTCTGGTTTCAGGTTGTGTTTTATTCTCTGCTGATTACTGTTTTGTTCTTTGCCTTTGTGCCCGAAAGCGCAAGCATAAAAAGCCTTGTTTTTTCTGTGCTGCCCGTGCTGAGTAAGCAGTGGTGGTATGTGTCCGCCTATTTCGCCCTGTATTTCTTTATCCCCTTCCTTAATAAGGCGATTGAAAACGTTTCCCAGCAGACATATAAGAAGCTTTTGATAGTCGCTTTAATCGGAGTTTGTTGTTTTGGCCCTGTCCTCTACAAAGTCTTCTACATTGATACCTTTACCCTTGATAACGGTTATTCGGCCATTTGGCTTATGATCGTCTATCTGTTCGGCGCATATATCAAAAAATACAATTTGCGGGAGAAAATCACGGCTTCCGGAGGCATTCTTGGCTTTTTCGCTATGATTATCCTGACATTCGCCTTCAGAATCATAGTTTATTTTGCAACGGAGCGGATTTTCGGCCAGCCGAAATATTATGATATACTTGTGTCCTATGTGTCTGTCACGATACTTTTGTCCGCCGTTTTCCTCTTCCTTTTCTGCCTGAATGTGAAAATAAGTGCTGCCGCAGGAAAAGTCATCGCCTTTCTCTCTCCCGCGGCACTGGGTGTGTATCTCATCCATGTCCATCCCCTTATTTTTGAAGGTATACTGAAAAATGCATTCGTCGGCTTTACGGAGAAATCCCTTGTTCTTATGCTGGTGTATGCTCTGCTTGCCACCTTGGCAATATTCGTCATCTGCACCGCAATAGAACTTCTGAGAATACGCTTCTTTAAGCTGATAAAAATCGACGGCTTGTGCGTGTTTATTGAAAACAAGCTCAACGGATTATACTTAAAAGTATTCAAAAGCTGAATAGTGAAGATTACAAAAACTCCTCTGCCGCAAGCAGAGGAGTTTTTGCATTATGCAGTATAACCCTCCTTGCTTTACAGATACTAACAGTGCAAATTTGTAAAGTAAGGAGATTTATATATGAAAGCAACAGGAATAGTCAGAAGAATTGAGGAATGCGTTATAATAGGGCAAACCGCCTAAAACCCGCATAAACACTAGGGTTTTCGCTGGTTTGCCCCACTGAACGCATTGGTGTTAAAAACGGGTTTTTGGCGGTTTTTATACATAGCAAAAGCGAGATGAGTTTCACCTCGCTTTTGTCTTTGTAAAACGACAACCACGGGCTATGCCCGTGGTTCAAAGAAGGCTATGCCTATGAGTAGTCCCAACCCAGCGGATGCCTCTCTCTGATGAAGGAGGTGGATTTTGCGAAGCAAAAGACGGAGGGAGAGAAAACGTTAAGGCAATTTCTCTCCCCCAGTCTCGCGCAAACGCTCGACAGCCCCCTCGTCAGAGGGGGCCAATAAAAATCCCCACCGCCAACTGAAGTTGGTAGTGGGGCAAGTGTGCGAGAGGAATACGATTCGGGAGCCTTAAGGCTCAGCTGGTATCAGGCCCTTACAGGGCCAGAGCAGGCCACCCGTTATACGGG
>JAZSRY010000019.1:0-37581 GCA_045538735.1 Oscillospiraceae bacterium
AGCCTGCGATGCCTTCAGCCACCAGGCCCTTGTAGATAGTGTTGTACTCCTCGGTGGTACCGATAACGGGAGTACCATCCTTCAGGATACCGAAGAAGCCGTTCGAATTGATGCCCTGGTACTCAACGCCGCCCATGACCAGCAGACCGCCGGGTTCGCCGGTGGACATGTTGAAGCCTGCACCATTGGTGCTGACGATAACATTGTAGTTGGGGATATAATCCGCGCTCTCAGGATTGCCGTATCTTTCCTGTGCAGCATTTGCCTGATCAATAACGCGCTGCATCTCCCATCCCTTGCTGGGATCTGCGTCATTGTAGTTTGCGAAGACGTGAACATCAGGTCTGGTAACATCTGCGGTAGCGATGTAGTAGACAATCTGCTTGCCTTCGTCATTGGTTGCTTTCTTGATTTCCTGAGTGATACCGGGAGCCAGCACAGAATAAGTGCTGGAGAATACCTCGTAATAGGGGTTTCCGGTGTTTTCTACATAGTCACCTGCCAGCTTGCAGACATAATCTGCAAATGCATAGCAAACTGCCTTTCTCAGGGTATCCAGATCGTCGGAATTGAGTTCTCTGGTTCCTTCCAGAGTTGCAATCACCTTATTGCTGGTGTATGCAGCGTATACAGCATCGCGGATTGCATTGCGGGTGCTTACGCCGTCCAGACGGTTCTTCAGGAAGAATTCAGCGCGATCTACGTCATCCAGATCTGCGGTGAAATATGCATTCATAACGGAAACGAGGTCGCCTTCCTCATAACCCTGCTTCTGCAGAGTGGTCATGATATACAGAGCATCCAGGTCACCGTCAACGTCCAGTTTGCTCATAGAGGGCAGACCGGCCTGATCGGGAACTGCAAGCAGGTATTTTGCGCCAATTTCAGCGACCATCTCTTCCAGAGTGCCGCTAACGCCCATAGCGTCGGAGAACTCAAGAAGGTCGACAAGGTCACCGGCCCAACCGGCTACGTCAGCATGGTTAACGCCAAACTTATTATGATAGGTAATGTCCATTGTACCAAACAAATGGCCAATGTCGGATGCATCACCGTTGGGAAGAATCAAATTCTTGAGCTTCTTCAAGCTGCCAACAGAGATCATCTGGTCAATGGTTTCGACCTGAGAGTTGACCTCGTCTTCCATGCTGCTGACATACTTGGCAAAGTCAGGATCTTCATAACCTGCCATAATGCCCCAGGAACCGGAGTTATAACGCTCAACGCCGGTACGGATGTACTTGATCATCAGATCCAGAGGATCCTTGCCGGGGTTCTCCTGCACATACATGTTTGCCAGTGTCTCCAGCATACCCAGAGTCTCCATCAGCGTCTCATAATCGCTGATGCTGGGAACTTCCAGTGCAGGAACATCCACACGGGTAGAATAACCGCAGAGCGTGCAGCGCTCGTAGTCACCCCAACCGGGTTTACTATAGGTGGGCTGCTTTGCGGCAACCTGAATAATATCATGCTCCAGTGCGGGAATTTCTTCGCGGCCGCTGAGAGTCTTGCGGCAGACAGAGCAATAAGTACCTGAAGTTATACCGGGAATTTCGCACATTGCGGGCTCATCGAAGCTCTCTACTTCAGTGTGGCCCAGTGCAGAAACAACATTCTGCTTGACCAAGATATTGCCGCAATCAGGACACCACTGACCCTCTGTAAGGCCGGTGTTCTCGCAATCAGGTTCAACTGCCGGAATGACCGTTTCATTATGGCCATTAGCGGGAACTTCTTCCTGCTTGACCAGAACTTCGTCACAGACAGAGCAGTGCTTGCCTTCGGTAAGACCGGTGTTTACGCAGTCGGGAGCAACCGCTGCGTCAACAACTTCAGTGTGACCAAGTGCGGGAACAACGTTCTGCTTAACCAGTACTTCGTCACAGACAGAGCAGTGCTTGCCTTCTGTCAGACCGGTGTTTACGCAGTCGGGAGCAACCGCTGCATCAACAACTTCAGTGTGACCCAGAGCAGGAACAACGTTCTGCTTGGTCAGAACTTCGTCACAGACAGAGCAGTGCTTGCCTTCTGTCAGACCGGTGTTTACGCAGTCGGGAGCGACTGCAGCATCAACAACTTCAGTGTGACCCAGGGCGGGAACTTCTTCCTGCTTGGTAAACACTTCACCGCAGCGATCGCAGTGCTCGCCTTCGGTCAGACCGGTGCTGACACAATCGGGAGCGATTGCAGCGTCGGTAACCGCATTATGGCCCAGAGCATTCTTCAGTTTGATGCCGCAAACAGAACAGTTCTGAGGCTCGGTGCAAGTTGCTTCATCGCCGTCGGTGTGACCCTTTGCGGGGATCACGCCCATGCCTTCAGTATAGTCACAGCGGCTGCAGTGTGCGCCTGCCTGATGACCGGGCTCGGTGCAAGTTGCGGGAACTTCATTGTCACGGATCATATCATGACCCAATGCTTCAACCAGTTCGGCTCCACAAACAGTGCAGATCTGGTTTGTAGTACAGGTAGCCTTCTCACCTTCGGTGTGACCCAGGGCGGGAACTTCTTCCTGCTTAACCAGTACTTCGCCGCAAACGGAGCAGTGCTTGCCTTCGGTCAGACCGGTGTTTACGCAGTCGGGAGCAACCGCAGCGTCAACAACTTCAGTGTGACCAAGTGCGGGAACAACTTCCTGCTTAACCAGTACTTCGTCACAGACAGAGCAGTGCTTGCCTTCGGTCAGACCGGTGTTTACGCAGTCGGGAGCAACCGCTGCGTCAACAACTTCAGTGTGACCAAGTGCGGGAACCACTTCCTGCTTGGTAAACACTTCACCGCAGCGACCACAGTGTGCGCCTTCTGTCAGACCAGTTGTGGTACAAGTAGCTGCAACAGCTGCGTCAACCACTTCGATGTGACCCAGAGCGGGTACTTCTTCCTGAGCAACCAGCACTTCATTACATACAGAGCAGTGCTCGCCTTCGGTCAAACCGGTTGCGGTACAAGTAGCTGCAACAGCTGCGTCGATCACTTCGGTGTGACCCAGGGCAGGCACAGCCAACTCATCGCATTTTGTACATGGCACTCCGGTGGTGCAAGTAGCTTTAGCATCAGGGTCAACAGGCGTATGACCAAGTGCATCAACTACTTTCTCTTCCGTATGACCACAGTTTACGGTGTCCTTACAAACGAGTTCGTTAAGACCGGGATTTACGCAATCGGGTGCCTTAATCTCATGCGTATCGAAAACATGGTTACACGCAGTTTTATTCCATTTACCATTGGAATACTCGTATGTACCGGCAACTACGCCAGTATCTACCACAGAGCCGTCAGCATTCTTAAGCTGAGGATTGGTCAGCGGGATTTCATCATATCCCGTATTCTGTACCAACTGGTGGCTTATCTTCTGCGTGCCGGGCTTCATTTTGATTACAGCGCCCTCAACAGCAGAAATATCAGCTCCGCCTGCTGTAGTATAGAGATAACCAGCAGATGCGTCCACGGTGCCCTTTACAATGATCTTGGCATCTACCAGGTCCGCTTCTGTACGGGTATATGTTCTACCGGGTGCATAGATAACCGGGGCCAGCTTTTTATTTGCTTGTGAGAATACATAATTTCCCCACTGATCAGCATCGTAAACATAGATGTTGATGCCATTGCCTATTTTACAGCTTGCATCCTCGGCAACGGTAATCTGGGAGCCGGGCAGGAAAGCTACATCCTGATTCAGGGTAATAGTTCCGCTCTGAACATTAACAGTCATATTGCTGTTGATGCCAAGATCATAATTCTTGGAATTGATGGAGGAGGTACCAACGCTCAGATTGACAGAAGAGACTGTGAGGTCACCGTAACTGTCAATAATCAGTCGGTCCGTAGCGCCATCGTAACGCTTGATTACATAGCCACTTGTCAGGTTGAACATGGCGCCGCTTTTTGCAATAAACGCCACCGCAGAACCAAAGTCCGAGTTGGACATGTAAACCGTGGTATACGCGTATTCCTTTGCGCCACTATAGATGGTCATAGGAACTTCAATGTTCTGGATATAGTACTGAGAAATGGGGAACACGCCGTTATCCATATCCGTACTCTGGCTGCCGCCGCGGAAGTCGGCGATCTGGAACATTTCGTAAACCGACGCGCCGCTATTAGCGATAACAGTACCGGAACCGGTAATAAAACCGTAGGCATACAGTGCGCCGCCATCGTTGACCGTAATGGAGCTGTTACCCTCCATTCTCACAAAGCTGACACTTCCTGTAGGTGCACCGCCAAAGTTCTTGGAACCCTGGGCATAAGAATGCTTGGCAGAAAGGCTAACAGCGCCATTGATGGTCAGATTTGCACCGTCTGCCAGAGTCAGTGTCCGGAAGGCAGTGGGTTTTGTATTGCCCTCCACACCAACTGCCTGGGTAGTGTACATGGTGTTCGCTGCATCAAAGGGAATCAGCAGGGTAACACCGGCGGGGATGGTGTAGTTGCCCGCAGGCAGGGTTGCGTTGTTCATCAGAACCAGCGTTTTGTTGTTGGCATCTGCAGCTGCAGCAGCGGCAGCATCGTTCAGATTATCAAACAGCTTACTGGAACCGACCTGATAGTATTCGAGCTTGCTAAGACCAAGCAGGCCGGAGTTCTGGCTCTTGGAGCTGGCTGCTCCCATTGCAAACCAGGGGGCTCCTCCGTTGCTTGCAAAAGCAGCTCGGACCGTCATATCTGCTGTGGGCGTCAGTGTATAGGTTGCTGCAGTAGAGAGAATGGTTCCATTCTCGTCAATCCAGCCCAAGAAGGTACTGCCATTAGCAGTAGCCTTCAGTTCTGCACCAGCGGCGAGAATGTCTACATTATCACCGGCTGCTACAGTAGTACCGTCCACCGTAACATTGCCCACCGCGCTGTCATACTGGAAAGTAACTTTGGAGGATCCACTTGCGGCCTCACAAGTAAAGTTATTCATCACCAGCTTGTTGGTGGTACCATTCTTTGCCGTAGTAATAGTAATCGTGAAGGAACCTCCTGCCGGTAAAGCCTTACTAAAGCTACCGGAAGTACCTGTATACTTGGTCCCGTCGATCTTTAACTCATTGACGGAAGAAGCCGTCCAGTCGAAGGAAACCGTCGCCGTACTGCCACTTGCATTTGTAACAGTAATGGTGGCAGTCTTTGCGCTTGCACCAATACCCAAAAAGCCACTACTGCCCTTAGCTGTAACAGTAACAGCCCCATTGGACATTGAGTTGTCAGAAGCGCCACTTACATTGACACTCACGCCAGTAATAGGCGTATGGTTACCGGAAGCCGCCTTCATCAGGACAAACATAGGCTTAAAGATATCCGCAAAACGAACATAGAGTTCTACGTCTGAGTTAGCCAGAACGTATTCTGCGTCCGTTTCGGGTACTTCTTCTGCCATTGCTTCGATCTGAGAGATCTCACTAATGGTAGGCTTCTGGACAGACCAGGGCTGTGCATTGATGGCCTGGCGGATCTCGTCGTCAGTCATTTCAGCGGTAACGCCAAACTGAGCCAGAACGGCATTGATCCGAGCCACCAGTTCCTTAGCCAGTTCAGAAGAATCTTCTGTCTGCTCAGGCTCACTCGTTGTTTCGATAGTCTCAGGTTCCAAGGTTACTGTTTCTTCAATAACCGGATCCTCAGACACGATTATTTCTTCCTCATGGATGTGGACATCATCTTCCGTTGCAAGTGCCTGAAGGGGCAACACGGAGAAGATCATAACCAGCACCAGCAAGAAAGAAGCCAATCGCTTCAATCCATATTTATGCATTGATTATTCCTCCTTAATCAGAATAGAAAATACATTTATAATTAAGTCCATTACGGACAATTATACAAAGTTTTTTAGTTGTTCGGTACAAATCGGGGATCTTCATAGAACTGAACAATAATATCATTCACCCGCTCCTGCAGGGCGTTCAGCTTGTTAAAATCCTCAGGTGTCCAGTTGCCGTTGGTGTACTCTTCAACATGCACACACACGACGAGCTCCCCTGCTTCCTCATGATTCAAAACACCAAGGGGGAAACCATCATCACCGGAAGCGCTGATAGTAAATCGGAACAGAACCAATTCTTCTCCGGTGAAATTAGTAGTGAAAGTAATCATCTGACCGTCATTTATGTTTTCATAGGTCACCGACACCTCATTTTCCAGTTCGGCAGGATAGTTCAGTACAATGTAGTTGGTGGGAAGCGGAACCACAGGGGCTTCAGGTTCTTCTTCCTGATTGTCGCCGGGCTGTTCGTTGATAACAGGTTCACCAACAGTTGGTGGCACCGGAGCATCGGCTTTTTGCTGCCCGCACGCTGTGAACACCATCGCTATCATTGCAATCGCTGCCACAAGCAGAATCAGCAACTTAGAATGCGACAATTTCTTTGTTGTGTTTTCCATAGGCTATATTCTCCTTCATTTAAGCAGTTATCTATTATCAAACCGTTTATTTGCTATGATTATTTTTCCTCATATGGACGCAGCTGGTTAAACCCGCGAATACCCCGGTTCATGTGTCTGATGATTTCTTTCAACGGTACACCGGTCTTCCGGCTGGATTTTATAGCAAAATACCACTTTATCAGGTGTTTTGACGCCGGAAACGCACAGGCCACCATGGCACCCCGGTCATAGAAATACTTTCCGTGGAAACCGGAAAACCAGCTGGATGTGTCCTTAGCGCACCGCCCCAAAACATAATCATGGGAATAAACCCGCATGCCAGCGCGGAAGCAATCCCGAATCAAGATCGTATCCTCGCCGCTGCCGTAAATGCATCCGCCACCAAACAGGGTGGAAAAAGTCAGGCGGTTTCTGATTACCGCTTCCCTGCGGATTGCCATTCGAGCCGCGCCATATCGCAGGGAATTCCAAAGATGCACCCGCTGAACTTTGTTGCGCCGCTTATCAAACACTTCACCATTGCGGGTCATGTCTATGCCGAAAAATATCACATCCGCATCCGGAAACTGCCGAAACGCATCCAGAACGCCCTTCAGCTGACCATCGTAATAGACGATATCGTCATCCGCAAACAGTAAAATATCTCCCTTTGCCAACTGCAAGGCCAAATTTCGGTTGATTCCCACACCTTTGGTATCGGTTGAAATCATCCGCACCTTCCCGTCAGAGCTTTCCTCATATCCACATTGCTCACATTGGTTGGCTATCACTGCGGCGGACTGAATATTCATTTTTTCCGACAGGGTTAAATCCTTTTGCCCCATAGTGGCAACCAACACTTCTAAATTCATATATCTCCTATCTGATACTGCGTGTCTGTGTCTCAAAGGTCATGCCGTCCCGATATCCCTCATAATGCTCATAAGAACGCTTCAGATCTACCAAGATCGCATGTTGCTTACATCTACGCTCTTCCTCCGAAGGGAGCTTCATGTAATCACCGTAGAGAATCTTAAGCAGCGTGTCATACTGGCCGGGTATAGGGAATCTTCCAGCTTCAAACAGAGCTTGTGCTGTCTCTTCAAAACACGCAACAGGGTACACACTTTTTGAAAACTTAGATGCACCACCAAGGAAACTATGTACATAGTCCCCACAGTCACGGGGGCCTCTGACAATTCTATGAAATATTGATTTCGGCAGAAGCCGGCATATACCCATAAAAAGTTTTTTTAACTTACTATCTGTTATATACCCCTTCGCATAAAGGCCTTTTGCAATCACGACCTTTGAGCAGAAAAATTGCAGTAATCTTCCAAGCTTGCCGGCATAGGCATTATCACAGGGAAAAATGTCTATATAAACCCCCTGATGGCTCAATGGATCCTTTGGATAATATTTCTCCAGACAAGTTGTCTCATTTAGACGCAATTTTGAGAAAAACATGGGCCAGTGATCCGAAAACTCTCTCTGAAGGAAAAAGTGCTCCTGATCAATAACACCAGGCGCCTCATCTAAGAATCTTGTGTAATCCTCACGGCGCATAATTATGTCCAGATCATCATCCCAGGGAATGAATCCCTTGTGCCGAACTGCACCCAAAAGTGTTCCGGCAAAGAGAAAATACGGTATCTTCAGAACTTTACAAACCCGGTCAAACTCGCATAACATAATGTAGAGCGCCTCTTGGTGCTCTTTCAAAACAGCAAGTTCTCCCTGCTGTTTCAGTTCAATTACCTCTGTAACGATATTGGTTTTAACAGCTTGTCCGTCGGAAATACCGTCGGAAGTATAAAACTTACCAATGATTGCAATATTCTTCATACTTCAATGGCCTCCCAGAACCATCTCTGCATTTCTCAAAGATTCTTCATCTGTATTTACGCATATATTTCTTTAATCCGGCCACAGTGTAGCACATAAAGAGGTATATGGCTCTGTATAATGGTAGTTTAAGATAATCTCTGTAAATCCTCCACCGATTACGGGCACTCTTCTTTTTGTCAAAAGATCTGGAGTTTTCAATGTACCTCCAATCCAGCAGAATGTCTGTACATCCCACAGCTTTGTTACCCTCTCGCAGCATATCTAATCCCAAAATATAGTCCTCATGATAAAAAGCTGTGTTAAACATAATGCCTTTTACAATATCGCTACGAATTAGCATAGCCGAGCATTGAATAAAGTTCTCTTTTAAAATATCTTCAAATCTTGCTTCATCAGGAACTAAATAGTCCGCTCTTACCTTATTACCATCAGCCCCAATGATCGCATAAGAGCAATAGCAAATATCTGCATTCATGCCAGCAATTCTATCTAGTTGGTGCTCCAGCTTTTCCGGGTGCCAAACATCATCGCTGTCCAAAAACGCAATATACTGTCCCTTTGACATTTCAATACCCCGGTTGCGAGTTTTTGCAACACCCATATTTTTTTCATTGACTACTAACTGAATTCTGGGATCACTTTGTGCGAATTCTGCGGCGATATCCCGGGAGTTGTCCGATGAACCATCGTCAATTACAAACAGTTCCCAATCAGTCACCGACTGGGATATAACTGATGAAATTGCTTCCCGTAAATAGGATGCTGCATTGTAAGCCGGCATGATAACAGAAACCAAGGGGCTTCGAATATTTTCTTCTGTGTGCATTATTCGGTTCTCCCCCCTAATTACACGTTGTAGATGATTTCTTTATTTTGCGCCGTCACCACGGATAACAGCGCCAAAGGTGGCAAATATAATTTTAATATCCCACCGGAGATTTGCGTTTTCAACATATAGCAGTTCCATTTTCATTCGCTCATCGTAGCTGCAGTTGCTGCGGGCATAAGCCTGCCAGTACCCGGTAAGTCCAGGTGTCACGCTAAGAAACTTGTCCTTATTCTCGCCGTATCGTTCCAATTCCTCTGCAACAACAGGACGGGGGCCGACAATGGAAAGCTCACCCTTCAGGATATTTACAAGCTGCGGCAATTCATCAAGACTTGTTCGTCTGAGGAATTTACCAACACGGGTTATTCTGGGATCATTATCAAGCTTGAAATTTTCCTTCCACTGTGCCATTTGCTCCGGGGTAAAGCTGTCTATCATTTTATCAGCACCCACGAACATTGAACGGAATTTAAGCAAGGGTAAAGGTTTGCCATTTTTTCCGAAACGATTATGTACATATATAGCAGGTCCGGGATCTTCCAATTTTATCAAAAGCACAATTAGCGCCATTGGAAGAAGCAGAACAATAAGGGCAACTGCGGAAACAATTATATCAAAAGCACGCTTCACTGCGAGATAACTTTTTCTGGGTTTTCTTACGGACTCATGTGTATGCAATACTTCAGAATCAGTAAGCTCTTCAGCGGTCAACGTACCTGTATCTGATGTTACAACCATCAATTTAGCGGTCCTCCATTTTTTTAATCTTAAACAGCAAATAAACAATTCAAAGGGCGCAATACAACCATTTTAGATTGTACAATATAACAACAATACCATATACCAAAAGCGCAAAAAAAGCAAGTTGAAATACTAGCCAAATATTTCCCAATACATGTATAAAAAAGCACATAATATCCAAGACATAAAAGCTTCAAATAAACAAAAAAAGCTCCGAACCGAAGTTCGGAGCTTTCTGGCAGCGGGTGAAGGATTCGAACCCTCACAAACGGAGTCAGAGTCCGGTGTGCTACCATTACACAAACCCGCTAAGCGCAAAAGTTATTATACACAAATCAAACAAATTGTCAAGCCTTTTTTCAAATATTTTCACAAGTAAATTTTTCCATAAAAAAGCCCGCGCCATAGGCACGGGCTTTTATTAAAATTTAAGTTAAATTTACTTCTTTGCTGCTGCAAGCTGCTTCTGGAGCCAATCCTTGCCGTCAACAAAGCGGGAAACGATGAAGGATACAACGTAGTCGCCTGCCGCATTGATCATGGTTGCGGGAGGATCAACAAGGTTTCCGATTGCAACGAGGATGGGGAATGCTACCTCCATTGCATCGGGGAAGAAGATGGAGCAGATTATGTATTCGCCGATGTAGCCGCCGCCGGGAACGCCGGACATACCAACAGAGGAGAATACTGCAACAAGAACGATGAGGGGCAGAGACTCGAGAGTGAGAGGCTGACCGGTTACGCCGAAGACGAATGCAATCTTCAGAACGCAGCTGAAGCAGCTGCCGTCCATATGCATTGTAGCACCCAGGGGCAGTACCATATCGCTGACATCCTTGGAAATTCCGGTTGCCTTTGCCTCTTCCATGTTGGTGGGGATAGTGGCAACGCTGGAGCAGGTACCAAGAGAAACGACTGCGGGCTTTACAATATGCTTGAACATGGTCTTTGCACCGCCCTTGCCGCCGCCGAAACGGGCAAACAGGGGGAAAGCGGTGAAGATATAGATGAAGCAGAGGGGATAATAAAGAAGCATTGCGCGGCCGTAACCCTCAGCAATCTGAGTACCGTAGGTTGCAACCAGATCTGCAAAAATTGCAAAGAAAGCAATGGGGGCATAGTAGGTGACGATCTTAACGAACTTGAGCATGACATTGCTCAGGTCATCAAGGAACTTGCCAACGGGGCTTTCCTTGCCGCCGTTAAGGTTAACGGCAAAACCAAAGAGGATGGAGAAAACGATGAGGGGGAGCATTGCTCTTCTGCTGAGAAGACCAACAAAGTCTTCAGCAGTGAAGAAGTTGACTACCATCTGTGCGCCGGAAGCATAGGTTCCGATTTCCTCTGCAGGAATTTCGGTCCAGGCCTGAAGCACAGGGGGGAACAGCTTCACGAGGAAGAACATTATAACGGCTGCAATTGCACCGGTTACCACAAAGGTGGCAATGGTGACACCCATTATCTTTCCTGCGCGCTTGCGGCTGCCCATATTGGCAACAGCGCCTGCGATGGAGGCGAAAACCAGGGGAACAACAATGCAGAACATCATGTTGATGAAAATTGTTCCTGCGGGCTTGATGGCATTACCGAAACTGGGGAAAAGCCAGCCTACAACAGAGCCGGCAATCATGCAGGCGATCATAATGATCATAAAAGTATAATTCTTAACTACGGATTTCTTATCGAGAGCTTTGCTCATTGATTCTTCCTCCTGATTTTGGGATGATATAAATTAATAAATTAATTCCTCGTCTTTAATTTCGCCCTCAGCGACTATGTTCGTGGGGCCGTAGAGCCATAGCTCATTGCCCTTCACATCAACACTGAGACTTCCTCCGTGAACCTTTGCAGTCACAATGCCTTCAGCATCAACAAGACCTTTTCTCTTCAGTACCAGTGCAACACTGGCGGTTCCGGTTCCGCAGGCATATGTAAGATCTTCAACACCTCTTTCATAGGTCCGTATGCGGAGTGTTCCGTCACTCTGGAATTCATAGAAGTTGATGTTGGCACCCTTTGGAAAGGCTTTTGCAAAGCGGAGCTTTCTGCCCAGAGTTTTAAGTTCGCTGCCGGGAATGCGCTCAAGACCGTCCATATGAACAACCGCATGGGGCAGGCCCGGATCTCCCAGTTCAACATATGCACAGTCATAACTGACGCCTTCGGCATCGGCACTTCTTTCGAGCTCAACGGTAGTTGCGGGGTTGAGCTTCACGCGGTAGTTACGACTGTCTATTCGCTTTCCTTCAACGGTTCCCGACATGGTCTCGACCTTCTGCTCTTCGCCTGCAAGTCCGTTTTCATAGCCGAAACGGCAAATGCAGCGCGCACCGTTTCCGCACATTTCGCCTTCGCTTCCGTCGCTGTTATAAAACACCATTCGGAAGTCACCGTTGCCGCGGGCTTTTTCAACAACCATCAGGCCGTCGGCACCGATGGAAAGATGACGCTCGCAAACCTTAGCGGCGATTGCGGGAAAAGCTTCGGGAGCTATTCCCTCTTCTATATTGTTGATTATTATGAAGTCGTTTCCGGCTCCGTTCATCTTACAGAATTTCAAGGCACAGCTCACCTCTTTCTATACCCATTATACTAAAACTTTTAGCTATTCATATTACATAATGTGGTTTTTATCTTGCAAATAGTGCTGTTAACGGCATACAAAAAGAGCAGAGACACTTCCCTGCTCTTTTATATTCTTATTTGCCGGAAATGGACTTTGCCAGTTCATCCAGCCAGTCGCCCTGAATGTTCTTTGCCTTGCCCTTATCGCAGAGCTCAGCAATGGTGGAATCCATGGGAAGTCTGGCAGTTTTCTCAATGCCGTGCTTGGCGGCAACAGCTTCAACCTGGCTCTTGCCGAAAATTTCGTGGCGCTGACCGCAGTCGGGGCACTGGAAATAGCTCATATTCTCAACGAGACCGAGGACGGGAACGCCCATCATCTTTGCCATATTCACAGCCTTCTCAACTATCATACCGACGAGATCCTGAGGAGAGGTTACGATAATGATGCCCTTAATGGGGAGAGACTGGAAAACGGTGAGGGGGACATCGCCGGTTCCGGGAGGCATATCGACGAACATATAGTCAACTTCGCCCCAGTTTACATCGGACCAGAACTGCTTGACAACGCCGGCGATAACGGGACCGCGCCAGATAACGGGAGCGGTGTTATCCTCAAGAAGAAGGTTGACGGACATAACCTTGATGCCGTTGGCGCTTATCTTGGGCTCGATGCCCTTTTCGCTTGCATCGGCACGATCCTCGTTGAGACCGAACATCTTGGGAACGGAAGGACCGGTTATATCGGCATCCAGAATAGCGGTGTTGAATCCGCTGCGGCGCATCTTGCAGGCCATGAGAGCGGTTACGAGGCTTTTGCCTACGCCACCCTTGCCGGATACAACAGCAATAACATTTTTAACATTGGAATAGGCATTCATAGGCTCAATGAGGCTCTGGGGTTCAGTGCGGGAAGCACAGTTGGAGCCGCAGCTGGAGCAGTTATGGGTGCAGTTTTCGGACATTTCCACATCTCCTAAATTTCTAATTTTACTGTCCCATTATATCCCTAATAAATAAGTTGTCAACCTCAATCCGGTCTTTACCGCTGCATCAGCGAGGTGTATAATGGCTTTAAACGAAAGGTGGGTGGGAAAATGGATTTCCGTGAGACTATAAAAAATTATATTCCACACTGTGAGCAGGAGGAAAAGGACAAGGACTTTTTCCTTCGTTTTATTGACGCATATCCCGACTGTCTTCTCCGCAGCAACGATATTGCCCATGTAACTGCCTCCTCATGGGTTGTAAGCCCCGACAGACAAAAGGTGCTAATGGTTTATCACAACATATATGACAGCTGGTCATGGACGGGTGGCCATGCCGACGGAGAAAGCGACCTCGCCGCCCTTGCCCTCAAGGAGTTGAGGGAGGAAACGGGTCTCACCGCTCCCCGCCTTCTCTCCCCCTCCCCCGTCTCCATTGAAATTCTCACTGTTGACGGACATATGAAGCGCGGCGAATATGTCCACTCCCATCTCCACCTGAACGCTACCTATCTTTTTGAGGCGGATGAGGAAGCGCTCACAAGAATCAAGGAGGACGAAAACAGCGGTGTGCGCTGGTTTCCTATTGACGAGATGTTTAACGCCGTCAGCGAAAAATGGATGGCAGAAAATGTTTATAGAAAATTAGTTGAACGCTCCGTACTGTAATGGAAACGACTCCCCGAGGAAGTTCCTCGGGGAGTTTGACATTTAATACTTAAATTTGGGCTTGATTTTGGGAGGCATTTCCCAACAGTGATGGTCCGTATGGAGAAGATGATGACTCTTCTCGCCCAGAGGTGCTCCGAAATACTCCTCATAGACAGCGAGAACATCGCTGTTTTCGTGGGAATAACGTATGGGTGCATCGCTATCAAGCTTCCAAAGCACATCGCCTCGCTCCTCGGCCAGTTCAAGGCCTTCGTGGATGGGCTGTCCGCCTCCACCTGCGCAGCCGCCGGGGCAAGCCATAATCTCAACGAAGTCAAAGCTTGCGCGACCTGCGCGGATATCGCGCATAAGGAAGCGTGTATTTCTCAGTCCGCTTACAACAGCAACTCTCACGTCACCGGCGCCGGGAATGGTGAAGGTTGCCTCCTTGCGTCCGTTGATACCGCGGACCTCAGTAAATGCATCTGCGGGGGGATTCTCGCCGGTGACAAGATAGTAGGCGCTTCTCAGAGCCGCATCCATAACACCGCCGGTGGCACCGAAGATAACGGCAGCGCCGGTACCAGTGCCCAGGGGAGAATCAAAGGGAGTTTCCTCAAGATGCTTAATTGGAACATGCTCGCTGCGGAAGAGACGGTCCATCTCGCGGGTGGTGAGAACAACGTCCACGTCGGGATCCCCGCAAGCGTCGTTCATCTGAGGAAGTGCAGCCTCGCTCTTTTTGGCAACGCAGGGCATGATGGAAACAACAAACATCTTGTGAGGGTCGATGCCCATCTTTTCTGCGAAGTAACTCTTTGCAACAGCTCCGAACATCTGCTGGGGGCTCTTGGCAGTAGAAAGGTTATCGGTGAACATGGGATACTGACTCTTGATAAATCTTATCCAACCAGGGCAGCAGGAAGTGAACATAGGCCACTTATGCTCGTCTTTATGGGTGAAACGCTCGATGAACTCACTGCCTTCCTCCATGATGGTAAGGTCAGCTGTGAAGTTGGTGTCAAAAACATAGTCAAAGCCTACACGCTTGAGGGCGGATACCATGCGCTCGGCGGTTGCGTATTCGCGGTCAACACCCAGACTCTCACCCCATGCAGCGCGGACTGCAGGAGCCACCTGAACAACGGTTACCACCTCGGGGTCGTGGATAGCGGCCATAACGCGGCTGGTATCGTCACGTTCACGGAGAGCGCCAACGGGGCAATGGGTAATGCATTGGCCGCAGTAGGTGCACTCAGAATTATCCAGAGCGCGGTTGTGGCTGACGTCAACAGTGGTGCGGGTACCGGTGCCAGAAACATCCCAGATGTTCACTGTCTGGATCTTGTCGCAGACCTGTATGCAGCGCATGCACTTTATGCACTTGCTCTCATCACGGATGAGAGGCAGTTTCTTATTCCAGTGACGGTCCTTAACATTCTTCTCATAGGCAAGGGAATAGATATTCAGATCGCTTGCAATGCTCTGCAGGGTGCAGTTGCCGCTACGGACACAGGAGGTGCATTCACTCTTGTGCTGAGAAAGTATGAGCTGAATATTGGTGCGTCTTGCAGCTCGGACACGGGGACTGTTGGTATTGACAACCATTCCCTCAACAACAGCATTGTTGCAGGAAGTAACCAGATGGTCAACGCCTTCAACCTCCACCACACAGAGGCGGCAGGCTGCTATCTCATTGAGATCTTTCAGATAACAAAGGTGAGGAATCTCGATATAAACGGATTTAGCAGCGTCCAGAATGGTGGTGCCTTCAGGCACGCTGACGCTTATTTTATCTATAGTTAGATTTACCATTTGACCTTGCGACCTCCTTTGAAGATTCCGTAGCCGTAATGATCGCAGCGCAGGCATCTGGAGGATTCCTGATATGCTGCGGGCCAACTCATGCCGCATTCAATGCACTCAAAGTCGTGCTTGCGCTCGGCAGCCTCGCGCTCGAGAGTATTAATGCGTCCATGGGGAGGCTTGTTGCTGATGCTGGGAGCAGGCACCTCCACATTTGTAGCGATAATGTGGCGATAGCCCAGATAATCGTCGATATTGGCTGCTGCCACCTTACCTGCAGCAATGGCGCGGATAACGGTAGCGGGGCCGGTAACACAGTCGCCGCCGGCGAAGAAGCCCTCGGTGTTCTTCAGCTGGCTGCTGGGAAGAGCGGATATTGCGCCGCGCTCAATTTCAATGTCGACATCGTCAAAGGCGTAAGTCTCTACGCCCTGACCAACGGCAACGATAATAATGTCTGCGGGCATGCGAACCTGCTCCTTGCCCTCGGCATTGCGGGGTCTGGGTCTGCCATCGGCACCGATCTCGCCTATCATCTGGGGCTGGATCCAGAGAGCAGCGCAGTGTCCATTCTCATCCACCTCGATACGTTTGGGTGCAGAAAGCATATGGAGCTCCGCGCCCTCGGCAATGGCGCCCTCGATTTCTTCCTCAAGAGCGGTCATATCCTTCTGGCGGCGTCTGTAGACGCAGGAGACCTTTTCAGCACCCAGACGGATGGAGCTTCTTACGCAGTCCATGGCAACGTTGCCGCCACCGATGACGATGACCTTCTTGCCGGTGAAATCGGGCATCTCGCCGTCGCCTATGCCGCGCAACAGCATAACGGCGGAGATAACGCCCTTGCTGTCCTCGCCCTCGATGCCAACCTTCTTGTCGGTGTGAGCGCCGATGGATATGTAAACACTGTCAAACTGCTTTCTCAGCTCGTCATAGCGGATATCCTTGCCAACGTCCACATTGGTTTTGACTTCAATACCGCTGGGGCCGGCGGAGAGTATGTACTCTATCTCCTTGTCCAGAACTTCTCTGGGCAGACGATAGCTGGGAATGCCATAGCGGAGCATACCGCCAAGCTGCTTTCTCTTCTCAAACACAGTTACCTTGTGGCCCATGATAGAGAGATAGAAGGCAGCAGAAAGACCACCGGGGCCGCCGCCAACAACAGCAACACGTTTTCCGGTTGCGGGGAAATGTCTCTTGGAGGCGTTATCGTAATTCTGATTATCAACAGCATATCGCTTGAGGGCGCGGATGTTGATTGCGTTATCAACCATATTTCTGCGGCAGCGTGCCTCGCAGGGGTGCTCGCAGATGTATGCGCAGGCAGAGGGGAAAGGATTATCCTTGCGGATAAGATTTACGGCATCGTCAAATCTTCCATCGTGAACAAGGGCGATGTAACCGGGAATATCAACTCCGGCGGGGCAAAGAGCAACGCAGGGCACGGGATTTTCATGGCTGCCCAGGCAGCGCTTGTTCAGAACATGCTCCATATAGTCATCTCTGAAGCCGCGTACACCGTTGAGGACTATTCTTGCAGCCTCAATACCGATGGCACAGTCTGCACTGGCAACGATATTTTCGGCAGTTTTTTCGATAAGGGCAACGGTATCGACAGTTCCCTCTCCGTCCAGCACCTTGGTAATAAGAGTGCTGAGCTGACTGAGGCCGATTCGGCAGGGAACGCACTTGCCGCAAGTCTGAGCCTGGCACATGGAAAGGAAGCTCAGCGCCATGTCAACAGGGCAAAGTCCCGGAGGGCTGGCAGCTATACGGCGCTCGATATCGCGGTAAATACCGTCGACAACGCTTTGAGCCCTTGAGGGCGTATTGATATCAAGTCTGCTCATAATAATTCACCTTCAATTTCTTCTTTGTTGCATAAAAGTGGAAAAAATGTACATATCTGTGTAAATTTTCTCATAGGCTCATTTCAATGTCAAGCGTTAAAAAAAACACACACGTCCGATGCTTTCATACCAAAAAAGAAAAACAGCGCAATATCAAGGGCTTCACCCGATATTGCACTGTTTTATTTACTAAAATATTTTTCCTATAAGCTCTGCAAGGGGTATATATGCAATGGGGAGGAAAATTGCGGGGAGCATATTTGCAACCTTAATGCGCTTTGGGCTCAGCTCCAGCATATTGATTCCCATGCCGATGAGGATAACTCCGCCAACAGCACTCATTTCGCAAACAACCTCAGGGCTAAGGTAAGGGGAAATTACCCCTGCAAGAAGGGTAAGTCCTCCCTGAAAAACGAGAATGAAAAGAGCGGAGAAAGGAACACCCAGCCCCATTGCCGCCGCAAACATAATACTCGTTACAAAATCAAGGGCGCTTTTTGCATATATTATGCTGTTATTTCCGTTTATGCCCGCTTCGAAAGAACCCATTATAGTCATGCTGCCAACGCAGAAAACCACACATGCAGTTACAAAACCCTCTGTGAAGCGGCCTGTCCCCTTCCCTTTCAGGAGCTTTGACTTGATGAAATCACCCGCTCCTTCGATACCGTCATCGATGCGGATAATCTCGCCTATCAAAGTACCCAGAGCCATACAGATAATGACGCAGAGTATATCCTCCGTGCCTATGGCGCTTGTTATACCGATAAGCACAGTCACAAGTGCAAGAGCGCTTATTACGGCACTGACGAATTTCTCTTTTATGAAATTTCGGAAAAGAATGCCGATGGCGCTGCCGAGAAGCACCGTCGCCATATTTACAAACACAGCCAACATAAATAATTCCATCTCTTTGCAGATTTTATGGACTTGATTTTACATTTTGCGGTCTTAAATGTCAATCTCGGGATTTGACAAAGGCAGCCCCTCGGTGGTATTATATGCGGGCAATCAAATAGGCGGGTATGATGGAATTGGCAGACATGCAGGATTTAGGTTCCTGTGCGCAAGCGTTGGGGTTCAAGTCCCCATACCCGTACCAGAACTGGACATCGGTCTTTGCGTCAAGACCGATGTCCAGTTTCATTTTACAGCAGCCCTTGATTACACACTTTCTTGATACTATTTCTGTGGGATGGTCAAAGAGCGCTCACACACAGAGCCTTTCCCCGTATTGCCAATATCGCTAATGACAAATCGACAGATTTGTGATATGATTTTCATAGATGGATAGCTGTTTCTGCTAAAGCATTTCCAGGCACAGAACGGTCACCCAATCTTGTTGTTGAGGCGATTTTATGAAAAAAGCTTTTGCATGGAGTCTGATTCTCAGCATTACTCTCATGCTTTGCGCATGTACAGTCCCCCCCGCCACGGAGTCAGAGACCGGTAATATACAATCATCCGGGAAAGAAACAACAGCAACGGAATTAAGCGAAGAACTTCCAGAAGCTGTAACGCCAGCTGATTCAAGTCAGACAGCGGAAGATACAACAGAACCAGCGCAGGTAACTTCTCCCGAAACCGCGGCAGCACCACAGCTGCAAGACTGGAAAAGGGCCTATTTGGAGTTTTTAGAAGGCGTAAATGATTATCATGTTGGCTTTGCACTGGTTTACATCGATGGTGATGACATTCCGGAGCTTTACCTGAACGGTGATTGTGAAGCCACAGGCGATGCTGTATGCACATATAAAAACGGCAAGGTGCTTGAAGAGCGCCTAAAGCGTATCTGGGGCGGCACTTACATTCCCGGTGCCGGACTGGTTAAAAACACCAACGGCAACATGGGATACTACACTACAGATATTTACAGCCTTACAGCCAATGGGTTCACAGTCATTTGGAACGGGCTTGAAACGCAGGAGATCATTCCTCCGGCAAACGAAAACGAAGAGCCAACTATGACCATTTCCTTCTCCATAGGTGACCAAACCGTAAGCGAAGAAGAATACTATGCAGCCATCGAGGCGGTTTTCAATATATCGCAGGCTGTACCTCTCCACGAAAATACTCTGTCTTATGACGCTGTTCGGCAGTTGATTCTGGATAGCTGACAAACGAAATCGCCGCTATGCCCATTCCCGGAGCGCAGCGGATGCTTCAGTTTGTATTAAAACAGCTCACTATTTTAAGATAAAAAACCGACAAGTTTCGACTTGTCGGTTTTTTCAACTTTATCTGCTTTTTCGGGAATTGCAACCAGTCAAAATCGTCCTCCCGAAGCACTAAAGCTCCACTGCCTCGCCCGCGCCATGTATTCTTATGCTGCTCAATAAACGCCTTCTTGGAGCTAAATCCACGCCATACATTCCACCCGGTCTGTCCCGCATGATTTTTATCCGGAACCAGTACAACAGTGTCAAAGAGATTTGACCCCTGTTCGATATCTATCCCCTTTACACCTAACTAATACATGATATAATAAAAAATATGGGAGGTATGATTATGGAAAACAAAGCCGAAATGCAGCAGCTTTTGGAGCGCTTGGAAAAGTCGGGACAGCAGCAGGCGAAGTACGCAAAGCTTCAGTTTATTTTCTCTGTATCAGCGGTGGCGATATGTCTTGTATTCGTCATACTGGCTTTAGCGATACTCCCTCAGGCTCAGGAAATGGTGAGTCGTACCGAGGTTCTCCTTAAAAATCTGGAAACCGTGACTGAGGAGCTGGCAGAAACTGACCTTGATGCTATAATATCCAATGTTGATTCCCTCGTTTCAAATGTGGACTCTCTTGTATCCAATGCCGATTCCCTCGTATCCACCGGCCAAGGAGGTATGCAGGAGGCTCTGGAGGCCATTGGAAAAATCGATTTTGAAAAGCTCAATGACGCTATCGAGGGATTTTCCGCGGTAGTTGAGCCTCTGACCAAATTCTTTAATATATTCGACCGATAATTGCTGGACCGGCAAGCCTCGATATGGGCTTGTCGGTCTTGCTCTAAACATTATGACGACGCATATTCCCTCGTATTGACAACTCTATTAAATTGACTTGAAAAGCAAGTTGTGATATACCTTATACATAAAGATATACAAACTTTGGAGTGTTTGCCGTGAGAAAACGCTTGTTCAAATTCATAAGAAAATGCTTTGACAGCACCCTTGCCAAGATCCTTACATACATAGTTCTTATCCTCGTAATTTTCTATTTCTTCGGAGTTTTTGACAGTTTTGGTCAGTCTTTCTCTGAAATGTTCAGAAAAGTTCTTGGTATATTCACCAGCGAGAACACCCTTTCCGTTTTTCTTGCGGGTATTTTCTCCATTACCGTTGCAATAATAGTTAAGCAGTTTGACTCTTATCTTGAGGAATCCAGCAAGATAAGCGACAATCACCACAAGGTCATATCCACCTATAGCGCTCATCCTAAGACCGACAAAAGCGAAATCCTCGGCAAGGATGATAACTTCTGCGATAAGACAGGCGGATTCATGGCCCTTCACAGCGAGCACATTACCGTTTTCAGCGAAAGGGAATTGAAAAACGATGTGAAGGACAAGTATTCCAAGGAATACGCCGTTGTGCAGCAGGACAGAGAGTCCTTTGACCACGGAAAAGGCAAACTCTATCTTCCCTCTCTGAACGTTTTTTCCAACGTGCACGGCAACACTAAAATCGTATTTGACGACAGCAAGGAAGCTCACCAGCTCCCCGATTTTGTTATGCAGAATGCTCTCAAGCTCCTTGCAGCCCACAAAAGTTCCAAGCGCTCCAACAACGACACCGTCCGTCTCAATGATTTTTCTTATGACGGCAAGAGCAAAACCCTCACTCTCGACACACAGCGCAGCATGTATTTCCACATGCTCATAACAAACCGCTGCATGGACTATGAGTTTGACGACGGACTTACCATCAGAAATGTTTACGAATACCGCAGCAAAATATCCCCACTTCACAAGTCCGTTTTCGGCAACCAGATCGGTATTAACGGACTTATTCTCACAAGCGACGGCTATGTGCTTGTTGAAAAGCGCGACCAGAAAAAAATCACCTGGAAAAACAAGTTCGCCCAGTCCATTTCCCTTGCCCTCAAAGTATCCGATCTTAAATTTGAAAAAGACCAAACCACCGGTACAATAAGCGAAACCATTGGCAGCACAAGCAAGACCGCAAACACGCAGTTTAAGACAATAATTGAAAAAACCGTCAAGGACAACTTTGGTCTTGTTCCCGATGACTACCTTGAGTTTTCCATTGAGGACAACTTCCTCGGCATAGCCCGCGACCTTCTTGAGGGCGGCAAGCCGAATATGTATTTCTACCTCACCACCAAGCTCAATGCCCGGGAGCTCAGAGCCCTTTTGGAGAAAAATGCCGCCAGAACGAAGGAGGAAAAAGGCATCAAGCCCCTCCAGACCTCCAAGCTCTCCTCCGACTATTACCTCATCCCCTATGAGGATATCCGCGTCAATTTCAACTACGCAATGAAGGTTGACCGCCGCAGCGCACTTTGGATTCGCAGACGCATCCATCCCCGCGACAGCCGCCTCAACTCCTTCCGCGACGCTCTGCGCCACCGCCTCGGCACATTCTTCCGTCCGAAGCTTAACAGAGAATGCGGCGAAGCGCTGCTTGTAACCGTGGCATTCCTGGAGCTTTGCAAGAGCCGAATTGATGCCATCAAGAACAAATAAAGGTGATAAAATGAAAGATAAAATTCTCTCCTTCGGAGAAATTATGCTCCGCCTCACCCCTCCCTCCCACGGACTTATAAGCGAGGCACGCGCCTTCGATGCCTGCTACGGCGGCACAGAGTCCAATGTTCTGGTCTGTCTCTCCTGCCTCGGCCACAAGACCGAATATCTCACTGCCCTCCCCGCCGATGATCTGGGCGACGCCACTGTGAAGCATCTTCGCTCCTACGGAGTTGAGACAGAGCATATAATCCGCAGCGGAGACCGCATGGGTCTTTACTTCCTTGAGGAGGGTCAGGGAGATCGCACCACAAAGGTTGTCTATATGCGCAAGGGCTCCGAAGCTTCCAAGCTGGACGAAAACGCATTCAATCCTGACGAGGTTTTCGAAGGCTGCTCTCTTTTCCATATAAGCGGAATTTCCTTTGCCATTTCCGATGGTGCCCGCCGTCTCAGCTTTCAGCTCCTGAGGGAGGCAAAGCGCCGTGGCATCCCCGTCAGCTTTGACTTCAACTACCGCGGCAAGCTTTGGACCATCGAGGAAGCTGCAGAGGTTTATAAAGAGATAATCAAGTATGTGGACATAGTTTTTTGCGCCGAAAAAGATCTCACCACCTTCCTCGGCACCACCAGAGAGAACTTCCACAATGAATTTAATTCTCCCATGCTTATAGTCCGCGAAAGGCAGTGGCTTTCCGACAGCAAATGCTCCGTTTCCCTCTATGCCTCTCATAAGACCCAAGAGGGCATTAAGAGTTTTTGCATTGAAAACACCGAGTTTTCCGCTTACGAAAAAATCGGCTCCGGCGATGCATTTGCCGCAGGCGTTCTCCATATTCTATCCAAGGATATAGACAATATCGAAGACGCTCTCCACTGGGGTCTTGGTTGCTTCGTCCTCAAGCACACTCAGCGCGGCGATGTGCTGAGCCAGAGCAAGAGCGCCATTGAAGCCTATATCACCAATTTTTCAAAGGATGTGAGCAGATAAAATGAAAGTGAAAATTTGCCTCAGCGTTTCCACGCTGGACTCCGCTTTTGAAAAAATGTATGAAGAGCTCAAAAAGTACGCAGATATTAATGTTGTGGGGCTTAATGGCTTTTCCCTTGAAGGCTATGATATTTTTATCGGCAAAAAGATGAGCGCCGAAGCTCTTGCTACCGCCGACCGCCTCAAGGCCGTTTTTGCCTACAAGACGGGTGTTGACGACTTTCCCCTCTCTGCTATGAAGGATATGGGGATCACCCTTGTCAACTCCCATATTGACGCCGATTACATTGCCGAATATTCCATCGGTCTCGGCATGAGTCTTCTTAACCGTATAACCGAAAGCGACAAAAAGCTCCGCAAGGGTATCTGGCGCGACAGCAAAAACCCCTATTGGACCAGTATATTTGATGTTAAAATCGGTCTCCTCGGCTACGGTCATATCGGCAGGAGCATCAACAAGGTTCTTCGCCATAACTTCGTTGAGACCTACACAATTGACCGCGGCAAGCAGTATGACGATATCAAGCTTGTTTCTTCCCTTGACGAGCTATGCGAGAAGACGAACCTTATCGTAATCTCCCTTCCCAAAACCGCCGACACCAACTGTCTCTTTGACGAGCGCCGCCTTAAACTTATGAAGGATAAGTATATCGTCAATGTCGGCAGAAGCAACTGCATTGACCAGAAGGCTCTTTATGATGCTCTCAGCAGCGGATATCTTGCAGGTGCTGCCATAGACACTTGGGACTCCAAGCCCAAGGATATGAACGAGCGTCTCATCCCCTATGAATATCCCTTTGAGACTCTCGACAATATCGTCCTCTCCCCCCATCAGGCGATGCAGGTTGAGGACGGACACGAGAGATATGTTATGGACACTCTCGACAAGGTTGTTGCTTACATCACTGACGGTACACTCAGAGATGTGGTGGATCTTGCAAAGGGATATTAAAAGACAGTTAAAGCCAAGCTGCATTCTGCAGCTTGGCTTTAATCATTATTTGCACCACATGACAGGTCGCCATGTTTAGGAGCAGGGACTATGCAATTTAACTATCAACAGCAATAATAAGAACATTATGCTTCAGAGTTATCGGGAAGCTCTTTCCAGCGGCGATTGATATACTTCAAAATCACAACAGATACCACTGCCATGACAAAAAGACCCGCATAGATAACAGGATAGGCAACATTCTGGGGCAACACGAGAGAAATGCTGGATATCAGGTCAATTATGGTATGGAGTCCCAAGCACAGCAGGGCACATACGCCCGGCTTTTTATTGGCTACGCCGTAGCAGACCAATGCGCTCATTGCTACATGGCAGGTCATAGCCAGCAGACGCTCTAAGCCTGCCAGCAGGAACATGGCAGGCTCCATGCCAACCAATTGGCTTCGGATCAGCTCCAGCTGGCTCACATCCATACCCAAGCCGGCGGTCTGAGCAATCAATGTATCAAAAATGCCGCTGTTAATCATAACGATATAGATAAGATTGTTCACGTAGGTCATTCCGATGAGCACCATTGCCTCGATACCTCCGTGACCCAAACCCGCAGCCAGAGATCGTCTCCACGTCAGCTTTTTCTCCATTATCTTCGCTGCCGCAAATCGCCCCGCGAGTTCGAATAGGCCCGCCGTAAAGGCAAGACATAAAGCATAAATGAACAGATTTTTTTGCGCAAAGTCAATAAACCAGCTCCGGCTTTGCAGGAAGCTCAAAATGGGCAGTCGGATCAGAATTTGGGTAACGAAGAAACCGGCAGCCCCCAGCCACCACGCTGAAGCGATCCCCTGCTTTTTATGCCTTAAAGCTATGATAAGCATAACTACAATAGGCAGCACCAGGCTGATCAGCAGCGTAACCACACATGCAATAATATTCGTTATGGGAACCACAAGCCATTCTCCTCTCAATTCAGTGGTTAAAGTTACTCACGCAGCTTTCATCACCACATCAAATAATTATTAATTGATATTGTTTATATACTATCACGCACAAAGTAATATTACAAGAACAGGCATAGCAGATCAAACTGTTATGCCTGTTCTTGTATTATTAAATGTCCTCTTATCAGGATTTATCGTCCTCAGAAATACTGCATGGGATCCACGCAGACGCCGTTTTGTCTTATCTCAAAATGTATATGAGGTCCGTTGGAAGCGCCTGTAGAACCTACATAGCCTATCACCTGTCCCCTGCTCACCTGCTGTCCGGTTGTGACGGCGAGTGCGCTCATATGCCCGTACAGTGTGGTGGTACCGTTGGAATGATATATTGCAACATAAGTTCCGTAGCCAACAGAGCCGAAATCCAGTACCGCAATGCTGACTGTGCCGTCGGCAGCTGCGGTTACTGGACTGCCGTAGCTTGCGCCTATGTCAACACCGGTATGAGGCTTAAGCTCCCCGTAAATCGGATGAACGCGTGGACCGAAGGGCGAGGTTATGTAGCTTGTATAGCTTGGCCAGCTGTAATATCCCGGGCTGGCAACGCCACCCCAGCCCCACTGATTTTTAGCCGCCTCCTCAGCCTCCTGCTGCTTTCGAAGCTCCTCAGCCTTTTCGTCAATTAGCTTCTGTACCGAGGCCATTTTCTCCTCAACAGCCTCCATATATGCGATATAGCTTACTATATCCTGCTCAAGATCCAAAATTATTCTTGCGGAAGCTTCTATCTTTTCCGCAAGAGCTTTTCCCGCTCGCGAAGCTCCGTCTGCTTTTCGATAAGCATCTCTTGAAGGGCTATATATTCAGCGAGAGCCGCTTCCGTTTTCTCCCGCGAAGCAATATACTCCTCACGCAAGTCCTTGTCAAAGCGCATTATATCGGCTATATCTGAAAGACGTCCCAGAAGCCCGGCTATGCTGTCAGCGCCAAAAATATAGTTTACATAATTCCACTTGCTGTGCTCTTCCATATCCCTCACGCGGGAAAGATAGAGTTCATAGTGGCTCACTTCCTGCCGTTTTGCCTCCTCCGCCGCTTCTTTCTTATCCGCGACAAGACCATCATAAATTTCTATTTCTTCTTCAAGCAGCAAAATATCCTGACGGAGGATGGCGCTCTGTTCATCCAAAGCCGCCTTTCTCTCAAGGGCGGCATCCTTGCTGTCTTCAAGAGCCTTCAACTGCTTATCGATGTTCGCCTCATTCTCTTCAAGAGCCTCACGCTGTTCCTCCAGTGCATCTATTTCCGCTTGAGTAACCGCAAAGGTTGGAAAGGCCGTGAGACACAGGCATATACTCATAATGGCACAAAAAAGTCTTTTTTTCATTTCAATTACTCCTGACTTACCTTTTCTGTGCTGTCATTTTCCCCTTTTTTTACATCATAAATGAGTAAAAACTGCATCGAAAATGCTATACTTTTGCATCAAAATTGCAAAAACTTAGCTTTTCCAATTTTCAAGTATCCCCACATTTTTGCCGATTTCAACCCAAACACTTGAACTAACCAACATTACGCGCTAAAATATAATTGATTAATTGCCACGAAGGGATGCTGCATGGACAAACTGAAACATAATAGTGTGTTTAGCTTTTCTGCTATTATCATTATCTACATACTGGCCGCTTTTATAGGTGTTTGCACATATAGGGTCCTTGATTATCCATGGTGGCTTTCTCTTCTTATTGCGGATATTGCCGCAACGGTAGTGACCTTTATTTTCAGCCTGATATTTGGCAACGCCTCAGTATACGATCCCTACTGGAGCGTTCAGCCTATTATTATAATGGCCGCCTTCTGGATATCCGGAGAGCTTAACTTTTTTGGAGTTCTTCTGATAGTTGCCATCTTTTTCTGGGGTATACGCCTCACGGCGAACTGGGCCTACACCTTCGGCGATCTGAGCCATCAGGATTGGCGCTACACCATGCTTAAGGAAAAAACCTCCCTCTTCTATCCCCTGATAAATTTCATCGGTATTCATATGGTGCCCACCCTTGTAGTATGGGCCTGTGTGCTTCCCGCGGCTTACGCTCTTATTAACGGTCTCCGGGCGAATGCCATGAGTCTGCTTTCCCTTTTAATCTCCCTCCTTGCCGTCATTATGCAGGGCACAGCAGACTATCAGATGCACAAATTCCGAAGACATAGAGACGCTACTTTCAACCGTAACGGGCTTTGGAAGTATTCACGCCATCCCAACTACCTTGGTGAAATCCTCATGTGGTGGGGAATTGCCATGGCGGTTGTCAGCGCAGCTCCCCAGCAATGGTATCTGATGTCCGGAGCCGCTGCCAACACTACATTGTTCCTTGCAGCAAGCATACCTCTTGCAGATGGAAGGCAATCCGGAAAAACAGGTTTCGATGATTATAAAAAAGTGACTCGTATGCTTTTACCAATTAAGAAATAAGTATACATCGAAATACAAAAAAGGATGCGCTGTGTGCGCATCCTTTTTTATTGCCATTATTCTTTTAGAAAATATTCAAGTGGAAGAAGGTGTCAATCTGGCCCACAAGGACGAGAAGCATTCCAATGGGGACGACAACCTTCATGCAGACAGTGAAGAACACACGCAGCCACTTTTTGCCGCTGGGGTCTATCTCTTCCAACAAAGTCTTGGGCTTGATTTCCCATCCAACCATGATACTCATCAGCAGAGCACCCAGAGGCATTGCGATACCTTCGGAAAGAGTATCCATAAAGTCGAGCCAGCAGTCATTGAATTCGCCGATAATGCCGAAAGCATTCTGGAAAGGTACCCACATACCGTTGGCACCAAGACCGTCAACTGCGACGATAGCAGCCTCAACCATAATTGCAAGGCAGGTCCAGAAAACAATCTTACTGCGCTTGCCGGTCTTGCCCTTTTCAGCGGCACGATCCATGAAGAAGGTGGAGATAACCTCAATAAGGGATATTGCGGAGGAAATGGCAGCCAGAAGAACCAGCAGATAGAACACAACGCCGAAGAGGGGGCCAACTGCTCCCATTGCGCTGAAAACGTCCTGCAGAGTGATGAACAGAAGTTTGGGACCGCTGAGAGCTGCGCTGGGACCATAGGTGGCAACAGCAGCAGGGATAACAGCGATACCGGCCATAAGAGCGACGATGGTATCTGCAATAACGATGATGACAGAGTTCTTGACAAGGCTCTCCTTCTTGCTCAGATAGGAGCCATAGGTAATCATGGCACCCATTGCAAGGGACAGAGAGAAGAACATCTGGCCGCCGGCAGTAGCCAGAACGGTAAGGAAGCCGGGAGCCTCTTCAATGAAACCGGCTTCAACTGCATAGCCGGGAACAAACATGAACTTCAGACCCTCTATGGAGCCGGGCAGAGTGAGAGACCGGATAATAATGATGACAAGCATCACGAAAAGGGCGGGCATACCCACCTTGTTGAACTTCTCAATGCCGCTGGCAATACCGCCGCGGTTGATGAGATAACAGATGAGCATAAAAAGAACGGTAAACACAACGGCACCGAAGGGGTTGGTGAGCATAGCCACAAAGAGGTCGGAGCCGGTCATTATAGCACCGCCCGCAAAGGCCAGATTGCTCAGGTTAAGAGCCAGATACTCAATGCAGTATGCACCGAGAACAGAATAGAAGCTCATAATCACAAAGGGAGAGAACACGGCAAGCCAGCCCACCCACTTGAACTTTTTGCTAAGTGCATGGTATGCGCCGATAGTGCCCTTGCCGGTCTTACGACCCATGGCAAGCTCGCCCATCATAATAACAAAGCCCACAAATATCGCCAGAAGCAAATACACGATGAGGAATGTGAATCCTCCGGATTTACCCATCTTATATGGGAAACCCCAAATGTTGCCCAGACCCACGGCAGAACCGATGGCGGCCAGCAGGAAGCCTATATTACTTCCCCAAGATCCTCTTTCTTCTTTCAAACCGATTCCCTCCATTGATTTAAATCTTTAATGGAATAAACTAAAATTAGATTATCCCATTTTTCGAGTCCTGTCAAGAAACAAAAGCAAACATGTTCGCATTTTGAAAAAAACGCCAAAAATTGGGCATATTATTAGGTAAATTCATTGACTGCAAAACTATAAGCTGTTATACTTTTGCTGATTTGAAATACAAAAAAGGAGTGTTATCATGGCAAAAACCGTACAGGAAATCCTTGATTTCATCAAAGAACACGACATTAAAATGGTAGACTTCAAAATGGTTGACATCAACGGCCAGTTCCGCCATGTCACCATCCCCGCCGTCAGCTTCACCGAGGAGCTCATGACCGTCGGCGTTGGTTTTGATGCCTCCAACTACGGCTATGCCGTTGTTGAAAAGAGCGACATGGTCTTCATCCCCGACCCCGATACCGCCGCCATCGACCCCTTCTGCGAGATCCCCACCCTCTCCATGACCGGCAATGCCATGATAATTGACTATCCCCAGAACCGTCCTCTGGCTCAGTACCCCAGAAACATCGTTCTGGCTGCTGAGAAATATATGCGCGAACTGGGTATCGCCGACACCATGTATATCCTCCCCGAGTTTGAATTCTATCTCTTTGACCGGGTTGGCTGGGATGTCCGTCCCAACGCTATGGGTATGGAGATCGACGCAAACCAGTCCCACTGGAACACCGCTGTTGAAGGTCTTGGTGTAACTGTTGCAAAGCAGAAGAACTACCACATTGCAAAGCCCTTCGACACCACCTATGAGTGCCGCAGCGAGATGGTTATGCTTATGGAAGAAGCAGGCATCCCCATCAAGTATCATCACCCCGAAGTAGGCGCATCCGGTCAGTTCGAAATCGAGCCTATGCTGGGTGTTATGAGCACCATGGCCGATGCCACTATGATGATTAAATACATCATCCACAATACCGCCCTCAAATACGGCAAGAGTGCAACCTTTATGCCCAAGCCTGTTTACGGCGAGGCCGGCAGCGGTATGCATGTTCATATGCTCCTCATGAAGGACGGCGAACCCATTTTCTCCGATGACAACGGCTACTCTCACCTGAGCAAGGAAGCCCATTGGTTCATGGGCGGTCTGCTCAAGCATATCAATGCTCTCTGCGCAATCACCAACCCCTCCACCAACTCCTTCAAGCGCCTTGTTCCCGGCTTCGAGGCTCCCGTAACCGTAGGTTATGCCACCAGCAACCGCTCCGCCGTTATCCGCATTCCCGCCTATGCAAAGAGCCCCAAGTCCCGCCGCTTTGAGCTGCGCAACCCCGATGCCACCTGCAACCCCTACTTCTGCTATGCAGCACTGCTGATGGCAGGTCTTGACGGTATCAAAAATCAGATCGATCCTCATGCAAACGGCTGGGGTCCCTATGACATGAACCTCTACCACCTCCCCGAGGA
The DNA here is from genome assembly GCA_045538735.1 of Oscillospiraceae bacterium. Taxonomy (GTDB): domain Bacteria; phylum Bacillota; class Clostridia; order Oscillospirales; family Oscillospiraceae; genus SIG459. The sequence continues at coordinate 30,620 of JAZSRY010000019.1, forward strand.
GGAGAAGGCAAAGCTCCAGCAGCTGCCCACCTCCCTCGATGCAGCTCTCGACGCTCTCGAGGCTGACCACGACTTCCTCACCGCAGGCGGCGTATTCCCCCAGGAGCTCATTTCCAACTTCATCAAGACCAAGCGCGCAGAGTGCCGCGAGATGGCTGCCATCCCCACTCCCGCTGAATTCGACAGATACTACAATCTGTAATGCTTCAACTCATAAAAAGAACGGAGAATACCGCTTGGTATTCTCCGTTCTTTTATGTTCAGACTATTTTTCAGCCTTGATCTCTTTTATCCATTTCCAGCTGAAATACCTTATCATACATACAACACCTTTGAGGGGGTATTCAATTCGAAGTATTGCATAAACCCAGACAGGGTTCCAGCCCAGCACCAGACCGCCTAATGCTCCCAAAGGCAGGGACAAAAGCCATATAAGGGTGCTGTCCGCCAAAAGAATGAAGCGCGTATCGCCGCCACCGCGCAGTATGCCTTTTGAAGAGACATAGGCATTCGTCTGCATGGGCATAAAGAAGCAGTTAACCAACAGCATGCCGTGGCAGAGCTTTAGAGTCTCGGCGGTAACATTATAAAATCCCAGATAAGGTTTCTCCAAGAGCAATAAAATGGGAATCAGCACCAAGCCAAACAGCAGGCTGAGCAGCATATAGCTATTGCCTTCTCTCTTGGCCTTAGGTATATCTCCGCTGCCTATTGTATTGCCGATAGCAATGGCAGAGGCGCCTCCCATAGCCATGTTCAATGCGTAGGTCACCTGAACAACGCTATTCACAATTGAGCTGGCGGCAGAAAACTCCTCGCCCATGTGACCAACTATAACGAAGGTGAGGGTCAGGCTCAGGCCTAAAAGAGTATCGCTTATCAAAACGGGCACAGAGTACTTCACATACTGCTTCCAGAGCACAGGGGAAGATAGCAGCAAATGACGCAGACGGAAACTGAAGCGATCATCTTTGAAAACAAAGTATCCGAAAACAAACAGGAACTCGAAGGCACGGGCTATGAGCGTTCCAACAGCAGCGCCCACAATCTCCATCCTCGGCGCGCCGAACTTTCCGAATATAAAGACCCAGTTGAAGAAAAGGTTCAGCACAAAAGCAATAGCAGAGCCAATGAGAGGTATCTTTACCTTGCCCACACTGCGGAGCAGATATGTGGCAGTGGAGGAAAGACCCGCCATTACAAAGGTTACGCCTATAATGCGCATATAGGCTGTACCTACCTCAATAACAGCTGTCTCATAAGTGAAAATTCGCATTATAAGATTGGGGAAGGCGACGGAAACGGCTGTAAAAACAGCGCAGAACACAAGGGAGACCCTCAGAGCTATGGCTGCAACTATTCGCATTGGCTCAAGCTCACGCCGTCCCCAAAATTGGGAGGACATTACGATTGCGCCGGAGCCCAGACCCATACAGATAAACTGGAAAAGAGAATAAAACTGGTTGCCGAAAGCGGCGGCCGCAATCTGAGTCTCACCAAAGCCGCCCACCATCAGGTTATCCAGAAAGTTTATACCGATAGTGATAAGCTGCTGCAAAACAATCGGCAGCATAAGCACCACTGTCTTTTTGAAAAATGGTCTTGTCAGTTCAAAATGCTTCATTTTACCAACTCTCAATAAGTTCTTGATATAATGATACTACAGCAAATTTACCATTTCAATATGACTATGTTGCCAAAAAGCACCGCAATTTTTCATTGCGGTGCTTTTTTATTATTCAGCAATACTCCATTATCTTGCCGAGAAGCTCGTCTCTGCCATCGCCTTTTTCTGCAGAGAAGGGTATCACCTTCACGCTATCGTCAAGCTGCAGAGTATCTCTTATGCGCTGCATATTGGGCTCAATCTCGCTCTTTTTAAGCTTATCAATTTTGTTTGCCACAATAACAAGATTGCACTGAGTGGATTTGAACCATTCAGCCATTGTGCAGTCATCAGCGGTGGGTTTATGGCGGGAGTCCACAATCATAACACCCAGAGTGATAAGCTCAGGCTCCTGGAAAAAACGCTCCATAAGTGCGCCCCAACGGTCGCGCTCATCCTTGCTGACCTTTGCATAGCCATAGCCGGGGAGGTCAACAAAGTAGGCTGTTTTATCGATGAGGAAATAGTTCACATGGATGGTCTTGCCTGGTTGGGCGCCTACGCGGGCAAAGTTCTTTCGGTTCAAAAGTTTATTGATAACAGAGGACTTACCCACGTTACTCTTACCGGAAAAAACTATAGTGGGACGGCTGTCGCGGATAAAGCCTGAAGCGGATGCCGCGGACTTGATAAATTCCACATTATGCAGATTCATACTCTCACCTACTGTCTGATGCCGCGGCGTGCAGCATCGCTGTTTTCGGGAATGGGCATAACGGGAGTCTCCTCCCCTACCGCTGCGCTTTCTGCGGCAATGCTGCGGATAAGTACGGTATCGATTATCTTGTCCACATGATCCGTTGTGATAAAGTTCAGTGCTGCACGGACGGTTTTATCGATTTCCTGCAAATCCTTCTCGTTTTCGGAAGGAATAATGACGGTGTTAATACCGGTACGGAGTGCAGCCATGGTTTTTTCCTTAAGACCGCCAATGGCCATAACTCTTCCGCGAAGGCTGATTTCACCGGTCATAGCGATGTCTCTGCGGACAGGCGCGCCGGTAAGTGCGGATATAAGGGCAACGGTGATGGTTATGCCTGCAGAAGGGCCATCCTTGGGTATTGCACCCTCGGGGAAATGGATATGGATGTCCTTGGTTTTATAGAAATCGCTCTCAATGCCGAGGGTTTTGGCGCGGGAGCGTATATAGCTCACTGCAGCCTTGGCGCTTTCCTGCATAACCTGTCCGATATTGCCGGTAAGCTCAAGCTTGCCGCTGCCTTCCATCACAGATACTTCAACATCCAAAACCTCGCCTCCAACGGAGGTCCAGGCGAGACCGCGGACGAGACCAACCTCATCGCGGGGATAAAGCTTATCGGCCTTGAACTTCGCAACTCCGAGGAAGCTTTCAAGACCGCCGGCCTTGATGCTTACGCTCTTGCGCTGACCTTCCGCAATAATGCGTGCGGTCTTGCGGCAGACGGCTGCAATCTCACGCTCCAGAACGCGGACACCTGACTCACGGGTATAGTCTGCGATTATCTCGCGGATGGCATCATCGCTGAGCTTCAGGTTGCGGGCAGTGAGACCGTGCTTTTTTCTCTGCTTGGGCAGAAGATGGTCCTTTGCTATCTGCAGCTTTTCCTCATCGGTATAGCTGGAAAGCTCTATAACCTCCATTCTGTCCAGAAGGGCTCTGGGAATAGTGGAGGTGGTGTTTGCGGTGGTAATGAAGAAAACTTCGCCCAAATCAACGGGGATTTCCAGGAAGTTATCGCGGAAGGAGCCATTCTGCTCTCCGTCAAGGGCTTCAAGCAGCGCTGCGGAGGGGTCGCCCTTATAGTCGCTGCCCAGCTTATCAATCTCATCCAGCACCATGACGGGGTTCATGCTTCCTGCCTGCTGAAGACCTGAAATGAGGCGTCCGGGCATTGCGCCAACATAGGTTTTTCTGTGGCCGCGGATTTCGGCTTCATCGTGGACGCCGCCCAGAGAAATGCGTGCCATCTTTCTGTTGGTTGCCCGGGCGATGCTCATTGCAACGCTGGTTTTACCCACACCGGGAGGGCCTACAAGGCAGAGGACGCTGCCCTTGAGATTGGGGGCAAGCTGGCGCACTGCCAGATATTCGATAATGCGATCCTTGACCTTTTCAAGGCCGAAATGGTCCTCATCAAGGCACTTCTTCGCCTTTTCGATATCGGTGGTATCCTCGGTGCGGCTGTTCCAGGGCATTTCAATGCAAACATCCAGATAAGTGCGGAGCACCGCACCCTCGCTGCTGCCGAAGGGCTGCTTTGCAAGGCGGCCAAGCTCCTTGAGAAGCTTTGTTTCAGTCTCCTTGGGGAGGGCAAGAGCAAGAATCTTTTCCTTATACTCGCCTATCTCATCCCCGGACTCTTCAAAGCCTTCCCCTCCCAGCTCACGCTGGATAACTCTCATCTGCTCGCGGAGATAATAATCGCGCTGGGCGCGGTTCATCTCTTCCTTGGTTACCTCTTCTATGCTCTTTTCAAGGCTAAGAATATTAATCTCTCTGTTGAGAATTCGGTTGAGGGTCTCCACACGGCGGAGAGGACGCAGTTCATCCAGAATCTCCTGCTTTTCGCTGTGCTTGAGGAAAACGTTCTGGGCAATATAGTCTGCAACATAGCCGGGGTCGTTGCTGTCCACAACGCTGAGAAAGGTCTCGGGGGGTACAGTTCCGACTATCTCGGAATATTCATCGAAAAGATTTATGCAGCTGCGCACAAGAGCCTCCACCTTGGGGGTAACGGAGGCAAGCTTGGTCTCGGGAAGCTTTTCAACGGTTGCATTGAAGCAGGGTCTGCTCTCCTCAATGCTCATAGCGCGGGCGCGGCATTTGCCCTCCACCATAACCTTGACAATATTGCTGCCGGGGATTTTAAGCACCTGATGAATGGTGCAGACAGTGCCGATATTATAGAGGTCATTTGCCTTGGGCACAGCGGTGGCAATTTCCTTCTGAGTTACAAGGAAAATCTCCTGCTCGGCGCCGATTGCCGCATTCAGAGCAGCAACGGAAAATGCGCGCTCAACATCGAAGTTCACCATCATTCCGGGGAAAACGGTAATTCCGCGGAGAGGCAGCAGGGGCATTGTGGAAATATTTTTATTATAGTCCATAATATTCCTCCTTCCTGAGGGGTAGCCTGACCGATATCTGTCAGGCTAAAAAGGCAGAGCGGGTTAGCGCTCCGCCTTAGTATTTTCAATTATCGCTTTTTCTTATTATTTCGGGCTCGGAGCCGTTTTTCACGCAGTCGGCAGTTATACGCACGCTGCATATGCTCTCATCGGAGGGAACTGCAAACATCACTCCGGTCATTATGCTCTCCATAACGGAGCGAAGGCCGCGGGCGCCTATTTCCTTCTCAATTGCCTTATCGGCAATTGCGCCGAGAGCCTCCTCGTCAAAGATAAGCTCAACATCGTCCATTGTCATCAGTGCCTTATACTGGCGGGTGAGGGCATTTCTGGGCTCGGTGAGAATCCTGACAAGATCCTCTTTGCTCAGAGAGTTAAGAGGTGTGACAACCGGCAGGCGGCCGATAAGCTCGGGGATTATGCCAAATCGGAGAAGGTCCTGCTGCTGGATATGCTGCAGGGTTTCACCCACATTTCTCTCCTTGCTGCTCTTTATATCAGCGCCAAAGCCCATGCTCTTTTTATCCAGACGCTGTTCGATTATCTTTTCAATGCCGTCAAAAGCGCCGCCGCAGATAAACATTATGTTGCTTGTATCAATTGTAATAAACTCCTGATGGGGATGCTTTCTTCCGCCCTGAGGAGGAACATTGGCAACGGTGCCTTCAAGAATCTTAAGCAGCGCCTGCTGGACACCCTCACCGGAAACATCGCGGGTGATAGAGGTATTCTCGCTCTTGCGGGAAATTTTGTCCATCTCATCAATGTAGATAATACCGCGCTGTGCCCTCTCAACATCGAAGTCGGCAGCCTGAAGCAGGCGAAGCAGGATATTTTCGACATCCTCACCTACATAACCCGCCTCGGTAAGAGTGGTTGCATCGGCTATTGCGAAGGGTACATCCAGCATTTTTGCCATTGTCTGGGCAAAGAGGGTTTTTCCGCTTCCAGTGGGGCCCACAAGGAGTATGTTGCTTTTCTGGAGCTCAACATCGCTGTCCTGAGCACCGTGGAGAATGCGCTTATAGTGGTTATAAACCGCAACGCTAAGGGCAATTTTTGCCTTGTCCTGTCCAATTATATAGTCGTCGAGGGCAGCTTTTATCTGAGCAGGCTTGGGGAGCTCATCCATGCTCATATCCACACTTTCATAGCCTGCTTCGTAGCTGTTTTCCTCAAAATCGTAATTTTCATCAATAATGCCCATGCACAGACGAACACACTCATCGCAGATATAGCTGCCGTTTCCGGCTATCATACGGTTGGTCTGGTCCTGGGTTCTTCCGCAGAAGGAGCATCTTATGCTGTCATTTCGGGCCATTTGCAGTCTCCTTGAGTTTGAAAAATGCCTTTTTAAAAAGTCTCCAAAATATGCATTTGGGGGGGTATTGAAAAATACCCCCCAAACACACTATTTATCGTTTGGTGATGACCTTATCGATAAGGCCATATTCAAGAGCCTGCTCAGCGGTCATAAAGTTATCGCGCTCGCAGTCGGCAGTTACCTGCTCAATGCTCTTGCCGCAATTTTCCGCCATAATGCGGTTCATTCTTTCCTTAATGGATTCCAGTCTCTTCAGGTGGATTGCCATATCGGTAACCTGACCCTGAGTTCCTGCAGAAGGCTGATGAATCATGATTTCTGCATTGGGAAGAGCAATGCGCTTACCCTTTGCGCCTGCGCTCAGAAGGAATGCACCCATAGATGCCGCCATACCTACGCAGATGGTGGAAACATCGCACTTGATGTACTGCATGGTGTCATAAATAGCCATACCGTCGGTTACGCTGCCGCCGGGGCTATTGATGTAAAACTGGATATCCTTGTCGGGGTCCTGAGCCTCCAGGAAGAGGAGCTGGGCCACGATAAGGCTTGCGGTGGTGGGGTTGACTTCCTCGGACAGCATAATGATGCGGTCATTGAGAAGTCTGGAAAAAATGTCATAAGAGCGCTCCCCGCGGGAAGTCTGCTCAACAACATAGGGAATAAAGCTCATAACAGTAACTCTCCTTTCAAAAATTATCAGCTTATGCTTTCAGCCTATCCAAGAGAGCATATCCTTTTCTTCTCTTTGTTATTCAGCGTCCTCAGCCTTAACGTCGGTAGCGACAGCAGCTTCAGCAACAACATCGGCAGCCTTTCTCATCTTGAGGTCGCGGGCGATGATCTCGGTGGAGATAGCCT
>JAZSRY010000026.1:0-35133 GCA_045538735.1 Oscillospiraceae bacterium
CCCTTTATAAATTGAATTTTTCCTGAATCATTTTGGCAACTACATCAGGCGGAAGCTTTGAATTGTCGATTTTTATATAGTTATCAAACGGAATTTCACCATCAAAGCTTTCAAGGCGATATTGGGTATCATCGTTGATAAGTCTTTGGTTCGATACTTCAATGTCTCTTTTCGATGCTTTGTTCTGTAGGCGGTTTTCGGTAGCATTTCGTTCTAATCTAATTTCACGAGGAGCAACAAGTTCCACATAGTAAAACTCTGTATTATAGGGTTCAAAAATGCTTTTCACATATTCAATGTAATCCCAATCTGCTTGTTGGTCGAAAGCCCACATATATGTAAAAATCATTCCATAGCAATCCGATTTCGCAAATTCCTCAAAAACTACTTGACGAAGTTTGTCAATTGCTTTTCCATTATATTGACCAAAGATTTCTATTACGGGTTCGATGGTCATATGATTGTGAAATAACCTCAATCCTGTGATCTTCATAAGTTCTTGCCCAACAGTCATTTTACCGACAGCGGCATTACCGATCATAAATAATAATTTCATTATTATCACCTTTCCTCTGCAATAAAGATGTGTGCAACATATTCTTATTTGTTAACTGATTATATCGTAAATCCTCGGATATTTCAATGAAATCGCGCAAAGCGCGATGAAATCCGAGTAAACTCGGATGAAATCTGCTTCGCAGATGAAATTAAATCCACCCACCTGCCGTCAAGGCGGATTTCATCCCCGTAGGGGATTTCATCATCAAAGATGATTTCGCCCACCCGATAGGGTGGATTTAGTTGAAAAGAACCCACACTTGTCGCAGACAAATGTGGGTTCTTTTTTGGCGGAGAGTAAGGGATTTACCCGAAGGGCATAAACTTCGAATCCCAACTCCCGCAAGCAAAAAAGAACAGCCACCGTAAGGGTGACTGTCTTTTTTTGGCGGAGAGTAAGGGATTCGAACCCCTGTGGCTGTTCGCCTAACGGTTTTCAAGACCGCCCCGTTATGACCACTTCGGTAACTCTCCATATTAAATTAGTGAAAAGACGCCGAGATTTCTCGGCGTCTTTTGGCGGAGAAGATGGGATTTGAACCCATGCTACGCTCAACACGTACTACTCCCTTAGCAGGGGAGCCCCTTCGGCCTCTTGGGTACTTCTCCAAACGTGGTCGCCCAAATATATTAGCATAAGCACTATGTCTTGTCAAGACTTTCCTTATTAATATTTTCCCGACTATACCTAATAGCGATATTGAATTGGGTTTAGTTCTTGTGTATAATATTATAATAGAGAAACAATGGGGTGATTATGTCCGTGAAAGAGCAGAAGACCAATGCAATGCGTATTCTTGACCAAAAGAAGATAAAGTATACCGCCCACGAATACTCCCACGGCGGAGAGGCTGTTGACGGCGTGAAAGCTGCTGCGCTCATCGGCCGTGACCCCAATAGCGTTTTCAAAACCCTTGTTGCGAGAGGCGCAAGCAAGACCCATTATGTTTTTGTAATTCCCGTTTCCCATGAGCTTGAGCTTAAAAAAGCGGCAAAGACGGTGGGGGAGAAGTCCGTTGCCATGCTGCCTCTTTCCGAGCTTACAGCTCTCACGGGCTATGTGAGAGGCGGTTGCAGCCCAATAGGAATGAAAAAGCTTTTCAAAACTGTTTTTGATGCCTCCGCCCTTAAGCAGGAGAGCATTATTGTAAGCGCGGGAAAAATCGGCGCTCAAATAGAATGTGCTCCCGCAGACCTGGCCGCAGTTGTCCGCGGCAGCTTTGCAGATGTAGTTGACTAAGGAGATATTATAATGCGCGACAGCATTTATATAAAAGGTGCCAGGGAGAATAACCTGAAGAATATTGACCTTGAAATCCCGAGAAATAAACTGGTGGTAGTCACCGGTCTTTCCGGCTCGGGAAAATCCAGCCTTGCCTTCGACACCATTTATGCTGAAGGCCAGCGCCGCTATGTGGAGAGCCTTTCCTCTTATGCAAGAATGTTCCTCGGACAGAAGGAAAAGCCCGATGTAGATTATATTGAGGGTCTTTCTCCTGCCATAAGCATTGACCAGAAAACCACAAGCAAAAACCCTCGCTCCACAGTGGGCACTGTAACCGAAATTTACGATTATCTTCGTCTTCTCTGGGCGAGAATAGGAACTCCTCATTGCCCCAAGTGCGGCAAGGAGATCCGTCAGCAGACTATCGACCAGATTGTTGACCAGGTTATGCTGCTGCCTGAGCGCAGCCGTATCCAGATTCTTGCGCCCGTTATTCGCGGAAGAAAGGGCGAACACAGTAAGATTTTTGAAGATGCCCGCAAAAGCGGTTATGTCCGCGCAAGGGTTGACGGCATAGGCTATGAACTGGGCGAAGAGATCAAGCTTGATAAAAACAAAAAGCACACCATCGAGATAATAGTTGACCGCCTTGTAATTAAAAGCGATATCATCCGCCGTCTAACCGACTCTATTGAAACTGCGGGCAAGCTCTCCGGCGGCATAATCGTTGTAGATATAGTGGGCGAACAGCGTGAGCTTATGTTCTCACAGAATTATGCCTGCGATGATTGCGGAATAAGCATTGATGAACTGAGCCCCCGTCTTTTCTCGTTCAATAACCCCTACGGAGCCTGCCCTCTTTGCACCGGACTCGGAACTCAGATGCAGGTCGACCCTGAGCTTATAATCCCCGATAAAAGCCTTTCTGTTGCAGAGGGCGCAATTGTGGCAAACGGATGGAACAGCATAAAGGGCGACAGCATTGCCAGGATGTATTTTGATGCTCTTGCAAAAAAGTATGGCTTTGATTTGAATGAGCCTGTTGCAAATCTAAGCCCGGAAGCCGTAAACGCAATCCTTTACGGTACGGGTACGGAGAAGCTGGAACTTTTCTATGAACGCAAAAACGGTCACGGAACTCTTTCCCAGAGTTTTGAAGGCATTATAAACAACCTCAACCGCCGCTATCTTGAAACCCAAAGCTCCTTTGTTAAAGAGGATATTGAGCAGTGCATGAGCGAAACTCCCTGCCCCAAGTGCGAAGGACGCAGACTCCGCAAGGAAGCTCTTGCGGTAACTGTGGGCGGTATGAATATTTATGACTTCACCTGCCTGAGCATAGAAGACGAGCTTAAGTTTATCCGCGGCCTTGAACTTACTGAGAAGCAGAAAATGATAGGTGAGCGGATAATCAAGGAAATCATCTCCCGCCTTGAATTTCTGGAGAGCGTCGGTCTTGGCTACCTGAATCTTGCACGCTCCAGCGCCACTCTTTCCGGCGGCGAGAGCCAGAGAATTCGCCTTGCCACCCAGATAGGCTCCAGCCTTATGGGCGTTCTGTATATTCTGGACGAGCCTTCAATCGGCCTGCACCAGAGAGATAACGGCAAGCTTATAAACACCCTCAGGCATTTGCGCGATATAGGCAACACACTCATTGTGGTTGAGCATGACGAGGATACCATGCGCGCTGCCGACTATATCGTGGATATAGGCCCCGGTCCCGGTGTCCACGGAGGAGAGGTTGTCTGCGCAGGAAGCCTTGAGGAGATCTGCGCCTGCGAGAGAAGTCATACGGGACAGTATCTCAGCGGCAAAAAATCCATTCCCGTTCCAGCAAAACGGAGAGAATGCGGCGGACGACATCTCACCATCCGCGGCGCAAGGGAAAACAACCTGAAAAACATTGATGTTGAGATCCCCCTCGGTGTTATGACCTGCGTTACCGGTGTGTCGGGCAGCGGCAAGTCCAGCCTTATAAACGAGATTTTCTACAAGACTCTCGGTGTGGAGCTCAACCGCATGAAGCTTCGACCCGGCAAGAGCGACGGTGTTGAAGGTCTTGAGCAGGTGGACAAGATAATCGCCATCGACCAAAGTCCCATAGGACGCACACCCCGCTCCAACCCTGCCACTTATACGGGAGTTTTCAGCGACATACGCGATCTTTTCGCAGATACTCAGGATGCGAAAATCCGCGGCTACGGACCGGGAAGATTTTCCTTCAATGTCCGGGGCGGACGCTGCGAAGCCTGCGCAGGCGACGGTCTGCTGAAAATTGAGATGCACTTCCTCCCCGATATATATGTTCCCTGCGATGTCTGCAAGGGCAAAAGATATAACAGAGAAACTCTTGAGGTCCGATATAAGGGCAAGAATATTGCGGAAGTTTTGGATATGACCGTTGAAGAGGCTCTTGAGTACTTCGAAAACATACCCAAAATAAGAAACAAAATTCAGACCCTTTACGATGTGGGACTGGGCTATATCAAATTGGGACAGTCTTCCACAACCCTCTCAGGCGGCGAAGCCCAGCGCGTCAAGCTAGCAACTGAGCTTAGCAAGCGCAGCACAGGCAGCACCGTTTATGTCCTCGATGAGCCCACAACGGGACTTCATATTGCCGATGTTCACCGCCTTATAGATGTGCTGCAGAAGCTTGTGGACGCGGGCAATACCATTGTTATCATAGAGCATAATCTGGATGTAATAAAATGCGCCGACCATATTATCGACCTTGGACCCGAGGGCGGCGACAGGGGAGGACAGCTTGTCTTCGCAGGTACTCCCGAAGATTGCGCCAACTGCCCCGAGAGCGCCACAGGCGAATATCTGAAAAAGCTTCTTTAACACAATACGTTCCTTCCTCATAGTTTATAGGGGAGGGATGGATAGTGCTTATAAGCGCGATAATCGCCTTTTTCTCCGCGGCAGGCATATATTTCATTTTTCGCTGCATTAAGCAGGCACTCCTGAAACAGGTTAATGCTTCTGATAATTTGAGCATTGGCACTCTCATTTCCGTCTGCGGAGAGGCGAGTGAGCTTGAAATGCATGTGAGAAGGCTGAAAAGCCGCGAGGATAGCGGAGAGATATATCTTCGCTGCCGCGAGGCAGATAGCCAAACGCTGCAAATTGCAGAAAAACTGGCCCGAAGGGGCCTTGTAAAAATCATCAACTGAGGTTTTTATGGAATCCAAAGAATTGATTGAGATTTTCGGAACTGTTGACGAGATAATCTATACAAATGAAGAAAACGGCTATACAGTTCTCCGCCTTGAAACAGATTCTGGGGAGAGCATAACCGTCACCGGCTGTCTGCCTTTTTCTGCTCCCGGAGAGCAGATAGAGGCAGGGGGCAGCTGGGTGCGCCATCCAAGCCACGGACAGCAATTCAAGGCCGAGTATGCCCTTCGTCATATGCCCAAGGGTGCGGATGCAGTATACGAGTATCTTGCCAGCCGTGTTATAAAAGGTATTGGGCCTGCGACTGCCTCTGTCATCGTCTCCGAATTTGGCGAGAGAGCCTTGGATGTTATTGAGCGGGAGCCTGAGAAGCTTGCGGGACTTCGTGGCATCAGCATGAAAAAAGCCCTTGAGATGAGTGAAAATCTCAAGCGCCAGCTGGGACTTCGCCGTCTTATGGAATTTCTCGGCAGCCACGGACTGCGCACACAGTATGCCATGCGTCTTTATAAAGCCTACGGCAACGATGCTCTTGGCATAATAAACGATAATCCCTACATAATGTGCATGCAGCATATAGGCGCGGAATTTGCTGAAGCTGACGCTCTTGCCCTTGATTTGGGGCTGGATGGGGACAGCGCCGAGCGAGTTGCAGCCGCTATAGTCTTTGAGCTTGCCCATAACAGTGGCAACGGTCATGTGTTTATTCCCCGCGAAAAGCTGATTATTGCAACGGCTCAGCTTATAGGTCTTGAGGAAGAGCTTGTTGAAGAGGGCTTGGATATCCTGATGGACAGCGGCGAGATTGTCTGCGAGAGCATTGCAGGACGCGAAGGCTGCTATCTCAGCGCTCTCTATGAAGCGGAAACCTACACCGCCGATAAACTGCGCAGAATGTGCGCATTTCCTGTGAGTGAGGAAAAAATAGACGGTATTATCGAGAAAATAGAAAAAGAGCAGGGGATACGTTATGCTCCTATGCAGAGAAAAACTCTTGAGATTGCCTCCAAAAACCGTGTTACCCTGATAACCGGCGGTCCCGGAACGGGAAAAACCACAACTGTCCGCGCAATAATCGCCATGTTTGAGAAGCTTGATATGAAGGTGCTTCTCGCCGCCCCCACGGGTCGCGCCGCAAAGCGCATGACGGAGCTTACGGGTCACGAGGCTGCCACCATTCACAGACTTCTTGAAGCGGGCTATGCGGAAGATAGTTTTGATCTTGTTTTCAAGAAAGATGAGGACGAGCCGCTCAAGTGTGATGCACTTATCGTTGACGAGTGCTCGATGATAGATATTGTGCTTATGCGCTGTCTCCTCGCTGCGCTGCCTGAAGAATGCCGCCTTGTACTGGTGGGCGACGCAGACCAGCTTCCCAGTGTGGGTCCAGGCAACGTATTCTCGGATATAATAAGAAGTGGCATCGTCCCCGTTGTACGCCTGACGGAGATTTTCCGCCAGACTGCGGAGAGCCGCATAGTGCGCAATGCCCACATGATAAATTCGGGCGAGCATCCCGTGCTGAATGAAAATAAGGGCGACTTCTTCTTTATGCGCCGTGCCAATACGGAAGCTGCGGCAGAGCTTATAAGCCAGCTTTGCTCTGTCCGCCTGCCCAATAATATGGGTATCTCCGCGGATGAAATTCAGGTGCTAACCCCAACAAGAAAAGGACGCGTAGGAGTTGCCAACCTCAATTTCTTGCTGCAAAATGCTCTTAACCCCGCGGCTGACACAAAAAAAGAGAAAAAATTCGGTGATTTTGTGTTCCGCGAGGGCGATAGGGTGATGCAAATCCGAAATAACTATGATATAATATGGGTTACATCTTCGGGAGCAAGCTCGGGAACGGGCATTTTTAACGGTGACGTGGGCTATATTTTGTCCATAGATTACAACAAGGAAATGCTCATCGTGGACTTTGACGGACGCCTTGCTTCCTACGGCTTCGATATGCTTGGTGAGCTTGAGCATGCATGGGCTATGACTGTCCATAAGTCTCAGGGCAGCGAGTATCGCGCTGTTGTCCTCTGCCTTTGTGAAGGACCTCAGCAGCTTCTTCACAGAGGAGTTTTGTATACTGCCGTTACGAGGGCGCGAGAGCTTCTTATTGTAGTCGGCGATGACCGAATTGTTGACCAAATGATAGATAATCACAAACAGACAAGGAGATACAGCGGGCTGCGCGCCCGTCTTGCCGAGTAAGTTTAAGCCTGCTTTATATTGGAGGAATGAACTGTGGGTGTTTTCTCTGCTTTGCTTGACATTCTTTTTCCGCCTAGATGTGTGTTCTGCAGGAAAATAATCTCCGGAGGCGGAAAGGTTTGCCCCGAATGCAGCACCACTCTTCCGGAAACGGGAAGCAATGCCTGCCAAAAGGGAGACTTTTTCTCCGTCTGCGTCTCACCCTTTTACTATGAGGATAATGTGAGAGAAAGTCTGCTCCGCTTCAAATTCAACGAAGCCACGGGCAACGCATCGGCTTATGCCGAGTATCTTGCAAAGTGCATTTCCTCGGAGCTTTCGGGATGCTATGATTTGATATCCTGGGTTCCCCTCAGCAAAAAGCGCTATAAGGAGCGGGGCTATGACCAGGCAATGCTTCTTGCAATGGCAACTGCCTTGGAGCTTGACACCGTGGCGGTTAGCACATTGAAAAAGACCGTCCATGTGAAAAAGCAATCTAGCATGGGTTCTCCCGAAAAGCGCCGCGCCAATATATCGGGCGCTTACTCTGTGGAGGACAGGGAACTTATAGAAGGCAAGCGGATTCTTCTGATAGATGATATCATCACCAGCGGCTCAACGCTGAGCGAATGCGCGCGGACTCTCCGGGAAGCAGGCGCGGCGGAGGTGCTGTGCGCAACAGTTGCGAGAAGCCGCGATTAATTTATAAAACATATGGTTAAAAATATATTTTGAGGTGAATTGAATGAGTATACTTGAGAGATTTGTCATATTTGAGCGTGACATTGCAATAGACCTTGGAACCTCCAGCACCCGTCTTTATGTTCGCGGAAAGGGCGTTGCCATGCGTGAGCCCACCGTTGTTGCCGTGGACAAGACTACGGGTAAGATGATGAAGGTTGGCGATGAGGCACATAAGATGCTGGGACGCACCCCTGCAAACATTGTTGCCATCCATCCCATTGCAGCCGGTGTCATCTCCGACTATGATATGACAACTCTGATGCTCCACGAGCTCATCTCCCGCGTTACCAGCTTCAGCTTTTTTAAGCCCTGCGTCATTGTAACCGTTCCCAGCTCTATTTCCGGTGTTGAGGAGCGCGCCATTATTGACGCCACCATTGAAGCAGGCGCAAGAAAGGTATACCTTCTTGAAACTGCGGTTGCAACTGCCTGCGGTGCCGGCATAGATATCTCCAAGCCCGAAGGCCATATGGTTATTGATATTGGCGGCGGCACCACCGAGATTGCCGTTGTTTCTCTGGGCGGCGTTGTTGAGTGTGAGTCCATCAAAACTGCAGGAGATGCTTTTGACGAGGCCATTGTGAAATACATAAGACGTAAGCACAATGTTCTCATCGGTCTGCGCACGGCTGAGGAGCTGAAGATTAATATTGGCTGCGCCTATCCCCGCAAGGAAGTTTCCGCGCAGGAAGTCAAAGGCCGCTGCCTTCTCACCGGTCTTCCCAAAACCGTCACCGTCAATTCCTATGATATAATTGAAGCTCTTGAAGAGCCCATCACCACCATTCTTGAGACCGTCCATATGGTTCTCGAGCGCACTCCCCCCGAGCTGGTCGGCGATATTTCTGTCAACGGAATTGTCATCAGCGGCGGCGGAAGCCTTGTATGGGGTCTGGATAAGCTCATCACCAGCCGCACCGGTATTGAGGCCGTTGTTGTTGACGATCCTCTTGCCTGCGCTGCCTACGGCGCCGGTAAGATGCTCCGAGAGCTGCCCCGTATGCAGGACGGTATGATAAACCTGGCCCGCAGAAAACAGATGAAGTAAATAAAAAATGCACTGCTAAAGGCGGACTCACATAGGGATTTATACGCTTCAAAGAGTATCTTTTCCCGCAATACTTCAAATAAAATCCACGGCAGGCGTCAGCCTTGCCGTGGATTTTTTCTTTGTTTTGCAGAAAAATCTTTCCCTTTGAAGTGCTTTGCAGTTTTGAATATTAGATTTTTTCTCGCAGCAACACCGATGAGCGGAGAAATACTTTGTGTATTTCAAGAGCAGCGGAGGAAGATGCGGGGAAAAAGATTTATTCAAAACCGTGTAAACCCCTGTGTGAGGCCCCCTAATGCAGTGCATTTTTTATGTTCAGCCATTGGCTTTGGATGCTATCTGATTCTGGCGGCGGTTTTTGACATCCTCGCTCTTGGGCTTGATGTCGCCGGCCTTTGTAAGAGCAATTTTGGTCATCATAGGTCCGAAGAGTTCGTATACGAGAACACCGAGAAGAATAATGTTGCGAACTATCATTCCGTCATGTCCGAGATAGGTGGAAGCGGTAAGACTCATGCCCAAAGCAACACCCGCCTGGGGGAAAAGAGTAATGCCCAAATATTTATTAACGGGAGCGGCACAGCCCATTGCACGGGAGGAGAGGCCTGCACCGAAGTATTTACCGATGCATCGAGTAATTATGTAAACCAAGCCGATTATTACCATAAGATAATCGGAAAATACATCGAGTCGAAGTTCGGCACCGCTGAGCACAAAGAAGAGGGCGAAAAGGGGAGCGGTCCAACGGTCGGATTTTTCCATAAGCTCATCGGCGAGGGGGCAGGTGTTGCAGAAAATAGTGCCCAGCATCATGCAGACGAGAAGGGTGGAGAAGCCAACGGTGACGGAGCCGATTTCGAACTTGAGGGTGGAGAGGGCAACGGTGAGAATAACGAAGCCTATAATGAGGGTCATGCGGTTTCTGTTGGAATGGAAGAGCTTTTCTATGGTATTGAGAATATAGCCCATTACAGCGCCGAGAATAAGGGAGCCGATGATCTCAATCAAGGGCTCAACTATAATGGAGATAATATCCACTGCACCCACGAGGAGGGCGCGGGCAATGCCGAAGGCAACTGCGAAGCAGACAAGACCAACAGCATCGTCAAGGGCGACAACGGGGAGAAGAATATCGGTGACGGGTCCCTTTGCCTTGTACTGACGGACAACCATAAGAGTTGCCGCAGGGGCGGTAGCGCTGGCAATGGCGCCGAGAGTGATGGCAGCGGGGAGGGAGAGGGTTTCAGGGAAAGCGAAATGGAGACCGATCATGGCAGCCTCAACAAGAATAACAGCGCTGATACCCTCGCAGATGGCCACAACAACAGCCTTTTTGCCGGTGTTTTTGAGCTTGCCGAGGGTAAACTCATTGCCTATCGCAAAGGCAATGAAGCCGAGGGCCAGATTGCTTATCATACTGAGGGAGTGTATAGCCTCATAGCTGGTGAAGCCAAAACCTTCGATGCCCAGTCTGCCGAGGAAAAAGGGTCCGATAAGGATACCTGCAACAAGGTAGGCGGTTACATCGGGGAGTTTAAGTACATTCATAATACGGGTCATCAGCAGACCTGCAATTAGAGCAACTGCTATAGAGAACAAAACTGTCATTTATATACCTTCTTGAATATCAATATTTCCAAGCATAGAATATACAACATTTTTATAAAACATACAAGGAGAAAATTAACGGAATTTCAAGGCTTTTAGAGCTTTTTTGCCGCCGAATTGCACATATGGTTTGCTCTGTGTGCGACAATATGATATACTGGCAAAAAAGCTGCGGGGTGAAAACAATGACCTATAAAGAATTTATACGTGCCAATGAGGAACAAATCAGGAATATGCTGTATGAGTGCCTTTCGGAGATGCCCCGTCTCAGACGCAAACAGCTTATTGAAGCTGTGGTCAGCCGCATTGGATTCAGTAATCAACAGCTTCAGAATACTTCTCCCGGAAGCCCTCTTATATCCGCGAAAAGCAGGATAGGCATGATACTGTCCGCGGCTGTTAAATCGGGCTATATTCTTGAAGATGAGCTGGGCTTTATGAGC
Organism: Oscillospiraceae bacterium; assembly: GCA_045538735.1. Classification (GTDB taxonomy): domain Bacteria; phylum Bacillota; class Clostridia; order Oscillospirales; family Oscillospiraceae; genus SIG459. The sequence continues at coordinate 11,003 of JAZSRY010000026.1, forward strand.
CTTAACTCTTCAGAGATAAAGTTCGTGTCCAAGTATGTATGCCGTGACTATATTGTGGATGCCCTTCAGGGCGGGAAGAGCCTTACAAAGCAGGAGCTTTTCCGCTATGCGGAAGAACGCTTTTGTCAGTGCGAGATGAACGCCGAGGATAAAAATCTTGTACTCCGCTCAATTTTGGGACAGGTTCTTGCCCGATTGGAAGACGAAGGTCATATTGTCCGCGTTGGGGAGAAAATATGTCTTTCCGATAATCTGGATTATCCCAGCACCGAGCTCGGCAGCTATCTACGGGAAGCCGCACTTGGCGGAGATACGGAAAAGTTCTTCCTCAAATCTGTCCACACAATGGGCGGTGAGTGGTTTGAGTTTTATGCCGTTGAGCTTCTTGAAAAATATTTTCTTGAGTGCGGCAAAACCATACTCTCAGCCTCCGTATGCGGCGGCAGCGATGACGGCGGCATAGACGGAATCATTGAAACCGAGGACTGGCTTGGCTTCAAGGAAACAATCCTTATGCAGATGAAAAACCGCAATGCGATTATAACTCCTAAGGATGTCCGCGAATTCTATGGTGCGGTATGCGCAGAGCAGGGTTCCAGAGGACTTTATATGACAATTTCCTCTTTCCATCCCGATGCTCATGCCCTATTGGATAAGGTGGATAATCTCATCGGTCTTGACGGCCACCGCATATTCCTCATCGCGGAAAAATGCCAATACGGTCTTAAGTATGCCGACGGCAGACTTTGCATTGATGATGAGCTTTTCTTGAATCCTTTGGTTACAGAGGATTGAATCTAAGTTTACTAATTGAAAAAAACAGGGCGTGTATCTTTTGTGATACACACCCTGTTTTTGCATTTGCAGTAGTTTTGAGTTCGGATTCTCGTTAAAAGGATTGAAACTCGAGTATAAATGGAATCTATTTTTTGTCAATGCGATAGATTCTCACAGCGTCGGAAGGATTATATAAATACGCCCAAAAACTTTCGCTGCCAACGCTGAGAATATGCCCATCAGCATAATCTATCGGCATGCCTTTTACATGCATTTTGGCAATGACTTTTAAGGAACCATCTACTATTGCGATACCGCTGCGCATATCAGTGAGAATTGCACGGTCTTTATCGTCAAACCAGCCAAACGTATAACCCCTGGGAACAATGATAGTCTTGTTTTTAAACGCCCCGGGTGCTTTATCAGTAAAGTGAACATTATACCCTTCAAATGTAAGAACTCCATCATTCAAGAGTTCGCTACATAAATGTCCTATTGGAATCATAGGGACTGCGTCAAATTCTTCTTGCGAAATTAGAGATAAGTTACCATGTTCAAAACGAACCGGACGAAGTGCACCCCTTTCATATACAGAATCAGGCGAGTCAAATCCAAAGTAATAACAATGCTGCAGTTTTTGAAGGGATATGCCCCGTTCACCGGCTCTGTGCCAGAACAATTTACCTCTTTGTTCTGACACCTGCGTAAGCTTAATAGGAGCATGTTTGCCTGAAATTTTTTCCTCTTCTGCATAATATTGCTGATATAGCTTATCACCGCGGACTCGGCGTAAAGAGTCAGGAGATTCTTCTAAAATTTCCGGCAGTGGGAGCAGACATACTCCAAAATATTCTTCCAGAAGTTCTACCTGATAATCAAGATCTGAACAAGAGAGAATTTTTGAGAGACGGCGTTTATTTCCACTTTCGTAGCCAACCAGAGCAGGAATACCATATAAATTTTTGCAGGCACTGGGCTCCATTTGAAAATATGATGCAGCTTTCTTGCCATTTTTGTAAAACTCAAAAATAAGGGTTTCATCATCAAAAACATAAAACCATAAAACAGCTGCGTCTATAGTTCGAGAAATTTTCTTTGCCAGCTTTTTTAAATCAAAGGGATCTTCCGGTTCTTCTTTTGGCATATATGTTTGCCAGCCTTCGGAGAAGGAGACAAAATCAGAATAACCACTTACTGCGTTGGACGAGTATACATGAATGCTGCTAAATGTAGTTCCCATATTTGTCTCTCCTTTTTATTGAACTGGCTTATCTGAATCTCTTGAGCCTCAAGGCGTTGCTGACAACGCTTATGCTGCTCAGCGCCATAGCGGCGCCTGCAAACATAGGCGGCAGCAGAGGCCCGCCAAGGGCGTAAATCACTCCCGCAGCAAGGGGGATGCCGCAGCAGTTATAGAAAAAGGCCCAGAAAAGATTTTGCTTTATAATGCGCATAACGGCCTTGCTGAGTCTCACGGCGTCATAAAGGGAAGTGAGCTCGCCGCCCATAAGGACAATGTCGGCAGATTCTATTGCAACATCGGTGCCGCTGCCGATTGCGATTCCAACATCCGCTGCGGCAAGGGCGGGGGCATCGTTTATACCGTCGCCGACCATCAAAACCCTGTTCTCGCCGCTGCGGAGAGACTCAACAACTGCGGCCTTGTCTCCGGGAAGCACATTTGCCTTCCAGCTTTCGATACCCGCCTGCCGACATATTTCCCGGGCAGAACCTTCATTATCTCCGGTTAACATAACGCAGGAAATGCCAAGCTTTTTCAGGCCTTCAACGGCTGCAGCAGAATCGGGCTTGATGCTGTCCTTTGCGGAAATAAGGCCCATATAGCAGCCCTCTGCAGCCACATAGATCAATGTTGCGTCGGATATTTTATCGGGAATGGAGATGTTTTGCTCAACCATAAGAGCTTTATTGCCGGCAAGAACGGTTTTTCCGTCGACACTGCTTTTAATTCCCTTTCCGGGGATTACGGAGGAGCTTTCTGCGGGAAGAAGTTCAATGCCCGAATCCTCAGCGTGACGGATAATTGCAGAAGCGATGGGGTGGATGCTTGCTTTTTCGGCAGATGCGGCGTAGAGGAGAAGCGTTTTTTCATCAAAGCCATTGGCGGGGCAGACGCGATTGACCTTCAGTCTGCCTTCGCTTACCGTTCCGGTTTTATCAAGAACGGCGGTATTGACATGGCTTAAAAGCTGCAGAGCTTCACCGCTTTTATAGAGTATCTTCATTTCGGCGCCTCTGCCTGTGCCAGCCATGATTGCTGTGGGAGTGGCAAGACCGAGAGAACAGGGGCAGGCGATAACCAGAACAGATACAAAAATATTGAGTATAAATTCAAAATCCTTGCCGGCAATTGCCCAGATGACGGAGGCGATAACTGCGATTGCGATAACTGCGGGAACAAAGTATGCGGCAACAGTGTCGGCAAGCTTTGCGATAGGCGCTTTGCGGCTTTGGGCATCTTCAACCATTCTGATTATTTGGGAAAGTGTGGTATCTGAGCCAGTTTTTGTTGCGGCAAATACGATTTTTCCATCCAGATTGATGCTTGCACCTATTATCTCATCTCCAACGGAGATATTAACAGGATTACTCTCGCCGGTAAGCATACTTAAATCCACGCTTCCTTCTCCGCTTAAAACAGTGCCGTCGCAGGGAAAGCGCTCACCGGGAAGCACGCTTACAATGTCTCCAATGACAAGCTCAGAAGCGGGGATTTCCATTGTGTCGCCGTCTCTTGTAACGCGGGCAGTCTCGGGAGAGAGCTCCGTAAGGCGGGCTATGGCATCGCCGGTGCGTTTTTTGCTGCGGGCTTCCAGTGCTTTTCCAAGCATAACAAAGGCAATAACAATGGCCGACGATTCAAAGCAAAGGCTGTGAACATATTCCACGTCCCCGATAAACACTCTGACGCTCACATAAATGCTGAAGAGGAATGCCGCGCTGGTACCTACGGCAACGAGGGAGTCCATATTTGGGTGAAGCCGGAAGAGAGAGGAAAATCCGCTTGTAAAAAAGCTTCGTCCGCAAATGAGGATAGGAACAGTTAGCAGAAGCTGAGCTATAACATGCCCCAGGGGAGAGTGGTGCATATCGATAAAGGCGGGCAGAGGAGCGCCCATCATGTGAAACATGGAAACATAAAGAAGGGGAATGGCAAAACACAGGGCAAAAAGAGCGTTTTTGATTTGCCTTTGCAGAGCCTTTTCGGCTTCTTCCTTTTCCTGCTTTTTTGCTTTCAGGGCAGCAGAGTCTGCGGCAGATTGCTCCATGCAGCCATAGCCGAGTTTTTCAACAAGAGCCTCTATATCAGAGCAGGAGTATACGGAGTCATCGTATCTCACCAACATTTTTTCAGTGGCAAGATTGACTGAAACATATTCAATGCCGCTCTGTTTGCCTAAAAAGCGTTCTATTGCGGCGGAGCATGCAGCGCAGTGCATGCCGCTGATTTTATATTTGCCTTCCATGCGCAATTCCTCCTGTATCAGTTTCCTATCATATTATTTTTACAACATTTTGTGCCGAAAATCAAGAATGCCGAGAAGAGAAGAAAAAAGTGCTAATTTATTTCCCGCCATTTCCGAATTTTAAACAATTATTATCAACAGCGTCCTGCGACACATTTTCCATATGCTCAATACTATAATTTATGTAAACTAACTATAGGGGGCAAAAATGTGAAAATCAAACCACGAATGATAGAACTGCGCAGGGCTTTGGCAAGCGGTTCTCTACCGGAACAAAGACCGCAGCTTGCAATGGCTTTTGGATGGACATTAAATCTCTTGCTGGGATTTATATTGGGGATAATACCTGTTTTCGGGCTTTGCGGGAGCTTGGGAATTGCCGCGGCAGCTCAGTCGGGAGCGCATCTTTCCGGATTTTTTTGTGCACTGGGAGCCTCTGCAGCATATTTGGTAGGCTTTCCTTTCAGTGAGGGTATTAAGTGCGTTGCAGCGGTTTTTCTTGTTTTCACCTCGGTGTATATTTTTCAAGATTTGAAAATATACAAAAAGCAATGGTTTATGCCGATTATAGCATCTTTTTTCACTCTCGTTACAGGTATACTGGGCAGTTTTGAATTGAGCGAGGATTTTGAAGGGCTTGCAATTCTTGCGGCAAAAGTAATCATGGCAGGTGGAGGGACCTACTTTTTCCGGGAGGCTCTAAGCAGCAAGGAGCGGGACACAGAATCGGCTGAACTGCGCCACGGGGTTGCGGTGATAATTCTTTTGGCTGCAATGATGATGAGCCTTAACAGAATAGAGATAATGGGAATTGTATCCATAGGGAGATTTTTTGCCCTTATCGTGGTTATGGTTTCGGCCTTTAAGGGCGGTACTTTGTCGGGAGCGGCAGCGGGCACTGCACTTGGACTTGCAATGGATATCTCTGTGGCCACATCGCCGGGGATGACATTTGTGTATTCCTTCTCGGGGCTTATATCGGGACTGTTTTCCCGACATGGTAAGCTGTTTTTTATATTGAGCTTTATCGTTTCCGCAGCTGTTGCGGCTTTTGGTACCATGGGCGGAGCAAAGGAAATAGGAGTTTTTTATGAGGTTTTTGCCGCGAGCGTTGTTTTTATGCTTCTTCCCGGAGGGCTTCAAAATTTTATCGGCTCATTTCTGCGTCCTCAGCAGCTTAGTCAGGGGGAGTCAGGGCTCAGAAAATATGCAGCCCGCCGTGTTGAGAAAATAGCCCTCGCAATGAAAGAGCTTTTTTATACGGTTGATGAATGTCTTGGAAAAGAGAGCAATGATGAGGATGTATCTGTAATATTTGACAGAGCCGCAGATGCGGTTTGCGCCCGTTGCAAACAGAAAAATGAGTGCTGGAATAATAACTATATGGATACACTCGCTGTTTTCAACGATGTAACCCCAGCGATAAAAAGCCGCGGAATGGTTATGAAAAGTGATATTGCGGAGCATTTTGCAAAAAAATGCCCCGGCATAGGAGAATTGGTGGGGGCAATAAACGGAGAGCTGAGGGCAAAAACCTACAGAAAGCAATTTAGAGCGAAACTTCGTGAAAATGCAATAGCCGCCTATGGACAATACATTGATCTTTCCGTTTTGCTTCAGGATTTATCTGAGGAATTGCTGAACTCATACGGGCCGGATATACTCAGCCAAAGACGCCTTCTCAGGTTTTTGGGAAGCATTGATGTTGAGGCGGATGTTTCCGTGTTCAGGGACAGAAGCGGCAGACTTCATATAGTAATTGAAAGTACAAGGCTCAATCAGCTGCTCAGGGATAAATCATATTTGGACAAGCTGTCCGCTGCGATAGGTATAAGACTGTGCAGACCTGTAAGCGAGGAAAATACGGGGGAGGGCAGGATAGTTTTACTTGAAGCGGAACCGCTGAGCGCAAGTGTCGGAATAGCTTCGATGAAAAAAAGAGGCGAAGCTGTCTCGGGAGATCGGGGAACATATTTCAAGACCGACCAGGGAAAGCTTTGCATTATCTTGTCGGACGGAATGGGCAGCGGAGAAAATGCGGCAAAGGAGTCGGTGGCTGCCGTGAGAATTTTGGAACGGTTTTTAAGAGCCGGTGTTGACCCGGCAGTGGCAATGAAGATTCTCAATTCCATGATGCTATTGAAAAACGGAGAGGAATGGGGCTTCGCAACGGTGGATTTGATGTGCATAGACCTCTTTAGCGGGGAGACCTACTTCTATAAATACGGGGCAGCTCCCAGCTATGTAAGAAACGGCAAAACCGTACGCAGAGTGAGAAGCGAGAATCTTGCTGCCGGACTTGCGGTGGGAGGAGAGGATGGACCCGACATTGTAAAAATGAGGCTGAAACCGGGCAGTGTTGCCATTATAGCCAGCGATGGCGTCGTTGCCGAAACTAATGATGCCTGGCTGAGAGAAATACTCAGCGGCTTTGAAGGGGGAGATGCGAAAAATCTGGCGCGCGAAACTCTCCAGACGGCATATACGCGTTATGGTGCCGGAGACGATATGACCGTGCTTGCGGTCAAGCTTGAAAAGCGTGTGTGAGGTGCGATGCCGAGTGAATTTTTTTACTGCTATAAGAAGAACAAGGTTTTATAAAAGCCCTGTGAATAAGCTTTCGCCCAAACGGTTAAACTGGGAACAAATAGAAAATATTCCGAGACAGGAGGGCAGAAAAGTGGTCAAGGGAACAAGCAAAAGGGTAGTTGTGGTTAAGTCCCCCGACCCTAAATTTTTTGAGCAGGCAATTTTTATACTCAGAGAGGATCTCAGAGGAAAGGGCACGGAAAGAGGCGGAGAAGTGCTGCGGGAGGCTCAAAGAGTGGCAGATGATTATGTGAGGGATTATGTTTCCGAACCGAGGAAAATATTTTCAAAAATGCCTCCCATGTTCTTTTCGGCCCTCGGAGCGGCGGCAGGGATTTTGGCAACAATAATTATTTTCAATGTGTTATAAAAAATTCTCACCACCGCCTGAGTGGTGAGAATTTTTTTCATATGGAGGTTGTTTTTACAATACCGCAGTGATAAAATAAAATGGTGTTAATATGTAAATAAAGAGAGGAATTATTATGAGCAGTATTACCGATATCAATCTCGCTCCCGCAGGTGAAAAGAAAATCAAATGGGTTGAAAATAATATGCCCATTCTCCGCGCCATAGCCGAAGAGTTTGAGAAAACTAAACCTTTTGCAGGCCTGAAATGCACTCTTTCCGTGCATCTTGAGGCCAAGACTGCATATCTTTGCCGCGTTATGGCAATGGGCGGTGCTCAGATGCGTGTAACAGGCTCCAACCCTCTCTCCACTCAGGACGATGTATGCGCAGCCCTTGTTGCAGGCGGAATTGAGGTTTTTGCCCATCACGGTGTAACTATGGAGCAGTATGAGGCTGATATCCGTGCAGCTCTGGAGTGGGGCCCCAATATCATCATCGATGATGGCGGTGATCTTGTCCATATGATGCATACCGAGTTCCCCCATCTCATTCCCGATGTTATCGGCGGCTGTGAGGAGACTACCACAGGTATTCTCCGCCTGAAGGCAATGGCCAGGGCGGGAAGTCTCAAGTTCCCCATGGTTATGGTTAATGAAGCTGACTGCAAGCATCTTTTCGATAATCGCTACGGCACCGGTCAGTCTGTATTCGATGCAATCAACCGTACCACCAACCTTATTGTTGCCGGCAAGGAAGTTGTTGTTGCCGGTTACGGTTGGTGCGGCAAGGGCGTTGCAATGCGCGCAAAGGGTCTTGGTGCCCGCGTCATCGTCACCGAGGTTGACCCTGTCAAGGCAATCGAGGCACATATGGACGGCTTCACTGTTATGACTATGGACGAAGCTGCCTCCAGAGGCGATATCTTCTGCACCGTTACCGGCTGCGACGGTGTTATCACCGAGAGACATTTTGCAAAGATGAAAAACGGTGCTATCCTGACCAATGCAGGTCACTTCGATGTTGAAGTTGATATGGCCGGTCTCAGAAACTATGCTGTCTCCACTTATGAGGCACGCAATAATATCGATGCCTATGTTTTGCCCACCGGAAACACCGTCTATGTTCTTGGTGAAGGACGTATTGTCAACCTGGCAGCAGGTGACGGACATCCCGCAGAGATTATGGATATGAGCTTTGCAATTCAGGCTCTTTCCGCCAAGTATCTCGTTGATAACCGCGGCAATGTTCCCGTGGATGTTATTGCCGTTCCCAAAGAGACCGATTGGGCAGTTGCATTCAAGAAGCTTGAAACTCTTGGCATCAGCATTGATACTCTCAGCGACGAGCAGAGGGAGTATCTGGGCATCTGATTTCCCGGGCGATACATTCGTCCCATAAAAAACTCCCAGGGGAGGTGCTGGTTTATGGATGAGATGGAACTCATTGAAGAAATGAACGAAGAATCCATGGACTTTGAAGCCCGACAGGAACAGAAGCTTGAGGAAATGCATCGGCTTCTGGATGAAAAGAAATTGAAAGCTCTTCAGGAGCACCTTGAGGCAAGCGACGCCTTTGACGTCGCCGAATTTCTTACCGAGCTTCCTGAGCAGCAGATGATAAGGGTTTTCCGTGTGCTGAGCAAGGAACACGGAGCGGATGTTTTCGCGGAGCTAGATATTCCCGAGCAGGAGTATATAATCAACTCCGTAACGGACGCCGAGCTTGGAAACATTCTTGATGAGCTTTTTCTGGATGATACCGTGGATATGATGGAAGAGCTTCCCGCAAATGTGGTAGCCCGTGTTATGCGCATTTCCACTCCCGAGACAAGAAGACTTATCAACCAGTATCTCAAGTATCCCGAAAACTCTGCGGGAAGCATCATGACCGCGGAGTTTATAGACCTGAAAAAGTATATGAGCGTAAAGGAATCCTTTGCCCGTATTAAACGCATCGGTGCGGACAAGGAGACCATTTATACCTGCTTTGTCACAAGTGCTGATAGAAAGCTTGAAGGCGTTGTTACAGTTAAAGACCTGATAATGGCCAATGAGGATGACATTATCGAGGACATAATGAATGAGCTTCTCATTTATGCCACAACTGAGGATGACCAGGAAGATGTTTCAACAATGTTCACTGATTATAACCTCCTTACCATTCCTGTTGTGGATAAAGAACGCCGTCTTGTGGGTATAGTAACTGTTGACGACGTTATGGACGTTATGGAGCAGGAGGCCACCGAGGATATCGAACTGATGGCCGCTATCACCCCTTCGGACAAGCCTTATTCCCGAACTCCCGTAACGGAGATTTTCGGAAACCGCCTGCCCTGGCTGATGCTGCTGATGCTTTCCGCAACCTTCACAAGCATGATTATCACCTCCTTTGAGGATGCGCTTGCCACTCAGGCAGCCCTGATAGCATTTATGCCTATGCTGATGGGTACCGGAGGAAACTCCGGAAGCCAGGCTTCAACCGCTGTTATACGAAGCCTTTCTCTCGGCGACACGGAGCCAAGGGATGTTCTTCTGGTTATGTGGAAGGAGCTTCGCGTTTCCATTCTTTGCGGACTTTGCCTTGCCGTTGTCAATTTTGGCAAGATGTTTCTTCTGGATAAGTTCATTCTCGGCAACAGCGATATCAATTTGATGATCGCTGTCACTGTCAGTGCAACCGTTCTCTTTGTTGTCATATTTGCAAAAATAGTGGGCTGCACTCTTCCTCTGCTCGCCGAAAAGATAGGAATTGACCCTGCTGTTATGGCAAGTCCTCTTATTACAACCTTAACTGACGCTGTCTCCCTGCTTATCTATTTCTCTATTGCAAGATTGCTGCTGGGAGCCTAGCCTGAAAGGAAATCAATGGACCTCAGTAATCTTTTCAGTCGGCTTATCGTTCTTTTCATTTATATTGTTATCGGCTTTATTGCCGCCAAAGCGAAAAAAATTGAGTCCGATACCGTAAAAAAAGTTAATACTGTTCTGCTTTATATCGGCCAGCCGGCGATGATCATTTCCTCTGTTCTGGATACCCGTCTTACGATGAGCGCGCGGGATATTGGAGAGCTTTTTCTGCTTGCTGTAATTATGCAGCTGCTTCTCCTGCTTTTCGCATATATTTTCATTCCGATTTTTGTAAGAAAAAAGGCTGACAGGGGATTGTTCAAGTTTATGGCCGCCTTTGGCAACGTGGGCTTTATGGGTTTTCCCATTGTGTCTGCCCTTTATGGACCTGACGCGGTTTTCCTCGCCGCAATATGCATAATTCCGTTTTTCCTCTCAACTTATTCCATAGGAATTGTTATGGTAAGGGGCGGAGTGAATGGTGAGAAGCTTGGGTGGAAATTTTTGCTTAATCCCGCCCTTATTTCAACCTTTGCTGCTGTCGCGCTCTTTTTCCTTAAGCTTCCTATTCCTACAGAGGTTATGGATGCCGCATCAGGACTTGCCGGAATTTTGATTCCTCTTTCTATGGTGTGCATAGGCGCAAACCTTGGTATGAACCGACTTTCTGAGCTGATTGCAGACTGGCGTATGTTTGCTCTTTCCTTCCTGAAGCTTATAATCTGTCCGGTATTTATTTTCTTTATCTGCCGAATGTTTGTAAGCAATGAGGTGTATCTGGGTATTCTTGTTGTCAGTGCTGCAATGCCTTCCGCAGTCCTTGCATCTATGTTCAGTACCGAATACGGTGCCGATGTTAATGCCGCAAGCCGCGGAGTATTTATAACAACTCTTCTGTCTCTTGTAACAATTCCGGCGGTTTTGCACATTTTGTTCGGATAATTGGATAATTCGTTGCTTAATTGGGCTTTACTTTTACAAATAAGTGGGATATAATGTCCCATGTTCGGTAAAAATAAGCCCTCGTAGCTCAGATGGATAGAGCAATGGCCTCCGACGCCATGTGCCGCTGGTTCGAATCCAGTCGAGGGTGCCAAAAAGACCTTTTGCCGCGTTTTATGTGTAAAAGGTCTTTTTTCATATCTTTTGTTGTTTTTGTTCAGGAGTGTAATAATGGAAAAAGAAAATATGAATGAAAAAACAAAAAGAGCATACAGAAAGACTTCTGAAACTCAGAAAATAATTTTTGATAAGGCTATGCAGCTTATGAGCGAGAAGGGATTTCAGGGCACCACAGTACGGGATATCTGCGCCGAAGCAAATATTCCCATCGGTACCTTCTATAACTGCTATAAATCAAAAATTGATATTCTGAAAAGCATATATGAACACGGTGATAAGTACATACACGATGCCGTTGAAACTGAGTTTGCAGGAAAAACTTCCATTGAAAAGCTCCATATATTTGCTTATCACTACGCCCAGCTCAATGTTCATACGGGCATAGATGTTATGCGCGTTCTCTTCCATCCGACCAATGAATGGTTTGCCAAAGCCCGCCCCATGCAGTATCTCATCTTCGATGTCATTGAAGAGGGAAAGGCCAAGGGCGAACTGAAAACCGATATAAAGTCAAAGCAGATTGTTGAGTATATTTTCGATATATTCAGAGGCGTGTGCTATAACTGGTGTATACACGGAGCTGACTTCGATATAACGCGCCGTATGGAAAGCCACATAAGCCTTATCTGTGAGGTTTTGAAGAAATAAAATTCATCCCCGCAGTGTCCTGCGGGGATGCTTTCTCTTTTCGAGGTGAAAATTTTGCATAAGCATGAGCATAATCATGAGCATACCCATAAAACCGAATATAAGCATGAGCATGAGCACACTCATCACAGCCATGCGGAAGAATGCGACGGCGAGGGCCATGTCCATCACCATCACGATGACGGCACCTGCTGCTGCCATCACCACGAGATGCAGCATCATCACGGCGTAGATAAGCTTATGGTGGCAAGACTGATTGTATCAGCCATACTTTTTTTCAGCCATTGGCTTTTGCATGATCTTCTGCATGAGCATCAGGGCGCTGACATTGTTCTTTTTGCTGCCGTTGCCCTGATCGCGGGCTATGATGTGGTCATTTCTGCCTTGAAAAACCTTTTCAAGGGGAAATTCTTCAACGAGTATATCCTGATGACAATTGCTGCTGTTGCCGCATTCATAATAGGAAACTATCACGAGGGCGCTGCGGTTATGTTTCTTTACCGTGTCGGAGAAACCTTCCAGGATTGCGCAATTCGCTTCAGCAGACGAAAAATTGCCTCTGTTACCGGTTCCTATGCACCTTTGGGACATGAAAAAGCAAAAAGCGAGCGATTTATAACACGTTTTGCAAAGATATATACTCCCATTGTTCTTGCCTGCGCCGTTTTGATTGCTGTCGCCCTTCCTCTTCACGGAGAAACCTCACTCCGCGATGGAGTTTACAGAGCGCTGACCTTCCTTGTTCTGGCTTGTCCCTGCGCAGTTGTCATTTCCGTTCCTATGGCTTACTTTGCAGGTATCGCAGCTGCCGCGGGAAGAGGAGTTTTCTTCCATGGACCCAGTGTCCTTGACCGTGTTGCAACGGGAAAACTCAGCCCCCGCCACGGCTCAAAGCAGGCTGAGGGAGTTATTTTTCTCGATGAATATGAGAATAGAGAGCTGGCAGCTGACCTTGTTGTCATAGGCGGTGAGGAGAGATTCGCCGTCGCAATGCAGATCGCAGCAAAGGCAAGACGCATTGCCTATGAAAATATAATCGCAACAGTTTTGCTCAAACTGATTGTTATCATCCTAGGCGCATTCGGCATAAGCTCACTGTGGTTTGCGGTTTTTGCCGATAGCGGAATTGCGATACTTCTCACTCTGAACTCCCTTCGTGCTTTCAGCGCAAAAGGAAAATTTTGAAAAAACCGATATACCTTGATAAAAGGTATATCGGTTTTTGTTTCTTATTCTGCTTTATAAAGATTCATGTATTCGTCGTAGCTCATCATTCTGTCGATTATGCCGTCGGGGGTTATTTCGATAATACGGTTAGCTACGGTCTGGGTAAGCTGATGGTCGTGGCTTGTGAAGATAATGTTGAAGGGGAAAGCATCCATACCGTTGTTGAGAGCCTGAACGCTTTCAAGGTCGAGATGGTTGGTAGGCTGGTCGAACATAAGCACGCTGCTGCCTTCAAGCATGATTTTACTGAGCATGCAGCGGACCTTTTCACCACCGGAGAGCACGCTTACATTTTTATAAACCTCATCGCCGGAGAAAAGCATGCGTCCAAGGAAGGTTCGCAGATAGCTCTCGCGCTTATCCACGGAGAACTGGCGCATCCAATCTATGAGGTTGTATTCACAGCCTGCAAAAAAGTGCTCATGATCTTTGGGGAAATAGCTCTGTGTGGTGGAAACACCCCATTTCACAGTGCCTTCATCAGGTTCGATTTCGCCTGCGAGAATTTTGAAAAGGGTGGTGATTGCAATCTCGTTGGATCCGATGATGGCAATTTTGTCTTCCTTGCCCATAATAAAGGAGATATTGTTGAGAACCTTCACGCCGTCAACGGTCTTGCTGATGCCTTCAACAAAAAGTCTGTCCTTGCCGGGCTCGCGCTCTGCCTTGAAACCAACCCAGGGATAGCGGCGGGAGGAAGCGGGCAGTTCTTCAACACTGATTTTGTCAAGGAGCTTTCTGCGGCTTGTTGCCTGACGGGATTTGCTCTTATTTGCAGAGAAGCGGGCGATGAAGTTCTGGAGTTCTTCAATCTTCTGCTGAGCCTTTTTATTCTGATCCTTAATAAGCTTCTGAATCAGCTGGCTGGACTCATACCAGAAGTCATAGTTACCAACATACATTTTGATCTTGCCGTAGTCGATATCAACGATATGGGTGCAGACATTGTTGAGGAAGTAGCGGTCATGGCTAACAACCAAAACGGTGCCATCATAGTCCATCAAAAAGTCTTCAAGCCAAACAACGCTGGCAAGGTCAAGGTTGTTGGTGGGCTCGTCCAGAAGTATTATATCGGGAGCGCCAAAAAGAGCCTGAGCGAGAAGAACTTTAACCTTCTGGCGGGGGTCCATAGACGCCATCTGGGTGTCATGGAACTCGGTGGGAATTCCGAGACCCTGCAGTATTCTGCTTGCGTCGGATTCTGCCTCCCAGCCGCCCAGCTCGGCAAAAAGCTCTTCAAGCTCTGCGGCGCGGATGCCGTCTTCATCGGTGAAGTCCTCTTTTTCGTATATTGCGTCCTTTTCCTTGCCGCATTCGTAGAGCTTCATATTGCCCATAATAACGGTCTCGAGGACGGGATAATCGTCATACATACCCTGATTCTGCTTTAGAACGCTCATTCTTGCCTTGGGGTCGATGTAGACATGTCCGTTGGTGGACTCAACCTCGCCGGAAAGAATTTTGAGGAAGGTGGATTTGCCCGCTCCGTTTGCGCCGATTATGCCGTAGCAATTTCCGCGGGTGAACTGGAGATCAACCTGATTGAAAAGCACCTGACCACCGTACTGCAAACCCAAATTTTCAACTGTAATCATCTTATATTCTCCTAAACTCTTAATTTTTCATTATTAAACTGTATTCTATCATAAAAATCAGACATATGGTATAATTATTTTGAATTTTGCTTGACATTCCACTTTGTGTATACTTTATACTGAATACAATAGAGGTGAGATGATGCGCATAAAAGATGTTGAAGCCATCGTAGGCATAACGAAAAAGAATATACGCTTCTATGAGAAAGAAGGCCTTTTGTCTCCCGGTCGCAACAGCGAAAACAGCTATAGGGAATACAGCGAGGCAGATGTGGAAATTCTTAAGCAGATAAAGTTCTTCCGAAAGCTGAATATGCCCGTAAGTGAAATAAAGGCGCTACTTGAAGGCAAAATAAGTCTTCAATCATCCCTGAAGCGCCATAGCATCGCAATAGACGAGCAGAGAAAAAGTCTTCTACGCGCCGAAGAACTGTGCGAGCAGATAATCGAAGAGGACATAGCTCTGAGAGATTTTGACACGGACGGATATCTGCTCCTTTTAGAAAATATGGAAAAGGAGGGCGCGGTGTTCAGAAACATCGTTAAAAACGACGTTATGAAAAAGTTTTTAGGTCCCATATTTGCCTGCGCAATTATCGTTGCGCTCTCTGCAGCGGCTCTTGTGCTGTTCCTGCTTCTCCATAAAACAGATCCCGCACCGGGATATATGATCATATATATTTGCGCAGCGGTGGTGCTTGTTGCGCTTGGAACGCTTATTGCACTTTTGTTCAGAATAAGAGAGATAAGAAAGGGAGAAGAAGATGATCTTGGTGACTACTGATTATATAAGCGGCAAGGAATTAGAGATGCTGGGCATCGTAAAGGGCAGCACGGTTCAGGCCGCACACGCAGGAAAAGATATAGGCGCAGCCTTCAAAAATCTTGTGGGCGGAGAGCTACATGGGTATAACGATATGCTGAATGCTGCTCGTGCAATGGCAACAAAACGAATGGTCAAGGAGGCCGAAGAAATGGGCGCCGATGCCATTGTGGGAGTAAGATATGCTTCGGCGGAAATTGTTCAGGGCGCAGCTGAGGTTATTGCCTACGGTACTGCAGTCAAATTCGCAGATGAAAATGATTTTATATGATAAAAATTAAAAGTCCCGAAGCGGAAGCTTCGGGACTTTTAATTTTAGTATTCAATAAGAAAGATATTTCCGTCTGTGCTGAAGTTGGGAACAGAGTAGCAGACGAGAATATTATCGATATTATTCTGTGCAATGTAGGCTTTCAGGCTTGCGTTGTTATAGCGAAGGTCTACAATATGGATGGTGGAGAAATGCTCGGTGAGATAAGGACTGAGAGAGTCCATATAACTGTCGCGAACTATGAGGAGAGAGGGGAGTCCCTCCTTGCCTGTTTCAATTTTAAGCAGGGGAGTGTTGCCGCCGTAGAAATAAGAATACTTATCCTTGGCGGTGAGGAAACTCTCGTCATACATGGTACCCTCAACGGGGCTGCCGCTTGGATAGTTTGTAATGACCATATCTCCCTGAGGCACATAGCGGCTTATGCTTTCGGGCTTAACCCATGCAAAACCGGAGGCGGAGAAGGTGGTTCCTAGGAACTCAGTGCTTACAACTTCTTCAGTATAGGAAGTTATGTCAACCGGTTCGAAGCCCATAGCTTCGGCAATAGCTGTGTAGCCGTAATATGCGCCGAGGGTGGTCCAGTGATGGTCGGTGCGGTAGAATATGTTTTCGTCTCTATGGGTTGCCAGCGCGGAATAAATGTCCACATTTGCAGCGGATACAGATGAATAAGCATATTCAATAAGAGCAAGCTGGCTGCAGTTGGGTGCGCCGGTGGGCAGCATATCCGAGTATATTTCAGCGGCAGAAGGGACAAGGGCAAAGTATACCGGGATTGAGTTATTTTTTGCAAGAGCATCAATGGAACTGAGCTTGAAATCAAAATCATCCATATCTGCTTCATCGAAAGCCTCGATGAGCCGTTCACCCTCGCAGAGGAAAATGCCTTTGTTTTCGTCTTTGCCCAGAGCCAACTCGCATCTGGCTTTGAGGGCTGTCCAGCTGTCGCGGAAGGCAAACTGGTCGGTTACATAGTCTTCAAAATCTGCTGTAAATTTGCCTTCAAACAGATCCTCAAAGGAAAATTTAGGCAAAGTCTGGAGAACGCGGTTTTCATTTTGGGAAAAGTCCCTATCGGGGATTATCAGGTTCAGGATGAAGAAGATACCGATGAAGCAGAGAAAAATAATGGTTTGGAGCCATAGTGCTTTTTTGCTCATTTAAGTGTCTCCTTTCTTTAGAATCTGAAGTAGAGGAAGGGGTTATAGCTGGCATCCACAAGATAGGCAGTGGAAATAACAAGGGAGAGAACAATCAAAATGGGGGTAACAATGCTTTTTGCCTTGTCGGGGAGCTTGTGATAAAGATTTTTGCCCAAAGGAAGGGCAGCTATGATAGTAATGATAAGAATAAGACCGAAGTTTTTCAGGTAGAAAATATCGGAAGCATTTATGAAGCCACCCTGAGCGAAGCCAAACATGCTTGCGTAATAGCTGCCTGCTGCGCTGAGACTGGGAAGATCAAAAAGTACCCATCCGCAAACCGCAACAATAATGGTGTAGATATGTCCCAGGACGGGAAGCTTCTCCAGCTTCTTCAGCAGGAAGGCCTTTTCTATCATAAGGAAGATTGCGTAATAAATACCCCAGCAGAGGAAAGTCCAGTTGGCACCGTGCCAGAAGCCGGTGAGAGCCCAAACAACAAGGATATTGAAAAATTGTCTGGCCCTGCTGCAGCGGTTGCCGCCCAGAGGAATATAGACATAGTCTCTGAACCAGGTGCCGAGACTGATATGCCAGCGGCGCCAGAATTCGGTGACGGATTTGGATATGTAGGGATAGTTGAAGTTTTCGAGGAACTCAAAACCCAGCATACGGCCGAGACCTATTGCCATATCGCTGTATGCGGAAAAGTCAAAATAAAGCTGAAGGGAGAAGGCAACGATACCCATCCATGCGCCTATAACGGTCATTTCTGCGCTTGATTGGGCGC
Organism: Oscillospiraceae bacterium; assembly: GCA_045538735.1. GTDB lineage: Bacteria > Bacillota > Clostridia > Oscillospirales > Oscillospiraceae > SIG459. The sequence continues at coordinate 28,675 of JAZSRY010000026.1, forward strand.
TGTATATATCCCAAAGCATACCTATGTTGTTAGCGATGAGAACTTTTTTTGCAAGACCAACGCAGAAACGGCGAATTCCGTTGGCAAACCGGTCAATGCTGCCGGCTCGGAAACCCAGCTGATCGGCAATATCCTTATAACGTACAATGGGACCTGCAATGAGCTGAGGGAAGAGGGCAACAAAAGTGCCGAAGGAGATAAAGTTGCGCTGAAGCTTGGCATCTCCGCGGTAAATATCTATGGGATAGCTCATGGTCTGGAAGGTGTAGAAGCTTATGCCGATGGGCAAAGTCAGACCGAGCGTGGGAATGTTCACACCGGGAATGAGGCTAAGGGTGGAGGCAAAGAGATCGTAATACTTGAAAAATCCAAGCAGTGCAAGATTGATAACAATATTGACGGCAAGAACCTTTTTGGCTTTGGCCCGATTGTGCAAACGGTATTTATCCACAAGGAAACCGCTTGCGTAGTTGATGCATATGGAAAAGAGCATCAAAAGGATATAGAAAGGCTCCCCCCAGGCATAGAAAACCAGATTGACTATGAAAAGCCATAGGTTGCGCCATTTCAGGGGAACAGCGTAGTATACGGCGAGTACAACTACAAGATATATAAACATAAAGAGCAGGCTTGAAAATACCATGCCTTAGTTTTCCTCCTTATTGGGATTGAAGCTGCCGAGGGGATTTGCGGTGGCGGCGCTGCGAAGCTGGGAGTTATCCACGTGGGTGTATATCTGGGTGGTGTTAAGATGCTCGTGCCCCAAAAGCTCCTGCAAAGTTCTCACATCAACTCCGTTTTGCAGCATAAGTGTTGCGGCAGTGTGACGAAGCTTGTGGCTTGAGTATTTGCTGCTGTCTAGACCCGCTTTGAGCAAACTTTTCTTCACCATGGAATGAACGGATTCGCGGCTCATTCTCACGCGGCGGTTTGAGAGGAAGAGTGCGTTGCGGTCAATGGCGGCAATATCCTTTCTCTCTTTGAGATAGTCATTGAGGGCGGCGGCAGTGGCATCGTTGAGATAAACAACACGTTCCTTTGAGCCCTTGCCGGTAACGCGGAGATTGTCAACTCTGATGTCGGAAAGATTAAGGCCCACAATCTCGCTGATTCGGAGACCGCAGTTGAGGAAAATGCAGATAATGCAATAATCTCTCGTCTTATTTTTACCGTCAATGGCGGAGAGAAGCCGCTGACTTTCTTCAAGACTGAGATACTTGGGAAGGGTTTTCGGCAGTTTGGGAGAGTCAAGGTCCTGAACGGGGTTCACATCGATAAGCTTTGCTTTAACGGTAAGATATTTGTAGAAGCTTTTTATGGATGCAATCTTTCTTGCTCTGGAGGCGGCGGATATACCGAACTCCGCATCACGGCTGCGCTGGTTGCGCACTCTGTCGCGGCTGAGGTAGGAAAGATATTCATATACCTCCGTGAGACTTACATCCTTGACGAAGTCGAGATCAATATCGCGGATGTCGATATCCTCAATATCGGTCTTGCGGTCAACGATGCCGCGACTGAGCTTGAGATATCTGAAAAAGGTTCTCAAATCCAGATAATATTCGTCAACTGTGTTTTTAGAGTGTCCCTTTATTGTCTCGTGATAGATTAGAAAATCACGGAGTATATCCGGGGCATTTCTTCTGTAATCCATATTCTTCTCCAGAATAATATTTTGTTTAATTATTGTAAACCAATTCGCGGTGATAGTCAACAAAAGGGTGCAAATAGGGGAGCAGGGAGTTGACTATTTAACAGAATTTTTATCTCAAAGGAAAATAATTATGGATTTTTGCGGAAAGTGTGATATACTGCCATTTAGACTGTAAAAATAGGAGTACTATGCAATGAATATAAAAATTGCTGAGAGAATGGCTGATGTCCATTCGGATATACGAGGCCCCATTTTTGTTGAAGCTAACAGAATGTCCGCTCAGGGCATAGATGTTCTCAAACTCAACACCGGCAACCCTGCAAGCTTTGGCTTCAAAATGCCTGACAGCGTGCGCAATGCGCTTCTGGAAAATGCAGATAAGGCTGTTGCTTACTGCGACCTTAAGGGTATGCCTGAGGCCCGCCGTGCAATCTATAACTACCATGTAAGCAAGGGCATTCAGAATACTGACCCCGACTGCATTTTCATCGGTAACGGTGTCAGCGAGGTTGCCCAGATGGTCAGCACTGCTCTTTTTGAGATAGGCGATGAAATTCTCATCCCCAGCCCCAGCTATTCTCTGTGGACTAATCTCACCGTCATTGCAGGCGCAAAGCCCGTGCTTTATATCTGCGACGAAAAAAGCAACTGGTATCCCGATCTAGATGATATCCGCAGCAAGATCACAAGCAAGACCAAGGCTCTGCTTATAATCAACCCCAACAACCCCACCGGCGCTGTTTACCCCGATGAGATTCTGCAGGGTATGATTCAGATTGCCCGCGAGAATAATCTCCTTCTCCTTTCCGATGAGATTTATGACCGCCTTCTTATGGATGGACGTACTCATTCTCCCACTGCTGCTCTTGCTCCCGATATGCCCGTTATCACCTTCAACGGTCTTTCCAAGAGCCATATCATCTGCGGCTTCCGCTGCGGCTGGCTCTGTGTTTCCGGTCCCGAGGATTTCAGAAACGCAGCAGTTGAAAACATCCAGAAGATAGCTGCCATGCGTCTTTGCGGCAACGCTCTTACCCAGCTTGTCATTCCCGCAGCCCTTGCTGATAACGACAGCACCCAGGCAATGATGGTACCCGGCGGAAGAATTTATGAGCAGCGCGAGGCAACCTGCCGCGCCCTTGATCAGATTCCCGGCATCAGCTATGTTAAGAATCAGGCTGCATTTTATCTCTTCCCCAAAATCGATGCAAAGCGCTTTAACATCACCAGCGATAAGCAGTTTGCAATGGATGTGCTCCACGGCACAAATATTCTCTTCATCCCCGGCAGCGGTTTTGACTGGGCTGAGCCCGACCACTTCCGCCTCGTAATGCTCCCCGAAGCTCCCGTCATTTATGACGCAATGCTCCGCATGGGCAAATTCCTTGAAACCTATAAGCAGAAATAAATATAAAAAGAGAGAAGCGAAAGCTTCTCTCTTTTATATTTATATAGGTATATGGCTTACTTTTTATCGTTCTTAAGACCCATAACGGCGCTGTTGAAGAGACGCTCATCCATAAGTTTAAGATCGGGGGAGATGGCGGGAGTGAATGCCATCTTGCCGAGAATGTCCTTTTCAAGGTCAACGCCTGGAGCAATTTCGATAAGCTCAAGGCCGGTATCGCAAAGCTGGAATACAGCACGCTCGGTGATGTACTTGATCTCCTGACCGTGCTTGCGGGCAAAGTCAGCGGAGAAGGTGACCTGCTGAACTTCCTTGACGAACTTGACACCGCCGTCGGTATTGATCTTCAGACCGGAACCGGTGATCTCGATGTCAGGCTTGCCAACGGTGAAGGTGCCCATGAAGAATACCTTCTTGGCATTCTGGGAGATATCGATGTAACCGCCTGCGCCGATGCTGCGTCCGCCGAACTTGGAAACGTTGACGTTACCCTTTTCGTCGATCTCAGCGCCGCCGAGGAAGGCCATATCGAGAACGCCACCGTCATACATATCAATGGTGTCGGTCTGGGAGAACATGCACTCGCAGTTTGCAACACCGGGGAAGGAGAGTCCTTCCTGAACCTGACCGCCCATGGGGCCGGATTCAACGGAGCAGGTGAGGCCTTCGTTGATGCCTTCCTCTGCTGCAACAGAGCCAACACCGGAGGGCATACCGGAACCGAGGTTGATGATGATATCAGGCTGAAGCTCCATGGCAGCGCGGCGGGCAATAACCTTACGCAGAGTCATGGGAAGGATCTTGGTGGCATTACCCACAAATTTCTGCTCACCGCTGAGCTCGGGACGATACTTCAGGGTGGCATAGCACTGACGGCTGTTCATAGGATCCTTGGCCACAACGATGTAGTCAACGAGCTTGTTGTGAATGCGGATGTTGCGGGTGCGAAGAGTTCCGCGGGGAACAACCTGCTCAACCTGAGCGATGACGATACCGCCATTGTTGTGAGCGGCAACAGCAACCTCAAGCTCGGTGCCGATGTAGGCCTCGTGCTCCATGGAGAGGTTTCCGTCCTCGTCCGCATAGGTAGCGCGGATGAAGGCAACATCGGCAGGGGGAGTCTTGTAGAAGAGATACTCTTCGCCATCGATGTTCATAAGCTCAACAACCTTGAGGCCGTCCTTTGCCTTCTGGTTGAAGGCACAGCCGTCACGGCGGGGATCAGCAAAGGTGTCAAGACCGACCTTGGTGATAAGACCGGGGCGTCCGCCGGCAGCGCAGCGGATAAGGTTGCACATAACACCCATGGGGGGCATGTAGCCGGGGATTTCGTTTCTGTCTATCATGTATGCGATAGCGCGGGCGTCGGTCATATTGCCTGCCCATACACGGCCAAGCAGACCGGGAATGGCGATTTTGTTTGCGCCGATGTTATATCCCTTGTAAGGCTCGGTGCTCTCGGTCTTGTCGCCGGGAGTGATACCGCATACGAAGGAGATATTCTGGGGGTGACCCTCGCGCTCGAAACGCTCCTTGAGACCGGTGTAGAGCTCTTCGGGGCTGCCGAGAGAACCGAAGCCGCCGGAGATAAGAGCGCAATTATCGGGGATAAGGCTCATAGCTTCTTCAAGAGAAACAAATTTGGACATTTTAACGATTCCTTTCGTTATATCTTTACTATACGCCCGGCCGCGCTACGGCAGCCGGGCGTTTTTGGAACATATGTAGCGGCTTACTTGTAGGTGCTGTCCTCGTCGTATGCTTCCTTCATAATGATGGAGCAATGGAAGATGGGGCGGTTGACCTCAAGAATACGCATGGGGTTGTGCTTCAGGCCGGCGGGGATATAGATCATAGTGGACTTGGTGAGAAGATGGGGTTCGCCTTCGATGGAGAACTCAATCTTGCCGCCCAGATCATAGGGATTATCGGGATCGCTGGAGAAGAAGCAGACAAGCTCGTTGGTGTCGCCGTGCTCATGCTCGGTGAACATGGGATCACGGGGAGCGGCGTTGAAGTACCATGCGGTGTTCATCTGGAAAGCGCCGGGACAGACATTGCCGTCCATCCAAAGAATACGCTTTGCAAACTGATCGTAAATGGCCTTGAAGTCTGCGTCCATTGCGGGACCGGGGCTGTTCTGTACGAAATACTTGCCGTACTCGCCGCCGTTATTGTTATCGTATACCATAGGATAAGTATCCTTTCTTTAATTTAGCCTTATTCGCCGCACTTTTCAGTGGGGAATTCCCAGTTGATGAACTTCCAGTAGGGAGCGTTGACCTTCTTCTGGTACTCAACCATGTCAACACCGTTCCAGTCGTAGAAGCCCAGCTTGGTGGGACTCTTTGCACCCCAGGCGTCGGGAGACTCAGCCTTCTCGCGGATGCAGTCGGGAGCGGCGTCCCAGCGGGGGAGGATGGGGAATACGGCATTGCAGGTGGTGATGTTCAGCTTGTAGCCGCCGTTATCGAAGTGATCGAAAATACCGATGCTGCTGTAACGGGGGCAGAAGCTGTAGTTGAGGCAGTTGTCAACATCCTTGGGATCGCAGATACCCTGCTCAACAAGGTTGAGGCAGGCTGCCCAAAGAGCGAACTGGAGGTAGTTGCCGATAAAGCCGGGGTTGGGCTTTTTCAGTACGGAGGGCTTTCTGTCCAGCTCAGCGAGAACCTGCTTGGCGTAGTCAACAACGCCGTCAGCGGTCTTCTCGGAGTAGCAGATCTCGAAGTAGGGAACCATGTGGACGGGGAAGAAGGGATGGGTGACGATGATGCGGTCAGCATACTTGTCGGCAGCTGCGGCAAGAGCGTCGGGAAGAATGGAGGAGGAGCAGGAGCCGATGAGCTTGATGTTGGGGCAGCAGCGCTCGATTTCTGCAAAGCAGACCTTCTTCATCTCGATGTCTTCAGCAATGGCTTCGAAGATAACTTCGCACTCGGCCATTCCTTCGTAAGAGGTGGTGTAGACAAGGTAGGAGGAGCAGATTTCCTTCTGCTCTTCGGTGATGATACCCTGAGCAACGAGCTCGTCGTACATCTTGTCAAAACCGGCCTTATAGGTGGGGATCTTAGCTTCGTTTCTGACATAGCAGATGGTCTTGTTGCCGTGGAGGGTGGTCAGAACAGCAGTGCTGTTGCCGATCATGCCAAGGCCGACAATACCAATAACACGCTTATCCATGTGTATGTCTCCTTAGTTGGTTAAATAACTCAGGCGTTGCCGCGAACCTTGCCGTTGGGCTTCAGCTGGGGCATGCAGAGCATCTCGCGTGCCTCTTCGGGAGTGGCAACTTCCATGTCGAGCTCGTGGATGATGCGGACGCAGCGCTCAACCAGCTCGGCATTGCTCTTGGCAAGTCTCTTGTAGCTGTAGTAGATGTTGTCTTCCATACCGG
>JAZSRY010000020.1:0-29219 GCA_045538735.1 Oscillospiraceae bacterium
TGCGCATCTGCAGGGTGTAGCCGCCCAGCAGGGAGAGCATGCGGTTGGGGCAACCGTGGCTGGGGGATACATTTTTGCCCTCGCCGTGCATATCGCTTTCGCAGAGAACTGCCTCGGGGCCATAGGTGCGCTTCATGCGCAGAAGCTCATCGGCGCAGATCTGGGCAGCCTCGTCCCAGGAGATACGGACATAGCCGCTCTTGCCGCGGTTCTGAGGATTGCGCTCACCCTTGGGGTCCCAGTCAACACGCTTGAGGGGATACTTCACGCGGTTGGGGGAGTAGACGCGGGATTTATAGCCCAGACCGAAATGGGTGGTGGGAATTCTCTCGGGGGGAACAAAGGTGGAGCCACGGGCTTCCATAGTCCAGGGATTGCAGTTGGCCTTTGTATATTCGGCATCGTAATGATAGGGACGAATGCGGGTCATCTTGCCCTCGTTGCTGTCAACAACGCAGAGACCGCCGCTTTCGGGACCCATCAAGCTGAAGCTGACAACAGCCTGATGTTCGGGGGTGAATTTATTGCTCAATGCAGTTTCCTCCTTTTCGGATGGATACTTTTATTTTGTCAAAAGTATTATATCAGCAAAAACGGAATAAGGCAAATGGAATTATGCCCTTGAAAAGGCATATTGTGACTTATTTGCCGGTGCTGCCGAAGCCGCCTGCACCTCTTTCCGTTTCGGGAAGGGTGTCGCACTCTTCAAACTCGATGTGGAGATAGGGCATAACAACAAGCTGGGCAATGCGCTCGCCGTGGCTGACGCTGCGGGGGCTGTCGCTGTCGTTGTGGAGGGCAATTATATACTCGCCTCTGTAGTCGCTGTCGCATACGCCAACGCAGTTGGCGGGACGGAGACCTTCCTTGGTGGCAAGACCGCTGCGGGCGAATATGGCTCCGAAATAGCCCTCGGGAACCGCCATGGAAAGTCCAGTGCCTATCTTGGCAGTGGTGTGGGGGGCAATCTCTACGTCTCCTTCGGGCAGGCAGGCATAGAGGTCATAGCCTGCGGCGTAGGCGGAGCCGGATGTGGGAATTCTGGCTTCCTCGCGAAGCTTCTTTATCTTGATAAGCATAGTGCGTCCTCCTGAACAGCTGATTTCCTGAATATATTTTATCTTAAAAATGCCAATAATTCAAGGGGAAGCCTCTTCCGCCTTGACACAGATGTGGGCAAATGTTAATATACTGATGTTGTGAATATCATCAGGCAATGAAAGGGAAAAGTAGTGCCACAAAACCTTGCCACAGAGAGATGCCGCCATGGCTGGAAGCGGTGTTGACGAGGACGGTGCGAAAATGCGCCCCGGAGCCTTCGGAGGAGGAAATGCCTCTGCGTATCGGCTGCGATAAAGCTGCAAGCCGCGATTAAAGCCGCGGCGGAGTTAAAAGCGGGAGTGGAACCGCGCGAAGAGCTTATCGCGCCTCTCATGGAAAACCATGAGAGGCGTTTTTTGTTTAGCCGGAGCTATATAATCCGCATCCGTTTATGAAACCATATCCGTTGGCGTTGCTGCGTTATCGGCTTTTGAAGGGCACAAAGCCCGTCTGCAAGCCTCTGCCTTGCACCGCCTTAGTATATGGCTTCATAAATCTTCGACTTCGTTGGAGCGGATTCGGATTATGCCGCTCAGGCTGTTTGGACAGAGAATAATTCGGTTTTGCCCTTCGCTTTTCAAATTTTTCCCAAGTCAGGGAGGACAGTATGTTTTCAGAACTTAAAGAACTTATAGAAGCCTATAAGGCTCGCGACCCTGCTGCCCGAAGCAGTATGGAAATAATGCTTCTCTATCCTGGCATAAAAGCTGTGCGTGCCCACAGAAAGGCCCACTGGTGCTATACCCACGGCCACTTTTTCCTTGCACGATGGATAAGCCAAAGAACCCGCCGCCGCACGGGTATTGAAATCCACCCCGGCGCAACCATAGGAAAAAGACTGGTTATCGACCACGGCATGGGAATAGTGATAGGCGAGACCGCGGAAATCGGCGATGACTGCCTCATCTACCACGGTGTCACTCTGGGCGGTACCGGCAAGGATCACGGAAAGCGCCATCCCACCATCGGCAACAATGTGCTTATCGGCAACGGAGCCAAGATCCTCGGTCCCTTTACCGTGGGAGATAACAGCCGCATAGCCGCCAACAGCGTCGTCCTTACTGAAATACCTCCCAACTCCACCGCCGTTGGTGTTCCCGCAAGAGTTGTAAAACGCGACGGCGTGAAGATGAACTATGTTTCCGAGGTTGACGTTGTATCCGTCACCGACCCCATTGCTGCGGAGCTTGCCGCATTGCGCGAGCGCATAGAGCAGCTTGAAAGAGAATAATCCAAAGGAGAAATATATATGCAGATTTATAATTCCGCCACCAGACAGCGCGAGGAATTCGTGCCCAATAATCCCGACATCGTTAAGATGTATACCTGCGGCCCCACCGTGTATCACTTTGCCCATATCGGCAACCTTCGCAGCTATATCATGGAAGATATACTTGAAAAATATCTCCGCTTCGCCGGCTATAATGTGAAGCGCGTTATGAACATCACCGATGTTGGCCATCTCACCAGCGATGCCGACGAGGGCGAGGATAAGATGCTCAAGGGCGCAAAGCGCGAGAATAAGACCGTTATGGATATAGCCAAGTTCTATACCGACGCCTTCTTCTCTGACTGCGAAAAGCTGAATATCAAGCGACCCGATGTTGTTGAGCCCGCAACTGCCTGCATTGACGAGTATATCAAAATAATCGAGAAGCTTATGGATACCGGCTATGCCTATTTTGCCGGCGGCAATGTCTATTTCGATACCTCCAAAATGGAGAAGTATTATATTTTCAATGACTTCAATGCCGAAGACCTTGCGGAAGGCGTCCGCGAAGGCGTTGAAGCAGACTCCAATAAGCGCAATAAGAATGACTTCGTTCTCTGGTTCACCAAGTCCAAGTTCGAGGATCAGGCTCTTAAATGGGATTCACCCTGGGGCGTGGGATATCCCGGCTGGCACATTGAGTGCAGCGGCATTTCTATGAAGCATCTTGGTGAGGATCTGGATATCCACTGCGGCGGCATAGATAACGCCTTCCCCCACCACACCAACGAAATTGCCCAGTCTGAGGCATATTTGGGACATAAATGGTGCAATTATTGGATGCACGTCCTCCACTTGAACACCAATTCCGGAAAAATGAGCAAGTCCAGCGGCGAGTTCCTCACCGTCTCCCTCCTTGAGGAAAAGGGCTATGACCCCCTGGCTTACCGCCTCTTCTGCCTCCAGAGCCATTACCGCAAGAGCCTTGTGTTCAGCTGGGAAAATCTTGATAACGCCGTTGTCACCTATAATAAGCTTATAGGCAAGATTGCTGCTCTGAAGGATGAGGGCGAGGTTGAAGAAGCCGCATTCACTGCCCTGAAGGAAAAGTTCTCCGCAGCGCTGGATAACGACCTGAACACCTCCCTTGCTGTTACCGCCATTTATGACGTGCTGAAGGCAAAGACCACCGACGCAACCAAGCTTGCAGCCCTTGCAAAGTTTGACGAAGTTCTGGGTCTTGACCTTATTAAGAAGGCTGCCGCCAAGCGCGATGCCGATGCAAAGGCAAAGGCTGCCGCCGCAAATGTTGCCTTCGCAGTTATCAGCGAGGACGGCGAAGAGGATAAGGCTGTTGAGGCTCTCATCCTTGCCCGCCGCGACGCAAAAAAGGCAAAGAATTTTGCCGAGGCTGACCGCATCCGCGATGAGCTGAAGGCAATGGGTATAGAACTCACCGATATTCCCAACGGAGCAAAGTGGAAGAGAATATAAATAATACCGACAGGAGTGGAGAAAATGCTTCTTGCTGTTGATATTGGAAATACAAATATAGTCCTGGGCGGTTTTGAGGGGGAGGAAATTGCCTTCCGCACCCGACTGAGCACCAGCCTTGACAAGGGAGAGGCGGAGTATGCCGTCCTCATCAAGAATCTTCTTGATATTTACGGTGTGGAGCTTTCCAGCGTTGAAGGCTGCATTATCTCCAGCGTTGTGCCGCCCCTCAACAATGTTATGAAGAGTGTTCTTAAGCTCCTCACGGGTAAAATGCCTCTTATTGTAGGTCCCGGTGTAAAAACGGGTCTCAATGTCACGGGCGGAGACGCAAAGAGCCTGGGTGCCGACCTTGTTGTGGCTGCCGTTGCAGCTATTGCCAAGTATCCCAAGCCTATGATCGTCATTGATATGGGTACAGCAACAACCCTTTCCGTCATTGACGAAAAGGGCGCATTTCGGGGAGGAGTCATTTGCCCCGGTGTGATGATGAGCTACGATGCTCTTTCCCGCCGCACCGCCCAGCTGCCCCGAATTTCCTTCGATGAGCCTAAGCAGGTTATAAATCTGAATACTGCCGAGAGTATGCAGGCGGGACTTATATATGGCTCCGCCGCAATGATTGACGGACTTGTGGACCGCATAAGCGCCGAGATGGGATGCAGCCCAACTCTGGTTGCAACAGGCGGCGTAAGCGAGGGAATAATTCCAAAGTGCCGCCACGAAATAACCGTGGACAGCGACCTTCTGCTGGACGGTCTTAGGATAATCTACGAGAAAAACAGAAAACAGAAGAAATAAATAAAAAAGACCTCCGTAGGAGGTCTTTTTTATTTATTTTATTCTTCGTTTACTGTGATTGCATTTCCGCAGGCGCTGCAAAAGCGGCTGTTGGGAAGAAGCTCAAAGCCGCAGTTGGGGCAATATTTATAGATGTCGCTTTCAACGCTGCTTTCCTCAATTATGGGTTTAGCCGGATTAAGCTCGTCGAGAGAGGGCAGGGGCGCGGCTTCTGCGGCGGGAGGAGACACAGTGGCGTCTTTTGCTTCTTCATCAACTGCTGCAAAGCGTCCTCTTTTATCAAGAATTTTCACGCCGACGGCGGAGAACGCAAGGGTCCACAAAATATAAGGACCGGTGTTTGCAACCTCGCCGTTTAAGGCGGTGAACAGTATAAACACTACGAAGTTGAAAATGTAGCAGTAGACCCTGTAGCGTCTATTTGCGATGGGGCTTTTTCTCGCGGACGCGAAAATGAGGGGGAATGCGCAATATGCGGCAAGGGTTATAAGCAGTGAGATGATGAGAATGGGCACGTATACCGCAGGTCCAAGCTTGAAAAGCTCATATGTCATTTTTCTCACCGTCCTATCTTCGTTCCGCACTTGCTGCAATATGCAGTATCTTCAGCAAGCTTATTGCCGCACATGTGGCAGTATTGCAGGCGGGAGCTGTTAGCGGGGAAATCGGACTGCAAAGGAACTTCGTATACCTTTTCGATGGTGGGGTCTTCAATTGCGAAAATAACTGCATCGATAGGTGTGGTCTTCTCTTTGGCTTTGCCGCACTTAAGAATTGCATAGTTGACCGCGATCATGACAATAAGGACTGCGGCCAGAAGCCAGAATATGCCAATTGTCAGAAGGGCTATAAAAGCAGGTATAGCGGCAAAGCACAGACCGTAAATCAGGGCGACAATTCTTGCCCTCTTTTTGCTCAGAGGTTTTTTCCTGATTGCAAAGCGATAAATGATGATGGGCAGAGGATAGATGGCGGGGGTCAGAAGGAGAACTGCCAGAACGATTAAGCCTATGAGCAGATACTTGGCTTCGGTATCGGCTTCGCTTATATCGAACTGGGGATATTCGCAGCTGCCTACAAGCTGGACAAAATCATCATAATAGGCGCTGTCGCTGCCACCATAAAATTGGAACATATATAAAATTCCATTTTCACAGCGCAGCAAAAATGTTATTTTTGATGTTAAATCGAGGCCATATACGGAATCAGTAAAGTTTAATTCGGCAAAATAATATTCCTTATCACCTAAGTTGTAAAGGAAAACATCGCTTTCGTCGCATAAGCACATTTCAGCTACCAACTCTTTAGAAATGAGATCATTTCCAAACATATCTCTTGAGACAAGGCCTTTGCGGAAGTCAGTTTCGGACTCGTAGATATCCTCGCTTGCAAAAATTATAATAGAGCCGTCTGAAAAGGTAGATACGAATTTTGTATCAATATACTCAGAATCCTCGCTTACTTCTTCTTCAATCCAGTTGGCAGGAACAGTGAAGCGCAGTCCGCTTTCCTCATCTGTGTATATAAAGGCAGGAGATTCTGAAGCAGGAGCGCCTGAAAGAGGGCTATAATCAAAAACCGCACTGTCAACAATTTCTTTGGCAAGGGCTTCTTCTGAGGAGCCTATCTGCCCTGAATAGGAGTGAAGGGTGAAATTTATTGTCGATCCATTGAGAATTGTGGTGTGCATCAGACTATAGACTTTCTCGGCATTCATATACTGGGATATGTACATCTTCAGGAATTTTATCTGATCGTGTTTATAGATGTCTGATTTTATAAACGTAACATCCATGCTTTCAAAATCTTCTCGCATTGAATTCGCCAGGGATTTTATCAAATCGTCATTGAGAAGATTAAGATCATTGAAGGGAGATTCGACTGATGTGATTATAAATTCATATTGTTTGGCATTATCCCATGCGTAAATATAGACATTGTTTTCAAATATGCTGTCCAAATCCTCCTGTGTCATGCCATATTTGCGTGCATTGGCATCGCTGGGTTTTGTATCCCGCGTGAAAACATCGAATCCTTCTGGGATGGAAATACTCATGTCAAGCTCTTCAAGGTAATAGCTTGTTCCGTCGGCAAAGGAGGGAATGGATAAGAGCGCGAGAAATAGACATAATGCCAAAATCAAAGTTCCAAAGCGTTTCATATCTCTAAAACCCCTTTCTCTCGGATGCGCGTTTATTTATCGTATTTGCTTATAAAGCCTTTAACATCGTTAAAGTCGCGGACACGCTGGGCGAGCTCCTCATGGCTCCAGTCCCACCATCTGATGCGGAGCATGGCGGCAATGGTATCCTCGTCATAGCGCCAGCCTATGTTCACGGCAGGTACCCCGCCAACTATCTCATAGGGGCGCACATCGTGGGTGACAACGGCACCAGCGGCAATCACAGCGCCGTCGCCAATGCTGACACCGCCCATTATTATTGCGTTATGGCCTATCCAGACATCGTTGCCAATTGTGCAGCGATTGCTGCGTCTCCACTCTATGAGGGAGTCATCGTCCGCTCCGAAGCCGTAGTGGGAGCAGCGGTAGGTGAAATGATGGCTGGCGGCACGGATGCGGTGGGGGTGCTGAACGGGATTTATACGCACCCCTGTTGCGATGCTTGCAAACTTGCCTATTTCGGAATAGATGATGTCGTTTCCGCCGAAGCAGTAGGAGTAAGCTCCAAGCACCGTTTCCTCCAGCACGCAGTTATCTCCAAGCTCGGTATAAGGGCCGAGGGAGCAGTTTTTCACCTTGCAGCTGGGGTGGATAAGGGGCTTCTCGGAAAGAGTCTGAGTGAAATCCAGCATATCAGTATACCTTGGAGAAAACTTCTTTATTCTTGATGAAATACTCGATGCCGGAATAAAGGGTGCTTGCAAGAATAATTATCTGGCAGACAAGGTTGAGCCAGAAAATGTTGAAGCCAAGCATAAAGCAGAGGCAGACGATGGTGAGTGTGGTCTTAACCTTGCCGGACCATGCGGCGGCAATAACCTTGCCCTGTTCAACCGCAACAAGACGCATACCGCTCACGGCAAATTCTCTCAGCAGCACAAGGGCAAGCACCCAACCGCTCATCTGACCGGTCTGAACAAACCAGCACATAGCGGCCACAACAAGCATCTTGTCTGCAAGGGGGTCCATAAACTTGCCGAAATCCGTTACCTGATTGCGGCTGCGGGCAATGTGACCGTCGATAAGGTCTGTGATGCCTGCGACAATGAAAACGGCAAGAGCAACCCAGTTGGCATAGGGGAAGCCCCAGTAGAGAATTACGAGAAAAATGGGTATAAGAGCAATACGAAGCAGTGTGAGTCTGTTGGCAGTGTTCATGTTAAAATTCCTCCGGTATACGGCTCCGCTCCAACTGGCGGAGGAGGCGGGTGAAATAGTCGGCCTGATAATCAATTGCTTCCAGCCAAAGCTTTTTTGCGCTTTCGCAAGCAAAATCAATATCCTTCAGGCGCTTAATGGAACTTACGCGGTGGCGCGTCCAGTCCAGTTTTTCGCTAAGGGTCATTTCATAAAAACGGGCATAGCGCATAGTGTCATGGATGCGGAATGCACCGAAGCGGTCGATGTTGTCGGCATCCGCAACGGAGAGAGCGGTGACAGTACACTCTCCCTCGAAGTCGGCAATATCATCGACATGGATGGCAATCCCATAGAGAATATCTGCCTTTGCCTGTGGGGCAAGAGAAAGGGTCTCGAGGAAAGGTTCTGCTATGGCAGCGCCCGCGCGTCCGTGCTCGTTCCAGCCACCTGCGGGAATTTCCCGTGAATAGGCAATGTCATGGAGGAGGCAGGCTATTGTCAGTGCCTCTTCGTCCAGCCCCTCGCGGCGGGCAATTTCCGCGCCTATGTGAGCCACACGAAGGCTGTGCTCATATCGGTAGGCTCCATCGGCAGGGTTCTCCTTGAAAAACGGGCATTGCTCAAAGGAGCTTTTTACGAAATCAAGGGTTTTGCGAATGTTTTCAGTCATCATAAACCTGTTCTCCCGCAAGGAAGTAACCTTCGAAAAATTCTTCGGTGAAGCCGGTGATACGAACATTGACGAAATCGCCCTTCTCGCAGTCGCCTTCAAAATAGACCTTGTCGTCAACATCGGGAGAGTCCGCTGCGGAACGTCCAACCCGGTAAGCACCGTCGCTGCCGCTGCAAAGCACCTTGACGATAGTGCCGATGCGGCTCGCGTTATATTCGTCCAGAATATGCTCCTGCAGACGGCGCACCATATCAGCGCGCTCATAGGCGGTGTCCTCGTCGCAGCGGTCGCTCATCTCGCCGGAGGGAGTGCCCTCTTCGGGAGAATAGGGGAAAACACCTGCGCGCTCGATTTTGGCTTCGCGTAGGAACTCGCAAAGCTCCTCAAACTCAGGCTCGCCCTCGCCGGGGTGACCGACAATAAGGCTGGTGCGGATAACAAGACCGGGGATGCGCTCTCGAAGCTTTTTGAAAAGCTTTCTGTAGCTTTCGCTGCTGCCGCGGCGGTTCATACGGCGGAGCACTTCGGTGTTGATGTGCTGTATGGGGATATCCAGATACTTGACAATTTTGGGGTTGGAGGCAACCTCATCAATAAGCTCATCGTCTATCTCGTTGGGATAGAGGTAATGAAGACGGATCCACTCTATGCCATCAATGTCGCTGAGTTCGCGGCAAAGTTCCGCAAGGCGGCGTTTGCCATAAAGGTCTGTGCCGTAGCGGGTCAGGTCCTGAGCGATGAGGATAAGCTCCTTGACGCCGATTTCTGCCAGAGAGGAAGCCTCGGCAATGATGTTTTCCATGGGGCGGGAGCGGAAGGAGCCACGGATATCGGGGATAGCGCAGTAGTTGCAGCGGTTGTCGCAGCCTTCGGCAATCTTTATGTATGCCCATTCGGGGCCTGTGGTCAGGTAGCGGCCAACCTCGTCAACGGGGCCGTTCTTGTCGCCGAAGCGGTCGGCATCTTTACCCTCAAGGACTGCTTCAACAACCTCAACGATGTCCTGATAGCTGCCAACGCCTACAAGGGCATCAACCTCGGGCAGCTCGGTTTTTATCTCCTGGGCATAGCGCTGAGCAAGACAGCCGGTAACGATGAGCTTTTTGGGCTTATCGGTATCCTTATACTCGGCCATCTCAAGAATTTCTTCAATGGCCTCGCTCTTTGCGCTGTCGATGAAGCCGCAGGTGTTGATGATGATAACATCCGCCCAGTCGGGGTCCTGCACAAAGTAGTAGCCCGCGTTGTGAAGACGCAGCATCATCTGCTCGGTGTTCACAAGATTCTTGGCGCAGCCAAGGCTTATTATATGAATGGCGATGTCCTTTGCCATGTTTTCTTCCATATTATCACTCCTCGAAGTCGGATTCATACCTATAAAGGGCGGAGCGGATCTCCTCCCAGCTGTAGCCTCGGCGCAAAAGAGCGTCGGAGGCTTTTTTAACGGCGGCTTTGTCAGAAACGGGAACGCCCCTCATGCGGGAGGCAAGGAGCCTGTCCAAAGTTTCATCTGTTTCGGGCATTTCCTCAAGAGCGTCCTCCCAGTGGTCACGGGAGACCTTGTGGCGGTAAAGCTCGTCTTTAACCCGCCTTAAGCCGTAGCCTTTGGCGGCATAATGGCGCACCAGCATACGGGCATATTCGGCATCGTTAATGAGTCCAAGCTCAATAAATCGGGCAACAACTGCAGCTGCGTGGAATTCGCTTTCGCCTTTTTCAATGAGCTTGTCGTAAAGCTCCCGCTCGCTGATAGGGCGGGTGCCTATAATGCGCAGAGCGCGCTCTTTGGCTCTGCCGAGACCTGCGGCCTCGTTTACGGCGGCAAATTCCTCCTCGCTGAGCTCCCTGCCTGTGTAAAGAGAAAAATCCGCAATGACGGCAAGCCCCATTTTCATGGAGCTGCCGTCGGAAAATTTAACTTCATAGTGCTCGGGACGAATCTCCCGAAGCTCGGTGACCGTCACTTATCAGCCCTCAAAATCGTCGGCGGAAATGTCAACGGCGCGGCCTGCCGCCTGAGCGGCCTTGCGTGCCTGGGGGCTCATGAGCTTGTATGCGTTGTCGCGGATCTGCTGCTCAATGCCATCGCAGATTTCGGGATGGGTGCGGAGGAATTCCTTCACGCCGTCGCGGCCCTGAATGCGCTGCTCACCAACGGTAAACCATGCACCTGCCTTGTCGATAAGCTCAAGCTTAACGCCCAGATCGATGATCTCGCCGATCTTGCTGATGCCTTCGCCATAGATGATATCAAACTCTGCCTCCTTGAAGGGGGGAGCAACCTTGTTCTTGATAACCTTTGCGCGGGTGCGGTTACCCACCATCTCGCTGCCGACCTTGAGGGTTTCAACGCGGCGGACATCGATGCGGACGGATGCGAAATACTTCAGTGCGCGGCCGCCGGGAGTGGTCTCGGGGTTGCCGTACATAACGCCGATCTTCTCGCGGAGCTGGTTGATGAAGATAACGATACAGTTGGTCTTGCTGATGGTACCTGCCAGCTTGCGGAGAGCCTGCCTCATAAGGCGGGCAACTACGCCGACGGAGCTTTCGCCCATCTCGCCTTCAAGCTCGGTTCTGGGAACGAGAGCGGCAACGGAGTCCACAACGACAACGTCAACAGCGCCGGAGCGCACAAGAGCCTCGGTGATGTCAAGAGCCTGCTCGCCGGTGTCGGGCTGGGAGATAAGCAGCTCGTCGATGTTTACACCCAGAGCGCGGGCATAAGCGGGCTCAAGAGCGTGCTCAACGTCAATGAAGGCAACCTCACCGCCCATTTTCTGTGCGGAAGCCAGCACATGGAGAGCCAGAGTGGTTTTACCGGAGGATTCAGGTCCGTAGATTTCAATGATGCGTCCCTTGGGAACGCCGCCGATACCGAGGGCGAGGTCAAGGGAGAGAGAGCCGGTGGAAACGGCCTCAACGTTCACAGGAATGTCGTCGCCAAGGCGCATGATGGCGCCCTTGCCGTAGCTTTTTTCAATCTGAGCCAGTGCGGTTTCAAGAGCCTTTTTCTTGTCGCTTGCCTGACCGGGGGTGGTGATGGGGGCTTTCTTATCTTTTGCCATAGTGAACACCTCTTATATCTCAAAAAATATTAAACAGTTTTATAAAGCCGGGGCTTTATACCCGACCGAAGACCACACGGTTTATGCCTGCGCTGTCCTTGGCGCAGTCCACATTTTTGAAGCCTTCAAGACGCATGATTTTCTGCACATCGGCAGACTGAGTTTCGCCAACTTCGAATATCATCCAGCCGCCTATGCGAAGGGCGCGTTTCCATTCTTTTGCTATGAAGCGGTAGAAGGTGAGCCCGTCCTCGCCGCCGTCAAGGGCGCTGCGGGGCTCGTAGTCGCGGACGGAGGAATCGAGAGTGTCAATCTCAGCGCTAGCTATGTAGGGGGGATTGCTGAGGATGAGGTCGAAGCTGCCGAGATTTTCTGCGGGGGGAATGAGAGCGTCGGCCTCCATGCATACGGCTCTTGCGGAGAGGGAGTTTGCGCGGATGTTGCGGCGGGTCACCTCCAGCGCCTTGCGGGAGAGGTCCAGCATAACAACGCGGGATTCGGGGAGGGTGTGAGCCATCGCGAGACCTATGCAGCCGCTTCCGCAGCAAAGGTCAAGCACTCTGGGGGCGGCGGTGCGCTGACGGATAAGCTCCAGTGCCTTGTCCACCAGAACCTCAGTATCGGAGCGGGGGATGAGCACATCGGGAGTAATCTCAAGAGGGAGTCCGTAAAACTCCCAGCGTCCCGTTATATATGCAACGGGCTCGCCCAAAAGTCGGCGGCGCACATACCTCTCAACAAGGCTTTCAACCTGATTGGAGGAATAGAGGGGCATATCCCGAAGAAGCTCTGCCTGAGTTTTTCCCGTGGCGTGGCAGATGAGAAGCCGGGATTCGAGGCTGTGAGCCTCAATGCCTGCGTCCCGAAGTGCCTTGCGGGCGTCTATATAAAGTTGGCTGTAGGTTTTTGGCATGTCTTTCTATCTTCCTGTTGGCTTTTTTTACCACTCGTCGCTGCCTTTTTCCTCGGGGATGACAAGCTTGAGTGCTTCGATTGCAACTTCAATCATGCTGTCGTCGGGCTCTTTTGTAGTGATGTGCTGAATCTTCTTTCCGGGCCACGCGATGATGGCGGCAATGGCACTGTCGCTCTTGCCTACCCAGCGGTTGATCTCGTAGGTGATGCCGACAATGATGGGCAGAAGCAGGATTTTGCAGCCCATACGGATAAGGGCGGAAACGATGCCGGGTAGAGTTTCAATGGCGGGGAAGAGGCTCAGAACCCAGGTCATAATGGATATGACGAAGATGCTGATAATCATAACAACAACGAGGAAGCTGGTGCCGCAGCGGGGATGGAAGCGGCTCTGCTTGCGTACGTTTTCAACGGTGAGAGGCAGCTGCTTTTCGTAGCAGAAAATGCTCTTGTGCTCAGCGCCGTGGTAAGCAAACAGACGCTTTATTTCCTTCATGCTTGTGGCAAACCAAAGATAGAGAAGGAAGATGATAATGCGAATAATTCCCTCCAGCAGGCATCTTCCAACAAGACCTATGGAATCGGGGAGAAGCTCAAAAAGAAAGGCGGGGAGAAGGAAGAAAAGTCCGATGGCGATGACTATGCCGATGACCATTGCGAAGGCCATAATTGCTTTTTCAGCCTTTTCGCTGCCAAGCTTTTTCTCAAGCCAGAGGTCGAACTTTCCGGGCTGCTCCTGCTGATCCTCGGGCATGAATTCGGCGGACCAGGTGATGGCCTTCATGCCGTTTGCCATAGAGGAGAGAAGCATGAATATGCCGCGAATGAAAGGCCAGCCCAGAATAGGGTATTTCTGCTTAGTGTGGGTGAGCTCTTCAACCTCAACGGCCAGCTCCCCGTCCGGTTTGCGGCAGACCTTGCTCTGCTTGTCGGTGCCGCGCATCAAAATGCCCTCGATAAGAGCCTGACCGCCTATGCTTGTTTTGAAAGAGGTTTTTTCGGATTTGTTTTTTGCCATGTCTTATTCCTTATTTCCAAGAGTATTTTATGATTTTATATGTCCCGTTTAACGGACTTTATCTGCCCGTAGCCGGAGAAAACGAATAATATATGCGGTGGAGCGGGCTGCATACTTTTCCCATATTAAATGAGCATACATTATATCCAACATATAATACCATATATCGTTGCAAAATGGTAGTAAAATAATTTTGAACAATGGGAAGATTTTAATTTTTTTAACAGAAGTTTTTGCCGCTGTGTGCTTGAAATTATTTGAAAGCTGATGTATAATGCCGTGGTACGCCGGTGTGATGGAATGGTAGACGTGCTTGACTCAAAATCAAGTGTCCTCTGGACGTGGGGGTTCGAGTCCCCCCACCGGCACCACGTCGGAGCAAGCTTTGTATCGCTTGCTCCGACTTTTTTCAAAAGTCAGAGCGCACTTACTCCGCTGCTCCTCCTTTTCAACCGCGACCCGCTTGCGCTGGGCTCGCGCTTGATGATGAGAACGGTTCGGACTTGAATTGCTCAGGCTAACTGCACCATAAAAGAAACAACCTTTGTCTACCGGGACAAAGGTTGTTTCTTTTCAACGAAATAAATCCCTTGTGGGATTTTTGAAATGCACTTCGTGCAAGAGTAGATTTACTGCAGAAAAATGCCGTGATTGCTGTCACGGCATTTTTATTTTTATCTTCGTCTGGGGGGGATTGAAGATGAGACATAAAACGGCGGAGCGCAGCCGGCAAAAATAAGCATTGACGGAGCTGTTCTAAAATAATAGAATTAAATTGACAGATAGAGCACTCAAAGCCGCTCAATAATGAAAGGAGAAATAACTATGGGTCTTATTAAAGCTGCAATCGGCGCGTTCGGCGGAACTATGGCGGATCAGTGGAAGGAGTTTTTCTACTGCGACGCTATGGATAAGGACGTGCTGGTCACCAAAGGACAAAAGCAGGTTTCAGGACGTAGTTCCAACACAAGGGGAAGCGACAATGTTATCAGCAACGGTTCCGGCATTGCGGTTGCCGACGGCCAGTGCATGATAATCGTGGAACAGGGCAAGGTGGTTGAAGTCTGCGCCGAACCCGGTCAGTTTACATACGATAATTCAACGGAGCCTTCCATCTTCACCGGAAAGCTGGGCAAATCCATTGTTGACACCTTCAAAACCATGGGCAAGCGTTTCACCTATGGCGGCGACACCGGTAAGGATCAGAGAGTTTATTACTTCAACACAAAGGAACTCATTGATAATAAGTTCGGAACTCCCACTCCCATTCCTTTCAGAGTTGTGGACAGCAAGATAGGACTGGATATTGATGTCTCCGTGCGCTGCAACGGCGTGTTCTCCTATAAGATCGCAGACCCCATCCTTTTCTACACCAATGTCTGCGGCAATGTGAGCGGAGAATACAGACGCGAGGAGCTGGACGGTCAGCTTAAAACCGAATTTATCAGCGCTCTGCAGCCTGCATTCGGCAAGCTTTCCCAGCTGGAAATGCGTCCCAATCAGATAGTCGCCCACACTGCGGAGCTTGAAAGCGCAATGAACGAAGCCCTCTCCGCAAAATGGACTTCCCTGCGCGGACTGCAGGTGGTGAGCGTTGCCCTCGGTTCCGTAAGTCTCCCCAGCGAAGATGCGGAAATGGTAAAGCAGGCTCAGCGCGTCGCCATTATGCGCGATCCCACTATGGCTGCCGCAACTCTCGTCGGAGCGCAGGCGGATGCGATGAAGGCCGCAGCATCCAACGAGGCCGGCGCTATGACCGGTTTTATGGGAATGGGCATGGCAATGAACACCGGCGGCGGAATGAACGCCCAGAACCTTTTTGCAATGGGACAGCAGACTCAGGCTGCTCCCGCGGCTCCTGCTGCTGCAGCCGGTGGCTGGAAATGCGCTTGCGGCGCAGTTGCAACGGGCAAGTTCTGCCCCGAGTGCGGCGCAAAGAAGCCGGAGCCCAAGATAGCAAACGCATGGCAGTGCTCCTGCGGCGCTATGGCAAGCGGAAAGTTCTGTCCCGAATGCGGCAGCCCCAAGCCTGCAAATGATGGAAGCTGGACCTGCTCCTGCGGCGCGAAAAACACAGGCAAATTCTGCCCCGAATGCGGCGGAAGAAAGCCTGCGGGCGTTCCCCAGTACAGATGCGATAAATGCGGCTGGCAGCCTGCAGATCCCACCAAAGCTCCCCGCTTCTGCCCCGAATGCGGCGATCCGTTTGATAACGGAGATGTAATCTGATTTCCCGAAGGGAGTGAATTGCAGTGGATGTTTTGCGGCAGTATAAGTGCCCCTGCTGTGACGGAGCGGTAAGCTTCGATGCAGGCGCGCAAAAGCTTAAATGCCCCTTCTGCGACACGGAATTTGAACCGGATGCTCTGGATGCCTACAGCGCCGAACTTGAAAAAGATCGGCATGATGAAATGGAATGGAAAAGCGCAGGAGAGGGAACATGGCAGGATGAAGACGGCGTGGGAAGCTATGTATGCGCTTCCTGCGGAGGAGAGCTGATCTGCGAGGAAACAACCGCGGCAACTGTATGCCCCTTCTGCGGTTCGCCGGTGGTGCTGACGCACAGACTCAGCGGTGAGCTGAAGCCCGACTGCGTAATACCCTTTCAGGTGGATAAGGAAGCGGCTGTTGAAGCTTTGAAAAAGCATTATCAGGGAAAAAAGCTTCTGCCCAGAGTTTTTAAGGACGAAAACCATGTCCGTACTGTGCAGGGCGTTTATGTGCCCGTCTGGCTGTTTGACGCAAGCGCCGACTCACATGCCTGTTTCAATGCCACCCGGGTAAGAAACTGGAGCGACAGCAGCTATGACTATGTGGAAACCAAGCACTATATGGTAACACGGGAAGGTCGGATTTCCTTTAACTGCATACCGGTGGATGGCTCCGCCAAGATGGATAATGCTCTTATGGAATCCATAGAGCCCTATGATTTCAGCAAGGCAGTGGATTTCGAAAGCGCCTATCTGGCAGGTTATCTGGCGGATAAATATGATGTTGGCGCGGAAGACGGTGTGGCGCGCGTAAACGAAAGAGTAAAGAAGAGCGCGGAGGCAGCTCTTGCGGAAACTGTGAACGGTTATTCCAGTGTCATGGTTCAATCTTCCAGTGTAAGGCTTGAAAGAGGCATCACCAGATATGCCCTTTATCCTGTGTGGCTGCTTACAACAAAATGGAAGGATGAAAACTATTACTTTGCTGTGAACGGTCAAACGGGCAAGCTGGCGGGCAATCTTCCCACAGACCAGTCCCTTCTGCGCAAATGGAGACTCATTATCGGTCTGGGAGCTGCAGTTGCAGCCTTTGCCGTACAGTACCTTGTGTGGCTTATATAAGGAGGCGCGGTATGAAAAAAATATTTTCTGTTGTTATCGCGCTGTGCCTTCTTTCTGCGGTCTTCTGCCTTTCTGTAGGAGCGGTGTCTCCCAAAGTTGTGGATGACGCCGGACTTTTGGATCTCACCGAAGAAAAAAGACTTGAAAACCTTCTGGAGGAAGTAAGCTTAGCCCACAGCGTGGAGATACTGGTTGTTACTGTGGACTCCACAATGGGAAAAACCCCTATGGAGTATGCTGACGACTTCTTTGATGCCGCCGCCCCCGGTGCCGACGGCTTGCTCCTGCTCGTAAGCATGGAGGAGAGCGACTGGTGGATATCAACCGCCGGAAAATGCATCGAGGCCTTTACCGATGCGGGTATGGATTATATGGCGGAGCAGTTTGTTCCCTATATGAGCGATGGAGATTTTGGAGAGGCATTCATGTGCTTTGCTAATCTATGCGATGATTTTCTTATCCGTGCGGAGGAAGGAGAACCCTATGACAGGGGCAGCCTCCCCAAAGAAGAGTTTAAGTTTGGTATTGCGATTGTGATAGCGCTTGCTGTAGGTGCTGCAGCTGCCTTCCTTATAACGGCTGTTATGAAGTCCAAGCTCAACAACGTAAGTTACAGGGCAAGTGCCGACAGCTATATCGCCGAGGGCGGTTTAACGCTGAGCAACGCCACCGACATGTTCCTCTATTCCAATGTGAACAGAACTCCAAGAGCCGAGAGCAAAGGAGGATCCTCCACCCATACCTCTTCCTCCGGAACTATTCATGGAGGCAGAGGCGGAAAGTTCTGAAAATAATATGAAAAAGTATGAGGGATTTGCTCTGTTTAGAGCAAAGCCCTCATACTTTTTATGTGCTGCTATTTTATACGATGAAGCTCGGTGAGCTGCCTGCGGGATTTCACTCCCAGTTTTCCATAAAGGTTCTTGTTGTGGAATTTGAGAGTGTTTTCCTTGATGCTGAGCTTTTCCATTATCTGCTCGGTTGTCATACCGCTTATGTAACAATCGTAGAGCTCCCTCTCCTTTGGAGTCAGGGAATCAAGTCCGGCTACAAAAAGATCAATTTGCCCGGCGCTGAATTTCTCTTCCGAATGGGGAAGAGAAGGAGAAAGAGAGGAGTCAAGCAGAAGCTTACGTTGCTTTTCGTGCTCCGCCATCAGCAGATAAAGACCAAGCAGGAACAGCTCGCTGATGATATAGGAAACAGCCAAAAACTCAAAATCTATCTTTACAAGCTGCTCTATCATCCAAACACCGATATTTACGAATACGGCAATGGTTAAAAGCGCGGCGTAAGCAAGAGAGCTTATTTTGTTCGTAAGAGTGGTGTGAACGATAGTGGCAACCATCGCGGTGAAATATCCGAGAAGATAGATGAGATAAATAAAGTGGAGAGGTCCATATACCTTGTTAAGGGAGCTGACTCCGTTTATTTGAACAAGGCTGACCCCGCTGTAGTAAATGTTCAGCACTCCGGGACTGGCTGCAATCAGAAAAACAAGAATTCCCAGGGCCGCGAGAATAATGGGAAGCCGTTTGCCGACTTTCACTTCCGTAACGCTGAGAGTGATCATCAGCATGGAAAAGGGGAGGAAAACGGAGCCCAGATAGGCAATCCTGTTGGACCAGAGGGCGAAGCTGAGACTCTGGGAAACAGAAAGAAGGAAATAGCCTGAGTTAACAACGAAGACGCTTATGAACAGAAGCAGGAACCAGGGCTCCTTCCTCCGTACTATACAGAAGCAGACAATAAGCAGAGCAAGAGAAATAAGAGCGGTGGCGGCATATATGTAAGAGAGGCTGGCGGTTTTTTCACCGATGCGGCTGCAGCCTGCCAGAAGGAGCAAGGGCAGCAGGAGGCAGACGGAGACTTTTCGCATTTGATCACACCTTCCATTGGAAAACCCACACTTTTCCCCACACTTTTCGCAGAAAAACTGTCCGTCCCCACACTTTTGACGGGCGGCGGTGTGGCGACATTGAAAGGGGGAAAAGCTATAATATAGCTGTAAGATTGGGCGGAGGAAACTCCCGTGCGGCACAGGCATAATACCACAGGTATTATGGACTATCTGTTTTGCGGAATTTCTATCTGAGCAATTTTATCACAGAGCCGCAGGACAGTCAAGGAAACCTGCGGCGCAGACTTTGGTGTACACAGCTCTTAATAATTTTATGGGAGGAACTGATAATGGCACTTTTCGGTAAACTTTTCGAGAAAAAAACATGCGATCTTTGCGGAGGAGAAATCGGCCTTCTTGGAAACCGCAAGCTTGAAGACGGCAATATGTGCAAGGAATGCGGCAAGAAGCTTTCCCCCTGGTTCAGTGACAGAAAAAACAGCACTGTCGAGGAAATTCGCGCCCAGCTCAGTTATCGTGAGGACAATAAGGAAGAAGTTGCAAAATTCCGAATTACCCGCAGCTTTGGTGAAAATATGAAGCTTCTGCTTGACGAAGATGCGGGCAAATTTATGGTCACCGACCGCAGCGATATTAAGAGTGCCAATCCGGATGTTCTCTCCTTTTCCGATGTAACGGGCTGCACCTTCGAAATCGATGAGGACGAAAGCGAAATTATGAGGGAGGATAAAGACGGCAACGAGATAAGCTATGTCCCTCCCCGCTATTGCTATCAGTATGATTTCTATATAAACGTTCAGGTTCGCAACCCTTACTTTAATGAGATCCGCTTCCAGCTCAACGACTCCACTGTGGAGCTGCAGCACATCGCATCCCCTTCCCGTATGGCGGTGGGCTTTGATCCGGAGAGAAGTGTGGAATACCGCCGCTTCAAGGAAATGGGCGAGGAGATAAGGGAAATTCTGCTTGGCCTGAGAGAACAGGTGAGGGCGGAAGCCACCGCTGCGGCAAAGCCCAAGCTGCCCCAACATTGCCCCAACTGCGGCTCGACGACCGTTACCGATGCTTACGGATGCTGCGAATACTGTGGAAGCTATCTGGGCGAATGAAAAAGCTTTCAAGGGAGGAAGAACTGTGAAAAAACTTATATGCGCGATGCTTGCGCTGGTTCTTGCGATAGGACTTCTTGCCGGCTGCGGCGGCAGTGATGAGAGCGCGCCTGCAGCGCCTTCACAGCAGCCTGCGGATAAAGGGGAGAGCCCTGCGGTCAAAGAGCCGGAGATAGACGAGGCATACTGGGTGCTGGATAGTATGGAAATGGAAGGCACCGTGTTCAAAAGCGAAGAGCTGGGAGATCTTTTCGGTGCTGCCGAGGATATTCTTGCTCTCCAGTTTAAGGAAAACGGCAAATTTGTGGGTATTTTGTTTGGAGATTATATAGGCGGAAGCTATACCAAGGCTCAGGATGGCTATGAGCTTGATATAGAGGGAGAAAAGGGCAAGGCGAAAATAAGCGGCGGCATACTGGAAGTTGAACTGACAGGCGGAGCTTTCACCCTGAAAACTCAGGAGAGTAGACCGGCATCCTTTGACTCCAACCCCTGGCTCACCTATGAAGTGGACTTCAGCGCCGAGCAGACCCGCGCCATGAGCAATTATATAATGTACGGCTTTTATCATATTGAGGACGGAGTGCTCTACGGACTCAGCCATATTGAGAGCAATGACGGCGTTCTTGCCGCTATGTCCTTCCATATGAAGGGGGATTTTCCCGAGTTTGATGAGCGCTTTGTTCTTGATGCCGGCGGCTGCGCCAACTATGTCACAAAACATGGGGACTATCTCTACTACATCATGAACTGGGAAAGCATACGCAGGATAAAGCTTGACGGCAGCGATATGGAGATACTGTATGAAGGAGCCTGCGATTATTTCTTCATTCACGATGAGCGCATTTATTTCTGCGATGAAAACTATTATTTTAATTCCTGCGATTTGAATGGCGGCGACATAAAGACCCACATTGCAAGAGAGATATACTTCCCCTACTTCATCTCTTCCGACTGGCTCATATTCCAGGATGACGCGGACAATGAATCCCTGCACATTTATAATATGACCCACGGCACCGAAATGAATATTACCGACTTTCCTTCCTATTGCCCGATTTTGGACGGGAAATATCTCTACTTCCTCGATGGAGAAGGGGAAAACTGCAACCTTTGCCGGGTGGATATGAGCGATCCCTATAATATCGTTATTGACAGAAGCGAACTCAAGCTTGCTTCATTCGACTTTTTGATAGATGAAGAGTATTTCTATGGCCCCAATAATGACAGGGTCGTTAAAGAGGACTGGAAGAAACTCGGCAATAGGGGTGATCGGCTCGAAGTTGTTGAGATGTATGTATCCGAGGAATACACAGTCTACCATAAGTTTGACGATGCAGGCTATATTTCCGAAAAATATCTTATGAGCAAGACCCACAACGGAGGAACATCCTTCAAATAAAAAAGGATAGAGAACATTTCTATGAAAAAACGTATTTTTTGCATATCCCTGTGTATTGCACTGCTTCTTTGCCTCGCTCCTGCAAGTGCGGGGGCTGCGGGCGATATAAGCAGCGTTGATATATTGATCTCACATCCGGTACATATGGCAACGCCTGAATTTTTCCTGCAGATTTTTGGAGAGGGATGCACTCTTGACACTACCGTCAATACCGATGGTTACAGTAACGGCATCCGTTGGAAAAAAGTGTCCACCGGACAAATCATGGGCGCATATGACGGCTTTGCCGGCGGCGCACTGTATGAGCTGTCTGTATGCCTCGCTGCCAAGTCGGGATATACTTTTTCTGTAGGAAACACCCTCATATCTGTGAATATGGATATAGCCAGCTTCACGGTGACCGATGCATCCAACACCCGCGCAAGGGCAAGCATTCAGCTGGAGGCAG
The DNA here is from genome assembly GCA_045538735.1 of Oscillospiraceae bacterium. Lineage (GTDB taxonomy): Bacteria > Bacillota > Clostridia > Oscillospirales > Oscillospiraceae > SIG459. Next base: position 21,755 of record JAZSRY010000020.1, read on the forward strand.
ATAATCTCTACATAAACACAGTAAATGTGGTGGGACTGACCGCGCCTGCGGGAGGAGACTCTCCCGACTATACAGCGACGGTGCAGGATGACACATGCTTTTTGGTTTACAGCGGCTATGATACCTGCCAAAACGGCATTACATGGTATGATGCCACCGACTTCAGATATCTTCCCATTGGGACCCGCTTCCAGCCCGGACATGAGTATTGGGCGGAGATCTGCCTGAAGGCAAACAGCGGCTATGAGTTCCCCTATAATGCTCAGGGCTCTGTTGACGGAAAGTGGATCGAAGCCAGCGGAGGCGGAGAGGTGATAGTTCTTGTGGTTCAGTTCCCACCCTGCGCAAGCCACACCCATACTCCTTCCAAATGGCAAAGCACTCAGGCGGAGCATTATAAGGTCTGCACGGACTGCGGAAGCTATGTTGTCCGCGAGGAACACCGCTGGGGACCGAGGTTCGATTATAAGGATGCAAAGGGGCACGCATGGATCTGTGCCGACTGCAAGGCTCAGAGCGCCATCCAACCCCATACTCCCGGAGCGGAAGCAACGGAAACATCACCCCAGCTTTGCCTTGACTGCGGCTATGTGATAGCACAGGCAAAAGGCCATAGCCACAGCGTGGAAAAAGTGACGGCGGTGGAACCGAAGTGCACCGCTGAAGGCTGCAAGGAATATTATGTCTGTTCCGGCTGCGGAGAATGGTTCAGCGATGCCGGGGCAAAAGAGCCCATAAGCGATAAGGAAAGCCTCATCCTTCCTGCGAAAAAGCACAGCGAAGATGAATGGAACTTTGACGAGGAGGGTCATTGGACGTATTGCTCCGACTGCGGTGTTATGATCGAAGAGCTTTCGGGATCTCATACCGACGGTGACTGGGACAGAGTTTGCGATGTCTGCTCCTATTCTCCCGATATTGAAAGCGAGAGCGAACCTGCCGAGGAGCAGACGGAAGAAGGAAAGTCCGCGGGGCTGCTGGCGGCAGTGGCTGCGGGGCTTGTCTGCTTCGGAGCGGCGCTATGTGTGACTGTGATCGTGATAAAGAAAAAACGGGAGGTAAAATAAGATGAAGAAGTTTTCAGCCCTGTTTCTTTGCCTCGTTTTGCTTTCCGCTCTTTTGGTTCCCGTTGCGGCGGCAGGAGCTGCTCCGGAAATAATCTTTAATCCTCAAAGCACCTGCTGGACCGAATATGCCGTCGCATCCTACACAGTGAAGGCCACGGGAGAAAACCTCAGAGCCTTCTGGTATCTGGAATGGATGGGCGCTACCTATAACCTTTCGGACAACACCAACGGTGTTGAGCCCTGGGAAGGCTATGCCGGAGAAAGCTACGGCGGAATACAGGAAGACGCCAATACCTTTATATTTTTCTTCAGCGGCATAGAGGCCGATCTTGACGGCGCATATATATGGTGCGTGGTGGAGGACGGTCACTATGATGCCCAGAGTCAAAAGGTGCGCGTTTCGGTGGGCAGCGCCGCAACACCTCCCACTATACTGGATATTCCCGCAAAGATTACAGTAACTCAGGGTGATGATGCCGAGATACGCTGCGTCGCCAGGTCGAATGACGGAAGCCAGCTTTCCTTCCTATGGTATGAGACCCAAAGCGGGCTTCTTCAGGATATTCAGGCCGTTAACAGAGGAGAAGAAACAGGCGACTATATGTTTTGTGATACGGACACGGTGGGGACGAGAAACTATATTTGCAAGGTGGAGACCGATAAGGGTGGTCTTGCTTACAGCAGTGCCGTAAGCGTGACCGTTGTGGAAAAGCCCCTTGTCCCTGCCTCGCCGACGCAGGAGGAAACTGCGCCTCCCGCACCGCTGCCCGATGAAACGGCGGAATCGGAAAAGACCAAAGCTCCGGAGGAGACCAAAACCCCGGAAGATGAAAAGGAAGCCGTGCTCACTCCCGCTTCGCCTCAGCCTCAGGTGGAAGACAAGGGAGAGAACTCCGGAGTTCCTCTTTGGGCGGTACTGCTCATAGCCATAGGCGGTGCGGCTGCCGGCGTATGTGTGGCATTGCTCCTTCTCAGAAAAAAGACTTGAATTAAACAGCGCAAAGAGAAAATACAGGACAGAAGTTTCTGTCCTGTATTTTTTGCGCGCGGCAAGGCGCTTAATGGCTTGCTGCCGCCGGCTGAAGCGCCTTCAGCGAGACGGAACGGCAATGAACACAGAAATTGACAAAAGTATTTTAGCGGCGTAGAATAAGATGTTATAAGAAACCATTTTTTGGAAAGGAGCGAGTATCTTGCGCAAAAGTTCTGTAAGCCTTACGGAAGGACCGATTTTCAAAGGCCTGTTGTTTTTCTCCGTACCGCTTCTTCTTTCAAACCTTTTTCAGCAGCTTTATAACTCTGTGGACTCCGCGGTGGTTGGCAGCTATGCGGGCGACACCGCCCTGGCAGCAGTCGGAAGCACCGCAGCCCTTATCAACCTGCTGATTGGATTTTTCCTTGGAATTTCCACAGGTACAAATATTCTTTATGCCATGCACTTCGGCGCGGAAGACCGTCAGGGTCTTAAGAAACTTATCCACAGCGCCATGCTCCTGAGCATAATCTGCGGACTTGTGCTTTCCGTTTTCGGAGTTATTTTTGCCGAGACTATGCTCCGCTGGATGGGTACTCCCGATGATGTTCTGCCCCTTGCCACATCCTATCTGAGAATATTTATGGCAGGCACGGTTGTTAACCTAATCTATAACGTGGGCGCAGGTATGATAAGAGCGGAGGGCGACTCTGTAAGACCACTGGTCTATCTTGTTATCGGCGGACTTGTAAATCTGGTTTTGGACTTCGTTTTCGTTGCATGGCTTGGAATGGGCGCTTCCGGAGCGGCTATTGCAACAGTCATGGCGCAGCTTGCCAGTGCGGTGCTGATTGTTATCCGGCTCACACGGCTTCCCGAGGACTACCGCCTGCGTCCTTTGAAGATGCGCATGAACGGTCTTACCGTTTGGGATATAACCCGCATTTCCGTCCCTTGCGGTCTGCAGGGCAGCATGTTCGCAATCTCCAACCTGCTTGTTCAGTCAAAGATAAACTCCTTCGGCTCCATCGCTATGGCGGGTGTTGCCGCCTACAGCAAGGTGGACGGCTTCATCTATATGCCTCTCATGGCGCTGAGCCTTGCGGTCAGCACCTATGTTGGCCAGAATATGGGCGCAGGTAAGTTCGACAGAGTGCAGAAGGGCATAAAAACCTGCCTGCTTATGAGCCTTGTAACTGCAGTTGTGCTATCGGGTACGGTGCTGCTTCTTGGTGAGCATGCGGTGAGCATCTTCACCAAAACTCCCGAAGCCCAGGCCTACGCAGTGACCCAGATGCACTATATGGCGCCTTTCGTGTGCATATTTGTTTTCTCGGATATATTCGGCGGAGCCATACGCGGAGCGGGAAGCCCCACAACCGTGACCATAATAAGCGCACTGAGCATATGCGTTTTCCGCATACTGTGGCTGACTCTGCTTCTGCCCGTGTTCAACGATATCCGTGTGCTTTTCCTCTGCTACCCAATAAGTTGGACCATAAGCAGTCTGGCCACAACGATTTATTACTTCAAGGGCTCTGTAATCAAAAAGGCAATCAGAAAAATCAATGCATAATAAAAAAGCTCCACTTTTGTGGAGCTTTTTTATTATGTCAGAACTCGGAAACCAGGGTTTTGCGTTTTTTCCATGTTCCCATCGCGTAGTAAATTCCGCCCACGAAGAGGAACACATAGCCAGCGATTGCACTGCCCAGCCAGAAACCGCTGATGCCCATTCCGAGGCTTATGCCGAAGAGAAGGCTGAGAGCTATTCTGGCAACAATGCCGTCGGCAATTCCGGTTATAAGGGCGAGTCTGGAGTTGCCTATGCCGGTGATGAAGCTGATTGCGGGAGCGCGGGAAGCGAAGCCAAAGAAATTCAGCACGCCAATGGGTGCGTAGAGATGGCTGAGAGCGAGAACCTCGGGATTCTTGTCGAATATACCAAAGACCTGTTCGGGGAAAAGAATAAGCAGCAGGGACATTATTCCGCAGTATACTGCGCCAATGACGATGATGTAGATGATGGTTGCGCTTACTCTTTTGTGCTTTCCGGCTGCGAAATTCTGGGCAATGATGGAAGAGCCTGCTGTGCTGAGAGCCTGAGTGCAAATGGTTGCAAGCATGGTGACCTTATTGCCTACAGCGGTTGCGGCTGCGGCAACGACGCCCATTGCGTTTATGTAGGAGTTAACATAGAGCATGGAGATGGAGACGGAGGCATTCTGAAGGGTGAGAGGAAGACCGAGAGAAAGGATGGACTTGAAAATGCCCTTGTCGATTGCGAAGCTCGGAAGCTTGAAGTCGAAGCCGAAAGATTCTCTGCGTCTGTAGAGGAAAATTATGCTTACGATAAATGCGGTGGTCTGAGAGAGGGTGGTTGCAAGTGCAGCGCCAAAGCAGCCCATTTTGAGGGGCACCACAAAGATAATATCCAGAATAACGTTCAGAGAGGCGGAGAGGGCAATGAACATCATGGGATGCTTGCTGTCGCCCATACCGCGCAATATTGCGCTTACGGTGTTATAGCCGAAAACGGGGATCATTCCCGCGAAGTAAACGAGAGAATATTCGTGGGCATATTGGAATGCAGCTTCGGGAACATTGATGAGACGGATGAAACCGTCGCAGAAAATGAAGGACACAATTGTGAGAATAATGCCGAGAATAAGCTGCATTGTGAAGAGTGTGCCTATGGTGCGTGTGATGCCTCTTTTGTTACCAACTCCCGCATTCTGAGCAATGATTATCTGACCCGCGGCAGAGAAACCCAGACAGAGGAAGAGATAAAACATTGCGATCTCGCCGCCTGCGCTGGCGGCTGCCAAGCCTTCTGAGCCGACGAAACGGCCTACGATGGCCATATCCGCAAGGTTATATGCCTGCTGGAGCAAGTTGGAGATAACAAAAGGAATGGAAAACACCACAAGCTGTCGGAAGGGACGACCGGTGGTGAGGTCGTTTACCATGCTTGCTTTGCTCAAGAGATTCACTCCTTTGGAAAACTAAAATTCATAACAAATTAATTATAGACCTGCCGCATACGCAATACAAGAGATAAAATACCCAATAATTATGTGCGGCAAGGCAAAAAAATGCACTCCGCAGCCAAGAGAGGGAGACTGCGGAGCGGGGATATTAAAATATTCCGGTGACGAAGATTTCGATGCCGATAAGTATGAGAATAATGCCGCCGAGGCAAGAGGCCTTTCCTGCGAGCTTGGTGCCGAAGCGTTTGCCTATAGCAAGACCGGCCAGACATATGCCAAAGGTGACGATGCCTATAAGCAGGCAGCTGACCAAAGCGGAAAGGGTGTTGTACTCGGCAATGGTGAAGCCTACGCTGAGGGCGTCAATGCTTGTGGCGATGCCCTGAAGCATAAGGGCGCCGAAGGCGACGGCGCAGCAGTCCGATTCCGCGCATTTGTTCTTTATACCCTCGCGGAGCATATTGCCGCCGATGAAGAGCAGGAGAATGAGCGCGATCCAGGGGATGAAGCGTTCAAGAACGGAAAATGCCTGAACCATGGTGTGAACGCAGAGCCATCCGATAAGAGGCATAAGAAACTGGAAAACCGCAAAGGTTCCCGCAATGAGAACCATTCTGCGCGCTTTCATGCAGCTTTCGTTGAGACCGTTGGCAAGAGAAACGGAGAAAGCGTCCATGGCAAGGCCTATTCCGAGGCCTATGCTTGTGACAAAAAATGTGAAATTCATCAACAACTCCGGATTAAAGAATACTTACACTGTAGCCGAGGATTTTTGTCTCGGCGGGAGCGAGACGGACGGCGTGGGGCTTTGCGGAAAACTCACGGTCGCCGTTTTCAAGTGCGCCGCAGCCCTGCCAGGGCTCAAGGCAGATGTAGGGAGCGTGCTTTTCGGGGGCTGTCCAGAAAGCAATCATGGGGAAATCGGAAAAGTCCATATATACGCCCTGACCCTTGGGACCCTGGAGCTTGACACCCTTGGAATTCAGCCCATCGAAAATAAGGGTGTCGATACGGTCGTGAAGCTCATGGTCAAGGGGGATGCAGCGGCCCTCTTTGATGGCGGGCATTGTGTAGCTGGGGTCTATGAAGCCGCCGGGACGGGGGAGTAAAGCTTCCTTCTCCTCCACCTCGTCAAAGATAAGCTTCCAGTCGGAGAACTTTTCTGTCTCGTCGAAGGGGCAGTTGAATGCGGTGTGGCCGCCCACGCAGTAATACATATCCTCATCGCCGCAGTTTTTCACGATATAGTCGGTGCGGAAGCCGTTTTCGAGGAGATGATGGGCTATGCGCAGGGAAAACCTGTAGGGATAGAGGGCGAGAGTTTCCTCGCTTTCGCGAAGCTCAAAGCAGATGGCGGATTCGGTTTTTTCCACAAGAGAGAATTCCGCGCGTCGTGCAAAGCCATGCTTGGGCATGGGGTAGTTTTTGCCGTTATAGAGAATGCCTTCGCTCTTGCTGGAGCCTATAACGGGGAAAAGGTTGGGGTTTTTGCCGGTCCATCCGCTGGGGTGACCCTGCCATATGTATTCTCTTTCACCGTCGGTGAAGGAGATGAGTTCAGCTCCGATGCTGCTTACGGTGGCGCTCATATTACCAAGTCTGAGAGTATATTCCATAGCTCAAACCTCCTTTTTTGTGCTGCATTATTTTATCACCTGAGGAAGAAAAAGCAAAGCAAAATTTTGGATTTGCTGATATGTTTTGCACAAAAACTATTGATGCAAAAGCTCCCCGCCGATATTCCGGCGGGGAGCTGCAATTATAAATCAGTCGCGGGGGAACTTGATAGCTGCCTGAGCTGCTGCGAGACGTGCGATGGGAACACGGAAGGGAGAGCAGGAGACATAGCTGAGGCCGACCTTGTGGCAGAACTCAACGGAGGAAGGATCACCGCCGTGCTCGCCGCAGATACCCAGCTTGATGTCGGGGCGGGTCTGACGGCCGAGGGTGCAGGCCATCTCAACCAGCTTGCCAACGCCGGTCTGGTCCAGACGGGCAAAGGGATCGTTCTCATAGATCTTCTTGTCGTAGTAAGCGCCGAGGAACTTGCCGGCGTCGTCACGGCTGAAGCCGAAGGTCATCTGGGTCAGATCGTTGGTGCCGAAGGAGAAGAACTCAGCTTCCTTGGCAACCTCGTCAGCGGTGAGAGCTGCGCGGGGGATCTCGATCATGGTGCCGATCTTGTACTTGAGGCTGGAGCCGGCTGCTGCGATCTCTTCGTCAGCGGTGGCAACAACGATGTTCTTGACGTACTTGAGCTCCTTGGTCTCACCAACCAGGGGGATCATGATCTCGGGAACAACGTTCCAATCGGGGTGATTTGCCTGAGTGTTGATAGCGGCGCGGATGACAGCGCGGGTCTGCATTGCGGCGATCTCAGGATAGGTGACAGCCAGACGGCAGCCACGGTGACCCATCATGGGGTTGAACTCGTG
>JAZSRY010000047.1:0-11909 GCA_045538735.1 Oscillospiraceae bacterium
CCCCACCCATCCTTATACCATCGGTCTTTTCAATTCTTTGCCACACATGGACTCCGAGGCGGAGCGCCTTGAGCCCATCCCCGGACTTCCTCCCGATCCTACAGAGCTCCCCGAGGGCTGTGCCTTTGGCCCCCGCTGCCCCCATTTCTGCGAGGAATGCAAGGGCGAGATACCCAATCGCGAGCTTAGTCCCGGACATTTCTGCCGCTGCATAAAGGAGGCTGAGTGATATGGCTGCTCCTATAATCGAAGTCAAAAACCTTAAAAAATATTTCAACGTTCCCGCAGGCCTCAATCACGCCGTGGACGATGTTTCCTTCACCATTGAGCGTGGTAAAACTCTCGGCGTTGTTGGCGAAAGTGGCTGCGGCAAGTCCACCCTTGGCCGCACTATCATCAGACTCCTGGAAGCCACCGACGGCCAGGTGTTGCTGGACGGTCAGGATATCACCCACGCAAAGGGTAAAGAGCTTAAAAAGATACACGAGCGCTGCCAGATAATTTTTCAGGACCCCTATAGCTCTCTGAATTCTCGCATGAGCATAGAGGCTACCATCAAGGAACCTCTGAAATATTCCGGACGCTTCAAAAACAAGGCTGAGCTTATTGAGGAAAGCCGTCGCCTCATGGAGATGGTGGGTATCGATGAGCGTCTTGCTGAGAGCTATCCCCATGAGCTGGACGGCGGCCGCCGCCAGCGTGTGGGAATTGCACGTGCTTTGGCGCTGAATCCCGACTTCATCGTCTGTGATGAGCCCGTTTCCGCTCTGGACGTTTCCATTCAGGCACAGGTACTGAACCTGCTGATGGACCTGCAGGATAAGCTGGGCATGGCCTACATGTTCGTCACCCACGACCTGAGCGTCGTCAAGCATATATCCGACGATATCGCCGTTATGTATCTTGGTCAGCTGGTGGAAAAGTGCGATAAGCGCACTATCTTTGCTCAGCCCCTGCATCCTTACACCAAGGCTCTGCTCTCTGCCATCCCCTCTACCAATATACATAAGCCTATGGCGCCCATTGCTATGAAGGGTGAAATAACCTCTCCCATCAATCCTAAGCCCGGCTGCCGCTTCGCAGCCCGCTGTCCCTACGCAAACGAGGGCTGCCTGCAGCCTCAGGTTCTTGAAGAGGTCGCCCCCGGCCACTTCGTCTCCTGCCACCGCGTGAAAGAGATAAACTGAGGTGAGCACAATGCAGATGCGAAAAAGACCTGAGCCTATAAAGGAACACATCGTCACCGACCTGGGCGACGGAATAATCAACATCACCGCGCCTCCCATGCGTTTTCAGCAGTATCTGGTGATAGGTGGGGAAAAGGCCCTGCTTATTGACAGCGGCTTTGGCCTCGGCTCTCTGAAAAAGATAGTTGAGGGCCTCACTGATAAGCCCCTGATACTGGTTAATACCCACGGTCACCCCGACCACGGCGGCGGCAACGCCGAGTTTGGCGCGCCTCTGCTGCATCCTGCGGATAATGAGGTCTATGCCCACAAGTGTGCCTTTGAGACCCGCCTTGCGGAGGCTGAGCACTGGGGTATTCCCGATGCAACTGAAAAGCTGCAGCCCACGCCTCCCGCCCCAATCCCTCTTGAGGATGGACACGAGTTTGAACTTGGTGGAAGGAAACTGAAAGTTATCCACACCCCCGGCCACACTCAGGGCAGCGTCTGCATCTTTGACGAGCAGACGGGCACGCTCTTCTCCGGCGATAATGTGCAGGGAATGGCAACGGCCCTTCTTGAGCCCTCTGCCGCCAATGTGAGCACCTACATGGCCTCCATGGAGAAGATAGCAGCTCTGCCTGTGACAAAAATCTGCACAGGCCATATGCCCGCCGCAGTTCCTCCCGAGATCATAGGCAAGAAGATAGAGTGCTGCCGCCGTATTCTCTCGGGAGAGAAGGGCGAACTTATTAAAACTCCCATGGGCGAGGGCTATATGCTCAGCGTGGAGGGCACAGCTGTCCACTACGCACCCGATAAAGCAAACTAAGCAAGGAAATTTACTATGGGTATCAAGGAAAAACTTCTTGTAAAAGCGAATAGGGTGGATGCCCGCCTGGAGGAAAAAAGCTCCTCCTGGCACAGCGGCTATTACCACCGTTACTTTGAGGGCTGGACGGAAATACCGGAGACCACGCCCTCCGGCAAAGTGCGCATAAAAAGAGTATATACCGGGGAGTACCACAAGGCGGATATGAGCAGAAATGAGCGATACATCCACAAAATGTTCTGCTCGCTTCTGGCACTGCTTTCCATTATGCTTTATGCCCGCGCAGCGTTGATGAGCCTTGAGTCAAACACCGTGTGGTATGTGGTTTTGCCCGAGGTGCTCTCTCTCTGCGGCTTCATCTTCTTTGTGTGGTTCCTTATCACAAAACTCACTTCTCCCGTGCTGCTGAAGATGAGAGAATACCGGGAGGGTATCAAAAACCTTAAACTTGCCGGGCTTGCACAAGCTGTTTTTCTTGCCCTTACTTCAATCAACACTATTCTTCATTGCCTCCTTAGCGGCGGTGAGACCGGGGAGCTTTTCGCGGCCGTCCTGTTTTTGCTGGCAGGTGCCGCTGCTTTTGGGGTGTATATTATGGAGAAAAAAGTCAAATACCTCCGTGTTTCCAATGAAAACGCAGCCATGGAGGGATACAGGATAGAGTGATAAGAATGGATAAGAAACATTATCTTTATGCCGGGGCGGGAAAGGCTGCCATAGATGTGGCTCCATGCCTGCCTCTGGATGGCTTTACCTCGGTCCACGATGACCTGCACATAAGAGCGCTTATCTTGGAAAGCGATAAAAAGACCGTTATTGTCAGTGTGGAGATAACCTCCATGTTCCCCGGTACCCAGAAGAAGATGCTGGATATTATCAGGGCGAAGACCGGTGTGGAGGAGGAGAATATCTGGCTCACCCTGACTCACAGCTTCGCATGTCCTCACATTTGGCCATCTCCCAAGCCGGGAGAGCTTGAGAAACCACGCCCCGGCCACAAACCGCGCTCAGTGGAAGAGATAGCCCGCTGTGAGGCTCTTGGAGAGGCATATTTTGCTGCTCTGAGCAATGCTTTGGCCAAAGCTGAGAAGAATATGACTCCTGCCATACTGGGCTGCGGCAAAGGAAAATGCGCCGTGGCTGCCAGCCGCAATATGCGCACCTCCGAAGGCTGGTGGATGGGTACCGACGACGAGGAGCCCTGCGACCAAAGTCTGCATGTGCTTCGCATTGACAGCCTTGAAGGCAAAGCTATAGCGGCCATGTTTGTCTACGGCGTCCGCTCTTGTGTTACCAGCCGAATCAGAGCTGAGGATGGCGGAATGATGGTTTCCTCTGATCTTTGCGGCAATGCCTGTACATATCTTGAAAAGGCAATGGGTGAGGACTTCACTGCCCTCTTCCTCTGCGGCCCTTGCGGAGATCAGGAACCCAGATACAAGGCCTGCTATGATGCCTTGGATGCCTCCGGCGCTGTGAAAAAGATGGACATGGGTATGGCGGGCTATGCTCTTCTGGCTGCCCAGGCTGCAAGGCTTGGTGATGCGGTGCTTAAAACCCATTCCCGTATTGAAAAGCTTGGTGACATTGATGCTATTCCCACGGGAAAGCGGGATGTTTCCTGCGCAACTAAGAAAATGAACCGCGACCTCAGTTCCCAGAAGCCCCTTAAAGAATGCTGCTTTGAACCTGATGGAGAGAAGATGCTTTCGGTTTATGGCATGCGTCTTGGGGATATGGAAATAGTGGGTGTTCAGCCGGAGATAAGCGGCATAACTGCTATCCAAATAGGCTGTGCTGTGGCCACCATGGTGAATGGCGGCGACAAGTGTATGCCTGAGGCCGAAGCCTATAAAGAACTTAAATACCAGTGCCAAAATTCACCCTTTATGCCCGGCGGAGCGGAAAAACTGAGAGATACCGCCCTGGAGCTTATGATGGGTTTGAAAGAAGGTAAGAAGATATGAAGGAATATATCAAGAGCATTATCTGCCTGACAGATAACTTTCCCCACGGACAGAAGATCTGCGGCGCTAAGATAATTTATGACCGGGAAATAGACCCAGCCAGCCTTGACAGTAGCAGCTTTGAGGTCGTGGACAGGACTGTTACCGGGTTCAGCGTTTTCGGCGACAGTGTGCTGCTGGAGCTGAGTATCAAGGACAAGACCGCCTCCGTTATTCCGCCTCCCCCTCCATTCAAGGGCAAACCCGGTGGCCCCGGCGGCCCCGGCGGTCCCGGGGGCCCCGGCGGTCCTCCCAAGGGTCCTCCCCCCAATCTCCCTGCGGCTGTGTGTCTGCCCAGAGAGGTATGCGTGAAGCAGCTTAAAGACATAAGAGCCATAGACGGCACTATTATCCCGGCCAGCGGCGAGAAAATGATGTCTACCGCGGCAGAAGAGCCCATCATTGAGGATTTCATAAGAAGCGAATTCAAAGGACTGGGCTATAATCTCTACTGTCCCAAGAACATCAAGGCAGGGGCGCAGTACCCCCTTGTGGTGTTTATTCACGATGCCGGTGTCTGCGGAGCAGATACAAGAATAGCCCTTTCTCAGGGCAACGGTGCCATCACTTGGGCCAAGCCCGAGTGGCAGAAAGAAAATCCCTGCTATGTTCTGGCTCCCCAGATACCCAAGGGTGTGAAGCTCACAAACGATGAGTTCCGTGCCTCTGAGGAAATTTATAAGCTCAAGGAAATGATAGATTTCATAGCGGAGGGCTATGAGATTGACAAAAAACGCATATATGCCACCGGACAGTCTATGGGCTGTATGGCCTTCTGCGAGCTGAACATCCTTTACCCCGACTACTTCGCCGCTTCCATGCTGGTGGCGGGCCAGTGGTCCCCCGAGCGCCTTGCAGAAAAATGTTCGGGAAACAAGTTCTGGATACTGGTGTCCAATCATGATGCCAAGGCCTTCCCCGGTATGAACGCCGTTACCGAGGCTATGGAAAAGGCAGGCGCAAAGATAGGACGCTATGTCTGGAATGCAAAGAGCAGCCCCGCTGAGTTTGACGCCTATGTGGCCGAGGCACTGAAAGATGATGTGAACATCCGTTACACGGTCTTTGAGGGCAGCAGCGTTGTCCCTGAGTGGGAGGACGCAAATCCCGCATCCAACCACATGAACACCTGGCCTGTTGCCTACGAAATAGAGGGCGTAAAGCGCTGGCTTTTCAGCTGCAGGAAATAATCTGAATAATATGTGTCCGAGCCTGTCCCGAACAACTAAGGGACAGGCTCGAAGTTCTTTTGAGAGAAGGAAAAATTATGAAAAAACTTATAAGCATACTCCTATGCCTTTGTCTTCTGCTTTCTTTGACAGCCTGTGCCGGTGATGGCTCAAGTGAGACACCCGAAATCGAGCCCACACCCACAGCTGCTCCAACACCCACTCCTGAGCCAACTCCCGAGCCCCTTGTGGACGAGGCGTCTCTGGCTCTTGACCTCAGCGACGCTCAGTGGGAAAAATCTGCTGATGGCAGTTACTATCAGCTCAAGGGTGTGGCTTTCTGCACCAATGTGGTGGCAGAAAAGTACCAGAGTATGAACATCTATGTTCCTGCTGCCTATTTTGAGGGAGGCGAGGTCTGCGGCTACACCGCCGACACAGCCCCCATCGTGCTGCAGAATAACTGCTCCGGCTGGAGAAGCGGAACTGCCGGAAATGTGAACAGCAGCTTTATTGAAAACGGCTTTGTGTTCGTCAACTGCGGCGCACGCTCCCGTGATGCTGCCGATGGCGTGGGCAAGGCTCCTGCTGCGGTTGTTGACCTAAAAAGCGCAGTTCGCACTTTGCGCGCCAATGCTGATGTTATTCCCGGCGATGAGGAGAAGATAATTTCCATCGGCACCTCTGGCGGCGGTCAGATGAGCTCTATTCTCGGAGCAAGCGGCGATATGGAAGAATACTGGCCCTATCTCTACGAAAACGGCGCGCCCGGTCTCCTCTATGATGAAGCCAGCGATGCCTATATCTCAACCATAGACGATGATGTTTTCGGCTGTATGTGCTATTGCCCCATTGCCGACATCGAAAACGCCGACCTTGCCTATGCGTGGTGGCGCTATGACTCCGGCGCTACAAGCTTTTCCGGAATGTTTGGTGGCGGCGGTGATTTCAGTGAGTTCCAGTTGGCCCTTGAGCAGGATCTGGCTATCGCTTATTGCGAGTATATCAACTCCCTCGATCTTGTGGATAAAGATGGTGAGCCCCTTGTTTTTGAGGTGGCAGAGGATGGCACACCTGAGCCCAGAAGCGGCAGCTTCTATGACCAGATGCTGGAGAACATGTCCGATGCTCTCAATGCTCTGATAGCTGCAAACACTGATGAGCAGGGTAATTTCAGCTATACCAAGTCTGCAGGCAAGGGACCCGGAGGACCGGGCGGCCCCGGCGGCAAGGGCGGCGAAGCCACCACCTATGACAGCCTCGATGCATTCCTTGGTTCTTACAGCAACACCTCTGAATGGCTCACTAAGAACGAGGACGGCACTTTTTCCGTCACCGATATGGCAGGCTTCCTCAATGGCACCGGTCTTGCCCGCAATAAGGATATCCCCGGTTTTGACAGCTTCGATATGAGCGCTGAAAACGATGCCTTCGGCAGCGCCGATGAAAAGGCAGTTCACTTCAGCGCTTCCGTGGCCGCTGTTTTGGAGGCAAATTATGACGAGTATTCCGCACTTGAGGGCTTTGATGCCGCAGTGGTTGACGCATACATTGAGCTTGCAAACCGTGAAGATATCATAAATCAGGCTTATCTTATGAATGCCACTGCCATTATGCTGGATACTGCCGCAGGCAGGCAGGACGCCGATTTTGCCGATCACTGGCGTACCAGAAACGGCACTGCGGATGAGCATACAAGCTTCACCATCGCCTATAATCTCGCCATGTCTGCCATGATGGCTGGGGCTGAGAGTGTTGATTACTCTCTGGTGTGGGCCATGGGCCACGGTGATGCTGAGGGTACTTCAACCGGCACCTTTGCCCAGTGGGTCAACAGCATCTGCTTGGGAAATGGATAAAAAAGTTCCTGTGGGTGAAACTTTTCTGGCAGGTGAGTATACCATAGACCACGTGGGCAAAATATATCCTGTGGGGAGCCCATAAGAAAAGAAGGTTGGGAATCGTTAGTCGAGTCCCAACCTTCTTTTTTTATAGTTCAACGAAAAACTGATGCTAATTTCCAATGTTGCATAACTTGCTTTAGGCTTTTGTGTTTGAATTAGGACAGGCAGATAGAACGTCTATCTCATTTTTTCTCCTTTCGGGGTATTAGGGACCTCCCTAATAAGTGAATTTGCACGTACAAATTCAGTGCTTGCTAGGACAATGCCGCAAAACCCATGGCAGATGAATTGTGATATCACACTTCGCTACTTGCCAATATTAAACACATAAATATAGTTTCTCCTACGAGGGCGCTGGCGCGACGGTCGCAACGATTGCGACGATGATATTGGTACTCCACAAACACCGTCGCGACCGTCGCAAGCGTCGCGGATTATAAGAATCTTAATGTAATTTGCCGTCCGGAATGTCTGGACTTGTTTTCATATTTGATGCCGTATTCGTTTTCAAGTCGGCCTGCATTTATGTTCAAATGTTTGGTCAGTATGTTCGGGGCCAGCTGTGGCTCTAACAAGGAAGCCAGTTCTGTGGGGCTGCCTGTCCACACCGGCGATTCCGGCGATACAAGGACTGCTACCGCTTCCAGAACGGGGTCAGGAGGTTCGCGCCAAAGCTCCAGATCAGCGTGGTCCAGTTTCCAAACAAGGCTGGAATTATCCCTCTCGATATAGAGCCTTTGGTCCTGCTGATCACGGCCTACAATGTCCAGAGTAGCGGCGTTTGAAGTGCGTTTTTCTTTCTGCATCAGGAACGCACCATCAGCGCAGCCAAGCAAACCGGTGGTACCTGAGATCATTTCAAAGTTATCCGGGGAGGGCTGCTTTCTCGTGTGATGAACAAAGAGAACACAGAGGCCGTGGCGGTCTGCAAAAAGCTTCATCCTGCTGATGACCTCGTAGTCTCCGGAGTAGCTATAGCTTTCGGCTGTCATTTCTCTGACCTTTTGGAGTGTGTCCAGAATTATCAGTTTTGTGTCCGGGTGCTCCGATACAAAACGCTCCAATTGTTCATCCAGTCCCTTGCCCAATTGCTTTGCCGCAACGGCGAAAAACAGCTTTTCGGTATCATTTACGCCGAACATTCTGAACAAACGAGCCTGCAGCCGCTGGAAGTCGTCCTCCAATGCGAGGTATAAGACTGTCGCAGGATTGACATTATAATTCCAGAGCTTTTAGCCTGTGCTGACATGGTAGGCCAGTTGAGCCACAAGAAAGGATTTTCCGATTTTGGGGGCACCGGCCAGAATATACGCTCCGCTGTTAAGCAGGCCGTCAATGATAGCCGGTTTCCCGGTGTAAACCTTCTGATAAAGCTCACGCATTGAAACCGTGTGCAGATAGTCCGGTTCATCCATCTGCTTCATTTCTCGCAGTAATTCTTCAAAAGATTTTTCGCAGGGATTGAAATCCTCTGTCATATTTGCTATACTGTTTTCGCTACATAGATTCGACTGCCCTGCATCTGCGCCAACAGATGTAACCGGGGTGGTCGTTTTCTTTTTATCCTCCCGCATTAGAATCCCCCTTCATTCCGTTCATTGTTGAAGTTATCATTTGGATGGTGCTCAGCAGCTCGTCATCAACTCCATCCCCTGCTTCAATGCGTCGAAGCTCGTCCAGAACAGATGCAAATTGATCTCTGAGTGCCTTATACACTCTCGGATTCCCCTGTACTACAACATCCTTGCAGAGCAGCCTGCGGGTGATGTAGTCCTGCTTGGTGAGCCCGGAAAGCCGGACGAAAGTTTCAAGCTGCATATCTTCCTCCGGGGACACCCGAAAGGCTATACCAACAAGCCGAAATTTTGGAAGTGCTATCAATCTGCTATCAAAGGGATGAGAAAACTACCCTAAATGGCCGTTTTTTAGGCTTTTTTGCAGGAAAAATGGGCTTTAGGATAAAATTTTCTTATTCCCACTCTAGCCCTCGACTTTGGTTTCTTGTAAAAAAACACACTTTTTGACCGCTTTTTGTTCGTGAAATCCCGATAATCCAGCAAATTCGCAACATCCGCGAAATTGTTGTAGCCAAAATGTAGCCTCGAAAAATGCCGTATTTTCAGTACAGACAGTCCCGATTGTCCAATAAATGTCCCTACAAGGCAAAACGGAGGAATATGTAGGAATAACGGAAATGACCGATTTTTGCTCTTTAAGGAGCATTTTGGGAGGATTCGGACTGTTGATTGAAAATGGCTACATGTGGCTACAGCTTCTGTGTTCTGATTCACCTCATCCTTTTCTATAACTGCCCAGCGTATAAAAACCATAATTCCGAGTTTTTCATTGAATTTTGCTGTAACATTGTAGGCCGTGAACGGATTACATTGCTCAGGCTAAGTGTTAAGGCTTTTTTCGTTCCTTTCCTGCCGTTTTAGTCCTAGTTGTATCTGCGGCAAGGTTTTATTCTTGACATTATATGGATAATTATATATAATGCCCCACCGTATACTAAACAAGGAGGTAGATATTCCAAAATGGAACCTGACAGTCAGAATGATTGCCATACAAAATGCTTTATCGGTACACTACATTGGGCACAACTGCGTTATTTGGGACGCGGCTGTGCTTTTGCGCGCTTTAAGAGGCTAATTCTCTAGAATAGCGACCGAATGTGACGTAATGATATTCGATAAAGGAGATAATTTTTATAAATGAACAACATAGCTTATGTTATTATTATGCTGATTTTCCTGTTGCTTTCGGCCTTTTTCTCGGCCACTGAAACAGCATTTCTTTCCATGAACATGACCAGAATGCGAACAATGGCAGAAAGCGGAAATAAACGGGCAGAGCTTGTCTGTAAGCTCGAGAGCAAGTATGACAAATTTATTTCCACTCTGCTCATAGGTAACAATATTGTGAACATAGGCCTTGCCAGTATTGGCACGGTTGTATTTGTCCACATATACGGAGATATTGGCGCTACTATATCAACTGTAGTGATAACCGTGGCCGTGCTCATATTCGGCGAAATAAGCCCCAAAAGTCTGGCCAAAGATTCCCCTGAGCGTTTTTCAATGTTTGCTGCACCGACGATTAACGCCCTTATGTGGCTATTCACTCCTCTGAACTATTTATTTTCCAAGTGGAAAAATCTTCTCAGCCATATCATTAAAGTTAAGAATGACACCCGCATGAGTCAAGAAGAGCTTCTTATGTTCGTGGAGGAGGTTCAGGCCGACGGCAGCATTAACGAAACAGAGCGCGACCTTCTCAGAAATGCCATCGAGTTCACAGATCGGCGTGCAATCGACATACTTACCCACCGTGTAGACCTTGAAGCCATTCCCCTCACAGCCACTCATGAAGAACTGGCTGCGCTTTTTACTACAAGCAAATTCACCCGTCTGCTGGTATATGACGCTACCATAGACAATATAGTCGGCATAATTAACCACAAGGATTTTTATACCGGAACGGGTATAAATCCCAAAGAAATAAATGAAATAATGACACCGCCCCTGTTTATCCCCAAATCAGGAAAAATAAGCGAGATATTAAAGAGCCTCCAAAAGAACAAAAGCCACATTGCCGTTGTTCTGGATGAATACGGCGGTACCCTTGGTATCGTGACTATGGAGGATATTCTCGAGGAACTGGTTGGAGAAATATGGGATGAGCACGATGAGGTCATTGAAGCTTTTAAGGAAGTAAAAGAGGGCGTTTATTTAGTTGATGCCTCTGTCAGCTATGAGGATTTTACGGAGTTTTTTGACATAAGCAGTGAGCCTGATATATATTCCATAAGTGGATGGGCGGCGCAAATTTTGGGACGAATGCCGGAATCCGGTGATCGATTCTCCTTTGAAAATCTGGATGTTGAGATAACGGGAGCCGAGAGTCACCGCGTAAACTCGCTGAGAGTCAGTCTTGTTCCGAAAGGCGGTATGAATTGACGATTTCGGACCTGCACTGCAAAATGTTCCCGTAACGGCATACAACTCCCGAACGTCAATTATATTTAAGGTGTGTGACTTTAGAAGCGGTTGGGTTAAATTGTTGCCCGCCCTGCATTGTTGCTACCATCAAAAGAACTCAGCGATATGGTGATTAAAAAACCTCAAAACAGAAAAAAGGTCTTACCGATAACAAAAGTCGGTAAGACCTTTTTATACATTATAGGAAATCTGGGGTGTCTTTTCTCTCAACATTTCCTTTTTAGTTTCATCAAGGCAAAACTTTTTATCCTTTTCCTTTCCGCATTTCCACTGCATTTTTAGTGAAGACATCTCCACTTTTGGCAAGGAAATTTCTCGTCCAAACCTTCATTTTTTCTGTTTTCATACCCGAAAAAAATCAAGAAAACAAAGGCGATTGGCAAGGATTCTTCTTCACGAAAAGAGAAGAAAAAGGGGAAAATATGCTGAAAAATAAAGGTTTTTGGCAAGGATAGGTCTAATCTTGCAAAAGGTTTGTGGTCAAGGTCTCTCTTGCGACAAAAAAGAAGAGCTTGGTCATCGTTTCCGATGACGCAAGGTCTTCAAAATTACTATATTGTTTGCTTTTGCAGTGAATTATCTAATCGGGAAAGGATAAAGAAAATTGCCCCGAAGAGGATAAATCAAATTTGCTGAAACATTTGGTATTACTCCCACTCGATGGTGCCGGTGGGCTTGGGGGTCAGGTCGAAGAGGACACGGTTGATGCCTTCCACCTCAGAGGTGATGCGGTCTACGATTTTGTGCAGCACGGGATAGGGAATTTCCTCTACCGTTGCGGTCATGGCATCCACGGTATTCACCGCGCGGATGGTGGCAGGCCAGCCTTCA
>JAZSRY010000033.1:0-5486 GCA_045538735.1 Oscillospiraceae bacterium
ATTTGCCCTGAAAGAGGGCGAGGAAGCCTATGCTTCATGGGATGGTTTTGCTGCATCCGGCGCCCGCGTGTATGATAACTATCTGCTTCAGGGTGAAGGAAAAGCGCTGACTACGAATACAAGCATCACTGTCCTTTGGGATTGCGGCGGTGTCTATGTTGTCAGTGTCAACGGCGAGATCGGCTATATGCCGACCTCTATGGTAAGCCAGAACCGCATCGTCTTCTATGGCGGCGGCGGTGGTCAGGAATGGACCGACCCCGTTATGTAAAAAAAGCAAAAAAACGGCTCACCAATCGGTGAGCCGTTTTTGCTAGATAATATATTCGAAATAATATGCGGAATACACACTTGCGGTTCGTCTTGGTTATCCCCTTGGGAGAACTGTCACCGCAGGCGACTGAGAGGGATATACAACTTTCGTTATACAGTACTGAGATACGCTTTTGCCGCATATGAGATTTTGCAACTTATATTATTTCAATGTTGGAAATGCCAAACTCAAGAATAAGGTTGATGAGCTCATTGCGGGAGTGGTTACTCTCTTTTGCAATTTTGTCCAAATCAGCTAAAATCTCCTCGCGGATGCGTACGGAAATAAGTCTTGTTCCGTCCTCTCCGCGCTTTTTTATTTTCAGGGGTTCAATGACCATTTATATATCACCTCATGATACATCTTAGTGTTGACACAAAATATTTAATATATTACAATATGATATATATAAGTAATACAAATGGCCTTTTGCGTGATTTTATAGCATTAATGCGTATTGTTCGGGAATAGGGGACAGACAACAATTAGACGGAAATAAAAGGAAAGTAGGATTGTGAAATGAAAGGTATACGAAGAATTATCTGTATGCTTTTGGCTCTAATAATGGTAGTTGGCATGCTACCTGTGCATGCCATCGCTGTGGATGGGGATGCCATTGTTGCAGCGGAGGAAACTGAACATAGTTATGAGGCCACCGTCACTCCTCCCACTTGCACGGAAGATGGTTATACCACCTATACCTGCGCTTGCGGAGACGAATATACCGATAATGAAGTAAGCGCCCTTGGTCATAGCTGGATAGAAGGCGACTGTGGAGCGGAAAAAACTTGCTCTGTTTGCGGCACAAACGAAGGCGCTATCGAGCACACGGAACAGAACGGAGTTTGCAGCGTCTGCGGCGCTATTTCCGTAAGCATTGCAAATTTCCCCGATGATAATTTCAGAGAATACATCAGCGAGGAAATCAAAGGAGCTTCCGACGGCTGGCTGACAGAGGAAGAGCTTAAAGCCGCAACGAGCATTAACGTTAATTCCCGAGGCATATTAAGTCTTAAAGGCATTGAATTTTTCACTTCCATTGAAACTCTCATATGCGGCAATAACAGCCTTATGGAGCTGGATTTGAGCAAAAATACAAAGCTAAAGTCGCTTGATTGCCAAAACAACAGCCTGACGGAACTCGACCTCAGCAACAATACCGAGCTTGACTATCTTGAATGCAGTTCAAATGCTTTGACAGCACTGAATCTCAGCAATAACAGCAAGCTTGATATACTAAGTTGCTCCGCAAACGCTCTGACAGAGCTTGACCTCGGCGGCTGCCCCGTGCTGCAGAACTTGTATTGCAGTTCAAATAAGCTTACAAGTATTGACCTTAGTGTTTGTCCCATACTGCGCGATTTGGATTGCAGCAATAATAAGCTCACAAGCCTTGATGTGAGACCCTGCCGTAATTTGTGGATTTTGAAATGCGGCACGAATGAGCTGACAAGCTTGAATACCGAGGGCTGCAAGAGCCTTTCTGAATTTTATTGCAGCAACAACGCGTTGACGAGTCTTGACCTCAGCACCAACACTATGCTTCATAAGCTTGACTGCAGCAACAATGCGCTGGAAAGCATTACTCTTGCTGAAAAACTCCAGATGGAGATTTTCGACTGCAGCTATAACAGTCTTGTAAAGCTTGACCTCGCAGGATGCCCAGTCAACAGGTTGAATGCGCAATATAATGTCCGAGTTATAACCGCACAGCAGAATAAATTTGACATGAGCACACTGCCGGGCTTTGATGTTTCCAAGGTGGTGGAGGTAATAGGCGGAACGCTGGAGGGAAATATCCTTACCGCCGAGGATGCGGTTGTCGGATATTACTACGACTGCGGAAGCAATGTAACTGCATGCTTTGAGCTTCTGATAGAAAACCTCTGCCAACATAACTGGAGCGAAGCAAACTGCACCGAGGTAAGAAAATGCTCTATCTGCGGTTTGGTTGATGGCAAAGCTCTTGGTCATAGCTATGAAGCCACCGTCACTCCACCAACCTGTAGGGAAGATGGATACACCTCCTATGTCTGTGCTTGCGGAGATACATATACCGATGACAAGGTCACCGCACTCGGTCATAGCTATGGCGTGGATGGAGTATGCACAGTCTGCGGTGCCATCAAGGGAACTACCGAGCATACTGAGCAGAACGGAGTTTGCAGTACCTGCGGCGCGGTTTCCGTTAGCGAAGCAAATTTCCCCGACGATAATTTCAGAAGATATATCAACGACAATATTAAGGGTGCTTCTGACGGTTGGCTGACTAAAAGCGAACTGCTAACTGTTACTAACATCTCTGCGTCAAACCGTGGCATTTCCAGCTTTGAAGGAATACAATATTTTACCGCCCTTGTGTATTTTTATTGTAATAGCAATGAAAGCCTGACAAGTTTGGATCTGAGCAAGAATACTAATCTTTATACTTTGTTTTGCAATGAAACTTCGCTGACTACGCTTGATTTGAGCAAGAACACTAAGCTCACAAATCTCTATTGCAACAACAGCCAGTTGATAAGCTTAAACCTGAGCGGCTGTAAGCAACTGGAGACCTTACAGTGTTATGGCAATTTCTTGACAAGTCTTGACCTGAGCGGGAAAGACCAGCTTGTCTCCGTAAACTGCGATAACAACCTGTTGACAAGCCTGAATCTTCGTGGCTGCAGCTTTGTTCAAGGCGTGTATTGCAAATCAAATCAGCTTACAAGTATTGTATTCGACAGATGCACCGAGCTCAGAACTATAGACTGCAGTAACAACCAGTTGACCGAACTGAATGTTAAACCCTGTGTAAATCTGTCCTCACTCAATTGCAACAGCAACTATCTTGAGACTTTGGATGTCAGCAAAAACACCAAGCTTAGTGATTTGAGATGTGAAGAAAACTACCTGACTACTCTGGAACTCGCTAACTGCCCGGACTTGAGAGTGCTGTGGTGCAGTGTCAATGAACTGGAAAGTCTTGATCTCAGCAAGAATGCGAAGATGCATACTCTGTATTGCGGCTATAATTACCTGACAAGCCTTGATTTGAGCAGTTGCGTGAAACTTAATTATATTGATCCTCAATATAATATCCGCGTTGTTACCGCTGACCAGAACAAATTTGACCTGAGCACACTTCCGAACTTTGATGTTTCCAAAGTGGTGGAAGTGGTTGGCGGAACTATCGAAGGTAATATCCTTACTGCCGAAGAAATGGCTGTAGGTTATTATTATGACTGCGGACTTGGGGTGGCTATTGGCTTTGTGCTTGTCTTTGAAAACCTATGCGAGCATCAGTGGATCGAGGCAAGCTGCACCGAAGATAAAATATGCTATATCTGCGGTGCCAACGGTGGCGAAGCCCTTGGCCACGATATGGGCGACTGGGTCACCACCGATGAGCCCACCTGCACAGAAAACGGCAGCAAGCGCAAAGATTGCTCTCGTTGCGACCATTTCGAAACCGATGTCATTCCTGCCACCGGCCATAGCCACGAAGCCACTATCACTCCTCCCACTTGTACCGAAGATGGCTACACCACCTATACTTGCTCTTGCGGAGATACCTACACTGATGATGAAGTAGATGCTCTCGGTCATGATATGAGCGATTGGGCCACCACCGATGAACCCACCTGCACCACCGACGGCAGCAAGCGCAAAGATTGCTCTCGCTGTGACCGCTTTGAGACCGAAGTGATTCCTGCGGGTCACGACATGGGCGATTGGGTAACTATTACCGAAGCCACTCCCGATTCTGACGGCGAAGAGCGTAGAGATTGCTCCCGTTGTGACCACTTTGAAACCCGCATCACAAGGTTCGTTGACAATATGCTCAAGCTTGAGGGTGAGGATTTCCTCAATAAGACCACCGTTTATATAAACGGTCTGCCCTATCCCGTGGTTGCCAACGGCGATGAACGCTATGTTGAACTCCCCACCGAGGAAGACTGCAGCATAGTTACCTATGATTTCTATGTGGGAGACCCCAATGATGTACACACCCAGTATCCTGTTGGTATGAAGGTCTATATGGTTTCCGATGGAGAAATCACCTATGTTGAGGAACTGGATAACCTTCTCCAGTATTCCGGCTCTTCCATCCGCATTACCGGAAACAAGGGCATACGCATGATAACCTCCCTTTATAAGGACACCAAGTCCGCCCTGACGGGCAATGGCTTGGCCGGCTATAAGCTTGTTGAGTATGGCACGGTTTTGGCCTTCGCCCACGAAGTTGAAGGGGACGGCGACCTTGTTCTCGGCAAGAGCTATTCCCGCTCCAACTATGCCTACAAGAGAGGCGTATCCGACCCCGTTTATGCAAATAAGGGCGACCTGACTCAGTATACCAATGTTCTTGTTGGCTTTAACCTTGACCAGTGCAAGGAAGACCTCGCAATGCGTCCCTATATAATTTTGGAGAACGCAGAGGGAGAGCAGTTCACGATTTACGGCGGAACTATCTACCGCAGCATTGGCTATGTTGCTTACCAGAACAGAAATGCGGTCAAGCCCGGCACAGCGGCTTATAGCTTCGTATGGGAAATTATCCACCATGTCTACGGCGATCAGTACGACAGCGATTACAAAGGCTAAGGTGAAAGTTAAATGAAAAAAATTATAATTATTCTGCTTAGCCTTGTTTTGCTCGCTGGCCTTGGAGTGCGCGCGATTCAGCATACGGACATCCTGCCCGCAGTAGCCGATATGCTGACGGCAGCTCCGCCTCCCACTCCTACACCGGAGCCTACGCCTGCTCCGACTCCCAAGCCTATTCCCAAGCCTACACCGCCCTCCACCCCCGAACCCACTCCAACCCCCATTCCCGTTCCTGACTGCGCTGAAACTCTTGTTCAGCTTGACCGCAGCCCTGCAATTTTGATGCTTCTCAATCGTGGTGACACGGTGGATGTGGTTGGCGAGTTTGATGAAGAGCACTACGCCATCAAAACCGAAGCGGGTTACGGATTGGTGGAAAAGCAGCTTCTCCGTATGGAGGGCGAGGCTGCCTATGAGCCCTGGACGGGCTATGCCAAAAGCGGCGCTGCGGTATATGATAACTACCAGCTCCGTGGCGCTCCCGTGACCACTCTTAGCACCAACACCGAATGCCAGGTCATTGATGAGCTTGCATATTGCTATGTTGTGCAGTCCGGCGAGGATATTACCTATGTAAGCAAAG
>JAZSRY010000016.1:0-20137 GCA_045538735.1 Oscillospiraceae bacterium
ACCATGACCTTAACAATATCGCCCACCTGCAAGACTTCACTGGGATGCTGCAGCTTCCGGTTGCAGACCTGGGAAATATGGACCAGGCCGTCCTGGTGGACACCGATGTCCACAAACACGCCGAAATCGATCACGTTACGAACCGTACCGGAAAGCACCATGCCTGGCTTCAGATCCTTCATTTCCAACACATCGGTCCGCAGGATCGGTGCAGGCAGGTCGTCGCGGGGGTCGCGGCCGGGCTTGAGAAGCTCACTTATTATGTCTCTGAGGGTGGGCGTGCCGACGCCGCATTTTTCGGCCAGAGCATCAATTCCGATTTCTCTAACCTTTGCTTCAAGCTCCTTAAGACCGCCCGCACTAAGCTGGGTAAGGCTGTAGCCGCATTCCTTAAGCAGAATTTCGGCAGCCTCATAGCTTTCGGGGTGAACAGCGGTGTTATCAAGAGCCTGTTTGCTTTCCGCAACGCGGAGGAAGCCTGCGCACTGCTGGAAGGCCTTGGGACCCAGCTTGGGAACCTTGAGAAGCTCCTTGCGGGAGCGGAAGGCGCCGTTTTCCTCGCGGTAGCTTACAATGTTTTTGGCGGTGGTCTTGTTGAGACCTGCGATGTAGCTGAGCAGAGAGGGAGACGCGGTGTTCAAATCCGCACCCACGGAGTTGACGCAGTCTTCAACAACGCCGCTCAGAGTTTCGCTGAGTCGGGTCTGGGGCATATCGTGCTGATACTGTCCAACGCCTATTGCCTTGGGCTCGATTTTGACAAGCTCGGCAAGGGGATCCTGAAGTCTGCGTGCAATGGAGACGGCGGAGCGGAGGTTAACATCGTATTCGGGAAATTCCTCAGCAGCCAGTTTGCTTGCGGAATAAACGGAGGCGCCCGCCTCGTTGACAACCATATAGCTGACACCGGGATGATCCCTCAGAAGCTCTGCAACCAGCTTTTCGGACTCACGGGAAGCGGTTCCGTTGCCTATTGCAATGTTTTCAATGCCGTGCTTGCGGATAAGACGGCTGAGAGTCGCCTTTGCCTCCGCAACCTTGTTGAAAGGCTGGGTGGGATAAATAACGGCGGTATCAAGAACCTTGCCTGTGCCGTTAACAACGGCTATTTTGCAGCCGTTGCGGTAACCGGGGTCGTAGCCCATAGTAACCTTGTTCTTTACGGGAGGCTGCATAAGCAGGGGCTTCAGGTTCAAAGCAAAATTGCGGATCGCACCCTCGCAGGCCTCATCGGTGAGGCTGTTTCTTATCTCGCGCTCAACGGCAGGGAAGAGGAGGCGGGAATAGCTGTCTTCAACGGCAGAGCGGACAAAATCGGAAGAGGGTCTGCCGGGGATGACGAAAAGACGGACAAGTCCGGGGAGAACAGCGGCATCCTCAACGGCAACTGCAACCTTCAAAAATTCTTCCTTTTCGCCACGGTTAACCGCCAGAATCTGATGCCCCTGAAGTTTACATAATTTATGAGAGAATTCGTAGTAAAGGCGGTATACGCTGTCCTCCTCCTTAGCTGCGCTCACCTTTAGTTCGGCATGGCGCATAAGGCTTTCGCGGAGAAGTTTTCTGGATTCGGGGGAATCGGAGACTATTTCGGCAATAATATCAGATGCGCCCGCAAGAGCATCCTCAATGCTTTCAACGCCCAGATCGGGGTTTATAAAACCTTCCGCGAGGACTGAGGGAGCGGGACAGTCGCGGCTTTGCTCCAGAAGCTGAGCAGCCAGAGGTTCCAGCCCCTTTTCCTTTGCGACGGTTGCACGGGTGCGGCGCTTGGGGCGGAAAGGTCGGTAAATGTCCTCAATTTCGGCAAGGGTGGCTGCGTTATCTATGGCGGAGGAAAGCTCGTCGGTGAGCTTTTCCTGAGCAGCAATGGAGCTTTTAACTTCCTCTCTGCGCTTTTCCAGATTGCGAAGGTAGCCGAGGCGGTCTTCAAGAGTACGCAGAGCGGTGTCGTCCATTCCTCCGTGAAGCTCCTTGCGGTAACGTGCTATGAAGGGAATGGTGTTGCCCTCATCTATGAGTGCGACAACATTTTCGATGAATTTTTCCGGAGTGTTAAGCTCGGAAGCGAGTATTTTGATGATAGATTCCATACTTGAATGTCCTTTATAATTGAAAGTGCAAAAAGAATTTTAATACTGATTTACATTTTTTTCAAGCCCAAATGCTCTTGAAGAGTCTGTTGACAGCTTCGGGTATTCTCTCAGAGTCGAGGGCAGAGTAATTGATGAGAAGGGTGTGGCTTGGGGCGGCGGCATTTCGGTAATATTCGCTGAGACAGCTGACCCGAAGTCCCGCTTTACCGCAGCGACTTACTATTTCCCCGTCGCTGAGTCCGGTTTGCATTTCGAGGAGGAAATGGAGACCCGCATCCTCCTCCTTTATTTTTACAAGGGGGAACTTCTCCTGGGCTCTTATGCAGTCGATGAGTATGTCACGGCGGGAGCGATAAAGACTGCGCATGCGGTTTATATGCTTTTCAAGCTGACCGCTTCTTATAAAAGCGGCGAGGGTGTATTGGTCAAAGTTTGAAACGGTGCAGGAATAAAAGCTGAGCCGCCTGGTATACTCCGCCATCAGCGCCTCAGGCAAAACCATATAGCTTATGCGTATGGTGGAACTGAGGCTTTTGGAAAAGGTGTTCATATATATAACCTTTCCGAGAACATCAATGCTTTTAAGGGGCGGGATGGGCTTGCCCAAAAGACGGAATTCGCTGTCATAGTCGTCCTCGATTATATATCTTTGGGGCGAGGAGCAGGCCCAGCTCAAAAGCTCGTAGCGGCGACTTACAGGGGTTACTGTACCGCTGGGGAAATGGTGAGATGGGGAGATATGGAGCACATCTGCCCGGCTTTCCCCGAGGGCAATGGGGTCAACGCCCTGGGCATCAAGGGGGATAAAAGCGCACTCAACCTCGTTTGCCTCGTAAATGCGGCTTATCTTTCCATAACCGGGGTCTTCAATGGCATAGCATCTGTCTCTGCCCAAAAGCTGGATTATAAGCCCGTAGAGATATTCAGTACCCGCGCCGATGATTATCTGCTCCGGACTTACATCCATGCCACGGAAGGAATGAAGATGCTCCGCGATGGCCTCCCGCAGCTCCCAAACTCCTGCGGAGGGGGATCTGACCATAAGCTTTTCAGGGGAATCTGACATTGTTTCCCGCATGATTCTTGCCCATGTGTTGAAAGGGAAGGCGCTTTTTTCGCTGTGAGTACCAACGAAATCAGCGAAAATCTCCGGGGAATTTTCCTTGGTTTCCTGATGAACGCGCTCCCGGGAAGGGGCGGGAGAGCTGTTCAGCGCAGACACATAATAGCCGCTTTTCGGCTGAGAATATATATATCCCTCTGCCAGAAGCTGGCTGTAGGCCCCCTCAACGGTGATAACACTTATATTCAGGTGCTTCGCAAGGGAGCGTTTGGAGGGGAGCTTCTCATTGGGGGCGAGGCGAAATTCCAGAATATCTGCCTTTATCTGCTTGTAGAGATATTCATAAAGGCTGTCATTGCCGCGATTTTCAAAGGAATATGTGAGCATAGAGATTTCTCCAATCTGGATATATCGACTTATATGAAATTGGTTATTTTAATAAGGCCAGAATATAGTATAATGAGAAAAACTATATTTGTAAAGAGGTCTTAGCGATGAAAAGAATTGTAAGCATTCAGGATATATCCTGCCTGGGCAAGTGCTCCCTTACCGTGGCCCTTCCCATTATTTCCGCAATGGGCGTGGAGTGCGCAATTATTCCCACAGCTGTGCTCAGCACCCATACTATGTTCAAAAATTTCACCTTCCACGATCTCACCGCTGAGATTGATCCCATTGTTGACCATTGGGAGAAGGAAAATATAGCTTTCGACGCTGTTTACACCGGCTATCTGGGTTCTTTTGAGCAGATTGAAATTGTCAGCGGCGTGTTTGAAAAGATGAAGGCAAGGGGCAGCCTTATCGTTGTTGACCCCGCTATGGCCGATAACGGAAAGCTCTATCCCGCCTTCGATGAGGCCTTTGCTTTGAAGATGGCAGAGCTTTGTGCAAATGCGGACTATGTCCTGCCCAATATCACCGAAGCTGCTTTTATGACCGGAAGTGAGTACAAAGAGCGCTACGATGAGGAGTATGTCCGCGCTCTTACCCTTGCCCTTGCCGCAAAGGGAGCCAAGAACGTTATCCTCACGGGAGTCAGCTTTGAAGAGGGCAAAACCGGTGTTATGAGCTATAACAGCGAAAAGGGCGAGTTCAGCTATTATTGCCACGAAAAGCTGCCTGTAAGCTATCACGGCACGGGAGATATTTTCTCCTCCACTTTTGTGGGTGCCCTTATGAACGGCGGAACCCCCGCCGAGGCCGTCGCCGTTGCTGCGGATTACACCGCCGAGTGCATACGC
Source organism: Oscillospiraceae bacterium (assembly GCA_045538735.1). GTDB lineage: Bacteria > Bacillota > Clostridia > Oscillospirales > Oscillospiraceae > SIG459. The sequence continues at coordinate 4,401 of JAZSRY010000016.1, forward strand.
GTAACCCTCGGAAACGGCAAGGAAAAGTGGTACGGTGTGGACTTCGAGGAGTGCATGCCCTACCTTATAAAGAGACTTTGTAAGTAAATAAAAAATCCTCCGTTTGTCGTAAACGGAGGATTTTTATTTATTTTTTGTCGCTTCGCATTTTGCCCGTGAATACAATAACGGCAAGAATGTAAAGCAGTGCTGCCCAGCCGATGACCCAGACAAGATGGGGCATTATTTCCCCGTAATTGCCGGCAAGGGCTGCGCGTCCCGCCTCAACAGCCCGGGCAAAGGGGAGGAACATGGCAATATCCTCAAATACGCCGCCTACAAGCTTAAGATCAAACCACGTGCCGGAAAGCCATGCGGATATGTTTGTCAAAAGGGCGCCGCAGATGCCGCCCACCTGCTTATCGTTGAAAATGCAGCCGCAGATAAGACCCAGGGATACAAAAACCATTCCCGCGGGAATGAGCACGACTATGCACAGCAGCACCTTGAGGCTTACATCAAGGCCAAGAATAAAGGCCACTATAAAGCAAAGAACGCTTTGGGCAAGGAACATGGGGATAAGGGGTAAGGTGTAGCCGAGGATAAAGTCCGAAGCCTTCATTGGAGAGGTGAGAAGGCGGAGCATAAAGGAGCCGGAGCGGTCCTTGGCAATAACGAGACCTGAGAATAGGGCAATAAAGCTGAAGCCGAAAACCACAATTCCGGGGCTGAGATGGTCGATTACAAAAAGGTCAACGGGTATGTTGGACTGTATGAAGCTTAAAAGGAGCATAAGCACCACAGGGAAGCCGATGCCAAAAATGAGAGTCAGCTTATCGCGGAGCATCTCCTTGGCATTTCTTCCTGCAAAACCGAGAGCTTTCATTTTGCGGCACCTCCTTTGCAAAGTGCTACAAAGGCATCCTCAAAATTATCTGCGCCGGTTTGAGCTTTCAGTTCTTCGGCACTGCCCAAAGCCACAAGGCGTCCCGACACCATGATGCCTATGCGGTCGGAAAGAGCCTCCGCTTCTTCAAGATAATGGGTGGTGAGGATAAGGGTAATCCTGCCTTTCAGACCTTCGATAAGCTCCCAAAGCTCACGCCTTGCAAGAACATCGAGACCGAGTGTGGGCTCGTCGAGAAAGAGTATCTTGGGCTCGGTGATAAGAGCCATGGCAATGGAAAGGCGGCGCATCCAGCCTCCTGAAAGGGTGGAGGCGCGGCGTGAAGCCACCTCGCCGAGATTGAATTTCTCTATGCTGTCCCGAGCCAAAGCCTTGCAGCGGCTTTTATCATAGCCGTAGAGAGCGCAGATAAGCTCAAGATTTTCCCTTACGCTGAGGTTGGGAGCAACGGCGGTCTCCTGAGGGGAGACATTTATAAGCTCCTTGACGGCAAGAGCCTCGTCACAAATACTGTGACCCATAATTTCCGCACTGCCGGAAGTGGGGCGGATGAGACAGGAGAGCATTTTTATGGCGGTGGTCTTGCCTGCGCCGTTTACACCCAGAAGGGCAAAGGTCTCACCCTCGGGGATGGATAGCTCAAGACCGTCAACAGCCAAAACATCCCCATAACGTTTTGTGAGAGCGTGAGTTATAATTGCGTCCATCATTCGTCCTCCAGCTCTTTTATGGCGGCAGCAAAAACATCTTTGTGGTCGCTGTCATAGTCGGGAAATTCTTCTTTCACTTTTCCGGCAAAAATGGCGTCCGCCACACGGGTGAGGAAGCTGTGGCGCTCCAGCGCGATACCCCGCTTTGCGTCTGCCAGAATAACAAGGCTGTCACCGGGGTTAATGTCGAACATATCGCGTACTTCCTTGGGGATAACAATCTGTCCCTTGGGTCCCACCTTCAAAGTGGCCATAAATCTGTCGTGTTTGGAAAATGATTTCATACATACCTCCGCTTTGCATAAAAGTAAGAAAAGTTTTACTTGTTAAACTAATGATACTGCTTCGAAAGGAAAAAGTCAATAAAAAAGGACACGGTACCTGACCGTGTCCTTAATTTTGGTTGATTTACCAGTTTTCGATTATGCCTCTTACAAGAGCAACTAGATTTTTCTCGGCTATTGCGGCGGTCTCCATAACCTCTTCGTGGCTCAGCTCGCAGGAGGAAAGTCCGGCGGCTTTATTGGTCACAAGGCTGATGCCGAGGGTGGTCATTCCGCTGTGGCGGGCAACGATGGCCTCGGGAACGGTGGACATACCAACAACGTCAGCGCCAAGAGTTCTCAGGGCAAGTATCTCGGAGGGAGTTTCAAACATGGGTCCTTTGAAGAAGGCGTAAACACCCTCGGGGAGGGCTATGCCTCTTTCAGCGGCAACGGCGCGGGCGACCTGACCTGCGGCGCGGGAATAAACCTCGGTCATATCCTTGAAACGGGGGCCGAATTCATCCATGTTGGGACCGCGCAGAGGGGAAGGGCAGAAGAAGCTGAGGTGGTCGCGGATGAGCATAATTGTGCCGGGATTCAGATCCTCGCGGATGCCGCCTGCGGCATTGGTGAGGATAAGCTTTTCTATTCCCAGCTTTGCGAAAACGCGGACACCGAGAGTGACGGTTTCCATATCGTGACCTTCATAGTAGTGGAAGCGGCCTTTCATGGCGCAGACGGTTTTGTCCCCGATTTTGCCTATGATGAGCTTGCCGTCGTGACCAACAAGGGTGGGAGCGGGGAAGTAAGGGATGTCGGTGTAGTCAATGATAACAGGCTCTTCGATTTCGTTGGCGAGAGGTCCGAGGCCTGAGCCAAGGACGATGGCGAGATCTATCCTGCCGGGGAAGATGCTGCGTATATATTCGCTTGCGGCGTTGATTTTGGTATACATGAAAATACCTCCGAATGTAGTTTTTTCCAGTATAACACATTATAAAGGGAAATAAAACAAACAAAATCCCAATTTTAATAGCTTTGGTGTCTTGTGTCGTTGCTGCTTTAGTGATAAAATAAATTGTTATTTTATGAGCACAAGCTCCGGAGGGAAAAATGAAAAAGATTTTTGTCGCGATACTTGCGATTTTGATATTTATTAGCATGGGAAATGTTTTTGCTGCGCAGGTCGATACTGCAGCTGCCGAACCGTCAATAGTACCTGTCCCTACCATAAATCCCAAATATCTCCCACGTCCTACTCCTATCCTTAACCCTCCGGATGAGGACGATGTTATTGATTTCAGCCGCTTCGAAGGTAAAAGCTTTGAAGAAATCATAGATGATTTTTTCGAGAAGTGGGGAATAGATCCCGATGATGTGAGCTTCGGTTATTATAATATAGTCACCGGAGAAGAGCGGTATCACGAGGGCGACAAATATATGGTGGCAGCCAGCGTATATAAAGTGCCTCTCAATATGTATTACACAGAGCAGATCTATAAGGGCGAGATGAGCTGGGACGATACCTACAAGGGAAGCCCCTATCACGCAATTCAGGTAAGCAGTATTATTTCCAGCAACAATGAGCTCAGTGAAGCGCTGCAGAAGGGTGTGGGAGATAATAATGAATACCGGGCAGCCATTGCCTATCTCTTTGATGTTGACCCCGAAACGGTGGAAGAGGAATACTACAACGAGGATAACAAATATACTGCCCGCCAGATAATCGCCTGCCTTAAAAAGCTTTACGGCAACAGAGACATCTATGTGAATATGGAAGAATATATGCTGATGGGCGCTCCCAACAGCCATTTCACTGCTGCCGAGCACCGCTATGTCGCTCCTCATAAATACGGCTATCTCACTTATAACGGACATAACTACTATAACGATGCGGCAATAATCTATACACCTCATCCTATTCTGCTTGTTATGTTCACAGATAACTGTGCAGGCGGCGCCAACACCTTGACCCGTTTCTGCACCCTTATGTGTGACTACAGCGAATATACCCGTTTTCTCTATGAGGAGGCAGCCAAGGCAACACCTACGCCTACGCCTACTCCTACCCCCACGCCCACACCCTCCGAGCCTCCCGTTGCGGATACTCCCGTAGCTGTCGAGCCCACCCCGACTCCCGAGGTCAAGCCTGCACCCGAAGCTACAGCTCCCATTGCCGAAGGCGAGGATGAGGGAAAAGAGGCGTCTTCCAAATTCTCTGCAGGACATGTTTTGCTCATTGCCCTGGCAGGCGCAGTAGTGATTATTGCAGCTGCAATGCTGAGCAAACGGAAAAAACATTTGAACAGAGTTGCACTGACCATTGTCCTGATTGCTCTTGTAGTAGCACTGATTGTTTTTGTTATAGTCAGAGCCTAAACACCTTGTTTCAGGGAGGAAACATAAACTTGAAAGTTATAAAAACAGTGCTGAGAGGCATTACAATTATAGCGGCGCTTTGCGCTATGGCGGCGCTTCTGATGCTGTTTATCAGCGGAACGGGAAGCGAGCTTGCCACAAGCACAGCCTCTGTATCTGCCGCCATAGGTCCGAAGTTTGACGACTTTGTGAATAACGCAAAGTCCGAGGCTCTGGACGGCATTGTGCCTATCAAAAAGATGTACCGTCTTGACAGACAAAACCCCATTGCTCCCGAACCCGACCAGAGCAATTTCGGCGAGACCTTTGATCCTGCGGAAGTTGAAGCCGTTCTGGAAAAAGCTGCGGGTCTTATAGACGGACAGACTATGCAGTGGCATTCCGGCATTGAGCAGGAGCCCGGCACAAAGATACTGTATTACTATGACGAGACTATTCTTGTCATCACATGGAAGGAAGTTATCAACCGTGCGGTTTATACCTTCTCCGAGATAAAAATTGCTGATCCCACTCAGTTCCGCCGTTATCTTGCGGACAACACCTTCGGCTCAAGTATTCAGTATGCCACAAGCGATATGGCCTCCACCGTTAACGCTGTCGTGGCTATGAACGGAGACTTCTATAAGTTCCGCAGCCTTGGCATGGTTGTTTACGAGAGCCAGATAAAGAGAATTGACGGCGCACTGGTGGATTCCTGCTGCATCGACTCCAAGGGCGACTTGGTATTCGTACACAAGGGCGAGATTCTTACTCAGGCTGCCGCGGAGCAGTTTGTCAAGGATAAGGATATTCTCTTCAGCCTTGCCTTCGGTCCCATCCTCGTTGAAAACGGAGTTAATGTAACTCCAAATGACTATGTCTTCGGAGAGATAAACGAGATATATGCCCGCGCCGCTATATGCCAGGTGGATGAGCTCCATTATATGATGGTGACTGTCAACACCGCAGAGCCCAAGTATACCAATGCGGCAACTGTCCGTCAGCTTGGAGATGAGCTGGTGAGAAGAGGCATTCAGACAGCTTATACTCTTGACGGCGGTCAGACCGCAACCATAGTTATGAACGATAATGTTATCAATGCCGTTGAGTTTGGTTTCCAGCGCAATATAAGCGATATTATCTATTTTGCAACAGCGCTGCCCGAAGCTAAAAGCGAATAAAAAATAAAAGCATCGGTTCTCCGATGCTTTTATTTTTATAGATAATCTCTCATATCAACAGCAAGCTTTTCCTCAATTTTTATAAGCTTTTTGCATATATCCTTGCTCTTTTCGTCCGCAGCAGCGTACTGGTTGAGATAGCGGCTGAGACTCTTTATGCCCATGTTGCAGCCGTCTGTCATCAGGTCGGCAATGGTGGCATCGGTGTCCTCCAGACCCATCTTGATACCTGTTTTCATATGGCTCATACTCTTTGCCATAAAACCTGGGTCCTTGCCGTCGTCGTGATAGCGGTTGAGCGCATCCTGAATTTCTATCTTGAGGTCTTCGTGTTCCTGCTTGCTGTCGGAAAGTATGCGGCGGAGATCCTTGCAGTGTACTCTGTCCAAAACATCCTCAATGGAGTCTACGCCCATTTTTATTCCTGCGTCGCATTCGCGCAGAAGCTTAATAGTATCTTTTTCGATCATAAAAAACCTCCCTTTTTTACTATTGTGCGTAAAAAAGGGAGCTTTATTATTGAAAAATTTTAATTATACAGGATGCAGCAGGTGTAGGCTATTTTGTCGTCGCCGTAATAGTATTTAACTCCGTTGTCCATGCATACTCCGCTGACGAAAAGGCCGCAGGCCTCCATGGAGGGATAGAGCTTTTCGGGGAAGCGGCAGGGGGCATCGGGGTAGGTGCATTTTTCGCAGCGGGTGCAGGTGCCTGCGCTCATGGCAAGAAAATCTTCTCCCTTTTCCCGGAGAATATCCGTGTAGCGCTCAAACTGCTTTTTGTTTTCCTCGGCAACCTCCATCATGGCCTCGAAGTCATAGGAGTCCTCACGGTCGCCAACGGTCTGGAGAATAAGACCCTTGCCGTATGCCTTGCAGCGCTCTTCCCAATAATCCAGCTCACCGCAGGCGGGAGGGCAGGACCAGGTCTTGCCGTAGCTCATGCATCTGTCAACGGCGCACATGCTGCGCACATCGCTGAGAAATTTCAAGGTGGATACGTCCAGGTTTTCTGCGGTGGTGAAGCCGCATTCAAGGGCCAGTGCTCTGAAGTCTGTCATATAACTTCCTCCCATTCGTCAAACATCATTGCATCAACATACTTGCCATTGAAAAGGGCGGAGGAGCTGAGCTCCTCGTAGGTGCATTTTTCATTGATTTTGCTGAGAAGCTCTCTGCCCTCGGCGCAAAGAGCCAAAGCGGCTCCTTTGCCCGCACTGTTGCCCACATGAAGGGTTTTGTCCATAAGAGCGGGAGGCAGGAGACCTATGGCGCAGGCGCTGGGTATTTTCATATAAGCACCGAAGCCGCCTGCGATGAGAACGCTTTCAATGTCTGCGTAGCTTTTGCCGCTGCGGCTGAGGAGGGTTTCGATGCCTGCACGGATGGCGGCTTTGGCCAACTGAATCTTGCGGATGTCCTTTGCGGAGATATATACCTTCTCGCTGAAATTATAGCGCTCAGAGTCCTCCATGCGTCCGGTCTCATCAACTACCTCGTTGCACAGCAGAGCGGCTATAGCGTCGATTATACCGCTTCCGCAGATGCTTTCGCTTTCACCCTCGCCTATGACGTGGAAGCTAAGGTCGGAATAAACGGTATCGATGGCACCGTCTCTGGCGGGAGAGCCGCACTCGGTCTCTGCGCCCTCAAAGGCGGGACCCGCAGCGGTGGCACAGCAGAGGAAGCCCTCACTGCTGCCGAGAGCCATTTCTCCGTTGGTGCCGATGTCGATGAAGAGGAGGCTCTTTTCACTTTTGTATACTCCGGTGGAGAGAAGGCCAGCGGTAATGTCGCCGCCCACATAGCCCGCAACGGCAGGGCAGAGGTAAATTTTTGCGTCGGGGGCAAGTCCGCTGATGAAATCGGAAGCTGCCGTCTCCTCGCCAAAGAGGCTGAGGGGAGTGAAGGGGGCAACACCGATGCCCTCGGGGGAGAGACCTGCAAGAAGATGCTCCATAACGGTGTTGGCAGCAATGGAGACATAGGTGATTTTGCCCGTGTCGGGGCACATTGCCTCAGCCATATCCTTCAGCTGGGCTCTTATCAGATCACGAAGCTCGGCAAGACCTTCCTCGGTGGAGGCATGGCGGATGCGGCTTATAACATCGCTGCCGTAGGCGCGCTGACGGTTCATCTCGCCCTTCTTGGCAATGCATTTTCCGCTTTTAAGGTCATAGAGATATGCAGCAACGGTGGTGGTGCCGATATCAACAGCCAGACCAAGACCCTCTCCGCCTGCAGGGATATCAATTTCGTCGGTAAGAACCTTGCTTCCAACGGCCTCCTCGGTGCTTATGGAAAGCTCACCTGCGGGATAAAGGCAGCAGGCAAGGGCTTCTTCCTTATCGTAAAAGCGCACATTGCCGCTTATGTCGCGGCAAAGACCGCTGACAGTGATGCTGCACTGGCGGCAAGTGCCGTTTCCTCCGCAGGGGGCGTCAATGTGCGCGCCGCAGCCGCGGACGGCTTCAAGGAGAGTTTTGCTGTCGGAGGCGCTGATAATGCGTTCCTGACCGCCGCTGCTCAAAGTGATTTTAAATTCGTTCATTATCTTTACCTGTCCTTCGGTATATATTGCTCAGGCTAAAAGAAAAATCCCTTGCCCGAGCCTTTGCGGCTGAGGCAAGGGATGCTTTTCTTATGTAAGGGAGAATCAGGCAGTGAGAACCTCTGCAGCCTTCTTGGCAGCGCTTGCGCCGTCAGCGGTGTAGATGTCAGCGCCGATCTGATCGCAGAACTCCTGAGTTACGGGAGCGCCGCCGACGAGAACGGTAACCTGCTCACGAACGCCGGCCTCGTTGAGGGCGACAACGACCTTCTCGATAGCAGGCATGGTGGTGGTCAGAAGAGCGGAGCAGCAAACGAGCTGGCAGTTCTCGTTCTTAACAGCCTCAACGAACTTCTCGGGAGCAACGTCAACACCGAGGTCGATAACATCGATGTTCTGGCTTTCGAGCATGAGCTTGACAATGTTCTTGCCGATGTCATGAAGGTCGCCCTGAACGGTACCGATGCAAGCCTTGCCGATGGGCTGGCTGCCTTCAGCAGCGAGAAGGGGCTTGATGAGCTCGGTGCCCTTGTTCATTGCGCGTGCAGCGACGAGAACTTCGGGAACGAAAGCTTCGTTGCGGGTGAAACGGTCGCCGATGATGTTCATGCCGTGGAGGAGGCCGTCGTTAAGGATGGTCTGAGCGGAGTAGCCCTGCTCGATAGCCTGGGGAACAAGCTCCTTGATGATCTTCATCTTGCCGGTCTGTATTGCCTGGGAAATTTCTTCGATAATGGTCATGTCGATATCTCCTTGTTTTTGTAATTTACCTTTATAGAATAAACAATCCGCGAAAAAATGTATATAACAAATTTATGACTTTTTGTAATTTTTTTATATATGACTATTTGAGACCGTGTTCTTTTTCAGTGTCGATACGGCGGGAACGCTTTCTGAATCTGTCGGGAGTGACACCGGTAAGTTTTTTGAAAACCTTGCAGTAGTAACTCTGGTCGTTAAAGCCCACCATTGAGCATACTTCAGCTATGGAGGCGGTGCTGGAAAGGAGGAGATTTTTGCTCTTTTCTATGCGTATACCGTTGAGGGCTTCCTTGAAGCTTATACCCATCTCATCCTTGAAAATTCTGGAGAAGTATGCGGGGGAGTAGCCTACAAGGGCGGCGGCTTCCTCCAAAGGCAGCTTGCGGGCATGGTTGATAATCATATACTCCTTCACCTTATGCATAGCATCGGTGTGCTTCACATCCATCATGTCAAAAACATGACGCATAAAGCGGCTTAGAGTTCCGGCCAGCCAGTGGGTCAAATCCTCCTGATTCCGCAGTGCACGCATATCCTTCATATAGCGGTGACTGAGCTCAAATATCTGCTGGGCATTGGCTCCGCCGTTTATTGCGGACCTGGAGAGAACAACCAGGAGCTCGGTAACGCGGGTATATATCTCCTCGGTGCCGCTTATATAGAAGAATATATGGCCGAGCAGTTCGTTGAGAAGGCGGGAGGCAGTGATGCTGTCGCCCTGAGCAATAGCAGTGGCCAGATCATTTTCCTTTTCAATGGGATAAACCGAGATGGCCTCGCTTGCCTTGAGAGCGGAAATATAGGAGCTTATGTAATTTTGCTGCTCGTGCTGGTCCCGGAGCATAAAAAGCTCATGGCTGCTGTCGCTTACATAAACGGCGTTGGCAAAAAGCTGCCCGGAAAGGGCATCCAGTCTCTTGGGCGTTGTCTGCGGAACGGAGGCGAGTGCTTCGAGAGCGCTGAGGGTCTGCTCTTCGCTCAGCTCCATATCTGTGAATACATCGCCGGCAAGAATGTCCTCGGGGTCAATAATAAGCACGGGACCGCCCACGAAGGCGCCGGAATATACGCCGGCAGAATGGATGGGTGAGGCAAAAAAGGCCATGCCGATGGGGCAGAAATATATGTATCTTCCACCAAAACGTTCGCTCTGGCGGGCGGCGAAGGGGTGAAGACCTGCGCAGTTGAAAGAGCAGCCGAGATGGCGGCAAAGCTCTCTGCAGGCGGCGCAGGGGGTCTCATCGGGACCGTTTTTATAAAGGGAGAAGCCCTCGCTGCTCATAAGAACGCAGCTCACCCCGCTTGTGCTGGCAAAAAAGTCCGCGGCCTCGGTTGCTGCGGCGGTATCCAGTTTTGTTTGTTGAATGTCTTTGGGGTTTTTGCTGCCGCCTGTGTATGCCATATTTCCCATATCCTTTAAAAACGAAAAATTTTTATAAAATCATAAATATTTTATATACAAATCTTCGAAGAGTCAATATAATAATGACAATAGAATAATTGTGAGGGATAGCTATGTACGAAGAACTTTATGAGCGCATTCCCGATTCCGCCGCATATATGGAGCGAATTGGTCTTGGGGGAGCGAAACTGAAAGCGGATAAAGAAAATCTTGACCGCATAATTTATTCTCACCTGACCCATGTTCCTTTTGAAAATATTGATAGCTGGGCTCTTGGCGCCTGCCCTGAGCTGGGAATTAAAAAGCTCTTTGACAAGATTGTAGTCCGCCGCAGAGGAGGCTGGTGCTTTGAGCTTAACAGCTTGCTCAACGCTTTCCTCCGTGAAATGGGCTATGAGACCTATATGGCAGCAGCCAATGTTATGGCGGGCAGAGAGGAAATGTATCCTCCTGCCCACTGCGTCATTGTCTGTATAATCGAGGGACAGAAATATCTCTGCGATGTGGGCTATGGCGGCACCGCGCCCTTCGGAGCCATCAGCTTTTCGGGAGAAAGCCGCTTCGGCTTCCATCTTGAAAATGACGGCGTCTATATCAAGCTTATAAATGAAGTCAGCAAGAGGGAGGAAATTCGCTTCAAGGATGTTCCCACCGCGCCCGTTGAGCTTGTGCCAATGAACTACTACATATCCCAGATCCCTACATCCCCGTTCCGCAATCAGCTCAGAATGAATCTGCGTCTGCCCGATGGCAGCGCCGGAATTATCGAACATGAATTCAAGTTCCGAAGAGGCCAAGAGCGGATAGAAAAATATATAGAGATGCAGGATCTGCCCGAAATTTTGGAGAAGTATTTCGGAATCCCCGCAGAGGGAGTTCCGATGAGAGAAATAGGATAATAGGATAAAAAAACCGACTTACGCATAAAGATAGAATAAAATTATCATATTCCCTTGAACTATGCCATTTGCAGGTATATAATAGCTTTAAGAAAGAAAAGCAGATGGAGGAAAAGCAGTGGGAAAATATGATGCACTGAAAATTGAAAACCAGCTTTGTTTTCCGCTTTATGCAGCGGCCCGCGAGCTGATGAAGCTCTACAGACCCTATCTTGATGCCATAGACCTGACTTATACTCAGTATATAGTAATGCTGGTTTTGTGGGAGAGAGAAAGCGTTTCCGTCCGCGATCTGGGACGGAAGCTCCATCTTGATTCGGGTACCCTCACCCCCGTGCTGAAAAGCCTTGAGGCAAAGGGGCTTGTTAAGCGCTACCGCAGCAATGCCGATGAGCGTGTGCTTATCGTTGAGCCAAGCGAGAAAGGCATCAAGCTTAAAAAGGATGCTGTCAGCATTCCGGAGCAGATGTCTCACCATGTTAAGCTGGATCCGGAGGAAACCCTGCAGCTTTATAATCTCCTTTATAAGCTTTTGGGTGAATAAGTTTAATATAAAAAACGGAGCGTATCCGAAGATACGCTCCGTTTTTTATTCTCTGAAAATATCGCAAACGTAGTCACGCAGAACATAGGGAACGTCAAGGACGCTGATGCCCTCGCGAACAAGCACTGTGCCGTCTGCTTCAACGCGCTCAATCTGAGTTACGCAGCCACCCTCCTTATAATACCGGCGCTGAACGCACTCATACTCATCCTCGCCGATTCTTCTGCAGCGGTCGAGCACGGAGATGCTTATTATCTCGCGGCCGTGAACATCCAAAAATGAGCAGGGTTTTTCGGGGAGAGAATATGCGGTGAGATCCTCTAGCTTGCTGTAGCTTTTACCCTTTACGAAAAAGGCAGAGCCTTCAGGATAGGCGCGGATGCGGTCCGTGAGGGGAAAGACGATGGGAGGAGACTTGGAAAAATGTTTTTCACCTTCTTCGCCGCGTACCGTGAGGCTATGAGGAGAAAAGAGTTCGGCAAGCTCATCATTTGGTACGGATACGCTTTCAAGAAGAGGGAGCTGCTTAAAGCAGTTATCCCCCAGCTTTTTAAGACGGGAGGGGAGATAGAGATTCTTTAATCTGTCTGCCTGACAAAATGCGCCCTCGTCTATGCGGTGAAGTCCCTCGCCCAGAGAAAGCTCCTCAAGGCAGTGGTTTGTTGCAAATGCAAGACGGCCTATGCGGCAGAGGCTTTCGGGAGTTTTGACGGAGTGCCAGTAGCTGTGGAAGTCTGCGCCTGCGGCAACATAGGCTATGCCCTCGGGAATTATGAGACAACGCATTCCGCCGCTGCCGCCGCCGGGAGTGCCGCAATAGCAATCGGCAAAATATATGCTCTCAGGGGGCTGAGCCTTGAACCAAGGGGTATGACTTATATAGTCAAGGGGACGGTTGAGACGGAGATCCTTGGGAAGCACAAGATGAGTGAGCTTTTCCGCGGTGGAAAAATCAATGGAGACATCCTCAAGTCCTTCGGAAACGATGAGCGTCTCAACGGCGCTGAGGTCTGCGTCGGAAAGATCAACCTTGCCAACGGGTAAGCCCTCAAACTCTGCGGGGATGAGAAGATTTTGAGAAGGGGAGACAATGCCGCTGACGCAAAGCTTCTCACGCTTGCGCTCAAATTTAAGCTCTGCTACCGCGCTGCGGCGCTTGGACATTTCTGCAAAGGCGTCAACTCCCACATGGCGAACGCTCTTAATTGAAAGTGGCTCGGTAGAAACTATCTCCGTCACAACATAGCTTTGTCCCACATCGTCAATGCAGACGCAGCTTGCGCGAGAAAGCCATTCTCCATCAAGGAAACAGCCTGCGGGAAGAGAAACGGTATCTCCCCAGCACTGACCTGGCATGGTGTTGATGCCGTGCTCCACCGTTTCTCTGAAAAATACCCGGCCCTCGCACACGAAGGCATCACCGAAATCTTCAACAAGAAGACGCTTTTTCTCCCCCGCCTCTTTCCAAACAAGGTAGTATTTGCAATACATAAATTTTCTCCTTTCTTGTATTAATATGGCATTAATGCTGTACTAATGCCATATTAATACATTATTAATGCCTTGTCAATACCGTATAATTAAATATTAATGCTTGACAAATACAATACCAAAGCCTATAATTTAATTAAAATAAGCTTAGCCTGAGTAATATAATCCGAAACCGTTTCTGATGGCATATGCGTCGGCATTGCTGCGTTGCCGGCTTTTGAAGGGCGACAGCCCATCTGCAAGCCGCCGCCTTGCACTGCACTAGCATATGACCTCAGAAATCTGCGACTCCGTGGGAGGGGATTTTTGTATCAGGCAAAATTGAATGATGCAGGTGGGCTGACGCCCACCAAAGAAGAAACAGAAAGTCTGGCGCTAAAATCCGCCTCGCGGAGCGGATTCGAATTATGTTGCTCAGGCTATGGAAAACGGAGGGAAAACCATGGACAAAAATCCCGGAATAAGCTGCGCTTTTTACACCGTCAAGCAGCTGGCATCTCTTTTCGGAAAGAGCGAGGACACTATCCGCCGCTGGAAGAACGAGGGAGTTGGCAGGGAAGAGGACAATATAAAGCTCCGCGCCGTGGAGCGTGAGGACGGTCTGGGCAGGAAGAATGCCCGCCATCTTGTCTTTTCCCGTGAGGCTGTAATCGAGTTCGTGAAGGCAAATCCCTTCCTTATGGACGATGCACCTCAGCTTGGTCTTATGATGCAGGCGGAGGGGGCGTGGAGCGGAGAAGCTATTCCCTTGGGCGGCAGTATCGCTGAGGATGATTTTTTCGAGGATGAGAGCTTCTCCTTTGAGGAGCCTTCCAATCCCTTTGTCGACAGACGGCCTCGCTGTGAGCCGCCCCGGGGATATTTCCGCCGTCCCATACCCGATTTTGACGATGATTGGGATGAGGAATTCACCCCCATCAAGCCTCCGCGCCGCCGCAAAGCCAAAGATGCGGAGGATAGAGAGGCAATGGTTTCCTATATTGAATCCGTCCTCGAAAAGCAGCTAAAGGACTTGGAGGCTGAGCTTCGTGAGGTGGAAGACGCGGCAGAGGAGCTGAATCTCTCTTTGGACTTCCGCGGCGGCGCAACGGTGCGCAAGCTGCTTCTTGCAAGGGAAGAGGAGCTTAAAAAGAACATAAGATACCTTGAGGAATTCCTCGACTATATAGAAGAGGAGCGCGGCTGAATTTTTTGAAAGGAGGACTCAAAAATGGCAAGACTGCATCGCAGAGGCATAGGAAAAGTTAATATAGCAAAAAGCCTCTGCCGTGATGAGTATCTCTGCCAGAGCTTCGAGGGGCTTGATAAGGCCTATAATAAGCTTTGGGATGATGCGGTGGAAGGCTCGAGGAAAGAGGAAGACAGCTATTTTTGGGCCTTGAGCAGAAAGGTTACGGACTATGTTCTTATACCCCTGATAAATGAAACCCTTGCGGCGATGGACCGCTGCCTGCTGAGCTCCGTAATGTGGTGGAATGGGGGAAAAATTTCTTCCGCGGAGATTGCAGACCACGCTTATGAGGGTTTTGAAAAATGGTATTTCGAGGAGTTCCTTCCCGAACAGCATAAACGCTGGCAGGAGAGCGACGCGTTTTTAATGGAAGAGATAGATGAATATATATGCTCCGCCATGGAGGAAGACGGTGTTCATCCCGTCCACCTGCGGCTTTTTTCCACGGGAGACTTTTTCGCTGATCTTCGCTCCGTCATGGAAAAGCGTATTATGCCGGCAGTGAAAAAGCGTATGGAATACTATATTCCGCTGCAGATAAAAGACAGCCCCTTGCCATTCGTGCGTGTGCGCCGTCTGAGAAGAGCCACGGACAGTTTCTTTGCCCTCAAAAAGGAAGAGGGGGAGGAGCGAGGGGAATTTATAATGGAAATTCTTCTTGAGGAAAACCTTGTCCTCAGGCACGCGGAAGCTCTTTTCAGCTCTCTGAGGGGGAGCATATGGGCGGAGAAATTCCGCCTTCTCGGTGAGAGGTGAGCCTATGCAGCAGATTCCGAGCTGGTATTTTGACTCCCTTCAGCGCAGCGGAAAATTCCTGACACGGACTTCGCTGAGGGAAAAGGTGGACGAAGAGGGGAAACTGAAGCCCTTCCATGGGGAAAGCGCCGTGTTTCTTCTGCCGGATGAATTGAAGAGCGCCCTTGCCCAAGTGCAGGAGGAACTCTACGCCGCCGCGGGAGGGATGCTTATGAAAAAGCCCCTTTCTCAGGATAATCTTCATATGACGCTCCATGACCTTTGGAACGTATCCGACGGAGAACGCTGCGCTTCCCCGCCTTATGAGGCAGAGGAGGTTTGCCGTATCATTGAGGGCATCCGAAAGTACTTCCCCGAAAGGATAATGATGCGGGCCATAGTGCCTATGAATATGGTGAACACCAGCGTGGTTATGGGTCTTATGCCCGCGTCGGAGCCTGATGCTTGGTGTCTTGCGGAAATGCATAAGCGCTTTTCTGTCCTTTATCCAAGAACCTACGGTCTTACGCCCCACATTACTCTGGCATATTACTGCCCCGGGGAATACGGGGAGGAAATTTGGACCCGCCTTAAGGATGTTTTCACGGTGAAAGGCTATGCCTTTCCTCTTTACACAAGGGACTTGGTTTTCCGGCGCTTTAAGGATATGGATGATTATGAAACAATATATTGACATAAAATTCCCGGCTTCAACGGAAGCC
>JAZSRY010000021.1:0-29968 GCA_045538735.1 Oscillospiraceae bacterium
CCGATGACGCCGATCGCGCCGACGACCTTGCCGCCGACCGTGATCGGGTGGAATACAAATCCCGTATCGGGCGGTGCAAACTCGCTTTTTTCTTCGTCGCCCAAAATGACACTGGTCTGTCCCGGTACGGCGTGCTGCATCAGCTCCGCAAAACGCTGGCGCTGTTCAAACAAAGACAAAATGCTCTGGAACTTGGACACGTTCATAAACTCGGGGTAAGACAACAGCTTTGTCACGCCGTCGATGTGGACCTTTTCGCTGTCGTAAGAGCCCAGCATCTCGTGTACCACGCGCAAGACCGTTGTGGCAAACGCGCGGTGCTCGCCCATTTTTTCTTCAAACTCCAGAATCACCGACAGATTGATTTGCTCGGCGGTCAGTCCCGACATCGTGGTGTTGAGCGCTTCCTTGGCGGAAACCAACAGCTCGGGGGTAATCGGTTCCATCAGCTTGACGTGGCGGTTGCGGATCGTGCCGTCGCCGCGGATCATAATCAGCAAGAAGCTGTACTTGTCGACGTAAACCGTCTCGTAACGGTCTACGGGACTGCCGCTGCCGCCCATAAATGCAAACGTCGCGTAATTGGTGATCTGTCCGATCGCCTTTGCCGCTTCGTCCATCAGCCTGCCGACCTCGACGAGCTTGCCGCTCATCACTTCGTTGAGCACTTCCAGCTCTTCCATGCCGAGGAAATATTTTTCCATCAGGCTGTCCACGTAGGTGCGGTAGCCTTGCGGCGTGGGCACGCGTCCCGCAGAGGTGTGCGGCTGCTCCAGATAACCCATCGCCTCAAGGTCGTTCATCTCGGTGCGTATCGTCGCACTGGAGAGGCTAAATTGCTTGGACTCGGTGAGGGACTTGGAGCCGACGGGATCGCCCGTGCGGATGTAGGAGTCGATGACGGATTTGAGTATTGCTTTTTTCCGTTCGGAAAGTTCCATGCCGTTTTTTCTCCTTGGATTAGCACTCTTTGCTTGCAAGTGCTAATCTTGCCTTTATTATACCCCTTTTTTTGCAATTGTCAATAGGGAATGACAAATTTAATTGTAAACAAATTATGATTTTTTGGAAACAAGATTAGAAAAATCAAGACTTTTTTGCACTTTGCGGTCCCAAACGAATTGGCAAACAAAAAATGCGACTGCCAAAAATACCGTATGGCGAAAGCGACGCGATTCTGCTTGACGAACAAGCTTTTTTATGATACAATAATATGAAATAATGTTATTTTGGAGACTGCGATATGGAAAAACTGATCGTTTTTGACGGCAACAGCATACTCAACCGCGCGTTTTACGGCGTGCGCCCGCTTTCCAACCGTGCGGGCTTGCCGACCAATGCGGTGTTTGGGTTTATCAATATCCTTCGCCGTGCGATCGATTCCGTTGGCGGCAGTCCCGCATACGCGGCGATCGCGTTTGACCGCAAGGAGCCGACGTTCCGCCATCAGATGTGCGATTTTTACAAAGCCAACCGCAAGGGTATGCCCGAGGAGCTGGCAGTGCAGATGCCTATTCTGAAGGAAGTGCTGGACCAGATGGGCATTATGCGCATAGAAAAAGAGGGCTTCGAGGCCGATGACCTTCTGGGTACTCTCAGCCGCATCTGCGAAAAAGACGGGGATGAGTGCGTCATCGTCACCGGCGATAAGGACTCCTTCCAGCTTATAACCGACGAAACAAGAGTTCTCCACGTCAAGTCCCGTATGGGTCAGACGGAGACCATTAACTATACCAAGGCACGCTTCGAGGAAGAATACGGCTTTGAGCCTATCAAAATGATAGACCTGAAAGCTCTTATGGGCGACAGCAGCGACAACATCCCCGGTGTTGCAGGCGTGGGCGAGAAGACCGCCCTCGACCTTCTCCACCGCTTCGGCAGTCTGGACGGGGTTTACGCCAATGTGGAAAGCCCCGACATAAAAGAGGGCGTGCGCAAAAAGCTCATTGCGGGAGAAGAGTCCGCCAAAATGAGCTATGAGCTGGCCACCATTATAACGGAAGCACCCCTTGAGCTTGAGCCCAAGGCCGCGGCCTGGAATGAAAGCTGGAAAAGCGGGCTTTACGCCCTTTTCCTCCGCCTGGGCTTTACCAAGTTCATCGAAAAATATAAGCTTACTCCCTCCGTAGAGGATGCTCCTCAGGCAGAGGTTTTCCAAGGCGAATGCTTTTCCGAGAAGCTTTTGCGTTTCTCCCAGATTGCCCACGCCCTTGAAAAGGCAGGAGAGGAAACTCTCTATTTCACCTTCGAGGATGGGCTCGACACTGTAGTTTTCGAATACTCCCTGGGCAGCGATGGCTATGCCTTCGTGCTGGAGAAAGCCGCCTATGAGGAAGATTTCCTCTGCGCCCTCCGCGCAATCTTCACCTCCCCCGCGAAAAAGGCAGGACACCACATAAAAGACACTCTCCGTGCCCTTCTCGCTTTGGGAATCGAAAGCGGAAACTGGGTTTTCGACAGCGCCCTTGCGGCATATCTTCTGGATTCCACCGCAGGCAGCTATGAGATAAACCGGCTTTGCGTGCGCTACTGCGGCTTTGAGCCTTCCGTCGGCGGCGAGGAGGACGAAGGGCAGATGAGCCTTCTGGACACTCCCGACGACGCTCAGCGCATTGCTTCTCTGACTTCTCAGGCGGCGGCAATTGCCTGCCTTGAAGAGAAAATGCTGCCCCTTCTCCGGGAAAAGGGCATGGACAAGCTCTATTTTGATGTGGAATTGCCCCTTTGCGCAGTCCTCGCCGATATGGAAAATGAGGGCTTTGAGGTGGACAAGGCCGCCCTTCACGAATTCGGCGAGAGTCTTGAAGGCAGCATAAGCGCCCTTCAGCGCAGCATATGGGATCTTGCAGGGGAGCAGTTCAACATCAACTCCCCCAAGCAGCTGGGCGCAGTGCTTTTCGAGAAGCTGATGCTGCCCCACGGCAAGAAAACCAAGACGGGCTGGTCCACCAATGCGGACATCCTTGAAAAGCTTCAGGGCAAACACCCCATCATAAACGAAATTTTGGAATACCGCACTCTCACGAAACTGAAAAGCACCTATGCGGAGGGACTTTTGAAGGTTATTGCCCCCGACGGACGCATCCACACCTCCTTCCAGATGACCGTCACCGCCACGGGAAGACTTTCCTCCACCGAGCCCAATCTGCAGAACATCCCAATCCGCAAAAGCTTCGGCGCACAGATCCGCCGTATGTTCGTTGCCGATGAGGGCAAGGTTCTCATCGACGCCGACTACAGCCAGATTGAGCTTCGCCTTCTCGCCCATATCTCAGGGGACGAGAACATGATAAATGCATTCCGCAGCGGCGAGGATATCCACGCCGTCACCGCCTCTCAGGTTTTCGGCATTCCTCTCGCCCAGGTGCAGCCCTCCCAGCGCTCCGCAGCCAAGGCGGTCAACTTCGGCATAGTCTACGGCATAAGCGCCTGGTCTCTGGCTCAGGATATCGGCGTTTTCCCCGCCGAGGCCAAGGCATATATGGATGCCTATCTTGAAAAATACAGCGGCGTTCATGCCTACCAGAAGCAGATTGTTGAAAAGGCAAAGGCGGATGGCTTCGTCTCCACCCTTTTCGGCAGGCAGAGGGCTCTTCCCGAGCTTAAGTCCAGCAACTTTGCAATGCGCTCCTTCGGCGAGCGTGTTGCCCTCAATATGCCCATTCAGGGAACTGCGGCGGATGTTATCAAAATGGCTATGGTGAATGTCCACCGCAGACTTAAGGCAGAGGGTCTTGAGGCAAAGCTCATTTTGCAGGTTCACGATGAGCTTATTGTTGAAGCCCCTCTCCACGAGGCAGAGCAGGTGCGGCTTCTTCTCCGCGAAGAAATGGAAAATGCCGCGAAATTCGATGTTGCCCTGACGGCGGAAGCCGCCGCGGGCAGAACATGGGCGGAGGCACACTGATATGGTAAGCTACAAAGAAGCAGGTAAAATGCTTGATAAGGCCATGGAGGCTCTCCCTCAGGGCATTTTTGACGGACTTAACGGAGGGGTAAACCTCATAGAGGAGGCCAAAACCGACTCCCGCGGCGGCTACATTCTGGGTCTTTACCACAACAACATGATGGGCCGCTATATAGAGATTTTTTACGGCTCCTTCACCGCCCTTTACGGGGACATCCCCCCCATGCAGTTTGAGCGCAGGCTCAAAAGCACTCTTCACCACGAGCTGACCCACCACATTGAGGGTCTGGCAGGAGACAGAAGTCTGGAACAATGGGATGAACTGCAGGATATCATTTGGAGCGAGATGGACGCAGAGGAGGGCATCTTCGTGGGAAGCATCCTCTTCGTGGATGATGACGACACCGCCCTTGCCCCCGCAGCTAAAGCCCTTTTTGAGATGTATGCCGCTCAGCGCTGCCCCGATATTCCCGCGGAAAGCGCAGGCATCTTCGCCTCCGGCCAGGCGCTGCACAAAGACTGCCGCGCCGCCGCCGAAGCTTTGGGTGCAGACTTCTCCGCCCATAGCTTCAAAACTCTCAGCCAGGAGCTTTTCGAAAGGTTCGATGCTGTTATGTGCATGACCCTTGCTCAGGCCGACGAGCTTTCCGAGCGCTTCCCCCAAAACGAGAGAAAGATTTTCTGCGCCGACGAGACGGATATTCTCCGCCCCAGGCTTCGGCCGGGCTGGAAAAAAGCCCTTGAGCGCCTCCATGCCGTTATAAACGAGGAAACTCTTGAGCTTCAGCTTGAAGAGGGCGGTGCTTCACCCAACCGTGTTTCCGAGGAGGATATAAAAATCACCCGCCTTGACTCCTCTGCTCCCGAGGGACTTATCGCAAGCATACTGGAAATTGAAAACTGCTGCTTCTCCCTGCCCATCAGCCGCGATCAGCTTATAAGGCAGCTTGAAAACGAAAACTGCTTTTTCTATGCCGCGGTCTGCGGTGAGCTGGCGCTGGGCTACATAAGCGCCCAAAAGGTGCTGGATGAGCTTGATATTTTCAATGTTGCCGTCTCCCCCGATGCCCGCCGTCAGCATATTGGACAGGCGCTTCTGGAAAAGCTTCTTGAAAGTGCCCGAACTCTTCGCGCAGAGGGCGAGCTTGAGCGCATCACCCTTGAGGTGAGATTTTCCAACGACCCCGCCATTGCTCTTTATCAGAAGTTTGGCTTCGAGGAAGTTGGCAGACGAAAAAACTATTATGAAAAGCCCCGCGAGGACGCGGTGCTTATGGATTTGGTATTGTAATGTACACTTTAAGAAAACTGAGCGGCACCGCTCTTGCACAGGCCTACGAAAAGGTTTTCCGCGAGGCCTTTCCCCCAGAAGAGCTTAAGCCCCTCTTTGTAATGGAAAAAATGAGCCGCGAGGGGCAGTATGACATCCTTGCCCTTTCCGATGGGGACAAAAGCCTCGGCTATATCTGCTGCTGGCTTGATATGCCCTTCGTCCTCATCGACTATCTTTGTGTGGACCGCCGCTACCGCAACGGAGGTCTGGGCGCGGAAATGCTCAGGCTCATCCGCGAATTTTACCCCGAAGATACCGGTTTCATTGGCGAGGCGGAAGCTCCCACGGGAGACAGCTCTGCCGACGCCATCATCCTGCGCCGGCTGGACTTCTACAGACGCTGCGGCGCAGAGACCCTCGGCTATGACTGCGCTCTTTTCGGTGTGCACTATAAGTGCATAGTCTGGAATAAGGGCGAATTTTCCGAAGAGGAGGTCTGCCGCCGCCACGACGGTTTTTACCGCCGCAATTTCACCCCTGAAATGTATGCCTCCGCCATTCAACTGCCCCTGAAAGAGGGGGAAAAGCCCTTTGACAGGCGAGACTGGGACCAGCGTCCCGATTCCGAAGAGGAGGAAGAATTATGATTATTATGAGCGTTGAATCCACCTGCGACGAGACCGCCGTTGCCCTCGTGCGTGACGGACGGGAAATTCTCGCGGACAAGATTTATTCTCAGGCCGACCTCCACGCCATCTACGGCGGCGTTGTGCCCGAAATTGCCTCCCGCCATCACGTTGAGGCCATTTATCAGCTTGCCGACAGCGCCATTGCCGCCGCAGGCATCAAAAAGAGCGACATTGATGCCGTTGCCGTAAGCTTCGCCCCCGGACTAATCGGCGCGGTGCTTGTGGGCGTCAACTTCGCCAAGAGCGTTGCAAGCGCTCTGGGTGTGCCCCTCATCCCCGTCCACCATATCCGCGGACACATGGCGGCCAACTATCTGGCTTATCCTGAATTGGAGCCTCCCTTCGTCTGCCTCGCCATTTCAGGCGGCAACACCATTATCGTGGACGTCCGCTCCTACACTGATATGCACATTGTGGGCGCAACCCGCGACGATGCCGCAGGCGAATGCTTCGACAAAACCGCCCGCGTCCTCGGCCTCGGCTACCCCGGCGGCAAGCCTGTTGACGAGCTCAGCCGCGGTGGAGACGACAGCAAGTATGTCCTCCCCATTGCCCATGTTGAGGGCAGCCCCTATGATATGAGCTTCTCAGGGCTTAAAACCGCCGTCATCAACCTTGTCCACAACGCTCAGCAGAAGGGCGAGGAGCTGGACAAGCCCTCCCTCTGCGCAAGCTTCTCCAAAGCCGTCAGCGACAGCCTTGTTCCCCGCACCATTGCCGCGGCAAAGGAGCTTGGCTACGATAAGCTTGTTGTTGCAGGCGGCGTTGCCGCCAACAGCCGCATCCGCAGCGATTTCGAGAAGGCCGCGAAAAAAGCGGGGCTGGAGCTTTTTGTGCCCCCCCTTCGCCTTTGCGGAGATAACGGCGCTATGGTTGGTGCTCAGGCCTACTATGAATATCTGGCGGGCAATATTGCAGGCAGCGACCTGAACGCCTATGCCAGCATGGATCTTGACCAAGTGGGTGGCAGATGATGGACGAAAACCTTCACAAAGGCCACCGCGACAGACTCAAAAAGCGTTTTCGCGAAAACGCTCTGAAAGCCTTCAGCGATGTTGAGGCAATTGAGCTTCTCCTTTTCTACGCCCTTCCACGCTGCAACACCAACGAGATCGCCCACAGACTCTTAAAGCGCTTCGGCTCTTTCAAGGCCGTTATGGAGGCCGATATAAGTGAGCTGAAGCTTGTTGAGGGCGTGGGTGAAAATGCGGCTATGCTTATTCGCCTCGTCAGCGAGATCAATGCCCGCTATCTCAGCGCCGAAAAAAGCGGAGGCAGAAATGTTCTCCGCAGCACAGAGGCCGCGGGAGAATATCTCAAACCCCTTTTTGCCTACGCGAAGGACGAGCTTGCCTTTGCCCTGAGCATAAACAGCGCAGGCGGCATTATTCACTGCCATCAGCTTGCAAGCGGTATGATCAATCGGGTTGAGTTTTCCGCCCGTCAAATCGTGGAAATCGCCATCAGAGATAACTGCGCATATATGATCCTTGCCCACAACCACCTGAGCGATGTGGCTCTGCCTTCCCGCGCGGACGCATCTGCCACCAAGCTCATTGAGAACACCCTTGCCAGCATCGGCGTATGCCTTGTTGACCATATTATCGTCAGCGGAGACGAATATGTGTCCATGCGCGAGAGCGGCTACTTCACCAAAGAAGAAAAGTAAAAAAAAGCTTTGAAGCAGAGGGGATGCCCTCTGCTTCTTTATGCAATATGCTCCTTGCAGGAAAAAGCCAAAGCTTTCATTATGCAAACTCAAAAACTCTTTTTTATCAAGGGCAAAACTCATTTGCGCAGATTGTAAAAAGCTGGAAAAATCTTCCCAAAGCATTGATTTGCCTTGATTTTTTCCTTGTTGACAAACTTGTGGAAAGTGTTGATAACTCACTGGCAAGGGTCTTATTTTATGCTCTTATGTAAAGCATAACTAATATTATTTTTATATTTCAGCTTTGATAAAATCTACAAAGGCCGAGTTTTTTCAGATTATTTCGTCAAATCTTTGTGCAAATAAACATATTGACAAACACTGTCGCATTTTGGCGAATATGGAAGAATTACGCTTATTACAAATAGTAATCACTCCACCCCAGCGGTGTCGCAGTTGACTTTGAAAGGCTCTTATGATATAATCCCCACTCGTGAATATGCTGGTGTAGCTCAGTCGGTAGAGCATCTCACTCGTAATGAGAAGGTCACGTGTTCGAGTCACGCCACCAGCTCCAAAAAGCCCGTCGGAAAGTCCGGCGGGCTTTTTGTTTTGCCGGAGCCTACGCCCTTGAAAAGGCGGGCTATATATGATATAATCCCCCCATTCAAAGGCCATTGACGGGAGGTATGGCAATGCACCTGCACGAATCGGGAGAAATGTATATCGAAACCATATATGTCCTCACCAGAGAGAACCCCAATGTAAGGGCTATCGATGTTGGTGAGCGCATGGGCTTTTCAAAGCCCAGCGTAAGCCGCGCTCTGGGTATTCTCAAGCAGGGAGGCTATGTGACCGTCAGCCCCGAGGGTTATCTCGCCCTCACCGAGGCAGGCATCGATATTGCCGAAAAGATTTATGCCCGCCACGAGCTGCTCAAAAATTTCCTTGTCTCCATCGGAGTTGACGAGGAGACCGCCGCAGAGGACGCCTGCAAGATGGAGCACGCCATCTCCGACGCTTCCTTCGAGGCTATGAAGCGCCATCTGAATAAATAAAAATAAGAGGGAATTTTATGGAACTTACTGCTATAGCCGCATGGCTTAACACCGCCTGCGCGGGACTTGACGCCGCCGTCACCGGCGCTGTTGCACAGCTTTATGACTTGGCGGGAGGCTTTTTCACCCCCTTCTCCCACTTTATGGACCTTATGGGCAAGGGCGGCGCCATCCTCATCGCACTGAGCCTTGCTCTCATGCTCTTCCCCCGCACCCGCCGCGTTGGCACAGTTATGCTGCTGGCGCTTGGCATAGGCGCGCTGCTCACCAATGTTGTATTCAAGCCTTTGGTTTACCGTCCCCGTCCCTACACCCATGAGGGCAGCATTTATCATCAGCTTTGGTCTTTGGTTGGTCAGCACACGGAAAGCGACTTCTCCTTCCCCTCCGGCCACACCACAGCCGCCACCGCAGCCGCCCTTGGCCTTTTCTTCGCCACCAAAAAACGCAAGAGCTGGCCCGCCATCATCTTTGCTCTGGCTATGGGTCTCAGCCGCATCTATCTTGGCGTTCACTATTTCACCGATGTTCTCGGCGGCTTTGTTGCAGGCACCATCGGCGCCCTTGCCGCCTTTTACATTGCAAAGATTATTCCTCAGATATACTACGAATATCATTGGAAGTTCCTGCCCCAGAGACAGGACGGGGGAGATAACAAATGATAGACAGCGCAGCTAAAAAGGCATTTGCCGATCTGGGCTGCACTTATCAGCCCGTGGCTTTGAAATTCTGCTTTGCCCGCCCTGATGGCATACCGCAGGCCGACGAAGTTCTCTCCTTCTGCCAGTTTCTCAAGCTTTGTCAGGACAAGGGCGAGAGCTTTTATATCGACGTTGACAACGACAACTGCCACGGCAGACTGGCTCTCGGAATGCTTCCCAAGCAGCCTTTTGCCGCAAGCGGTCAGGCTGGTATGGATTTCGGCATTTACCGCACCCAGGCACCTAACGCACGCATTCACAACGAGATGCCCACCCTTGTTCAGGGCAGCGTCAACTTCGTTATTTTCTGTCCTCTGGCAAAGTGCGATTTTGACCCCGACCTTCTCATCGTTGTTGCGGACACAGAGCAGGCGGACATAGTTATGCGCGCCACAAGCTATATCTCAGGCGACTTCTGGGAGAGCAAAACAAGCGCCGTCCTCAGCTGCAGCTGGACCTATGTTTATCCCTATCTCAGCGGCAAGGTGAACCACACCGTCACGGGACTTCACCACGGAATGGCACGCCGCAAGGTTTACCCCAAGGGGCTGCACATCATATCCATCCCCTATCAGAAGATAGACGAGGTCTGCATCGCCATAAAGGAGATGCCCTGGAAGCTCCCCGCCCTGCAGGATGACGAGGAAAATAAGGCTCTTATGGCCTCTCGCATGGCTCGTTGGGTGGAGATGGAAAAAGCCAATGGCGGCAAGATTCCTCCCATAAATGTATAATAAAAACCCGGAGTTTTGGTCTGAACTCCGGGTTTCTTATTTTATTCAAGGGGTGCGGGGAGATATCCGTAAGGGGCGATGAAGTAGTCATCATAGCCCATCTGCTCACGGAGGAGAGCATAGCGCTCATTATAATAAGTGCCGTTTTCGCCGCCGATTCTCCAGTTGGTTTCCGTAGGACCTGCGTAGCGGTAGAAATTGAATATAGTGTCGGGATGGAGGCGGCGGAACTCATCAACCTGCTCCTGAGGAACATCGCGAACCATGTTGCAGTTTACCTTTACAAGCTTATCGAGGCCGTAAATGGCAGTTATATCGTCTATGGGAATGTTGCTTATATTCAGATACTGCAGATTTTCGCACTCGGCGAGGGCGCTTATATCATGTATGTCGTTTGAGAATATCTCCAAGAATTCAAGGTTTTTGCATTCGGCAAGGGGGCTTATATCCTTAACATTGGTCAAGGCAACAATGCAGACCTCCAGATTGGGCATATATCTCGCCCACTCCACATCGAAAATCTGCAGCAGATGTCCGCAGTCGATATACTTGACATCGGTGCAGTATTTCAGCTTCCACACCTCTTCCTTAAGGAAGTTGAAGTTGACTCTTATGCGTATTGTATCGGTATAAAATTGAGCTTTTCCAACCGTCAAAAGCCAAACAACCTTTACCTCGGGAAAATCCTCCCTGAGCTGAGCAACCGCGTCATCGGAAGTTCCGCAGTTGTCGAAGCGGAGATATTTAAGTCCGTGCATGATGGGGATGACCTTGCGGAAGGTTTCAAGTCCCTCATCGCCAATCTCGGTCTTATAGTACTCAAGGCGCTCTGTTGCGGTGCTTACCTCCATGCCGAAAAGCTCAAAGCAGTAGTTGAGCTTTATTTCGGGGCAGGCCTCCTGAATTGCAATGACCTCATCAAGGCTGAAGGGGCTTGTGCCCTCTGCGTCCATAAGCTCTATGTCAGTTAGCTTGGGCAGCATTTTGATAAGCTCCGCGGACTCCATAACTTCTTCATAGCTGAAGGCGGAAAAATCCAGCTTTTCGGTGTGGAGGGGAATCTCCTCTCCCCGTATTTCAACGCTGTATTCTATCTCCGCGGCGGGGAAGGCGGCGGCGAGAACATCATAGTCGCTTTTGGCTATGTTGGGATAGTCCACCTTTATCTCGTCTATGAGGCTGAGATTGGCGGCAGCGGCGGCAAGAGCCTGCGCCTGTGCGCCGTCCGCGAGGGTAACGGCAGTGGCCTCGTTTTCAAGCTCCAAGCCCTCGCAAACCCTTACTGTCCAGAGAATGCGGCAATCGGGATATGTGCTCTGCAGCTCAGATATTTCCTCAGCGCTCACCTCGGTGCCCCTAAGGTCCATCATTTCGGGGGCGTTAAAGCCCGCAAGTTCGGAAACATCCGCCTGACCCGTGCCGTTGAGGTCAATATAAGCTTCGTCTCTTGAAACGAGCTCTCCGTTCAAAAAGGTGTATCTCTGAAAAACAATAAGCGCGGCAACAATTATTATAATAACGAGAGCTGCAAGAATCCAAATAAGAGCCTTGCTTTTTCTCTTTGTCTTTTCCATCTCAAACCTCCGGGCTGCTGCAGTGATTATTACCACTTATTGTATACAAATTTTCTCCCTATTTCAAGCCGAAAAGAGGACGCAAAAGCGTCCTCTTTTTCAAAAATTTTATTCAATGGGCTCGGTGAGATATCCGGGAGGATTTGCGGAGCCGTCATAACCAATCTGCCTGCGGAGCAGCTGATAGCGCTCGGTGGGGTTTTCGTTGGAATCAAAGTTCCAGCCGCTTCCCTTGGGATTTTCGAACCAGACATAGTTGAATATGGTATCGGGGTGGAGAGCCTTGAATTCGTCTATCTGATCCTGAGAAATGCTCTGGCACATATTGCAGTTGACCATCTTCAGCTTATCGAGACCGAATATGGGACTGATGTCCGTGATGGGCATATTGCTGATGTTCAGGTATTCAAGATTTTCAAGCTCAGCAAGGGGGCTCAGGTCAGATACATCGTTGGTGAATATCTCAAGGAACTCCAGCTTCTTGCACTCCGCAAGAGGAGAAATATCAGTGATGGCTGTCATTGCAACTATGCAGACCTCAAGATCGGGCATATATCTTGCCCACTCAACATCGGTAACCGCAACAGCGTGGCCAAAGTCGATATATCTCACATCGGTGCAGTATTTCAGCTTCCAAAGCTCGCTTGTGAAAAAGCCGTCATTGACCCAAAGGCGCAGGGTATCGGTATAAATGCTGATAACACCGATCTTGACAAGCCATACAATTTTGACTTCGGGGAACTCGTCTTTCAGCTGAGCCACAGCCTCGTCGCTGGTACCGCAGCCGTCAAAGCGAAGATACTCAAGGCCGTGCATGAGGGGGAGAACCTTGCGGAAGGTATCAAGACCCGCATCGCCGATCTCAGTATCGTAGTACTCAAGGCGCGTAGTGGTACCGGTGTTGACGCTCTCTCCGAAAAGTTCGAAGCTGTAGTTAATCTTCAGCTGGGGGCAGGCCTCCTGAATGCCGATAACATTATCAAGGCTGAAGGGGCTGCTGCCGTCAGCGGTCATAAGCTCAAGCTCTGTGACATTGGGGAGCATCTCCAGAAGCTTTGCTGCCTCCAGAGCTTCCTCATAGCTGCAGCCGGAGAAATCCAGCTTTGCGGTGTCGGGAGAAATCTCCTCTCCGCCGATGACTATGCTGTATTCTATGTTTGCCTCAGGGAAGGCGGCGGCAAGAGCATCGTAGTCGCTCTTTGCTATGTTGGGGTAATCCACCTTTATCTCGCTTATAAGGCTGAGATTGGCAGCGGCGGCAGCAAGAGCCTGCAGCTGAGCGCTGTCGGCAAGGGCGACAGCAGTTGCCTCGTTTTCAAGGGCAAGTCCCTCGCAGACCTTAACGGTCCAGAGAATATGGCAGGTGGGATAAGCGCTCTGCAAAGCGGCTATATCCTCAGCGCTCATATCAGCCTCGCGAAGGTCAAGCTCCTTGAGGGCGGGGAAATAGCTGAGGGCTTCCTTATCCTCGGCGCTGAGGGCGCTGAGCACAAAGCTGTCGGTTTCGGGGGCATAGCGTCCGCCCGCAAAGGGGACTTCCCACAAAATCTCGCAGGCGGGGAAAGCTGCCTTTATGGCTTCGTAGTCATCAATACCCAGAGCGCTTTCTCTGATATCAATGGTTTCGGGATTTTCGAGCTTCGCAAGAGCTTCCATATCCAGACTTTCGGAGCCGCGAAGATCGATATATGTCTCGTCTCTTGAAACGGGGGCGCCGTTAATCATGGCGTAGTTGCGCTGAACAACGATGAATGCCGCCGCGAAAAGCAAGATAATGAGAATGATAATAAGGAGCACTATAAGACCCTTATTCTTCTTTTTCGTTTTTGCCATGAAATTTCCTCCATGTTGATTGATGGCACTTATTATATATAAAAACTCCCTTTTTTTCAAGGGCATAAAAAAGGCGCAGCCGCAGCTGCGCCTTTTGAGTTTTCAAAGCTTTATCAGTCTTTCTTTTCGGCTGCCTTCTGGGGGACGCGGACGGTTTCCACGATGCCCTCTGCAAGACCTGCAATTGACTGAATCTCGCTGGGAATGATAATCTTGGTTGCGCGGCCGTTGGCGGCTGCTGCAAAAGCCTCGAGAGCTCTTATCTTCAGGAATGCATCGCCGGGATCGGCAGCGTTGATGCGGCGGATACCTTCTGCAGTTGCTTCCTGAACCTTGAGGATGGCTTCTGCCTCTGCCTCTGCTGCAAGGATTCTTGCCTGGCGGGCACCTTCTGCTTCAAGAACCTGAGCCTGCTTTGCTGCGTCTGCGCGGAGAATTGCGGACTCTCTTTCGCCTTCGGCAGTGAGGATGGCGCTCTTCTTCTCGCCTTCTGCGCGGAGGATGGCTTCGCGGCGTTCGCGCTCTGCCTTCATCTGCTTCTCCATGGCGTTCTGAATCTCCTTGGGAGGCAGAATGTTCTTCAGCTCAACGCGGTTGACCTTGATGCCCCAGGGGTCGGTGGCTTCGTCAAGGATGGAGCGCATCTTGCTGTTGATAATGTCGCGGCTGGTGAGGCACTGGTCAAGCTCCAGGTCACCGATGATGTTACGGAGAGTGGTGGCTGCCAGATTTTCAATGGCAACGATGGGGTGCTCAATGCCGTAGGTATAGAGCTTGGGGTCGGTTATCTGGAAGTAGATAACGGTGTCTATCTGCATGGTGACGTTATCCTTGGTGATAACGGGCTGGGGAGGGAAGTCGGCAACCTGCTCCTTGAGGGAGACAACCTTTGCAACTCTCTCGAAGAAGGGAATCTTGAAGTGGAGACCTACGGTCCAGGTTGCGGAATAGGCACCCAGGCGCTCGATAACATAGGCTCTTGCCTGCTGTACCACCCGAATATTCCTGATAAGAATAATGAGAATAATAACAACAACTACGATGGGAACAATAATTTTGCCCATAACATGTCCTCCTTTTTATAAATTAATATAACTTACTCAATCTTTTTTATTCTGCAAAGGGTTCCACGATAAGCTTTACGCCTTCAATGGCCATCACTCTTACCACGCTGCCGCCGGTAATGGTTTCGCCGCCGGAGCTTCTTGCCGTCCACTCCTTGCCGTCCACCATAACGCTGCCCGTTGCCGCAAGATTATCTATATCCTCGCGGACGGTGGCCTTCATGCCGATTACGCGGTCGGCATTGGTGGGCTGTCTTTTGCTGTGGACATACTTTTTGACAACAGGTCTTGTGAATATCAATGTCACGACGCTGACCACCACGAACCATGCCACCTGCAGCCACTCGGGAGCGCCAAGCAGGGCGGCTATAAGAGCGCAGATACTTCCCAAAGCAAACCAAATAGATGCAATGCCCACGGTCAGAGCCTCTATCACGAGAAACACAACTATTGCAACCGCCCAGATTGTTATCATCATCAGAAAGCTGCCTCCTTTAATAATTCTATACTCAGCCTACACCTTACATATAGTGGAATGTCAAGAAAAATTACACAAACACCTTGCTATATCGCACACTTTGAATGCCCTTTCATTATACACTATTCCAAATTATTTGTAAATCAGAAAATAGGTCTTTACTTTTACACTTTAATGCTATAAAATGTCAGTGTAATAAACGGCGGAACAGCCCGCCAAAGGAGAATACCAAATGAACAAACGTAACAGAAAACCTCGCAACGAAGATATGTACAAGGCAATTCTTGCGCTGGAAAACGTTGACGAGTGCATTAAGTTTTTCGATGACCTCTGCACCGTTTCCGAGCTGCAGGCTATGGAGCAGCGTTTTCAGGTTGCCGTACTGCTTGAGCAGGGTCTCATATATAACGACATTCTTGAGCAGACCGGAGCTTCCAGCGCCACCATCAGCCGCGTAAACCGCTCCCTTCAGTACGGAAACGACGGTTACACCGTAGTCTTTGAGCGTCTGGGTCTCATCCCCGGAAAGGACGGAAAGTGATGGAGTCCTACGGTCCCCTCGCTTCCAGCTATGACGCACTCACAGGCGATGTGCCCTACGAGGCCTTTGCCGATTATTATGAAAAGCTTCTGATTCGGGAGGGTAGGCAAAGCCTTACCCTCCTGGATTTGTGCTGCGGCACGGGCACCCTCACCTATCTTATGGCCGAAAGAGGTCACGAGATGATTGGAGTTGACCTCTCTGAAGAGATGCTCAGCGTTGCCGCCGCCAAGCTTCAGGATTTCGAGGGGGGCATCAAGCCCATATTCCTCTGCCAGGAGGCTTCGGAGCTGGATTTGTTCGGCACGGTGGAGGGCGCTTACTGCTCTTTGGACGGAATGAACTACCTCACTCCCGAGGAGCTGCCCGAGCTTTTCCGCCGCCTCCATCTTTTCATCGAGCCCCAGGGAAAGCTGGCCTTCGATTTTCACTCCCCCGAAAGGCTGAGGAGCCTTGACGGCGGCACCTTTGTGGACGAGGACGAGGATATGCTCTGCCTCTGGAGGGCGGAGTTTGACGAAGAGGAGCAGGCTCTTTTCTACGGAATGGATATTTTCCGCCGCAAGGGCAAGCTTTGGGATCGGGAAAGCGAGGAGCATGTGGAATATGTCCACGAGCCGGAAGAGTTGATCTGCCTGCTTGAAAAGATCGGCTTTACCGATGTGCGCCTCATCACCGACGGACCTCAGAGCGAGATGGGCAGACTTTATATAGCGGCTACCAACACCGCGCATTGAAAGGAATTTGGAAATGGGAAAGATAATACGCGCCGTTGCAGGCGATGATTTTATTAAAATCGCGGTTATAGAGGCCCGCGACATAGTGGAAAGGGCAAGACAGATTCACGGTCTCAGCCCCACCGCCTCCGCAGCCCTCGGCCGCACCCTCTGCGCCGCAAGCCTTATGGGCAATATGATGAAAGAGGCTGACGCCGCTGTCACCGTACGCATAAACGGCGGCGGTCCCATCGGCAGCATCCTTGCCGTTGCCGACTGCGAGGGCAATGTCCGCGGCTATGTGGATGAGCCCACCGTCGACCTCCCTCTCCGCAGCGACGGAAAGCTGAACGTGGGCGGCGCTGTTGGCTGCGACGGCACTCTCACCGTCAGCAAGGATATAGGTCTCAGAGAGCCTTATGTTGGCAGCGTCAATCTCATATCCGGCGAGATCGCTGAGGACTTCTCCGCCTACTATGTGGAGAGCGAGCAGATTCCCGCAGCCTGCGGTCTCGGCGTATTGGTGGACACCGATTGTTCCATCCGCGCCGCAGGCGGCTTTATCGTTCAGCTTATGCCCGGCGCCCCCGAGGGGCTTATCGAAAAGCTGGAGGACAACATCTTCTTTATGGACCAGCTCACCACCATTCTGGATGAGGACGGCATGGAGGAGATAATGGCACAGGTGCTTAAGGGTCTGGAGCCCCGCATTCTGGAGGAGAGTCAGGTTGAATACCGCTGCTACTGCTCCAGAGAGCGCGTTTCCGAAGCCCTCAGAAGCGTGGGCGCCGCCGCCCTTGAGGAAATTGCTCAGCAGGGCAGCGACACGGAGGTGGGCTGCCAGTTCTGCGACAGAACATATGTCTTCACTCCCGAGGATATCAGAGGCCTTATTTAAAAACAATATAAGAGCCTGATCGATATAATCCAAACCCGTTTTTGAGAACACATCCGTTGGAACTGCCGCACTTGTACAAAACGGTCAAGAGCGTGAATCGCCCCTACGGCATGTTTGCTCAAAAATCTTCGACATCACGGGCGCGGATTTTTGTGTCAGGCAAAATTGAATTATGCAGATGGGTCGTAACCCATCAAAGAATAAAATGAAGTCTGGCGCTAAAATCCGCCACGTGGTGCGGGTTTTGGGTTGTATCGTTCAGGCTAAAGAAAGCAGGATGAATATGAGCAAGAAAAACGGACTTAACATTTCTTTGTTGCTCCTTGTCATCCTGCTTTCTGCAAATATGAGAGCCTGCTACACGGGAGTAGGCACCATTGTTGATATGATTCAGGCAGACTTGGGGCTTAACGGCGCTGCCGCGGGTATGATAACCACCATACCTCTTATTGTCTTTGCCATTGTATGCCCCATCGCCTCCGTACTCAGCCAGCGCTTTTCCATAGGAAAAATGCTGGAAGCCGCCCTTGTGTTCATTTTCATCGGCGTTGGTCTGCGTGCTTTGTTCGGCGCCTTCGGTCTTTTTGCGGGCACAGCCCTGATGGCCATCGGTGTGGGAATTATGAACAGCCTTATGATTGGCCTCATAAAGCTTCGCTTCCCCAATCACGTGGGTCTTGTAAGCGCTCTTTACACCACCACCATGAGCGTCACCACCGCAATGTGCATGGGAATAAATGTCCCCCTCACCGGCTTCATAGGTTGGCGGGGTGTTCTGGCTATGTGGTCAATCGCAGCCCTTGCGGCCATAATACTCTGGGCGAAGCAGTCCCGTCTGGAAATCAACCGCGGAGGCACAGGTGCAAAGGAAAAGGGACTTATGCTGAAAATGATGGGCTCATGGAAGGCCTGGATGCTGCTGGGTTATATGGGCACCCAGTCCATGCTCTTTTACTGCACTTCTGCATGGATGCCTTCCATTTTGCAGTGGTGGGGAATGAGTGCCGCTGATGCCGCACTTGTCAGCACGGTTATACAGGTCATAAGCCTGAGCACCACTCTGCTTGTTCCGATTTTTATGGAAAAAATGTCCTGGAGATGGATAGTCTGCATCTGCAATCTCTGCTATGTCTCGGGTGCGGTCTTCTTCTTTTTAAGCCGCGGCACAACAGTCTTGTTCCTGCCGGGCGTCGTGCTGCTGGCTCTGGGCATCGGTACGGGCTTCAGCGCCTGCATCTTCCTTTTCTCCGCCCGCAGTGCCTCCCCCGCGGAGGCCTCGGCCATATCCGGCTTCACCCAGTGCGGCGGCTATATCTTCGCAGCCGTGGGACCCGTGCTTATGGGCAGAATATTCGATATGAGCGGCAGCTGGAACGGAGCCATGGTTTTCTGGTTCGCCGTTTTGATAGCAATGTGCATTTTCTCCGTTTTTTCCACGGAAAAATCGCTGATTTTAAAAAAGAAAGATTTTGCAGAAAAATAAAAATTCGCTCTTGACAAAGCGCTTTGCCTTTAGTATAATGACAAAGCGCTGTTTAAGAAGGCGTGTTTTGGGGGCATAGCTCAGCTGGTTAGAGCACCTGCCTTACAAGCAGGGGGTCATTGGTTCGAGTCCAATTGTCCCCACCATAAATTTGCCTCGGTAGCTCAGTTGGTAGAGCAGCGGACTGAAAATCCGCGTGTCGCCAGTTCGACTCTGGCCTGAGGCACCATTTGCGGCTGTAGCTCATCCGGTAGAGCGCCACCTTGCCAAGGTGGAGGTAGCGAGTTCGAGCCTCGTCAGCCGCTCCATAAAAAAGCCGATTTGCTCCAAGAATTTGGAGCAAATCGCGTATATGGCGCCATAGCCAAGCGGTAAGGCAGCGGACTGCAAATCCGCGATTCCCCGGTCCGATTCCGGGTGGCACCTCCAAAAAAAAACACACCATCAGGTGTGTCCTTTTTTAAAACTATCGTCCTTGGGAGGACCGGCTATGTGCCGTAGGCACAGAGCCCGGTTCGCATTCCCGCCAAAAGCTGTGGGGAGCTTGCTCACCGACAGCGCGGCGGGAATCTTCGCCTTCAGGCGAAATTCCGGGTTTTCCGCACACCATCAGGTGTGTCCTTTTTTGGTAGCTACCGACGAATCGGGACGGCCTTGTCGGGGCGTTAAGAAAACATGCCAGTGGCATGTTTTTAGCCTACCACCGCAGCAACCACGCTGCGAAAAGGGAGGCAATTGTCTCCGACGGCCATATTCTTTTCGTATGACCGAAAAGAATATGGAAAGAAAAGTCCACCAAAGAGGGGGCGAGGAGTGCCCCCTCTTTGGAAACACCCCTCGGCGCAGAGCGAGAAAGAGCTTTGCGCCACATAATCAGAGTCTAAACCTTAGCGTGCACACCTCGCCTTCCGCTCAGGACGCTGCTGCGCCATGGCACCTGTTCGGTGCCACCGGGATTGTGCCCCGTGCTGTTTTCGCAGGACGGGATGTGGTCATCCCGCCCTACGGGTGGTGCGTGGGACAATATCACGAGGGGAGGATTTAAATGTTCGCCCATATGCAAAAAGCATCGGTCCTAAAATCAGGCCGACGCTTTTTTTCTTTATTTTTTCAAAGTTTTATCTTTTCCAAGGGCTTTTTCAGCAGGGCGCAGATTGCCACGGCAAGGATGGTATTGGGCAGCATATAGGTGCCGTTATAGAGGAGAGAATAGATGGCGGGGGAAATCATAGTGAGATTCATAAACTCCTCGGGCATATACTGAGCATAGATTGTCACGCCGCTTATGTAGTGAATGATAAATCTTGCGGCGCAGCCCACGAATGCGGCAAGGGGAAGGCGTCCGCGCATCTGAGGCACAAGACCCGCAAAGCCCACGAACATATAGGCAAGGGAGTAGTCCAGCAGCATGCTCTGCCAGTTTACGGCAACGCCGCCTGCAAGGAAGAATTTCAGCGTGCCGAAAACAAGACCTGCTGCCAGCCCCGGCAGGCAGCCGCGGCGGATGGCATACACGATAAGGGGTATCATAACAAGGTCAACGCTGCCTCCAAAGCCACCGAAGCCCAGGCCGATGGGTATTTTTATGTAGCTGAGGACAAGTGCAAGAGCGGTGAGGATTGCGCCCTCGGCAAGAATTTTGAGTTTTTGGTTTTTCATTTTTGTTTTCTCCTTTCTTATTGGGGGCCTGCGCTATATGGCTCGCATTCGTTTTTGAGAGCATATACATTGGCATTGCTTCGTTGCCGACTTTTGAAGGGCACAAAGCCCATCTGCAAGTCGCCGCCTTGCTCTGCCTTCATATATGCGCTCAAAAATTTGAACTCATTAGAGCGAATTCTCACCATACAGCTCAGGCCCAGAGAAAACGAAATGTCCGCAGGTGCGGATAGCAAGCCTACGGACATCATCGTTTTCCTACGCCGGCATTACCCGTATCAGGTTCAAGGGTCTTCAGGCTCAATTACCTTCATCTCAGCCGGAAAAATCCAGCTCCCCGTCTATCAAGTTGTGACCTTATACTACGCCTCGCTGTATGTTTTGTCAACAGCGTTTATCTCGAACAGAAAACTTTCTCCCGTCCAACGAAGCTGAAAATCTCTGCTGCCCAGCAGAAATATTTGATTCATTGTCATGGCGCTTATCTCCCGCCCGCCCACGATCACGCTCTCTCCGCGCTTCGCCTGCCCAAGCCACTGGGATGGGTTTTCCTCCAGGACAGCATCGGGGCAAATGCGCAGGATGCTTTTTCTGAAATCCTCGGGACTGACCTCAAGCTTCAGATCCTCCGCTTCGGCAAATTCCTGTTTTTCTACCGGTAAAATCCTCCCGGCTTCGGTTTCTTCCCTCACCAGCTTCGGCACAAGCAGGACAAAAACAAGGAGCAAAAGGGCGAGGGCAATGGCGCGTTTCAAGTCCGAACCTCCAAATCACTTGACGGAAAGAGCCAAGGGGTATAAAATATTCTGTACTTTTACTTGATACTATATTATTAAAGGGTTTTGAAATTATGCAAAAAAACGCCTTCACTTTAACAATATCCTCCTTCGTGGCGGGAATATTCGGCTTCTTCCTCCGTTGGCTTCAGAATCTGAACGGTTTTGACGAGGCGGGTCTCGCCATACCCGGCGCTGGTATCTCCGTAACCGTTACGGTATACACCCTTCTCGTGCTGGTTCTCTTTTTCCTTGAGGAGCGCTTATATCTCCGCAAGCTGAACCGCAGCAGCGAGGCCAGCGGCGCCCTTGCCCTCCCCAGCTTTGCCATAAGACTTCTCCTTTTCGCCGCTGCCGCCTTCATGGTCATCGGAAGCCTCATCTATATGTTCTCCTCCGACTTCTCCCGCTTCCCCGCCATGCAGCGCATCACCGGCGCTCTCGGAATTTTTGCCGGACTTTGCTTCCCCTTCATCTGCCAGCGCAAAAACGCTTTTCAGGAAGGCGCCTCCTCCATGGCAACGACTATCATTCCCGTGGCCTTCGCCTGCTTCTGGCTGGTCACCGCCTACCGCCTTGTCTCCGAAAACCCCATCCTCTGGTCCTATGCACCCCGCATTCTGGCCATAATCGCCATTTTGCTGGGCTTCTACTACATCGCTGCCTACACCTTCCGCAAGGCAAAGCCCGCCCGCTGCATATTCTTCCTCCAGTGCGCTGCATACTTTGGAATTTTCACCCTGATGGATAAGCTCTCCGCCGCCGAGACCCTTATGTTCATCGGCTGCAGCGCCGCTTCCCTTATTTTCCAGTATGTCATCATCAACAACGCGGAAAAGGCAGCCTCCGCTGCCGAGGGCTGAGAGATGCAGAAGGTCAACTATCAGCTTAAAACCGACGCAATCACCTCCGCTTTAGGTGACGAAAAACCCACATTGCTTCTTCATAGCTGCTGCGGTCCCTGCAGCAGCTATGTTTTGGAATACCTCAGCGAGTTTTTCGACATAAGCGTTCTTTTTTATGGCCCCAACATCCAGCCCCGTGAGGAATATGAGCTGCGAAAAGAGCATCAGCGCCGCGTGCTGGAGCATGTGAAGGCAAAGATTATCGAATGCGACTATGACGGCGAGGCTTTCGACGCCGTCGCCCGGGGCTACGAAAACGAAAAAGAGGGCGGCGGACGCTGCACCCGCTGCTTCGCCCTGCGCATAGAGGAGACCGCCAGGGTGGCCGCCAAGCTGGGCTTTGAATATTTCTGCACCACCCTTTCCGTATCTCCCCACAAGGACGCGGAGAGAATAAACGCCCTGGGGGAGGAATTTGCCACCCGCTATGGGCTCAAATGGCTGCCTGCGGACTTCAAAAAGCGCGGCGGCTATCAGCGCAGCATTGCCCTTTCCAAGGAGTGGGGGCTTTACCGACAGGATTACTGCGGCTGCCTTTTCAGCAAAAATATTGATTAATTAAATTTTTCTGCATAAACGCTTCGTTTTTGTGCATCATAAGAATGTATTCAAAAACCAAAGGAGCGGATTAATCATGCTTATGGATCGCATCGCCCTTATTCTCAGCATTATCGGCGGCCTCAACTGGGGTCTTGTGGGTCTTTTCAGGTTTGACCTGGTTGCCTACATTTTCGGCGGTCAGACCGCCACCGTCAGCCGCGTTATCTATACCCTCGTGGGTCTTGCCGCCATCTGGTGCATCACCCTGCTGTTCCGCGGCAGACTGGTAGGAGACGGAGAATAAGAATAAAAGCACCTGCACCTTTCTTATAAAGGCTGCAGGTGCTTTCTCTATTGACAGTCCCCCGCTTTTTTATTACTATATTTAAAACAAAAAGACGGAGGGTTTATGCCATGGACAGAACCAGCAAGGAAAATTACTACCTCGGAATTGCCGATGCCGTTCAGGAGCGCAGCACATGCATGCGCAGAAAATACGGCGCTATCATCGTCCGCAACGACGAAATCATCTCCACCGGTTACAACGGCGCCCCCCGCGGCCGCAAAAACTGCAATGATCTGGGCTACTGCGCCCGCGAAGCCCTCCAGATTCCCTCCGGCGAGCGATATGAGCTTTGCCGCAGCGTCCACGCCGAGGCAAACGCAATCATCTCCGCCTCCCGCAGAGACATGATTGGCGCAACCTTGTACCTCGTTGGCAGAGATGCCAAGACCGGCGAGCTTCTCCACGACACCACCAGCTGCTCCATGTGCCGCCGCCAGATCATCAACGCAGGTATCGTGAAGGTTGTTGCCCGCATAGGCGAGAACGACTTTACCATCACCAATGTTGATGAGTGGATCCTGAAGGATGATTCCGTTCCCAATAAGTAATTACATATCAAAGCACCCCGCCATTTTGGCGGGGTGTTTTTTTGCCTTGTAAAACGTCAACCACGGGCTATGCCTATGAGTAGTTCCAACCCAGCGTATGCCTCCCTCTGACGAGGGAGGTGGATTTTGCAAAGCAAAAGACGGAGGGAGAGAAAACCTTAAGACTAATTCTCTCCCCCAGTCTCGCGCAAGCGCTCGACAGCCCCCTCGTCAGAGGGGGCCAAGTGTGCGGTAGGAATACGCTTCTGGAGTCTTAAGGCTCAGCTGATACCAGACCCTTACAGGGCAGAGCTGACCACCCGTTATACGGGCGGTATCCGCCCACTGCTCCCCGCAGAAAAATTCACAACAAATTAATTGTATGCAGCGGATTTTTGGAGTATAATCTCCTCTATGAAAGGGGGGCTGCACTATGAAAAGAATTATCAGCCTTATTTTATGCCTTTTACTTATATGCTCCTTCGGGCTTAATGCCTTTGCCTCTGCCCCGCGCTTTGCTGATGTGAGCGTGGCAGACTCCCGCTATGAGGCCATTTCCATTGCTGCGGATGCGGGATTTATGATAGGTCGCAGCGAGGATAGATTCTGCCCAAACACAGCAATATGCTGGGTGGAGGCGCTCACCGCCATCTCCCGTACTGATCTCTATCTGCTGGGTCAGGAGACTGTACAGTACGAGGAGACCCCTTGGTATAAGCCCTATATCAAATATGTTGCGGAGCAGGGAATTGACCTTGAATTTCCCGAGGATGTCTGTAAGCTTATCACACGGGGCGAGCTTGCCATAATGCTTGACCGTATATTCTTCTGGGTAACATTTTCCGATGTCAATAATATCCCCTCGGATTATTTCGCCGATATGAACGAAGACGATGAATACTATGATGCCGTTTACCGCCTTGCCCGCTGCGGAATTATGTGCGGCACGGAGGAGCACATTTTTGCCCCCGATGATTTAATCAGCCGTGGAGATGTGGCGCTTATCATAGGCCGCGTTGCAGGCTTTGCAGAGAGGGTTACTATTGATGTGCCCGCGATAGACCCCGAGCCCACGCCTCCTCCCGTATCCACCCCTGCTGCTCCTCCCCCCGGAGAGCATTCCTCTCTCTACATAGAGGGTCTCAGCGTTGAAGATGTGATAACATATTTTGCCGAGGTATGTCTGGATACCGAGTTCGGCGACAAGGTAGACGGCACCCGCATCCGCAAGTGGACAGAGCCCTTCTACTACACAGTCGGCGGTCAGCCCACGGCGCGGGACATGGAGGTTTTAACGGACTTCGTGAGCAAGGTCAACGCCATAGATGGCTTCCCCGGCATGTACCCCGTGGAGAGCATGGGCGACCTTGAGATTTATTTCTATGATCAGGTCAATTTTGAAAGCCACATGGGCAGTGACTTCATCGGAAGCTGGGGCGGCGTCACCTTCTGGTTTGACGGCCTCTACCAGATTTACTATGAGACCATCTCTGTGAGAACGGACATACCTCAGGATGCCCGCGACTCCATCATATGCGAGGAAATATATAACGGTCTCGGCGCCGTGCAGGACACCAGCTTGCGCGATGACAGCCTTATCAACCAGTGGAGCAACTCCAACTACTCCATGACGGCGGTGGATGAGCTTATACTCAAGCTGCTCTATCATCCCTCCATCACCGCAGGCATGGACTACAGCCAGTGCGAAGCGGTCATCCGCCAACTTTATTACTGATAAAAAAACTCCCTCGAAAGAGGGAGTTTTTTTGTTTTATCAGCAGCGGTTTTTGCCGCCGTGTACGCTCTTCATACGCAGACCGTGGTCCAGTATGCTCTTGCGCAGGCGGAGGGTCTTGGGGGTGACCTCAAGAAGCTCGTCGTCGGCAAGGAACTCGAGGCACTGCTCAAGGCTCATCTGGCGGGGAGGAATGAGGCGGAGAGCCTCGTCGGAGCCGGATGCGCGCATATTGGTGAGCTGCTTTCTGCGGCAGACGTTGACGGTGATGTCCTCAGCCTTGGGGCATTCGCCGATTACCATACCTGCGTAGACAGGCACGCCGGGACCGATGAAGAGGGCGCCGCGCTCCTGGCTGTTAAACAGACCGTAGGCAACGCTTTCGCCGGTTTCGTGGGCAATGAGGGAGCCGGAGCTGCGGCGGGCGATATCGCCCTTATAAGGCTCGTAGCGCTCGAAGACGCTGGCCATGATGCCCTCACCCTTGGTGGCGGTGAGGAACTCGTTGCGGTAGCCGAAAAGTCCGCGGGAGGGAACAAGGAAGCTTACCTTCATACGGTTGCCCACGGGGGTCATTTCAAGCATTTCACCCTTGCGGGCGCCCAGCTTTTCGATAACGGAGCCCACGTATTCCTGAGGCACGTCAACAACAACCCGCTCGATGGGCTCGCAGTTGACGCCGTCAATCTCCTTATAAAGCACACGGGGAGGAGAAACCTGAAGCTCATAGCCCTCGCGGCGCATAGTCTCGATGAGGATGGAAAGGCTCATTTCGCCTCGGCCCGCAACATTGAAGGAATCGGTGGAACCGTCCATGTCGCTGACGCGGAGGGAAACGTCCTTGAGGGTTTCGCGGTAAAGACGCTCTCGAATCTGGCGGGAGGTGACAAACTTGCCCTCGCGGCCTGCGAAGGGGCTGTCGTTGACGGAGAAGGTCATCTCAACGGTGGGGGCGGAAATCTGCACGAAGGGGAGGGGCTCGCTGAAGCCGCGGGCGCAGATGGTGTCGCCGATGGAGATATCGCCGATGCCGCTCATTGCAATGATGCTGCCTGCGGAAGCCTCGGTGACGGGAACTTTGCCAAGACCGTCGAACTCATAAAGGCTGACTGCCTTTGCGCGCACGGGAGCGCTCTCGCTGTCGTGATAGTTGCTGACTTCGATTTCCTCGTTCTGGCGGATGGTGCCGCGCTCGATGCGGCCGATGGCAATGCGTCCCACATATTCGTTATAGTCGATGGAGCTGACAAGCATCTGGAAGGGCTTTTCGGTGTCCATATCGGGAGCGGGAATATACTCCATAATGGTGTCGAAAAGGGGCTGAAGGTCGGTGCCTGCAGCATCGGGGGAGTAGCTTGCGGTGCCCTGACGGCCGGAGCAGAAGAGCATGGGGCTATCCAGCTGCTCGTCGGTGGCGTTCAGATCCATAAGAAGCTCAAGAACCTCGTCGATGACCTCAAGGATGCGGGCATCGGGACGGTCAATCTTGTTTACAACAACGATAACTCTGTGTCCAAGCTCCAGTGCGCGGCTGAGAACGAAGCGGGTCTGGGGCATAGGACCTTCGGCAGCGTCAACAAGAAGGATAACACCGTTAACCATCTTCAGAATACGCTCAACCTCGCCGCCGAAGTCAGCGTGACCCGGGGTGTCAACAATGTTGATTTTTGCGTCACGGTAGTTGACGGCGGTGTTTTTTGCCATGATAGTGATTCCGCGCTCGCGCTCAAGGTCTCCGGAGTCCATAACGCGGTCCTGGACCTCCTGATTTTCGCGGTATACGCCGCCCTGCTTGAGCATCTCGTCAACAAGGGTGGTCTTGCCGTGGTCAACGTGGGCGATTATTGCAACATTTCTAAGGTTTTTCAATGGTCTCAGACCTCTCTTATAAAAAGTTATAGTTATCTTTACTCACAATCTTAAATTCTAGCATTATACCAAATAATTTGCAAGTATTATTGTTGAAAATGCCGATGATATTTCCGCCGACTTTCAGAGCACAAACCCTTTGGCCTGCCCCTAGCCTAAGCATATTGTATAGAAAAAAACTAACCGCCGATGACACAAAGTGTATCATCAACGGTTAGTTTCGTGGTGCCGGTGACCGGGATCGAACCGGTACAGTGTTGCCACCGAGGGATTTTAAGTCCCTTGCGTCTGCCTGTTCCGCCACACCGGCAAATATTCAGGCACGGAAAAACCGTTCCGTGCCTGTTTATTATACTTTTTAACTTATGCCCTGTCAAGTTCAGCCAAGAAGCACTTCACCCAACTCTTCCACGCTTTCAACGATGGTATCCGCCCCCGCCTTTTCAAGCTCGGCTCTGTCGCCATAGCCGTAAAGCACACCGAGGCTGCCCAGCCCCGCCGCCTTGGCACCCAGAATATCGTGCTCCCTGTCGCCTATCATAAGCACGCGGCTTCTTTCGGGAGAGCCCATACGCTCAAGAGCGTACTCGATGACCTCGTGCTTTGTGCCTATCTTTCCGTCAAAGGAGGCGCCGCAGATATAATGAAAGCTTTCCGCAAGGCCGAAATGCTCCAGAATTATGCCCGCGTATTTTTCGGGCTTGCTGGTTGCCACGCAGAGGGTCTTGCCCCCGGCGCGGAGGGCTTTCAGCAGCTCCCCTATCCCGGGATAAACCTCGTTTTCCAGAAGTCCCACCGTGCCGTAATGCTCGCGGTAGTACTTCACGGCCTCCACGCTCTTTTCCTCGGAGAAGCCGAAATAGGTCTGATAAGACCAGGTGAGGGGAGGGCCTATCATCTTATAAAGCTCCTGACGCCGGGGCACAGGTAAGCCGAATTTTTCAAGAGAATACATCACCGCGTTGGTGATTCCGAGACCCGGGTCGGTGAGAGTTCCGTCAAGGTCGAAAAGGAGAATATCATAATTTTTCACAGGCAAAACTCCTTGGACTTTTTTCTTATTTTACCACAGCTTTGTCCCTGTGCAAACTACTTTCTTCTCACCGCCGTCATATTAACCACGGAATTTGTAAGGGTGGTCAGACTGTCCTGATCCCCCTCGGGCACATAAAAGCTTTTGCATATATAATTCACCGTTCCGTCGGAATAGGTTGAGGTATACATTATGCACTTGACATATATGCTCTCCTCCTCCGATTTTATAAGAGCTTCCGAGGAGGCAATCCGCCCCGCAATGCCCTCGTCGAGAGGAGTAAGGCTGTCGAAAGAGCCCTCCTTGCCGTAAAGAAGGCGGAAATCCGGAAGCACATAGTTTTGCATATAATCGGACATAAAATCCTCCGCATCCCCCTGATAAAGCTCCGTGACATTTCTGCCCGTCACGTAGCTTGAGACCTTATCCCATATCACCACCGCATCGGCAACGAGATTTTCCGGAGCAGACATCCCAGCGGGGTAACGCAGCGCCAGCTGAAGGGTATAATCGCTGAGGCGGTAGGTTCCGCCGCTTTCCTCCATATATTCTCTGTCGCTTTGGGCTATCACTCCCAGATCCGAAAGCTTCCCCTTTTCCTCAAGGGGGAGAAAAATCCCCGCCATACCCGAAAGCACATAGCCCTCGGCGCTGGGGTAAAGCCTCGCTTCCTCCCCTCCACTTGAGAGAGTCAGCTCATCTTCAGCGGCAGAATATGCCCCCGACACATATAAACCCGAGGCTGAGAGGACATATTCCCCCGCTCCGTCAAGGCGCAGCAAAGCACCTGTGGAGGAGTTATAAAATCCTCCTGCAGAGGGTCCTGCATAAGGCTCCGCGCTGACCGTTATCTGAGCGGGGAAGCTATGGGAAATATCTGTGCCGCTGGATCTGGGGTCATTGGGGCGCTGGGAAAGATTGCAGCTGCCCAAAAGCAGCAGCGCCGCAAAAAGCGGGACTATGTAAAACATTCTTTTTTTCTTCATATTTATATCTCCTTATCGATATTGCGTGGGAATCGGTATTACTCCGCTATTATAGCTTCCGTTCCGCCGCGAATTTTGGGGAAGAATGTCCGAGAAAAAAAGTTTAATAATTTTCTTGAATTGTTCCGTAAGTCTGTTATTATAATATGGAGTAAAAAACAAAGGTATTTGTGTTAATGAAAGAAAAAAAGCTCATTT
The DNA here is from genome assembly GCA_045538735.1 of Oscillospiraceae bacterium. Classification (GTDB taxonomy): domain Bacteria; phylum Bacillota; class Clostridia; order Oscillospirales; family Oscillospiraceae; genus SIG459. The sequence goes on from JAZSRY010000021.1 coordinate 29,175, forward strand.
CCTATTTCCGAAGACTTTATCAAAAGCGCTTTATATTCCGCTGTGCGATTTTTGTAATAAGCGCTCTGCTGCTTATTTTCGCGCCCCGGCAGTTTGATATTATGCACGGCTTCCATGTCTTTGACCGCCTCAGCTTTTTCCATATTATGTGGGTAGTCTGGATGGTGGATATGATAATGCAGCTTATCCCTGCCAAAAGATACTGGCCCACGGGCTCTCAGAAGTTTCTCAAGCGCACCTTCCAGCCCCTCAAGGATTATATGCTGCGCAGCGACGAAAAATTTATCCGCTTCATAATTAAGTCCAACAAAGACACCATTCTTGTGGCTTTGGTCTGGATTGTCCTCAACGGCATCATCGGCACTCTCTATTTCACCGGTATAATCGGCAGAAGAATGCTCCTTCTCATAAGTGTGGCTTTTTATGTCTGCGACCTTATCTGCGTGCTTTTCTGGTGCCCCTTCCGGGTATGGTTTATGAAAAACCGCTGCTGCACCACCTGCCGCATCTTCAACTGGGACCATATTATGATGTTCACTCCCCTGCTTTTTGTCCCCGGCGTTTACACTTGGAGCCTTTGCCTGATGGCACTTATAATCTTCGTCATCTGGGAGATCACCTTCCAGCTCCACCCTGAGCGCTTCTGGGAAGGCACCAACAGAGCATTGCACTGCAATAACTGCACCGACCGCATCTGCGGCGAGCGCAACTGCGCCGCCGACTTCCCCGAAATCCGTTTCGACGAACCCGGCAATAATAAATAATCCAAAAAGGCGCAAGTCGGAGGCCAAGCG